>NZ_JACIIV010000014.1 GCF_014205635.1 Polymorphobacter multimanifer
CAAAGGGACAAGCCTAACCAATGGCCGGGTTTTACACCGCCCTCATCGACACGCCGCCGACGATCCAATGGCCTGGTTTGTCACCGCCGTGCACAATTGATATCGACAATCGCGCTGTTGAACGTGACTGTCAGATAATTCACACCTTCGTTCGTAAACGAATAGGAGCCGCCCCAACCAACCTGTTCGAACTGGGGACCAGTGTTGGTGATCGGCGCTGACGATGATGCGGAGATGTTCAGGAGCGCCGAATAGATGCCCGGCGGTCCGAACGCATTCACGATGAAGAACACTGGTCCGTCGTTCACCGTCAGGGTGTTGGAACCGCCTGGCGCCTGATAGCTGACAAATCGCACAGCCGATTGCTGCGCGAACTGGGCAAATGTCGTGTTGACCGCAAGTGCCGGTGCCGACATCGTGACGGTCATTGCCCCCGCAAGCACAAATTTGCACATTTTCGATATGTTCATCTTGGAGACTCCCCTCTTCCGCCTCGCAGCCATGCAAGGCCAGTGTCCCGATATTGCTTGTGGGGGGAGGCGTGCGCTATCGGCGGCAATTACGGTGCGGGTGGATGCTGGCACCAGGCGTTTATGGCAATAACTACCCATCCAGCAACTTGGCACGATCTGCCAAGCCATTGCTGGAGCGTCTATTCGGCGCGGAAAGCGCGCAGGGTGGTGGCGCCGGTTTCGTCGAGCACGGCATCCGACAGCTTGCGGACCGCCTGGGCATGGGGGGCGGACCTTACCATCTCCGGGTCGGCATGCGATTCCTCGACGACCTTGGCGAGCACGTCGATCCAGGTGTCGATGTCTTCGCGGCTCCAGGCTTCGCCGGCTTCGGGGGTGAAGGGATGGGGGACGATCCAGGGCTCGTGGCTGAGCCAGAAGGCATCGATGCCATAATCGGCCATGCGGTTCTGCACGTCCATGACGCTCACCCCGGTGGCTTCGAACAGGCCTTCGAGCGAATAGCGGGTCATCTCCATGCGCCAGCCGGTGATGTGCGGGTGGGATTTGGTGACGCCGGGGATCTTGAGCAGCCGGGTTTCCATGTAGTTGTTGAGGATGACCGAAATGTCCGAAGCTTCGCGGATGCCTTCGGCCCCCATCGCGCGAGTCCAGCCATAGGCCTTCACGACCTGGTGCAAATTGCCCATATATTCGCGCACGCGGCCTATGGAGTGGGCGGGGGTTTCCAGCGCGAAGCCCTTGCCTTGCTGGATGACCAGCGGGCCGGGGAGGAAGGGGGCGAGGGCTTGCGAGCAGCCGAAGGCGCCGACGGCGGGGCCGCCGCCGCCCTTGGGGACGCCAAAGGTCTTGTGGAGCATGAACATGCAGGCATCGAAGCCCAATTCGCGGGCGCGGATCTTGCCCATGACGCCGTTGAAATTGGCGTGATCGTAAAAGGCGAGTCCGCCCGCTTCATGGACGATGCGCACCCATTCGGTGATTTCGGGGTTGTAGATGCCCATGTCATCGGGGTTGTTGATCATCAGCAGAGCGGTGCGGTCCGACACTGCGGCCTTGAGGCTTTCGAGCGTGGGATAGCCGTTGGGGCCGAGCGGCAGGGTGATGATTTCGAAGCCGGCGGTGGCGGCGGTGGCGGGGTTGCAGGGGTGCGACTGGATCGAGGTGACCATCTGCGTGCGCTGGCCGGCCTCGCCGCGGCTGGCATGGTATGCGCGTGCCATGCAGGCCATCGTCCAGGCGGCATCGGCGCCGCCGGCGGCCTGGAAGCCGAAGCGGTCCATGCCCGAAAGGCCGCGCAGCATGGTGTCGAAGCGCCAGACGATGTCGAGCAGGCCCTGGATGGTTTCAGGCGATTGCTGCGGGTGGACATCACGGATGCCGGGGAGCGCGGCCATCGCCTCGTTGAGCCGCGGATTGTATTTCATCGTGCAGGTGCCGAACAGGCTGATGCCGATCATGCCGAGCACCTGCTGCGAGAGCTTGAGATAGTGGCGGAGCACATCGGGCTCGCTGACTTCCGGCAGCGCGGGAGGGGCTGCGCGGCGCAACGCCTCGGGAACGAGCGAGGCGTCGGCGCCTTCGAGCGGGAAGAGTTGGCCACGGCGACCGGGGCGGCCCATGTCCATGATCAGCGGCTCATCCCAGACGGGGGCGTGGTAGCGCTTCATGCGAGGACCTCGGCGAGTGCGGCAGCGGCGGCGGCAATATCGTCTGCCGAGTGGATTTCGGTGACGCACCACAGGGCGGCGTGGGGCTCGATTTCAAGGCCGCCGAAGACGCCATGGGCGAGCAGGGCAGCGTTGACTTGCGTGACGCTGCGGCCGGGATATTCGAGGACGAACTCCTTGAAGAAGCCGTCGGCCCAGCGCAGCTTGACGCCGGGGACGGCGGCGAAAGTGCGGGCGGCGGTATGGGCGCGGCCGATGATGGCGCTGCCGAGATCGTGGAAGCCCTGGGGGCCGAGCAGCGCCATATAGGCGGCGGCAGCGACGGCCCAGAGATAGGTCGAATTGCCCGTCCAGTCCTTGCCGTCTTCGCGGCTGCCGTAGCTCGACTGGTGGAAGCGCATCATGCCGAAGCTCATCCTGCCATCGACGGTTTCGGCGATCGAGTTGAGGAGCGTGGGATATTCGGCGGCATGGGCGGTGTCGTCGCTGCTCGCGATGAAGCCGCCGAGGCCGCCGCCGGCGTTCATGTGGATGCCGAGCGGCTGGATCGAGCCGATGGCGATGTCTGCCCCCAGTGCTGCGGGTGAGGCGACAAGGCCGAGCGAGGCCGGATCGACGCCGATGATGGTTTCGGCACCGGCGGCGCGGGCTTGTGCCGCGATGGCGGCGGCATCTGTCTCGAAGCGGCCGAGCCAGTTGGGGTTCTCGATATAGACGGCGGCGACATGGCGCCCGAGGAGGGCGGGGAGGGCGGCGAGATCGATGCGGCCTTGCGCCATCGGCATGTCGATGATGGTGATGGCGGCGGCAGGATCGGCGCTGGCGGCATAGCCTTCGAGGACGAGGCGGCGCTCGGGGCACAGCGCTGCGGGCACCAGCAGGGTGCGGCGGCCGGTGATGCGCGCGGCCATGCGTGCGGCATGGCCCAGGGCGGCACCCCAGCTGTAGACCGTCAGGCCGACGAGCGGCATTTCGAGGAGCGAACCCAGCTGGCTGGTAAACTCGAACCAGGCCTGGTTGCGGCCGAAATCGGAAGATGGCGTGCCCCAGACGGGGGTGAGGAATTCCGAGCGGCCGACGATCTCGTCGACGACGGCTGGGACGTGATGGGGCCAGATGCCGCCGCCGAGGAAGCAGAGCGTGTCTTCCGCCGAGCGGTTGCGGGCGATGAGGCTGCGCAGGTGGCGGCGGAGCGAGACTTCGTCGGCCAGCGCTGGCGGCTGGCCGAGATCGCCGCGGAAACGGTGCGCCTCGGGGATCTGCGCGAACAGCGGCTCGGCGTCGGTGAGGCCCAGTTCGGCGAGCAGCTCCGCCTTCAGGGCGGGGGGCGAATTGGGCATGAAGGGATGGGTGCCGTTGGACATTTGGCCTTGCCGTTGTTGTGCTGAGAGCGAACAGCACATATGCTATCCGCACAAAGGAGAGTGCGTGCGGATCGGCCTGATTGTCAACCCGGTGGCAGGCATCGGCGGCCCCATGGGGCTGGCCGGGAGCGATGGCGCGCTGGGCACGCTGGCGCTGGCGCGCGGTGGTGTCGCAGGGGCAGGAGCGCGGGCGGCGCTGGCGCTGCAGGGCTGCGGGCATGAGGTGCTGACATCGGCGGGGGCGATGGGCGAGGATCCGGTGCGGGCGGCGGGGCTGGTGCCGCAGGTGGTGCATCGGGCCGCCGGGCCGAGCGGGGCGGCGGATACGGTCGCGGCGGGGGCGGCAATGGCGGCTGCGGGGGTGGAATTGCTGGTTTTTGCGGGCGGGGACGGGACGGCGACGGACCTTTTGGGGGTGGATTTGCCTGTTCTGGGGGTGCCGGCGGGGGTGAAGATGCACAGCGCGGTGTTCGGCCGCAGCCCGCGCGCGGTGGCAGCGGCGTTGGCGCAGCTGCGGCCGGGGTTTGCCACGCGGATGGCCGAAGTTGTCGACCGGGACGGCGACGGGCGGCCGCAGTTGCTGGGGGCGCTGGCGACGCCGGTGCTGCCGGGGCTGGTGCAGCCGGCGAAGGCGACGGCGCCGCAGCGGCATGATGCAGCGCTGGCGGCGGCGTGTGCGGCGGCGGCGCATGCAGTGCGGGCGACGCCGCTGGCGTTCATCGGTTGCGGGTCGACGATGCTGGCGGTGAAGGACCGGCTGGCGCCGGGGGGGACGCTGCTCGGGGTGGATGCCTATGGCTTCGGGTTGCCGCTGGTGATGAACGCGCGCGAAGACGAGCTTGCGGCGCTGGCGGCGGAAATGCCCCCGCTGGTGCTGCTGGGGGTGATCGGCGGGCAGGGGGTGTTGCTGGGGCGCGGCAACCAGCAGCTGAGTGCCAGGGTGCTGCGCGGTGCGCGCTTCCAGGTGCTGGCTTCGGCGGAAAAGCTGATGGGGCTGGCGATGCTGTCCCTCGACACCGGCGATCCGGCGCTCGATGATGCGCTGGCCGGGCATTGGCCGGTGATCACCGCGCCGCGCCGATCCGTGATCATGCCTGTTGTTGCTGTTTGAAGGACCATCATGCTGCCCGATCAATTCACCAGCCTGCCCGATCTTGTTCGCATCCATGCGGGGCAAACGCCTGAAAAGGTTGCAATCATCATGGGCGAGATGCGGGTGAGCTGGCAGGTGCTCGATGCGCTGACGGACCGGGTGGCGTGCCATCTGGCGGTGCATCCGGCCGGAAGCGTCG
Organism: Polymorphobacter multimanifer; assembly: GCF_014205635.1. Lineage (GTDB taxonomy): Bacteria > Pseudomonadota > Alphaproteobacteria > Sphingomonadales > Sphingomonadaceae > Sandarakinorhabdus > Sandarakinorhabdus multimanifer. The sequence goes on from NZ_JACIIV010000014.1 coordinate 4,800, forward strand.
TGGCAATTTCGAGCCCGATGCACCCCTGGTATCTGGCATTGTGGCTGGGGGCGCTGAGGGCCGGCCATGCGGTAGCACCGCTCGCCGACAAGCTGGGGGCCGAGGCACTGGCGATGCAGGTGGCGGATTCCGGGGCGGTGGTGACCTTCGGGGCGGACGAGGTGGCGGGTTTGCTCGACTGGTTGCCGAATACGGGAGAGACGCCTCCCGTGCGGGCGATCGATCCGGCGGCGCCCTTCAACCTCATCTATTCGAGCGGGACGACCGGGCGGCCGAAGGGCATCGTGCAGCCGCATGCGATGCGCTGGGCACATATCCAGCGCGGCGCCGTGCAGGGCTATGGCGCGGACAGCGTGACGCTGGTTTCGACGCCGCTTTATTCCAACACGACGCTGGTGAGCGTGATCCCGACGTTGGGGTTGGGGGGCACGCTGGTGCTGCTGCCGAAGTTCGACACGGCGGCGTTTCTGGCGCTGAGCGTGGCGCACCGGGTGAGCCATGCGATGCTGGTGCCGGTGCAATATCAGCGGCTTATGGCGGACCCGACGTTCGACAGCCATGATCTTTCGAGCTACCGCGCGAAGTTTTGTACCAGTGCGCCGTTCTCGGCGGCGCTGAAGGCCGAGGTGCTGGCGCGCTGGCCTGGCGGGCTGACCGAATATTACGGGATGACCGAAGGGGGTGGCACCTGCATCCTGCCGTGCCACCTGCATCCGGACAAGCTGGCGACGGTGGGGCAGCCGGCGGCAGGGTCCGACATCAGGCTGATCGATGACGAGGGCTGCGAGCTGCTGGCGGGAGCGACCGGGGAGGTGGTCGGGCGATCGCCGGCGATGATGAAGGGGTATCACAATCTGGCCGAGGCTTCGGCGGCGGCGGAGTGGCAAAGTCCTGATGGGCTGCGGTTCATCCGGACCGGGGACATCGGGCGGTTCGATGCCGACGGGTTTCTGACGTTGATGGACCGGAAGAAGGATCTGATCATTTCAGGGGGCTTCAACGTCTATCCGTCGGACCTTGAAGGGGTTGTCGAGGGGTTGCCCGGGGTATGCGAAGCGGCGGTCGTCGGCGTGGCTTCGGCGCGCTGGGGGGAGACGCCGGTCGCGTTCGTGACGGTGGATGGACCGGTGGATGCGGCGGCGTTGCTGGCGGCGGCGAATGCCAGGCTGGGCGCGATGCAGCGGCTCGCCGATCTGCGCGTGGTGGAGAGGTTGCCGCGTTCCGAAATCGGCAAGGTGCTCAAGCGCGAACTCAGGGACGGTTATCAGACCTTGACATAACGAACCATATAGGTTATCTGTCTTCCTGTGGCGGGGGACGGATGTGCTGGTGCGCGACTTCAACTGGCGGCGAACCGTTCTGGCCCTGGTGTTTGCGGGCTCCGGCCTCGCGCTCACCGCGCTGGCGGTGTGGCTCGCGTGGAACGTGCTCAACGCGCCCTGGCCGGCGGCGCTGGCGGCGGCGCGGCTGCGGATCATCGGCGCGGCGCTCTATGCAGTGCTGGCGCTGCTCGGACTGGTGCTGACCGGCCTCGCGATGACGGTGGCGCTGCGCCAGGTCTCGGCGAGGTTCATGGGGGCCGACTTCTCGGCCTCGGGCAATGGCGATGGGGGATCGGCATGATGGGGATGCTGGGTTTGGCGCGGCGTGTGCCGGGCTGGGTTTGGATGGCGTTCGGCGGCGTGCTGCTGCTCTGGGTCGTGGCGCGCTGGCATGAAGGGCGGCTGGGCGCGGCGCGGCGCGAAGGCGCTGCGGCACAATCCACGATCGATCGGGCGGCGTTCGAGGCAGCTGCGGCGCAAGCGGCCGCCGTGCAGGGGCGGCTGGTGCGGGCGCTCGCCGACCGGCAAGGGGCAATTTCGAAGGAGACCGACCATGCGCTTGGGGCTGACCTTGATGATCTCGGCCGCCGTTATGATGACCTCCGGCTGCGCTGGGCGGCAGCCGGTGCCAGTGGCGGTGGCACCGATGCAGGTGGAGCAGCTGCCGTTTCCGGTCCCCCCGGCGCGGCTCAGGGCGCCGCTTGCGCGGCCGGCGGGTGGGTGGATTTCGCAGTTGCCAGTGCCGCCGCGCAAGCCGCCGACACGGCCATAGCCAAGGACGATGCCTGGATCGCCTGGGCGGCGGCGCAGGCGGCAGCGTGGCCGACGACGCCCCAGGGAACCAATTCGGATCGGCGGGGTTGGGAAAGCAGCCTGAAGGAGCTTTCGCAATGACCGATGTTATGACGCCCGAGAAGATTTTCGAGATGATCGAAGGTGAGCATGTCTGCACCTTCTCCAGCCTGGAAGGCAGCCGCATCCGTTCGCACCCGATGTCCCCGCAGTTCGTGAAGGGCGAACGGGTTATCTGGTTCATGACCGAGACGGGTGCCAGCAAGCTGGCCGACCTCAAGGCGGATTCAGATGTGACGCTGGCGTTCAGCAATGGCGCCAAGGGCAGCTATGTGTCGTTGATGGGGCGTGCGAATGTCGTCGTCGATCGTGCCAAGGTGCATGAGCTGTGGAGCGCGCCGCTCAAGCAGTATTTCGATGGTCCCGATGATCCCAAGATCGTGCTGATTGGCTTTCATGCCGACGATGCGGACTATTGGGATGGCCCAAATGCCGTGATGGCGGGGATCAAGATGCTGGTGACGGCCGCCACGGGCGAGCCGACCGACATGGGTGACAGCGGGCGGGTGGCGCTCTAGCGCTGCCCTGCCAGTGACGTGCGGTGCTGCCGGGCCAGTTCGACATAGCCGGCAGCACCGGCGCGATTGCGGGCGATTTCTTCGGGCGTGAGCGCCCGGGTGAAGCGGGCGGGGCGGCCGGTCCAGAGTTCACCGGCGCCGATGCGCTTGCCGGGTGGCAACAATGATCCGGCGGCGAGCATGCCATCGGCTTCGATCACGCAGGCGTCCATGACGATGCCGGCGAGCCCGATGAAGCTGTGCGATTCGAGCACGCAGCCGTGAATTATCGCCATATGGCCGACGAGCACATCATCATGGATTTCGGTGCCGTGGCGCTTTCGGGTGACATGGACTACCGACCCATCCTGGATATTGGAGCGGGCGCCAACGGTGATGCGTTCGACATCGCCGCGCAGCACGCAATTGTACCAGACCGAGCTGTCGGGCCCGAGGGTGACATCGCCGATCAATTGTGCGCCGGGGGCGACAAAGGCGCTCGGGTCGATGGTGGGGCCGATGCCGTTGAAGGGGTGGAGGGTCATGGGCGGAAGATTTCGTAGGTGACGTGCGGACGAAGCGGATCGCCGATCGCCAGTTTCGGATGGTCGAAATCGAGATCGGGGCGGTAGACCATGCCGAGCCGAAGCATGAGGGCCTGGCTTCGATGGTTGCCGGGCGTGGTGATTGCGATGATGCGATCCACCGCAAGATTGGACCAACCCCATTCGAGGGTGGCCTGAGCGGCTTCGCGGGCATAGCCCTGGCCCCATTTGCTGCGCCTCAGGCGCCAACCGATTTCGATGGCGTTTTCGATTCCAGGGATATCTTCAGGCGCAATCTTGAGGCCACAGAACCCGAGAAACTGCTGATCGTCTCGGCTCTCCATGGCCCAGAAACTGTGACCATGTTTTCCCGCTATGCCTTGCAGCCTTGCAATCATCGCATCCGTATCTGCCCAGCTTTGAAGCGGGCCAAGATATTCCATGACTGCCGGATCGCGCCCCATGGCGTGGGCTTCGGATCGGTCACTTTCCCGCCAGTTGCGCAAGATGAGGCGCTCGGTTTCGATCATGGAAACAAGGGTGCGGCTTCGAGGCCCATGGTTTCGGGGAGGCCGAGCGCCACGTTCATGTTCTGGATGGCCTGGCCCGACGAGCCTTTGACGAGATTGTCGATGGCGGCGGCGACGATGGCGCGGCCGGGGATGCGATCGGCGAAGGCGTTGACGACGGCGTGGTTGGAGCCGCGCACCATGCGGGTGGCAGGGGCCTGGCCTTCGGGAAGGAGGTGGACGAACGGCTCATGGGCGTAGCGGTCCGCAAGCGCTGCGCGCAGGCTGAGGTGGGTCTGGCCTTCAGCAAGCTCGACGATGCAGGTGACAAGCTCGCCGCGGTTGATGGGCACCAGATGCGGGGTGAAGCTGATGGTGACGGGAGCGCCGGCAGCGAGGGCGAGTTGCTGCTCGATTTCGGGCATGTGGCGGTGGTGGCCGAGGCCATAGGGGTGCACCGCTTCGGCGACTTCGGCGAAGAGATTGGCTTCCTTGAGGCCACGGCCCGACCCTGACACGCCCGACAGCGCGTTGATGGTGATGCGCTCTGCGCCGATCAACCCGGATTCGAGGAGCGGGGTGAGGGCGAGCAGCACGGCGGTGGGGTAGCAGCCGGGGCAGGCGATGAGCTGGGCGCCGGGGAGCTCGCTGCGCGCGAATTCGGTGAGGCCGTAGACGGCGCTTTCGAGCAGATGCGGGGCAGGGTGCTCGCCGCCATACCATTCGGCATAGGTGGCGGCATCGCGCAGGCGGAAATCGGCCGAGAGGTCGATGATGGTGGCTTCATTGATCGTACCGAGCAGCCGCGCCGAGGCGGCGTGCGGCAGGCAGCCGAAGACGACATCGACAGCGGCGAAGTCCACCGCCTCGGCCGCGGTGAGCGGCGGCAGCGCATAGGGGGTGAAGTGCGGCCAGATGGCGGCCATTGACTGGCCGGCCTTGCTGCCCGCTGCGAGTGCGGTGATCTCGATCTCGGGGTGGGTGAGGGCGAGGCGCACGAGATCGGCGCCGGTGTAACCGGAGGCTCCGAGGATGGCGGCGCGGATCTTGCTCATCGCTTTGCGTTAGGCGATGCAGGGGTGGGGTTCAAGTTGGGTCGGGATTATGTCGATGTGGATGGTTCTGGTGCTGGCGGGGGCGGTGCTGCTGGGGGCGGCGGGGCCGGCGAAGCTCGACATGAGCGCGCGGCTGTTGCCGCCGGCCGCCGTGCCGGGGCCGGCGGTGGCCCCGTTCGTGAAGGTTCCGGCTGGGCGCACCGCGATCGTGCATGTGAATTTGATCGATGGCACCGGGGCGCCGGCGATGGCGAACCGCACGGTGCTGATCGAGGGCAATCGCATCATGGCGGTGCAGGCGGGCGATGCGCCGGTGCCGGCGGGCTATCGGCAGGTCGACGGGCAGGGGCGATCGTTGATGCCGGGGCTGATCGGCATGCACGACCACCAATATTACATCAGCCGCCCCAACCTCGATGCGGCGCTGAAATCCGAGCCGCCGCTGATCATCCCGCAGATGGCGTTTTCCTCGCCGCGCCTGTATCTGGCGGGCGGGGTGACGACGATCCGCACCGGCGGCAGTGTCGAGCCCTTTTCCGACCTCAACATGAAGACCGAGATCGATGCGGGGCGGCTGCCGGGGCCGCGCATGGATGTGACCGCACCCTATCTGGAGGGGATGGGCAGCCCGTTCGTGCAGATGGGGCGGCTGAACTGCCCGGCGGCGGCGACGGCGATGGTAAATTACTGGGCGGACCAGGGGGTGACCTCGTTCAAGGCCTATATGTTCATCGACCGGGCGAGCCTGGCGGCGGCGATTGCGGCGGCGCATGCGCGGGGCATCAAGGTGACGGGGCATTTGTGCGCGGTGACGTATGCCGAGGCGGCCGCACTCGGCATCGACAATCTGGAGCATGGCTTTTTCGCCAACACCGGCGGCGACCCCGGCAAGGTGCCCGATGTGTGCCCGCCGACGAGTGGCGGGCCGACGCTGTCGGCGATGACGGCGGACTCGGTGGCAGCCAAGGAATTGATTGCCACGCTGGTGGCGAAGCGGGTGGCGCTGACCTCGACGCTGCCGGTGTTCGAGCCGCGCGGGGCGAAGCCGCGGCCGCTGTCGCCCAGGCAACTGGCGGTAATGACACCGCAGGCGCGGACCGATTACCTCTATCCGCGGCTGGCCGCGCTGATGTTTACGCCCGAGCGTGCGGCGGCGGGGGCGCTGCAATGGCGGAATGGCATGGCGCTCGAGCGGGCATTCGTGGCGGCGGGCGGACTGCTGATCGCGGGGCCGGACCCGACGGGGGCGGGGCATGTGCTGCCCGGCTTCGGGGACCAGCGCGGGATCGAGCTGCTGGTGGATGCCGGTTTCTCGCCGCTGGAGGCGATCCGGATCGGCACGCTCAACGGGGCGATCTATCTGGGGGTGGACGCAGCGCTGGGATCGATTGCGGTGGGGAAGGTGGCGGACCTGGTGCTGGTGAAGGGTGACCCGTCGCGGCGGATCGACGACATCGAGAATGTCGAGATCGTGTTCAAGGATGGCATCGGCTATGACAGTGCGGCGCTGCTGGAGACGGTGCAGGGGCGTTATGGCCAATATTAGCCGGCTGGTGGCGGCTCGGTGAAATCGATGCGGATCTGCACCCATTCGCCGACCTTGTACCGGCCATCGACGCGGGGCGGGCGCACGCGGAACTGCCAGGCGGCGTTGCGGATGGCGCGCGACAGGCCCGAGCCGGGCTGGCTGTCGCCCATTTCCTGGCAGTCTTCCACGCGGAAATTGGCGACGGTGCGGCAGGCGACGGTGGCCCAGGCGCCGCGGGGGATGCCGGTTTTCGGCAGGTAGAAGGCGAGTTCGGCGTCGGTGGGCTCGCGGTGCCATTCGGCGGCATAGAGCGTCTTGCCCGCCAGAAACGAGGGCGTGCTGTTGAGCGAGGGGCCATAGACGCGGCCGGTGCTGACGACCTTGCTGTCGGGCTGGTTGGTTTCGGCTTCGGCTTCGGCGACTTCCTGCTCGACCCGGCGGTTGGGGATCTTGCGTATATCGAGCTCGATCGGCAGCACGCCGAGATCGATCGGCGGCGCGGGGGCGTCGATGGTGGGGAGCTGGGCGGGCTGGGGGGTCGGCCTGGGCTGCGGGGTTGGCGCTGCGGCCGGGGGTGGCGGCTCGGCCTGCTCGGGCTCGGCTTCGGGCTCAGCTTCGGGGGCGGGGATGTTGAAGGCCTCGATGGCGTTGCGGCCCATTTCGGCGAGCTTGATGGTGGGGCCGAGGAGGAGGATGAGCAGTGCCAACCCGACGTGGATGAGCAGCACCAGCAGGAATGCCAGTACCCGGCCGGACCTTTCATCGCGCAAGGCGGCGGGAACACGCATCGGGTGCGCCTAGCCTGCGATGCGCAGCGCCGCAACCGCGCGTGGTGTCGCCGGCTTCAGCCGAGCAATCTGGCCGCCAGCGGGGCGTGGTAGGTGAGGACGCCCGAGCAGCCGGCGCGCTTGAAGGCGGTGAGGGTTTCGAGGACGGCGCGGTCGCGGTCGAGGACGCCGGCGGCGACGGCGGCTTCGAGCATCGCGTATTCGCCGCTCACCTGATAGGCGAAGATCGGCACGTCGAAGGCGTCGCGCAGGCTGCGGATGATGTCGAGATAGGGCATGCCGGGCTTGACCATCACCGAGTCGGCGCCTTCGAGAATGTCGAGCTCGACTTCGCGCAGCGCCTCGCGGGCGTTGGCGGGGTCCATCTGGTAGGTTTTCTTGTCGCCCTTGAGATGGCCGCTGGAGCCGACGGCATCGCGGAACGGGCCGTAGAAGGCCGAGGCATATTTGGCGGAATAGGCCATGATCTGGACGAGATCGAAGCCTTCCCCTTCCAAGCCGTCGCGGATGGCGCCGACGCGGCCGTCCATCATGTCCGAGGGGGCGATGATGTCTGCGCCGGCGCGCGCCTGGTTGAGGGACTGGCCGATGAGGACTTCGATGGTGGCATCGTTGAGGATGCGGCCGTCCTCCGCCAGAAGGCCGTCATGGCCGTGGCTGGTGTAGGGATCGAGCGCCACGTCGGTGAGGACGCCGAGGCCGGGCTGGGCGTTTTTGAGGGCCTTGATCGCCTGGCACATGAGATTGTCGGGGTTGAGGGCTTCGGCGCCGTCTTCGCTGCGGCGATCGGCCTGGGTGTTGGGGAAGAGGGCGATGCAGGGGATGCCGAGCGACACGGCTTGCGCCGCGGCTTCGGCGAGCTTGTCGACCGAGAGGCGGTTGACGCCGGGCATGGTGCGGATCGGCTCGACGACGCCGCGGCCTTCGGTCACGAACAGCGGCCAGATGAGGTCCGACGGGCGCAGGATCGTCTCGGCGTGCAGCGCACGGCTCCAGGGGGCGGAGCGGGTGCGGCGGAGGCGGGTGGCTGGGTAGGTCATGCGTTGCTGTTAGCGCGTGGCCGCGGGGCTGTCACGGGACCGGATGGCCGTAATGTTCGGCGAGTGCTGCGGCAATGCGGGTGCGGGCCTGGGCTGCGATGGTCTTGCGATCGGGGTGGTCGCCGGGGTCGAAGGGTTCGAGGAAGCGCAGGTGGCAATGGATGGGGCGGGGGCTGGTGAAGACGCGCCATGCGTTCTCGGGAGCGGTTTCCTCGCCGATCCAGGCGAGATCGCGGCCAGTATCGTCGAGGCAGATGGCGACGGGCTGGATGACGATGCGCCGTGGTGGCGGCATCAGCACGGCGAACAGTGCGGGCTTGAAGGGCAGCAGGCTGCGGCCATCGGTGGTGGTGCCTTCGGGAAAGATCGCCACCGGCTGGCGTTCGGCAAGGGCGGCGCGGAGTTCCTCGACCTGGGTGCCGACGCTGCGGCGATCGGTGCGCGAGACGAAGACGGTGTTGTTGAGGCGTGCGAGCCAGCCGACGATCGGCCAATCGCGGATCTTGTCCTGCGCCACAAAGGCGGTGCCGGTGAGGCTGGCGAGGATGGGGATGTCGATCCAGCCGATGTGGTTGGCGACGTGGAAGACATCGTGGAGCAGCGGTCGGCCTTGCGACGTGATGCGGACACCCAGGATTCGCGACGTGGCGGCGAGGAAGCGGCGGGGCCAGGGGGAGGGGGGCTTGGCGAGCCAATGGCCGGGCAGGGTGATGGCGAGGGCGACGAGCAGGGCGGCGACGCGCAAGGCGAGCCGCAGGCTGGCGAGCGGATGGCGGATGACGGTTTTGAGTGGCCCCACGGCTCCAGCGGCTAGCCGAGCTGCCGTGGGGGAGCAAGCGGCTATGCTTGATGCTGCGGGGCCGTGCGCCTGCGACGGACGATGAGGCCGGCGAGGCCGAAGCCGGCGATGAGCTGCAGCCAGACTGCGGGCTCGGGGATGACGGCGGACGGCAGGATATCGATGGTGGCGCGCGACTGGGCGAAGATGACGTCCCCGGTGATGGCACGGTCCCCGAGGATATAGTCGGAAAACACGATGCGGATGGCGTTGGTGACGAGCGACTGGCTGGTCGTGCCGTTGCCGGTGAGGGTTTGCTCGTTGAGGATGATGCGCAGGCCGCCGGCATCGAAGGCGACGAAATTGGGATCGATCTGCGCATTGGCACCTAGGTTCAGAGTGAAGGGGCTCGGGCCGGCAAGATCGAGATTGGAGAATGTCGAGGTGCCGGTGAGGGTTGCGACATCGCCGATGCGGGTGACGGTGGTTTCCGATGCAATAGTGGCGGCGCGCAGGGTGACTGCGAAATTGGCCTGCATGCCGACCAAGGCGCTCGAGACGTCGAGTCTGACCCCGCCGACAGCAGCGCCGCCACTGCCGAACGAGGTGTCGAACGGCGTGGTGCCATTGGCCCTGGCGACCGCGACACCAGCGCCTGTGACTAGATCATAGCCGGCGATGACCGTGCCGACCGGGCCTAGGATCTGGGTGATGGAGACATCGCCGGCGCTCGAAAGGTCATAGCCGGGGGAGGTGGTGCCCTCGACCTTGGCGATCGGGCCGATGCTCAGACCCTCGGTGGTGACGTCGCGAAGATCGGTGAACACGGTAAACGCACTGGTGGAAATGGTTGTGGTAGCGAACGATGCGGACGGGATTGCAAGACCGGAGAGCGCAAGCGTTGCGGCTGCCAATGGTGTGCGGATCATGGTGATGCCCCCTTGAAGCGACGCAAAAAAAACGCTGTTTTCCCAACTTAAGGTAGCATGACGATAATTCTTTTCAAATCGATGAGCCGCGGGCGGATGCATTGGCCGGATGACGGACGCGGGCGGGCGGGCTAAGGGGGCGGGCGGGCTAAGAGGGCGGGCGGGCCAAGGGTGGCCTGTTGCCGAGACCGACAGGGGCCGATGCCAGTGGCTGACCAAGCGCCAATTCTGATGTTCGATTCGGGCGTGGGCGGGCTGTCGGTACTGCGTCCGGTGCGGGGGCTGCTGCCGGGGGTGCCGGTGGTCTATGCGGCGGACAATGCCGGCTTTCCCTATGGGACGAAGAGCGAGGCGGAGATTGCCGCACGGGTGCCGGCGTTGCTGGGGCGGCTGGTGGAGCGGTATCGGCCGCGGCTGGTGGTGATCGCGTGCAACACGGCCTCGACGATTGCGCTGGCGCATGTGCGCGCAGCGCTCGATGTGCCGGTGGTGGGGACGGTGCCGGCGATCAAGCCGGCTGCCCTTGCCAGCCGAAGCCGGGTGATCGGCGTGCTGGGGACCCAGGCGACGGTGCGGCAGACCTATGTCGACCGGCTTTCGGCGGAGTTTGCAGCCGATTGCCTGGTGCTGCGGCATGGCTCGGCGCGACTGGTCGAACTGGCCGAGGCGAAGCTTGCCGGCGAGGCAGTGACGGCGGCGGATGTGGCGCCCGAGCTGGCGGGGCTGACCTCGCAACCCGGCGGCGAGCGGATGGACCGGGTGGTGCTGGCGTGCACGCATTTTCCGCTGTTGCAGCCGGAACTGGCGCAGGCCGGGGTGGAATTGGGCTTTCCGGGCTTGGGCTTCGATGACGGCGGGCCCGGGATTGCGCGGCGGGTGAAGGTGCTGCTGGGTGACGATGAAGACGGGCCGGGGGGAGGCTTTGCAGTGTTCACCCGCGCGGATGCACAGGTTGACCGGTTGGCACCGGCCCTCCAAGGCTTTGGACTGATGCGAACCGAGGTGCTTTGATGGCGATGACCGATGCCGAGCTGCTCGAGCGGATGAACAAGTTCGTGCCGCCGACTGCCATTCTACTCGGGCAGGAGCTCCTCGAGGTGGACAGTGCGGCGGGGCGGGTGCGGATGAAGTTCCAGCCCGGCCCGGAATGCTGCAACCCGATGGGGCATGTGCAGGGCGGCTTCGTGGTGGCGATGCTCGATGATGCGGCGGCGTTTGCGGCGATCGTCAAATCGGGGGAGCGCATCGGCATTCCGACGATCGAGTTGAAGGCGAGCTTCTTTGCGCCGGCGAAATCGGGGGTGCCGCTGTTTGCCGAAGGGCGGTGTCTCAAGCTCGGCAAGCGCATCGCCTTCATGGAGGCCGATCTTTTCGATGAGGCCGGGACGCTGCTGGCGCGGTTGACGACAAGTGCTGTGCCGATCCCGGCGACGACAGCCCCCAATCTCGTGGAGCGCAAATGACCGACGATCTTCCCGTGCAGCCTGACGTGCAGCCTGAAGTCCTGATCGAGCGGCGGGGGCGCGCGCTGTGGATCACGCTCAACCGGCCGAAGGCGCTCAACGCGCTCAACCGGCCGATGGCGCTGACGATCCACCGGGCGCTGTTCGCCGCGGCGGCGGAGGGTGCGGAACTGGTGGTGATCGAGGGGGCGGGGGACCGCGCCTTTTGCGCCGGCGGAGATGTGGCGCTTCTCGGCCGCGAGGGTCGTGACGACCAGGCGCTGTGGGAAGGCTTTTTCCATGACGAGTATCGGCTCAACCAGGCGATCGCGCGGCTGGGTATCCCCTATGTGGCGCTGATGGACGGGTTCACCATGGGCGGCGGCGTGGGGCTTTCGATCCACGGCCCGTACCGGGTGGCGACCGAGCGGACGGTGTTCGCGATGCCCGAGACCGGCATCGGGCTGATCCCCGATGTGGGCGGCACGCATGCGCTGGCGCAGCTGCCGGGCGAGGTGGGCAGCTGGCTGGCGCTGACGGGGGCACAATTGAAGGCGGCCGATTGCCTGCACGCCGGCATCGCCACGCATTTCGTGCCGGTGGATCGGCTGGACGTGCTGCGCGACCTGCTGGCGAAGGCGGAGGAGCCGGTGGAAGAAGTGCTGGCGGCGCTCGATGATCCGGCGGGGGCCGCACCGCTCGAAGCCTTTCGCGATGGCATCGACTATCATTTCGGGCATGACCGGGTGGAGGACATCCTGGCGTCGCTCGATGGCGGCGATGCCTGGGCGCAGGAGCAGGCGGCGATCATCCGCCGCATGTCCCCCACCTCGTGCAAGCTCAGCCTGCTGGGGCTGCGCATGGCCGCCGATGCCGAGATCGAGGAGGCGCTGCAGACCGAATATCGGATGGTCTGCCAGATCCGGCATGGCCATGACTTCTTCGAGGGCATTCGGGCGCAGCTGATCGACAAGGACCGGAATCCGCGCTGGTCTCCGTCGCGGCTCGAGGATGTGACCGACGATGCGATCGCACTGCACTTGCGCGAGCCCGACAGCGGTGACCTGAGCTTCGAATAACGCTGATTTCTGGCGCTGCTGGATTTCAAAAATGCTTGCCGGACAGGACGCGCGCATTTATATTGTGTGCGAATACTGTGTTGGCGGGGGAAAAGGCTGTGTGGACATTGGTTCGCTGGGTTCCACGGCAGCACGCACCTACAGCTGTCGGACAGAAACTCATGTCACACAATGGTTCGGCGATGTGGGTTTTCGACCTTCAGCAGGCTTATAGACCCGGTTCGGCTATTTCCAATAATGCCTGGCTGATTGCCTATGATCTCGACGACACTGCGGCGACGAATATCAGGACGCGCGGGCACATCGATTTCGAGAATGCTGCTTTCGCCGGGGAAGCGGCGCACGCGATCGAAGTCATCGTCAAATCGAACGAGCCTGGCGCCTATGGCATCGGCAGAATGCGGCAGGGTATCACATCGATGCATGTGACTGCCCGCTTCGCCAAGAAGAAGGAAGTCGCCAAGGCACTTGGCCTCAAGGAACAGGAAATAGGAACGGAGTACCGACCCGGCACCACCTGGCCTGTCTGACTGCCGAACGCATCCTGGGGGCATGACATTCATGTCGACCGCGCCTAAAGCACGGCGAGTCACCACGGTTCGGATTCGCCGCTCTTGTCCATCATCGCCCTTGCCTCGGACCATGCCGGCCATGCGCTGAAGACCGTGCTGGCGAGTGAGCTGCGCGCAGCCGGGCATGAGGTGCTCGACCTGGGGCCCGACAGCGACGCGAGTGTGGACTATCCGGATTTCGGCGCGGCCCTCGGGGTTGCCCTTGCCGATGGCCGGGCGGCGCGCGGCATTGCGGTGTGCGGCTCGGGCATCGGCATTTCGATTGCGGTCAACCGCAACCCCGCGGCACGGTGCGCGCTGGTGTCGAGCGGGCTGATGGCGCGGCTGGCGCGGCAGCACAATGATGCCAATTGCATCGCACTCGGCAGCCGGCTGATCGGCATCGATGTGGCGCGCGATTGCGTGCGCGAGTTTCTGGCCACGGAATTCGAGGGTGGTCGCCACGCCGCCCGCGTGTCAAAACTGGGCTCGGGCCCGTTCGAGGAGTGAATCGATGAGCACCAATCCTGTTTCGCTGATGGAAGCCTCGGGCTTTTTCGACACGCCGCTTGCCAGCGGTGACCCGGCGGTGGCGGCGGCGGTGGCGGCCGAGCTCGACCGGCAGCAGAACCAGATCGAACTGATTGCGTCGGAAAACATCGTCAGCCGCGCGGTGCTCGAGGCGCAGGGATCGGTGTTCACCAACAAATATGCCGAAGGCTATCCCGGCAAGCGCTACTATCAGGGATGCGCGCCGTCCGATGTGGTGGAGCAGCTGGCGATCGACCGTGCGAAGCAGCTTTATGGGTGCGCCTGGGCAAATGTGCAGCCGCATTCGGGGGCGCAGGCCAATGGCGCGGTGATGCTGGCGTGCACGAAGCCGGGGGACACGATCCTGGGCATGAGCCTCGATGCCGGGGGGCATCTGACGCATGGTGCCAAGGCGGCGATGAGCGGGAAATGGTTCAACGCCGTGCAATATGGCGTGCGCCGCGAGGACCAGCTGATCGATTATGATGCGGTGGAAGCGCTGGCGCTCGAGCACCGGCCGACGTTGATCATCGCCGGCGGCTCGGCCTATCCGCGCGTGATAGACTTTGCGCGCTTCCGTGCGATCGCCGACAAGGTGGGGGCGACCTTCCTTGTGGACATGGCACATATCTCGGGGCTGGTGGCGGCCGGGCTGCACCCCTCGCCGCTGCCGCATGCGCATGTGGTGACGACGACGACGCACAAGACGCTGCGGGGGCCGCGCGGCGGCATGATTCTCTCCAATGACGAGGCGCTCGGCAAGAAGCTCAATTCGGCGGTGTTCCCGGGGCTGCAGGGTGGCCCGCTGATGCATGTGATTGCTGCCAAGGCGGTGGCGTTCGGCGAGGCGCTGCAGCCCGAGTTCAAGGACTATATCGCCCGGGTGATCGCCAATGCGCAGACGCTGGCGGCGAAGCTGGTGGCGCGCGGCTGCGATGTGGTGGCGGGCGGCACCGACACGCATCTGGCGCTGATCGACCTGACGCCAAAGGGCATCAACGGCAAGGAAGCCGATGAGGCGCTCGAGCGTGCCGGGATCACGTGCAACAAGAATGGCGTGCCTTTCGATCCGCTGCCGCCGACCAAGACCAGCGGCATCCGGGTGGGCTCGCCGGCGGGAACGACGCGCGGCTTCGGCCAGGCCGAGTTTGCAGCGATCGGCGACATGATCGCCGATGTGCTTGACGGGCTGGCGGCGAACGGGGAGCATGGCAACGCCGAGGTGGAGAAGGCGGTCAATGTCCGCGTGCGGGCGCTTTGCGCGCGCTTTCCCATTTATCCGGCAGGCTGAGGAGACGCGACATGAGCGGTATGGACGAGCCGAAGGCACCCGAGCCGAACAAGATCGACAAGCTGGCCGAAGAGGCGACCGAGGCCGGTCGCAAGCTGCTCGACAGCGAGACTGGCCGCAAGGTGGCGCAAGCCAGCGAAAACGCCTTTGCCAAGGCCGAGGCGCTGGGGCGCGAGGCCATGGCCAGCGACACCGCGAAGCAGGCAGCGGCCAAGGCGAAGGAACTTGCCGGCGATGCCGCCGAGGCAGGCAAGCGCTTCATGGATTCGGACACCGGCAAGAAGGTCTCCGAAGTGGGCGAAAAGGCCTATGACAAGGCCGGCGCACTGGCGCGACAGGCGATGGCGAGCGATGCGGCGAAGCAGGCGAGCGACACCGCGAAGCAGGTGTGGAGCACGCGGCTCGGCAAGAATATGGCGACGGGTGCGGCGGCCGGGGCGGCGCTCGGGCTGGTGGTGCCGTTCGTGGGGACGATCTTCGGTGGGGTCGTGGGTGCTGGACTGGGGTATTTGCGTACGATCACGAAGAAGAACTGATGCGCTGCCCTTTTTGCGGGAATGACGACAGCCAGGTGAAGGACAGCCGGCCGACCGAGGATGGGGCGGCGATCCGGCGGCGGCGGCAGTGCCCGGCATGTGGCGGGCGCTTCACCACCTTCGAGCGGATCCAGCTTCGCGAGCTGGTGATCGTGAAGAAGAGCGGCAAGCGCGAGGTGTTCGACCGCGACAAGCTCGCGCGCTCGATCGAGATTGCCTGTCGCAAGCGGCCGATCGAGACGGATCGGATCGAGCGGATGGTGAATGGCGTGGTGCGGCGGCTGGAATCGATCGGCGAGTCCGAAATCGATGCCGGCACGCTCGGCGAGATGGTGATGGAGGGGCTGCAGGCGCTCGATCCGGTGGCCTATATCCGCTTCGCCAGCGTATATCGCGATTTCCGCGAGGCGCGCGATTTCGAAACGTTCGTGGGGTCGCTGGCGGATGTGACGCGGCCGGCTGACCCCGCAGCATGACGCATCGACCTCCGGCGGTCATTCTGGTCCGCCCGCAGCTTGGAGTGAACATCGGCGCGGTGGCGCGCGCGATGATGAACTTCGGGCTGACCGACCTTCGGCTGGTGAACCCGCGCGACGGCTGGCCCAATGCCGATGCGGGGCCGGCGGCGAGCGGGGCCGATGCGATCCTCGACGACGCACGGGTGTTCGGCTCGGTGGCCGAGGCCTGTGCCGATCTGCACCTGGTGTTTGCCACCGCGATGCTGATGCGGCCGATCACGCGGCGGGTGGTGACGCCCGAGCGGGCGGTGGCGGAGCTGCGCGCCGTCGAGCTGCCGGGCGGGCTGCTGTTCGGGCCGGAGCGCACCGGGCTGGAGACAGTGGACCTGGCAGTGGCGCATGCCGTGTGCACCATCCCGACCAGCGCCGAGCACGCCTCGCTCAATCTGGCGCAGGCGGTGGTGGTGTGCGCCTATGAGTGGATGCGGCAGGCCGACACGATGGTGCCCGAGGCGCTGCAACATTACAGCGGTCCGGCGCCGATGGCGGAGCTGGAGAATCTGATTTCCGACATCGATGCGCGGCTGGTGGCCAACCGCTATTACAGCCCGGCGCCCGGCCGGCCCGAAGCAGCGCGGTTGACGCTGCGCAACCTGCTCACGCGGCCGCAGTTCAGCGAGGGCGAGGTGCGGACGCTGCGGGGGATCGTGCGGATTCTCAGCGTGCCGCGCGGCCCGGCGGGCGAGCGCTGACGCCCTCAGGCCTGGACGAAGGCGACACCCGACCCTTGCGCCTGCAATGCCCATCCGGTGCTGCGGGCATGGGCGGCGATGAGGCCGATCATGGCGCTGCGGCCATCGGCCTCGGGGTTGCCGTCAAGGGCCCTCGCCGCGGTGTCGGGCAGGGGGTGATCGTTGGTCCAGCGAGCGCCTGCCGGATCGATGGCGAGCGGAGCGGTGCGGCTGATGTCGGAGAGGATGAGGGCGACACCCGACACGAGGCTGGCTGGCAAGTCCGGGTTGCCATCGAGATCGAGAGCGAGCGGGGTGTCGGGCAGGCCTTCGCCGAGCAGTTTTGCAAGCGCTGCGGCATTCATGCTGTTGCCGGCCGCGCCCAGCGCCAGCCGGACCAGCCGCAGCCGCGCCGAAAGCTTGCGGATGGCGGCGGTGATCAGGCCGTTGATTTCGGCATCTCCGGTGTCGCCCAGCAATTCGCTGGCCGTGAGCAGCGTCGCCACCGGGGTGGCCATGTCGTGGCACAGCCAGCGGACGACAAGGGCTGCCTGATTTTCGGTAATCGTTTCACTCATGCAACACTCGCCTTCACTCGCAGACCCATGGCCAGGAGACGGCCATCGCCCCCCTGGGTGAGTTCGAACTCGACACGTTGGCCGGGAGCCAGCGTGTCCACTCCTGCCGACTGTAAAGCAGAAGCATGAACGAACACATCACGCGGGCCATGATCGGGAGTGATGAACCCGAACCCTTTCTTCAAATCGTACCATTTGACGGCGCCGGTCGCCATCAGAGCGGCGCCAGCGCGATTTCGTGGAAGCGACCGTGCAAGGCACCATCGGCCGCGGCGATCCAGGCGGTGATGGCCGCGCCACCGATGATCATCCAGATCTGGCCATTTTGCAGTGCGCGCGCTGCATCGCGCTTCGAGGGGCGGGTGCTGCCATCGGGATGGCTGTGGTAATGGCCGAGGATCGCCATGCCGTCGCCGCGCGCGGTGCGGTGCGCGGACAGCAGCATGGCGGGATCGATCTCGAAGCGGCGGGCCGGATCGGCGGCGACGTTGGGCGCCGGGCGGGCGACGCGGATATCGGAATGCTCGGGCCCCGCCGTGCCGAGCAGAAGCCCGCAGGCCTCGTGTGGTGCGTCCGCTGCCGCATGAGCGAGCAACTGCTCCGTGATACCACTTGCAATCCGAACGATCATCCCGACATCGCCTAGTCTATGGGGCCTGAAAAGTCGATCGATTGCGTGCTGGACGCCGGCATGGCGGGCTGGCGGCTCGACCGGGCGCTCGCTGCGAGCATTCCCGCGCACAGCCGCGAGAGGCTGAAGGCGCTGGTTGCGGCCGGGCAGGTCCGGCGCGCCGATGGCACGCTGCTGCGCGACCCGGCGCTCAAGGTGAAGGGCGGCGAGGCGCTGCAGGTGGTGGTGCCCGCCGCGCGGCCATCCGACACGCTGGCGCAGGACATTCCGCTGACGATCGTGCATGAGGATGAGGCGCTGCTGGTGGTCGACAAGCCGGCGGGGCTGGTGGTGCACCCGGCGGCGGGAAACCTCGATGGCACGATGGTCAATGCCCTGCTCCACCATTGCGCGGGGCGGCTTTCGGGAATCGGCGGCGTGGCGCGGCCGGGCATCGTCCACCGCATCGACAAGGATACGTCCGGGCTGCTGGTGGTGGCGAAGACGGATACTGCTCATGAAGGACTGGCCCGGCAATTTGCTGCACATACCGTAGAACGGCGGTACATGGCTGTGGTTGCCGGGGTGCCGGTGCCGCCGGCGGGACGCATCGAGGGCTCGCTCGCGCGCTCCACGGTCAACCGCCAGAAGATGGCGCTGGTGAGCGACGGCAGGGGCAAGCGCGCAGTGACGCATTTCCGGATGCTGCGGGCGCTGGAAGGGGCCGCCCTTGTCGAGTGCCGGCTGGAGACAGGGCGCACCCACCAGATCCGGGTGCACATGGAATCGATCGGCCATCCGCTCGCCGGCGACCCCGTTTACGGGCGGATGCCGGGCAAGCTGGCGGCGGTTCTGGCGGACCTCGGGTTTCGCCGCCAGGCGCTGCATGCCGCGACGCTGGGCTTTCTGCATCCGTTCACACAAGAAAGACTATCTTTCGAATCTGCCCTCCCGCGGGATATAGTGGAGTTGATCGGTCGTCTTTCGAGCGCCGAAGTTCAGGAGTAGACATGGCCAATCTGCCAGCAAAGACCAGCATTCCAGCGCTCGGCGGCGAAGCCGGGCTCAACCGCTATCTGGCCGAGATCCGGAAGTTTCCGCTGCTCGCCCCCGAGCAGGAATACATGCTTGCCCGCCGCTGGGCCGAGCATGAGGACCCCGACGCCGCTGCCAAGCTGGTGACGAGCCACCTGCGGCTCGTTGCCAAGATCGCCATGGGCTACCGCGGCTATGGGCTGCCGGTGGCGGAGCTGATTGCCGAGGGCAACATCGGCCTGATCCAGGGGGTGAAGAAGTTCGACGCCGAAAAGGGCTTCCGGCTGGCCACCTATGCGATGTGGTGGATCCGGGCGGCGATCCAGGAATACATCCTGCGGTCGTGGAGCCTGGTGAAGATCGGCACCACGGCGGCGCAGAAGAAGCTGTTCTTCAATCTGCGGCGGCTGAAGAGCAAGCTCGGCGCGATCGAGGATGGTGATCTGCGCGGCGAGGACACGCTGAAGATCGCGACCACCCTCGGGGTGACCGAAGACGAGGTGATCTCGATGAACCGCCGCATGTCGATGGGCGGTGATTCGAGCCTCAACGCGCCGCTGCGCGAGGAGGGCGAGGGCGAATGGCAGGACTGGCTCGCCGACCAGGGTCCGTTGCAGGACGAGATGGTGGCCGATGCGCAGGAGCGCGACCAGCGCCATGGACTGCTCACCGAGGCGCTGGCGACGCTGAATGAGCGCGAGCGGGACATTCTCACCCGCCGCCGGCTGCTCGACGAGCCGGAAACGCTGGAGGCGCTGAGCCAGGATTATGGCATCAGCCGTGAGCGGGTGCGACAGATCGAGGTGCGGGCGTTCGAGAAGCTTTCGCAGGCGATGCACAGCCTTGCGACCTCGAAGCGGCTGCTGCCCGAGCCGGCCTGACGGGGGCAACCTGACGGGGGCAGCATGACGGGGGCAGGCACGCCAATCGTTAAATATTGAAGTCATGCGACGTTTTCGCCGATCCGGTGTTTGCAGTTTACGCTGCATTGCAGCATGATAGTGCACTGGATGGGAGAGACGATGATGCGAAGGAGCCGGACTGCTGGATCGCTGGCGATACGGATTGCCGTCGCGGCTGCGCTGGCCTCTGCTGCTTTCGTGCCGGTGACGGCTACGGTGATGCTGCAGCCGGCTGCGCGACCGGTCCAGGCTGTGGCGACACCGGCCAAGCCGGTCGACGTGGCGATGACCGAGTCCGAGACAGAAAGCATGCGGGGCGTGGTGATGCTGATCTGCAGCCTCGTTTTTACCGCGATGCTGCTGCGGGGACGCAATGACACGCAGGATGATGAACAGGACAAATGATCCGGGGTGATTGACGACCGGCAGCGGCTGCGGTCTGTTGGCCCATGACCGTGCGCCGGCTGCCAGCCAGTTCCTCCCGCACCCGCAAGGGTGGCTTTCGCCAGCGGCCGATCGGCTGGCTCTTCTCGTTGCTTGCCAAGCTCGTCATGTGGTTCGTCATCCTGAGCCTGGGGTGGGTGCTGGCCTATCGGTTCATCCCCGTGCCGGTGACCTGGCCGATGGCGCGGGACATGCTGCAGGGGCGGCATGTCGAGCGCGACTGGACCCCGCTGGCGGAGATGGCAAAGGTGTTGCCGCGCGCCGTGATCGGTGCGGAAGACGGCACTTTCTGTGCGCATCGGGGCTTCGACGTCGAGGCCATGAAGCAGGCCGCGACTCGCAATGCCGAGGGCGAGCGGCTGCGCGGCGGCTCCACCATCTCGCAGCAGACCGCCAAGAATGCGTTTCTGTGGCCCGGCCGCTCCTATGTGCGCAAGGGTCTGGAAGCGTGGTTCACGCTGCTGATCGAGCTGATCTGGGGCAAGCCGCGGATCATGGAAGTGTATCTCAACATCGCCGAAATGGGGCCGGGCGTTTATGGCGCGCAGGCGGCGGCGAAACATCATTTCGGCTCCACTGCCGACAGGCTGACGGCGCAGCAGGCGGCGCGGCTGGCGGCGATCCTGCCGCAGCCGATCAAGCGCAAGGCGGGCACGCCGGGGCCGTTCGTCCGCCGCTACTCGCGCGCGATCGAGAAGCGCATCCGTGTGGTGGCGAACAGCGGGTTCGATAGCTGCCTGCGGTGAGCAGGGCCTGCGGAGGCGCTTTTCGCCTTACATCCCCGGCAGGTTGAAGCCCGGCGGCAGCTGCATGCCGGCGGTGAGCTTGGACATTTCGGCATTGCCTGCATTGTCGGCCTTGGCCTTGGTGTCGTTGAACGCCGCAACGATCAGATCTTCGAGCATTTCGCGCGATTCGGCGGTCAGCAGCGAGGGATCGAGCTGGACGCTGCGCACCTGGCCGCGGGCGGTGGCGCGGATGCGCACCATGCCGCCGCCGCTCATGCCCTCGACTTCGATCCGGTCGAGTTCGGCCTGGGCCTTGGCCATCTGCTCCTGCACGTTGCGGGCGGCGGCCATGAGTTCATCGAGATTGGGCATGTTGAGTCCTTTCGCTGATGTCGACGCCGATCAGCTCGGCGCCCTTGAAACGGGTAAGAAGCGCATCGACGAGCGGATCCGCGCGCGCGGCGGCGAGCTGCGCCGCTTGTGCGGCGAGCGACGCTTCGCGCAGCGTTGCACCGCCGCCGCTCTCGCGGAACTGCACATCCCAGCGGACGCCGGTCCAGCGCGCGAGGCACTGGCCGATCTCGGCGAGCGCGTCGCGGCGCGCGCCGACGCCGGTGGCGAGTGCCAGCCGCGGCGGGACGGCCTCGGGGGCATAGTCGATGAGCCGCAGCTGCTCGGCGAGCATGTGCGCGAGGCCGGGCTCGGTGTTGGCTTCGAACAGCCGCACGATGGCGGCAAGATCGGTGGGCAGCGGGATGGTCGGGGGCGCGACTGCGGCCGGTGCTGGCGCTGGCGCAGCGGCTGGCTTCGGGGCCGCGGGCGATGGGGCCGGCGCGGTTGTCCCTGCCGCGGCGGGCAGCACGGCGCCTTCGGTGAGCGCCTTGATGAGCGCGCCGGGATCGGGAAGGCTGCTGGCGTGGATCAGCCGCAGCAGCGCCATTTCGGTGGCCTGCAGCGGATCGGGGGCGGCTTGAACCTCGGCCAGCCCCTTGAGCAGCAACTGCCACAAGCGGTGGAGGACGGGGAAATCCAGCCGTGTGGACCATTCGCCGATCGCCTCATGCTCTTCAGCACTCAGGCTGGCCGTTTCGGAGGGCGCGACGCGGGTGCGGGTGATGGCGTGCACCAGCGCCAGCATCTCGCGAAGCAGCGCTTCGGGCTCGCGGCCGAGCTCGTGCTGGGCGGCAAGCGCTTCGAGCATTGCGGCGGCATCGCCGGCGAGGCAATGGCCGAACAGGGTGCGCACGGCCCCCCGGTCGGCGAGGCCCAGCATGTCCCGTACCTGCTCCGCGGTCACCGCGTCGCTGCCGTGCGCGATCGCCTGGTCGAGCAGCGAAAGGCCGTCGCGGACCGAGCCTTCGGCGGCCCTGGCAATGAGCGCCAGCGCCTCGGGATCGGCGGCGATGCCTTCGGCGGTGGCGATGGTGGCGAAATGCTGGACGAGAATATCGGCCGGCACGCGCTTGAGATCGAAGCGCTGGCATCGGCTGAGCACGGTGATGGGAAGCTTCTGCACCTCGGTGGTGGCGAAGATGAACTTGACGTGCGGGGGCGGCTCTTCGAGGGTTTTCAGGAGCGCATTGAAGGCGTTGCGCGACAGCATATGGACTTCATCGATGATGTAGATCTTGAAGCGCGCCGACGCCGCAGCATAGCGCACCGCCTCGATGATCTCGCGGACATCGTCGACGCCGGTGTTGGACGCGGCGTCCATCTCGATGACGTCCATATGGCTGCCGCTGGCGATCTGGGTGCAGTGCACGCACTTGCCGCAGGGATCGATGGTGGGGCCGCCCTGGCCATCGGCGCCGATGCAGTTGAGGGCACGCGCGATGATCCTGGCCGTGCTGGTCTTGCCGACGCCGCGCACGCCGGTGAGCAGCCAGGCTTGTGCCAGCCGGCCGCGGGCGATGGCGTTGCCGAGCGTCTGCACCATTGCCTGTTGGCCGATGAGGCCAGCGAAGCTGCCGGGGCGATATTTGCGCGCGAGCACACGATAGGCTGGCGCCGGTGGTGCAAGCGGCACGTCTTCGCCGAACAGGCTGGAGTCGGGGGATTCGGTCATTGCGCGCATGGTGTAGCGGCTTGGGGGGGCGGCGTCATCATGGGGGATGCTCAGGCTATGCCGGGGGTGGGCCGCGGGCAAAGCCCGCGTCTGACGTCAGACGAGTTCGGCTGGCGCAGCGCCAGCCGCCTCGCTGGCCGCGCTTGCGCGTCTCGCGCGTTAACTTCGTTATCGCTTGGCGCGCTGCGCGGTGGGAGCCGGGAACGACCCAGCGCAAATTCGTTGCGGCTGCTTCCTTCCGGACCTGACCGGGTTGGCGACAACGCTGCCCGCCCGACTCCCGCGGCTCATATGGGGAAGAACGTTCGCCAGAGCAAGAGGGCGGCGAGGGGGCTCAATCGTTCGTCAGCACCGTTAGCTGCTTGCCGGTGCTGCCGCCCAGGATGCCGCCATCGGTGGCGAGAAGGGTGGTGCCTTCGCCGACGATGCCGCGGAGCTGGGCGAAGAAGGCGGGGGGAATGTCGATGGCGTCGAGCGCTTCCTGCTCGACGGCCTGGCCGGTGCGGGCCTGGTAGCTGGAGAGGGCGAGGTAGATCCAGCGAGCGTTGCCGGCGGCATCGCGGCCGGCGAACTGGGCGGCGCGGGTGCCGATGCGGAAGCCATCGGGGACGCCGACGCGGCTGCGGCCGATCTCGACGCCGTTTCGATAGACGATGATCCGCTTGTTGGCGGTGGTGAGGACGATGGTGACCGGGCCTTCCGGCGCGCGCTCGGGCGACCAGCGGGCGACTTCGGCTTCGGTGAGCGGGTCGGCCTGGGCTGCGGTGGTGCCCTTGGCGGCCGGGGCGAGGCTGGCGAGCACGGCGCTGCTCGACACGGTTTCGGGCGCTACTGCCTCGTCGAGCACGACCACGGTCATTCCCATGGGGCTGGCGGTGAACAGCTGCTCGGCGAGTGCATAGGGCATGCGGATGCAGCCATGGCTGGCGGGATAGCCGGGGAGGTTGCCCGCGTGCATGGCAATGCCGTCCCAGGTCAGTCGCTGCATGAACGGCATGGGGGCATCATTGTAGAGGTTGGACTTGTGATCGCGGTTCTTCTGCAGGATCTGGAAGACGCCGGTGGGGGTGCGCTTGCCCTTCTTTCCCGAGGAGATGGTGCTGGCGCCGATGCGGATGCCGTTGCGGTAGATGTAGGCGCGCTGCACCGCGAGGTTGACGACGACGAGCATCGGCCCGGCAGGGGCGACGGCGGGATCCCAGATCCACTCGCCGGGCTTGAGGGCGAGCACATCAATGTCGAAGGGCGACGGTGCTTTGGCGCCCTGCGCCAGGGCCATGGCGGGGGTGCAGAGCAGGGCAGCGACAAGGGTGCGGCGGCTGATACTTGGATGTCTGCCGGTCATCGGCGGCTCATGTCCACCACGCCGGGCGGCATGCGGACATCGAGCGTCTCGATCTGGGCGGTGAGGACGATCTGGCAGGCGAGGCGCGAGGCGCGGCTGGCGCCGACGGCGAAATCGAGCATGTCCTCCTCCTCGTCGCTCGGTGGCGGCAGGGCGGCGCTGTCTCCGCCGGTGATGAGGACATGGCAGGTGCTGCAGGCCATCGCACCTTCGCAGCTGCCTTCGAGCGGCTGGCCATTGGCCTGTGCCACTTCGAGGAGGCGAGTGCCTGCCGCGGCCTCGACCGTCTGGGTAAGGGCGCCATCCTGCGAGAAGAAGCGAATGCGGGACATGGGACTCAGGCGGCCTCGGCGGTCAGGCGCTCGATGAGCGCGTTGATTTGTTGCACTGCACTATCAATGTCCGAAGCATTGGTGAAGCGTCCAAATCCCAGCCGCAGGGCTGCCCTGGCTTCGGCGTCCGACAATCCGAGTGCGGTGAGCACATGGCTTGGCCGGCCGGTGACCGCCGAGCAGGCCGAGCCCGAGCTGGCGGCGATGCCGGGGAGGAGCGGCAGGATCGGGCGGCCTGAGAGGGCGGGGAAGCCGAGGTTGAGATTGCCGGGCCAGCGGGCGTCGAGCGTGCCGTGGACGCGATGGGGCACGCAGAGGCCCGTAAGCAGGCGGCTCTGCAGCGCGAGCGCATGGGCGTGGTCGGTGGCCATGCGTTCGCCGGCGATGCGCGCGGCCGCACCCAGCCCGGCGATGAGGGCGGTGGGGAGGGTGCCCGAGCGGCCATCCTCCTGGCCGCCGCCGTGGAGGAGCGGGGCGATGACGGTGAATGGGCGGCGGTAGAGCGCGCCGATGCCCTTGGGGCCGTAGACCTTGTGTGCGGTGAGGCTGAGCAGGTCGATCCCCATGGCGTCGACATCGATCGCGACCTTGCCGAAGCCCTGGGCGGCATCGCAGTGCATCACCGCCCCGACGGCATGGGCGGCGCGGGCGATGGCAGCGATGGGCTGGATGGTGCCGATCTCGTTGTTGACGAGCATCGCCGAGACGACGGCCACATCTTCGCCCAGCGCGCGTTCGAGGTCGCCAAGATCGACAAGGCCATCGGCGCGGACGGGGACGATGGTGAGCTGGGCGCCGATCGAGGCGAGATACTCGGCGGTTTCGAGCACGCAGCTGTGCTCGGTGGCGAGGGTGACGATGCGGCGGCGCGACTGGCCGGGGGCCATGAGAAGGCCCTTCAGGGCCCAGTTGACCGCCTCGGTGGCGCCGCTGGTGAAGGCGATGCTCTCCGGCGGGGCGGCGAGCAGGCTGGCCACCTGGGTGCGGGCAGTTTCGACCGCGGCCTTGGCTTCATAGCCGAAGCGATGGGCGCTGTGGGGGTTGCCGAAATGCTCCACGCCCCAGGGCACCATGGCTTGTGCCACGGCAGGGTCGAGCGGCGTGGTGGCGCCATAATCGAGGTAGAGCTGGCTCATGCGGCGGCCTGCTGGCGAAGGCGCTGTGCCATGCTGGTCCAGGCGTCGGCGAAGGCGGCGAGGTCTTCGTCACTGGTATCCGGGCCGAGGCTGATGCGGATGGCGTGTGCTGCGGCCGGCCCCAGCCCCATGGCGGCGAGGACATGGCTGGGGCCCGCCTTGCCCGACGAGCAGGCCGCACCCGCGCTGACCGCGAAGCCGGCGAGATCGAGCGCCATCAACTGGGTGGTGGCGGCCACGCCGGGCAGGCCGAGGTTAAGGATGTGCGGCAGGCGCGGCGCGGCGGCGCCTTGGACGATGCCGCCTGCCGCGACGAGCCTTGCTTCGAGCGCCTCGCGGCGGGCGGCGACGGCGGCCCAGTCGGGAACGGGTGCAGCAAGCGCTGCGGCCCAACCGGCGAGGGCGGGGAGGGACGGTGTGCCGGGGCGATGGCCGCGCTCCTGCGCGCCGGGCTGGGCAGCGAGGGGTGCGTGCGCGGCGGCGACGAGCGCGCCCGCACCCATCGGGCCGCCCATCTTGTGGGCGGACAGGGCGAGATAGTCGCAAGCGGGGACGGGCAACTTTCCGGCGGTCTGCACGCAATCGACGAGCAGGCGGCTGCCATGGGAGGCGACGAGGGCGGCGATGGCGGCGATGGGCTGGATGACGCCGGTCTCGTTGTTGCCGTGCTGGACGGCGACAAGGGCCGGGCCGGCGCGCAGGGCGGCTACAAGAGCGGCTTCAAGGGCGGCGAGATCGAGCAGGCCGGAGGGGAGCACCGGGATGCGCTCGATGTCCGGCCGGCCACCCAGGACTGCGCCATGTTCGGTGGCGCTGGCGAGAATGCGGGGATGGGGGGCCATGGCGCGCTGGAGAGCCTCGGTGCCGCCGCTGGTGAGCACCACCTGCTCGGGCAGCACGCCCGCCAGCCGGGCGATGGCGTCGCGGACAGTTTCCAGCACGGCGCGCGCGGCCCGGCCTTCGGCGTGGAGCGAGGACGGGTTGCCGTCGAGCGAGGCGGCTTCCGCCATGGCGGCACGCGCCGGCTCCCAAGCCGGGGTGGTGGCGGCATGGTCGAGATAAATGCGGCTTTTCGTTGCGATTCCGCTCATGGGGCCTTTATAGACGGGGTTTACCGCCCGCACAGCCTTTGCGATGGGAGCAACATGCCCGAAGTCATCTTTCCCGGCCCCGAGGGCCGTCTCGAAGGCCGTTACCAGCCCGCCATCCGCCCCCGCGCTCCCGTGGCCATCCTGCTGCAGCCGCACCCGGCGCAGGGGACGATGAACCACCCGATCGTGATGGCGATGTACAACAGCTTCGTGAAGCGCGGCTTTGCGGTGCTGCGCTTCAATTTCCGCGGCGTGGGGCGCAGCCAGGGCGTGTTCGACAATGGCATCGGCGAGCTGAGCGATGCCGCCAGCGCGCTCGACTGGATGCAGCAGTTCAACCCCGAGGCGCACACGACCTGGGTTGGCGGCTTTTCCTTCGGCGCCTGGATCGGGATGCAGCTCTTGATGCGGCGCCCCGAGATCAAGGGCTTCATCTCGATCGCGCCGCCGGCAAACATGTATGATTTCAGCTTTCTGGCGCCTTGTCCTTCGAGCGGGATCATCGTCGATGGCGAGGCCGATGAGGTGGTGTCGGGGGCAGCGGTGCAGAAGCTGGTCGACAAGCTGAAGACGCAGAAGCACATCACCATCGAGCACCAGACGATTCCGGGGGCGAACCATTTCTTCCAGAACGAGATGCCGCTGCTGATGGGTGCGGTGGATGGGTATCTGGACATGCGGCTGGCGAACGGGGGGCGCTGAGCACGGCTGGCGATAGCGAGGCTATCGACTGGCGCGTGCGAAGCGCGGCCGGCGGGGCGGCCGCACTTCATGCCGCCGAACCCGTCCGACGGCGTGGCTTTGCCTCGCCTGGCTTTCCTGCTTTCAGCCCACTCGTGTCCCACCCGTCATCGGCGCGGGCACACCGGTGGTTTCGGGCCAGCTGAGCGGCAGGCGCTGGTGCGAGCGGACGGCGAGCCAGGCGAAGGCTTCGGCTTCGAGCGCGTCCCCGTTCCAGCCGACGGCTTCCACCGGCCCGGTCGGCACGCCGGTGCGGGCTTCGATCATCGCCATCAGCACCGGGTTGTGGCGGCCGCCGCCGGTGACGAGGAGGCGGGCGAGCGGCGGCACATGGCCAAGGGCGAGGCGCACGGTTTCGGCGGTGAAGGCAGTGAGGGTGGCCGCTCCATCGGCAGGGCTGAGGGTGCGGGCGGCGGTGGTGGCGAAATCGTCGCGGTCGAGCGATTTGGGGGGCGGCGCGTCGAACCAGGGCAGGTCGAGCATGGCGGTGAGGATGGTTTCCGCCACGCTGCCGCTGCCCGCGAGTTCGCCGTTCTTGTCATAGCTGCCGCGGCCGTTCTGGCGGACCCAGTCGTCGATGAGCGCATTGCCGGGGCCGGTGTCGAAGCTGCCCCAGGCATCGTCGGTGAACCAGGTGAGGTTGCCGACTCCACCGAGGTTGAGGACGCCGATTGGCCGGCCGAGGCTGGCCGAGCGGGCGCGGTGATAGCCGGGGGCGAGGGGCGCGCCCTGGCCGCCGGCGGCAACATCGGCGCTGCGGAAATCGTGGATGACCGGCAGGCGGGTGGCGGTGCTGAGCAGGGCGGCGTCGCCGATCTGCCAGGTCCATCCGGCATTTCCTGATTTCGGGGCTGGCTTGTGGGCGATGGTGTGGCCATGGAAGCCGATGAGGGCGACGTCTTCGCGGGGCGTGCCGGTGGCGGCGAGAAGGCGGTGGACGGCGATGGTGTGGAGGCCGGCGAGCTCGGCGGCGACGGCGTCGATGAGGGGATCGGGGCCGGGGCGGACGAGTTCGGTGGCGCGGGCACAGGCTTCGCCGAGGCGGGCCTGAAAATCGGGCTCATAGCCGATCGAGAGGAAGCCCTTGGGTTCGCAGCGGGTTTCGCCATCGGTGAGGAGGAGGGCGGCGTCGATTCCGTCGCGCGAGGTGCCGGACATCAGGCCTAAAGCAAGCAAGGGTTTCATGGGCACACGCTAGCGGCTTGGCGGGGGCATGTCAGCCACGCTATGGGCTGCGGCATGACCTTTGCCTCGCCTTTTCTCGCCACGCTCGAAAGCCGTGGTTTCATCCACCAGTTGACCGACGCGGGCGCGCTCGATGCGGCGGCGGCGGAGGGCATGATCACCGGCTATATCGGCTTCGATTGCACCGGGCCCAGCCTGCATATCGGGCATCTGGTGTCGATCATGATGCTGCGGCACCTGCAGGCGGCCGGGCATCGGCCGATCGTGGTGATGGGCGGCGGCACCACCAAGGTGGGGGACCCCAGCGGCAAGGACGATGCGCGGCCGCTGCTCGATGATGCGGCGATTGCGGCCAACATGGCGAGCATCCGCACGGCGTTCGAGCGGTTCGTGGTGTTCGGGGACGGGCCCAGCGATGCGGTGATGGTCAACAATGACGATTGGCTGTCAACGATTTCCTATGTGCCGTTCTTGCGCGAGATCGGGCGGCATTTCTCGATCAACCGGATGCTGACCTTCGACAGCGTCAGGCTGCGGCTCGACCGCGAGCAGCCGCTGAGCTTTCTCGAATTCAACTACATGATCGTGCAGGCCTATGATTTCCTCGAGCTCAACCGGCGGTTCGGCTGTGTGCTGCAGATGGGCGGCAGCGACCAATGGGGGAATATCGTTGGCGGGGCCGACCTTATCCGCCGGGTGGAGGGCAGGCAGGCCTGGGGGCTGACGACGCCGCTGATCACCCGCGCCGATGGCTCGAAGATGGGCAAGACCGCGGCCGGGGCGGTGTGGCTCAACCGCGATCTGCTGCCGGACTTCGACTATTGGCAGTTGTGGCGGAACACCGATGACCGCGATGTGGCGCGGTTTTTGAAGCTGTTCACCGACCTGTCGCTGGCCGAGATCGACGGCGTGATGGCAGGCGACATCAATGCCGCCAAGGTGCGGCTGGCGACCGAGGCGACCGCACTCTGCCGGGGCCAGGAGGCTGCAGATGCCGCTGCGGCGACGGCGGCGGCGACCTTTGGCGGCGGTGCGGGAGAGGCGTTGCCGAAGTTTGCGGTGGCCGAACCGGTAACGATTCTCGATGCGCTTGTCGGGCTCGGCTTTGCCGCCAGCAAGGGTGAGGCGCGGCGGCTGGTGGCGGGCGGCGGCGCGCGGGTCGATGGCGAAGCCGTTGTCGATGAGGGCGTGATGGTGGGGCCGGGGGGAAAGGTTTCCGCGGGCAAGAAGCGGCACGGGCTGATCATCGCCGTTTAGCGGTCGGGCTGGGCGAGCCTTTCCTGCGCCTGCGCTTCGGCGGCCATGTCGCTGGCGCGGTAGACGATCGCCGCGACGCGGTGGAGATCCTTGGTGCGCCATTGGGAGGCGAGCACCGTCTCGATCATTGCCCGGGCTTCGACGGTGCGGCGATTCCCGAGCAGGGCTTCGGCGAGCTTGATCTTGGCTTCGCCGAACGGGCGGGCCGTGTGGTTCTGCTCGGCCAGCCGCAGCGCGCACGGCCAATCGGAGTTGGCGGCGCAATGGTCGATGGCGTGGCCATAGGTGGCTTCGGGAAATTGCTCGAGCCGCTTGGCCCAGATGGCGGATGCGCGGGCATGGAGCTGGCGGGCTTCCGCAGTGTTTCCCTTTGCCTCGGCAATGCCGGCGAGCGCGTCGATGAATTCGGGGTGGCCGGTGCGACGGACGATGGCCTGGTAGAGTTTTTCCGCCTCCTGCGTCTTGCCCTGCAGAGTGAGCACTTCGGCGATATGCTCCTCGATGAGCCAGCGGCCGGGGAAAAGCTCATCGGCCTTGCGGAAATGGTCCATTGCTGCATCGAGGCGACCGCGATCGAGGTTGACGATGCCGCGCTGGAGCTGGAGATAGCCACGCGTTTGCGGGGTGGGCCAGCGATAGGCGCGCTCGGCCTGGACGAAATGCGCTTCGGCGCGGTCCGGCGCGCCGGTGCGGGCGGTGTGGATGGCGCGGCGGAAGCCGGTGCTTCCCGGCACAAGCGCATCGGCCTCGTCATAATGGCCGAGGGCTGCCTGATACTCGCCCCGGTAGAAGGCGATATCGCCGCGCATTGCTGCCATCTCTGCCCGGTCGCCGATGTCGGGCGGCACCGCATAGCGGTCCATCGCGGCGAGTTGCGCTTCGGCGCCGGCGAGGCGGTGCATGGTGAATTCGAGGCTGGCGCGCATCATGTGCGGGCCGCTGCCCGGCATGGCGACCTTGAACGCCGTATCGAGGGCGGCCTCGGCGGCGGCATAATCATCATAATTTCCCGAAAGCTGCGCGCGGCCCAGATATTCCCCGGCAAGGATTTCGTGCATCAGCCACTGGTCGGGTGCTGCGCTGGCCGTAGCGCGTGCGTTGGCAACGGCCAGATCGGCGCGAGCAAGGGCATCAGCTTGGGAGCGTGGCAAGCCGCCGGACGCATAGGGCGAATCCGGCCATGTACCGACCGAAGGCACCGAGCGTTCGCTGGCCAGCCGGTCGATCGCCCAAAGGGCAGCGATGGCCAGAAGTGCCAGCAGGCCCCATTTGAGGATGGCGGGCGGTGCGGGCGAGGTGGTGGCGGTCATCCGCTCAGGACGGCAATGCGCAGATGGTGAGGCCGAGGCGCTGGAAATCATCGGCGAGCACGTTGGTGAGCAGGGTCAAGGTGTTGGCCAGCTCAGGCTCCCATTTTGCGGTCGCGTCGATGGCGGGGGTATCGTCGTTATAGGCATTCTTGCTGGGGTTGCCCGAGACGAGGGCCGTCGACACCGCCGGCATGCCGGCGCGATCGACCCGGACATAGGCCGAGGCCGGATCGGTGCGGAAGCGGAAGTTGCTGCCGGCGCCGTTCGAGGTCGGCGGGTTGCCGAGCGGCGGGGCGAGGAAGGGAAAAGTCCCGGGAAGCGGCTGATCGATTCCGTTGGGATTGACGGGCAGCGCCGCAAAGGTCGTCACCGGATGCCGCCGCAGATCGAGGAAGATGGCCGCAAGGGTGATATCCACGACAGGATCGAGATAGCGGCGGCCATTGGGGAAGCCGGCGGGCTGGGTGAGATCGAGCTGCAGCGTATCGGGCACGACGAGACTGGCGACGGTGCGGCCGGGCACTGCGATCTGGTTTAGGCACGCAGTGACGTTGAAGTTGGCGGGTGTCGGGGCAGGGGTCGGTACCGGGGTGGGAGCCGGCCCGGGGGCCGGGGCCTGCGCCGATGGGGAAGGCGATGGCGAGCCATCGCTGCAGCCGGCCAGAAAGGCGGCGATTGCGATGGCGGAGGCAACCGGGAGCGACAGTTTGTTGCTGGTCATGGCGGTTACCCCCTGATCCGTGCAGATGACGTCCAGAAATCGAGCGGCTGCCCGCGGTCGAGCAGCGGGCGCGGTATCGACAGGACGACGAAGGTGGAGTTGAGCCGCGCAAAGCGGTTGCGCTGGTTGTTGAACGACAGCGTGCCGGTGGCGCGGGAATTGCGAAGCCCCTGGGGATCGAAGAAGAAGGGATCGTCGAAGACCCCGGCGCGGACGGTGATGCCGTTGCTGGTGACCAGGTTGCTTTCGACCGGGCCCTGGAGCGTGCCGACGCCGGGCAGGCCCCGCACCTCGATGCCCGGGTTGACGCCATCACGTCCGAACCTGATCTCGATCGGGATTTCGGTGTCGGCGCGCGAGCCGGTGTTGGAGATGTTGATCGTGTAGAGCACATCGGGATCGTAGAAGCCGGGCAGGCTGGTTGCCGATGGGCCGCCGAAGCCGATGGCAACATAGACATTTGCGTCATCGTGGAAGGCGTAGAGATCGGCGATGTCGGCCGCCACATCGAAGCCCACCGTGTTGGTATCGCTGCCGGTGCGCGCCGGCGGATCGAAGTGATCGGCGGCGACGAGCGCGCGGTGGCCGACAAGGGCGACCCCGGCAATTGCGAGTGCGAAGGGAACGGCTGTTCTCAGCCAGCGTGCAAGTGCCATCCCTCTTCCCCCAAGAAAGACAGGCCGATCGATCGGCCTGATACGCCACTGCCTGCGAAGGTGTCAGATTCTCGTCGGAAAGTGAAGTTGCTGTCTGGCATCGTCGCGCGGATGTCCGCAGATACGGCCGGTCAGGCCTCCGGGTTGCGGCGGGCGGCTTCGATGGTGGCGATGTCGATCTTGCGCATCGGCATCATCGCTTCGAACACGCGTCTTGCCGTATCGCCGCCTTCCGCCAGGGCGTCGGTGAGGACGCGGGGGGTAATTTGCCAGTTGAGGCCCCAGCGATCCTTGCACCAGCCGCAGGCACTTTCCTGGCCGCCGTTGCCGACGATGGCATTCCAGTAGCGGTCGGTCTCCGCCTGGTTGTCGGTGGCGATCTGGAAGGAGAAGGCTTCGGACTGCGGGAAGTCCGGGCCGCCGTTGAGGCCGATGCAGGGGATGCCGCAGACGGTGAACATCGCGGTGAGCACATCGCCGGCCTTGCCCGCGGGATAATCGGCCGGGGCGCGGTGGACGGCGGTGACGTCGCTGTCGGGGAAGGTGGCGGCGTAGAAGGCAGCGGCCGCCTCGGCATCGCCGTTGAACCAGAGGCAGATGAGGTTTTTGGGCGTGGTCATCGCGGCGCCTTTCGTCAGGCCTGGCCGGGTTGCAGCACGGCCCAGTGGAGGCCGAACGGATCCTGCAGCATCCCCCAGTCATCGCCCCAGAACTGGTGCTGAAAGGGTTCGAGGACGGTACAGCCGGCGGCGACCGCCCGGTCCCACCAGCGTTGGCCGTCTTCCACCACCAGTTGCAGATGGCCGAAACCGGTCTCGATGCTCTTGCCCGGGCTGCCGTCCGGGTTGGTGCCGCCATGATCGGTCATCATCAGCGCGCCGCCGTTGATGAAGACCTGGGCGTGCATGATGCCGGGGGTGTCGTCGGGGTGGGGGGTTTGTTCGACCATGTCGGCGGCGAAGGCGGCGATGTAGAAATCACAGGCTTCGCGGGTGCGGCCTGCCATGGCGAGATAGGGGATGACGCCCTGGAAGCTGGGAGTGGCCATCGAATTCTCCATTGCTCGTTGCATGCTCTAGTATAGTTTGATATCAAACTAATATGGTGAGTTCAACCCCCGAGCTTCTGACACCCGACCTTCTGCCACTCGAGACGGTTCATCATGTTCGCGACACCTGCCTGTGCCTGGCGACGCAGCGGGCGGCGCGGCGGCTGGCGCGGCATTTCGACAATGCGCTGCGGCGGTTCGACCTGACCAACAACCAGTTCTCACTGCTGGTGTCGATCAACCGGCCGGTGCCGCCGGCGATCGGCCAGCTGGCGCCGTTCCTGGCGATGAGCGCTTCGACGCTGACTGCCGCAGTGAAGCCGCTGGCGCGGCGCGGGCTGGTGATGATCGAGCCCGATGCCGAGGACCGCCGGTCGAAGCGGTTGCGGATCACGCCGGTGGGGGTGGCGCTGATGCGCGAGGCGGTGCTGGTGTGGCGCAGCGCGCATGCGGACTATGAGCGGGGGCTGGCGGACGGCGCGGCGGACGCGTTGCGCGCGGCGCTGGCGGGGGTGGAGCCTGAAGGCTGATGGATGAGCAACCGCCGATGCCCAAGCCGTCGGAGGATCTGGCCCTCACCGTCCCGCGCGCCCCTCCCTCTTCCGCGTTGCGGGAGAGGGGTTTTAGTTGGCGTCGCCCATCCGGAGGGCAGCGATGAAGGCCTCCTGGGGGATGTCGACGTTGCCATATTGGCGCATGCGCTTCTTGCCCTCTTTCTGCTTGTCGAGGAGCTTGCGCTTGCGGCTGGCGTCGCCGCCGTAGCATTTGGCAGTGACGTCCTTGCGGAGTGCTGCGATGGTTTCGCGGGCGATGACTTTTCCGCCGATCGCGGCCTGGATGGGGATCTTGAAGAGGTGGCGGGGGATGAGATCCTTCATTCGCTCGCACATGTGGCGGCCGCGGGCTTCGGCGGCACCGCGGTGGACGATCATGCTGAGCGCGTCGACGGGCTCGGCGTTGACCATGATCGACATTTTCACCAGATCGCCCTCGCGGTGCCCGATCTGGTGGTAATCGAAGCTGGCATAGCCACGGCTGATCGACTTCAGCCGGTCGTAGAAATCGAAGACGACTTCGTTCAAGGGCAGCTCATAGGTGAGCTGGGCGCGGCCGCCGACATAGGTGAGGTTCTTCTGGATGCCGCGACGGTCCTGGCAGAGCTTGAGGATGGAGCCGAGATGCTCGTCGGGGACGTAGATGACGGCTTCGATCCAGGGCTCCTCGATGAGCTCGATGGTGCTCGGATCGGGCATGTCGGCGGGGTTGTGGAGCTCGAGCAGTTTGCCGTCGCGGAGCAGCATCTTGTAGACGACCGACGGGGCGGTGGTGATGAGATCGAGGTCGTATTCGCGGGTGAGCCGCTCCTGGATGATTTCGAGGTGGAGGAGGCCGAGGAAACCGCAGCGGAAGCCGAAGCCAAGGGCGGCGCTGCTTTCGGTTTCGAACGAGAAGCTGGCGTCGTTGAGGCGGAGCTTGCCGAGGCTGTCCCGCAACTTCTCGAAATCGGCGGCGTCGGTTGGGAAAAGGCCGCAGAACACCACCGGCTGCACGGTCTTGAAGCCGGGGAGCGGTTCGTTGGTGCGGCGGCGGACATCGGTGATGGTGTCGCCGACGTTGGTCTGCGCGACTTCCTTGATCTGCGCGGTGATGAAGCCGATTTCGCCGGGGCCGAGGGCATCGAGATATTCGAGCTTGGGGCGGAAGCAGCCGACACGGTCCACGAGATGCGTGGTGCCGGCGGCCATCATGACGATCTGCTGGCCCTTCTTGAGGACGCCGTCCATCACGCGGACGAGGATCACGACGCCGAGATAGGGATCGTACCAGCTGTCCACGAGCATCGCCTTGAGCGGTGCTTCGATGCTGCCCTTTGGCGGAGGGATATCGCGGACGATGGCTTCAAGGACATCCTCGATGCCGATTCCCGATTTGGCCGAGGTCATCACCGCATTTTCGGTGCTGAGGCCGATGACGTCCTCGATCTCCTTGCAGACGCGCTCGGGCTCGGCGGCGGGGAGATCGATCTTGTTGATGATCGGGATGATGACATGATCATGCTCGATCGACTGGTAGACATTGGCCAGCGTCTGCGCCTCGACGCCCTGTGCCGCATCGACGACGAGGAGGGCACCTTCGCAGGCGGCCAATGAGCGGCTGACTTCATAGGCGAAATCGACATGGCCGGGTGTGTCCATCAGGTTGAGGACATAGGACTTGCCGTCTTTCGCGGTGTAGTTGAGGCGCACGGTCTGCGCCTTGATGGTGATGCCGCGCTCCTTCTCGATGTCCATGTTGTCGAGCACCTGCTCGGACATTTCGCGCGCGGTGAGGCCGCCAGTGGTCTGGATCAGCCGGTCGGCGAGAGTGGACTTCCCATGGTCGATATGGGCGATAATCGAGAAGTTGCGGATGGTTTCGAGCGCTGCGGTCATGCGCCTGCTCTAGCAGGGTGGCGGATTGGCGCAATGCGGCGGGTTTGCGGGGAAGAAGGCTGTATCGAGTTCCAGCAGCTCGGCTCCGCAAGGTTGAGCCTCCGGCGGCTGGGGCCGCGGGCCCCAGACCCCGAAATTGTTTAGCGCCAAGGCTGTTTGCCGCTGATTTTGGCGAGATCGAAACATATGGGGTCTGGGGCCCGCGGCCCCAGCCGCCGGAGGCCATTGATAGCTTGATTGTCCATATCCCCAAGCCGTGCTTGCTTGACCGGGCGTTGCCGGCACGCTTTACGCGGCAGCACTTTCCATTGGAGGCCGCATTGTCTTTGAAGATCGCCATCATCGGGGCCGGGCCGGCCGGCTTCTACACGGCCGAAGCGGCGCTGAAGCATTGGGGCGGGGCGGCGGAGGTGGACATCATCGACCGGCTGCCGACGCCCTATGGGCTGATCCGCGCCGGGGTGGCACCCGACCACCAGTCGATCAAGGCGGTGACCAAGCGCTATGACGGCACGGCGGGAGGCCAAGGGGTGCGCTTCATCGGCAATGTCGAGGTGGGGCGCGATGTGAGCATCGACGAGCTTCGCGGGCTTTATGATGCGGTGGTGCTGTCCTTGGGTGCGCCGCTCGACAAGCCGATCGGGATTCCGGGGGATGATCTGCCGGGCGTGATCGGCTCGGCGGCGTTCGTGGGCTGGTACAATGGGCACCCGGATTTTGCGGGGCTGGAGGTGCCGCTGGGGCATCACGGCGTGGCGGTGATCGGCAACGGCAATGTGGCGATCGATTGCGCGCGGGTGCTGGCGAAGACGCCGGCGGAGCTCGCGACATCGGATATCGCCCAGCATGCGCTGATGGCACTGGAAGGGTCCGGGGTGCGCGATGTGCATATCGTCGGGCGCCGCGGGCCGCACCAGGCGAGCTTCACCACCAAGGAGGCGGGTGAGCTGGGGCATCTGGAGCGGGCACAGCCGCTGCTGCGCGCCGGTGACTTGCCGCCACTGGAGGAGGATGCCGCACTTGAGCCGGGGCATCGCAAGATGGTGACGCATCTGCGTGGGTTTGCGGCGGCCGAGCGGTCGGACAAGCCGGTGACGATCCATTTCGAGTTCTTTCGGCGGCCGGTTGCGGTGGAGGGGCATGACAAGGCGGAACGGCTGATCGTGGAGACGACGCGGCTGGAGGACGGGCGCGCAGTCGGCACCGGCGAGCTGCATGCGATTCCGTGCGGGCTGGTGATCGCGGCGATCGGCTATCGGACACCGCCGCTGGCGGGGGTGCCGTTTTCTGAACAGCTGGGGCGCTTCGAGAGCGATGCGGCGGGGCGGATCGGGGCGGGGCTTTATGCCAGCGGCTGGGCGCGGCGCGGGCCTTCGGGAACGATCGGCACCAATCGCCCCGACGGGTTCTCGGTGGTGGAGGCGATGGTGGCGGATGGGCTGGCGGGTGGCGCTGCCGGGGGTGCGGGGCTCGATGCGCTGCTCGCCTCACGCGGCGTGCGGGCGACGGGCTTTGCCGATTGGCAGGCGCTCGATGCCGCCGAAGTGGCGCGGGCGCGGCCGGGGGCGCCGCGCGAGAAGATCGTCGATATGGCGGAGATGCTGGCGCTGCTGGGGTGAGGGCAAACTGTGTGGTTGCGCGGGCCGGGCGGTGTGGCTATAGCGCCGGTTCCGCTGGCGTCGGGGCGTAGCTCAGCCTGGTAGAGCGCTGCCTTCGGGAGGCAGAGGCCGGAGGTTCGAATCCTCTCGCCCCGACCATGCGATGACGGAGGTAGCGAACCTCCGTCCTCTGCTGTTTTTTGCTTTGGGGGGCCGGAGGTTCGAATCCTCTCGCCCCGACCATGCGGATCGGTTGACGGGTTTGCAGCGATAGCCCAAGCCGGTCCCGATGGATTTGAACAGACGACCGCGGCGCTTGCCGGTGCTGGCAGAGCGGCGGCGGTGGCGCAGCCTGACGCTGTTCGCGCTGTATTTCGCGCAAGGGGTGCCCGAGGGGCTGCTCTATGTGGCGGTGCCGGCGTGGCTGGCGACCAATGGCGCGTCGGCGGCCGAGATCGGCAGCTTCATCGGGATCATCCTGCTGCCGTGGAGCTTCAAGATGCTCAACGGCGTGCTGATGGACCGCTTCCAGTTTCCGGCGATGGGGCGGCGGCGGCCGTGGATCATCGGGGCGCAGCTGGTGCTGGTGGGGGCGATGGTGGCGATGAGCCTCCAGGCGCCGCAGCCGGGCGACCTGTTTCTGCTCAGCCTGAGCGGCTTCCTCATCAACATGGCGGCGGCTTTCCAGGACGTGGCGATCGACGGGATGGCGATCGATATCGTGCCGGAGGATGAACGCGGCACCGCCAATGGACTTATGTGGGGCGGCAAGACGCTGGGGATTGCCGGCTCTGCCATCATCTGCGGCGCGCTGATTGCCGACTGGGGCTTTGCCGCGGCGGTGCTGGCGCCGGCGGCGACGATTGCGGCCATTTTGCTGCTCCCGCTGCTGCTGCGCGAGCGTGCCGGCGAGCGGTTGCTGCCATGGACGCCGGGGGATGCCGATGGGGCAGTGCCGGCGCCGCCGCGGTTGTGGCGGCTGCTGGCGACGCTGGCCGGGGTGATGGTGCGGCCGGCCAATGTGTTGCTGGCGCTGGGGATTTTCGTGGCGTTTGCGGCCTATGGGCTGAAGACGGCGCTGGTGCCGGTTTTTGCGGTGCAGCAACTGGGCTGGGACCAGCAGGGCTTCACGCGGCTTGCGGGCGGGGCGGACATTGCCGGCGGACTTTTCGGTATTGCGGCTTCAGGCTGGATTGCGGACCGGCTGGGGTATGGCCGGGCGGTGGTGGTGTCCTTGCTGCTGCTGGCGGCGCTGCATGGCGGCATGGCGCTGGCCGGGCCGCTTTGGCCGCAGCCGCTGCTATTCGGCGGCTATTTCGTGGTGCATGCGCTGCTGTTCGTGCTGCTTTCGGTGTCGGTTTATGCGCGCGCCAT
Source organism: Polymorphobacter multimanifer (assembly GCF_014205635.1). Classification (GTDB taxonomy): domain Bacteria; phylum Pseudomonadota; class Alphaproteobacteria; order Sphingomonadales; family Sphingomonadaceae; genus Sandarakinorhabdus; species Sandarakinorhabdus multimanifer. The sequence goes on from NZ_JACIIV010000014.1 coordinate 43,850, forward strand.
GGCGGCGTGTGACCGGCTGGTGGCGGCGACGCAATTTTCCGCCTTCATGGCGATGCTCAACCTGGGCACGTCGTTCGGGGCGCAGCAGCTGGGGCTGGTGCAGGGCGCGCATGGCAGCAGCGGCGTGTTTGCCGCTGCTGCCGGGCTGTGCCTGGCGGCGATCCTGCTGTTCTGGGCGAGCGGCCGTGCCCTTGCAGCTCAGGGGTTGAGCCACTCGATCCGGTAGAGATCGAAGCGCCGGTCGCGCAGGTTGCGAACCGAGCCTTGCGCGCGTGCCCAGTTGAGATCGGCGAGGTTGACGTCGGCGACGGTGACGGTCTCCACATTCTCGCTCGCTTCGGCGGCGATGCCGTCGCGGGCGAAGGGGAAATCGCACGGGGTGAGGATGCACGACTGGGCGTACTGGATGTCCATGTTCTCAACGCCGGGCAGGTTGCCGACGTTGCCCGACATGACCACGAAGCACTGGTTTTCGATGGCGCGGGCCTGGCTGCAATAGCGCACGCGGAGATAGCCTTGGCGGCTATCGGTGCAGAAGGGGACGAACAGCAGGCGGGCGCCCTGGTCGACAAGGCGGCGGGCGACTTCGGGGAACTCGCTGTCGTAGCAGATCATCACGCCGATCGGGCCGCAGTCGGTGTCGATCGTCTCGATGCTGTCCCCGCCCTTGATGTTCCACCAATAGCGTTCGTTGGGGGTGGGGTGGATCTTTTCCTGGCTGTGGACCGAGCCATCGCGGAGGAAGACATAGGCGACATTGTGGATATCGCCATCGACGCGGGTGGGGTGCGAGCCGCCGATGATGTTGATGTTGTAGCTGATCGCCAGCTTCTGGAAGGTTTCGATGATCTGCGGGGTGAAGGCGGTGAGCGCCTCGATCGATTCCTCGGGGTTGAGCTTGCGGTCCATCATCGAGAGCAGCTGCAGCGTGAACAGCTCGGGGAAGACGACGAAATCGGCGCGGTAATCGGCGGTGACATCGACGAAATATTCGATGTTGCTGGCAAATTCCTCATAGGATTTGACCGCACGCATCTGCAGCTGGACGGTTGCGATGCGCACCGCTTCGGAATCGGCGCGGAGCAGTCGCTTGGGCTGCGGCTCCTGGGCGGCATTGGGATTGCGCCAGACCATCTTGGCGGCAAAGCCGAGCGATTGCTTGTCGGAGCTGAGGTAATTGTCGAATATCCCCATCGGCTCGAAGCCCGAGCGCAGCTGGAAGGATGCGACCTGATCGTGCACCTTTCGCGCCTGGATCGCCTCCAGATAGGCGTGGGGGGTTTCGAAGCTCTTGCGGCGCTTGGCATAGCCGGGGAGGCGGCCGCCGAAGACGATGCCCTTGAGTTCGAGATGCTCGCACAGCCGGCGGCGGGCATCGTAAAGGCGCTGGCCGATGCGCAGGCGGCGGAAGGCGGGATCGACGCAGACGTCCATGCCATAGAGCCAGTCGCCATCGGGATCGTGGCGCGAGCCATAGCCGCTGCCGGTGATCTCCAGCCAGCTGTGCGGCGCGAAGCCGGTTGTTTCATCGATGATGAAGGTGGCGCAATAGCCGACGATGACGCCATCATATTCGGCGATGATCTTGCCTTCGGGAAAGGTGCTGATCTGGCCCTGGATCATGCCCAGCGTGTAGCCGCCCACATCGGTGTAGGAGCGATCGACAAGGGCGAGAATGTCCTTGGCGTCTCGCAAGGTGGCGTTGCGCAGCGTCAGGCGCGCGCCGACTTTGGCCTTGGTTTCGTTGCTCAAGAAAGGGCCTTTCGATGGTCTGCCGCGAGGGGGCGCTGGTTTTGCGGGCGGTGTAGAGGCTTGGGGCAGGCGGCGCAAATCGGGCGCTGCGGCCCTGGCCCCGGTCTGCCGGTCAATTGAGGTGGCTGGCGGCGAAAAGCGCTTGCAGGCGGGCGGCGAGATCCACGGGATTGGGGGGCTGCGAGCCGTCGCGCGTCCAGAAGCTGCGATCGCCGGCCGTGACGGGGATCTTTTCCTCGGGCAGCTTGGCGTCGCTGACGCGGTTGCTGCCGCGCAGCTGGAGGTCGGTCAGGGCGCGGACGAGGGCTGGTCCTTCGTCGGGCACCAGCCGGGCTTCGAGGCCGAGCCGGGCGCCGATGAGGATGCGGCGCACGCGGCGCAGCGTCTCGCTGCGCCCGGCACTTGCCTGTTCGTCGAACAGCGCGACCGCCAGGCTGCGATCGAAGCTGAGGCCGCGGCGGCTGAGATCGCCCGAGCCGATGAGTCCCCAGGCGTCGTCGACGAGCACGACGCTGCTGGCGAGGCGCGGGGTGCGGCCGATGCCGGCGCTGGGGCAGAACACCGCGAAGCGCTCGCCGCCGGCAGCGCGCAGCGCAGCGATGGCGGTGTGCAGGCCATGGGCGCGGACGCGGACGAGATCGGCGGGGGCGCCGGTGAAGGGCTGGATGGGCACACAGAGCACGACATGGAGGGCGGGTTGCGCCTGCAGGCGATCGACCAGCGCCTGCACCGGGTTGCGCTCGTCGTCGCTGCTGCCGGCGGTTTCCAGATCGAGCCAGGGGGTTTCGATATAGACGAGATCCTCGGCGCGGGCGAAGGCGGCGGACAGGGCGATGGCGGCTTCCTGCAGGCCGCGGCCGGCGGCGAGGGCGCGGCGCGCCATGGCGCGCTGGCGGGCGGCGGCATCGTTGCTGCCGGGGGCGGGCACGGTGATGTTCGGATGATCGGCATACCATTGCCTCTGGGCGGCCTCGTCGCCATCGAACGGATAGGGGTGGCTGGCATCATCGACATGGGCGGCGATTCCGGGCTCGCCCTCGGCGCCGGCGGCTTCGGTGCGGAGCGCTGCCACCCAGAGTGCTGCACCCGCCGGATCGGGAGGCACGCTGGCGGCGCGTTCCGTGGCGGCGGCGACGAGCGCCGGGGTGTCGGCATCGACGCCGGCGGCGAGCGCCTCGGCGATGAGCAGGGCGGCCGGGCCGGCAATGTCGGCGCCGACCCCGATATGCTCGGCGGCGGCGGGGGCGCCGGGGTGGCCGAGCTGCACCGGGCCGATCTCGTGGAGGCGGGCGAGCGCCGAGGGTGGCACCAGCACGGCACGGGCCGATGTTGCATCGAAGCCGGCGGCGGCGCTGACGAGCATGCGCTGGCTGGGCAGCGGCATGCCAGCGCCGCCGGCGCGGAAGCTCCCATTCCGGGCCAGCTCGGTGGCGGTGGCGCCGGTGGCGGTGAAGATGGCGGGGGCGGCACCGCGCGGCTCGGCACGGAAGGCGGGGACGCTGAGTTCCACCCGGTCGCCGGCGGCAAGAGCTGCCCCCACCGAGCCGGTGGCGGCGGGGGCGGTGCCCGGCGTGATGAGCGCGGCAGCGCTGCCATCGTCATGGACGAGCGTGACGCCGGGAAGAAGCCCGGCGGCCTCGGCAGCGGCGCTTGTGTCGAACCTGTCCTGCTCGCAGGCGATGATGGCGCCGCCGGCATTGCTCCAGTCGGTAGTGGACGCGGTGCTGGCGAGCGGCCGCTCGAAGCGGAACTCGCCATAGAGGCGCGAGCCTCCGGCATGGGCGAGGAGCGCCACGCCGCCGAGCAGGGCGGCAGTGTTGGCGCCGGGGGCGAGCTGGACAACGAGACTGGCGGTGCCATCGGCGCGCACCCGGCCGGTGCCGCCATCGGCGGCGCGGCGGCGACCGCTGTCGAGATCGACCGCGTTGGGCCAGATGCGGAGCATGGCGCCGGCCAGGGCGGCATCGAAGCTGAAGGTCATCAGCACGCGCTGGCTGCTGACGGCATCGCCGCCGGAGCCACCGCCGCCGAGCGCCTGCACGACCGGAGTGGGGAGCGCATCGGGCAAGGTGGCGCTGACCTCCTCCATCGGCGCGAAGGGGCCGAAATCCCGATCGAGCTGCGGGGCGACGAGGGTGACGGGGAGGGCGGTTTCGAGCAGCGTGACGAGTGCTGCGGCGGCGAGATCGAGGCTGGGGGCGACGGCCTGGGGTGCAGCATCGCCGCGCAGTGCCCGGGCAACGTTAATGCGGCTGGCGGCCTGGTTCTGGATGGCGGCGCGGCGGTTGGCGCCGGCGCTGGGGGTAGTGCCGGCGGCGATGCGCGGCTGGCCGGTGAGATGCGCCTCGACATCGACGAGCAGCACGCGTGCTGCATCGCGCTCGAGGCCGGTGGCGAGCGCGCCGGAGGGCCAGAGCGACAGGGTGGTGGCCGCCGCAGCCGCGGGCAGCAGCACGGCGCGCGGCAGCGGCGCGTCATCGGGATCGGGGGCGGCGGAAAAGCCGATGGTGATGGCATTGGCGTCCGAGGCGGCGCGGACGACATCGGTGGCCGCACCACCGACATTGCCGACCTCGGTGCGCGCCAGCAGGGCAGCAGGCACCGGGCCCTGGTGGGCGCCGACCAGCGCCACGGTGCGCGCGGCATCGACCGGGCAGGTGCGCTCGGTGACGCGCGGCGCCCAGAGATTGTCGAACTGGTCGGTGGCGAGCCAGGCGAGCCACGCGGCGACTGCGCCGGGATCGATGGCGCGGCCCAGCGCGTCGAACGCCCAGAGGCGGTGCCGGGCGGCGCTGAGCACCATCAGCTTGTCGCTGCTGCTGATGACCTCGCCGGGGCCGAGCAGGATCGCGGCTGGACGCGCGGCGTTGACGAGCGCCCCCGAGGCACCGCCGAGGCCCATGGCGGCGAGCTTTTTCGCCTCGGTGTCTTCGTCGACGGTGAAGCCGTGCGGCCAGACGGCTTCGAGGGCGGCCATGCTGCTGGCAGTGTCGATGGTGGTGAATTCGGTGGCGAACCAGCGCGGGGCCGGGCGGGTGGCGGCGCCGGGCGGCGACGTGGCGGCGGTGCCATCGGGGGAGGGCAGGAAGGCGAGAAGGGCGGCGAGGCGCACCTCGACTTCGGGGAGCAGGCGAAACAGCCCGACCAGACTATTGTCGGTGAAGGCCGGGGTGCCGGCGGCGGCGCGCAGCGGGGCGAGGGCGGCCGGGCGCGGAGAGGTGGCGAAATGCAACGAGAAGATGCCGCGCGCCGGCGGCAGCCAGTCGGTACCGGTGGAGGGCGAAAAGGCCACCGACAGGTCGGGATCGGGGGCTTGCAGGCGGATATCGTCACGGCTGAACCACGGGCCGAGCGCCGGCGATGCCAGGCCGAGGCCCGAGGGGGCAGGGGTCAGCGCGCGTCCCATCCTCGCCTCCTCATGGCATGATCAGCGCGAGCGAGGGCGCGCTGCTGCGGCCGGCCGGATCGATGACCATCGCCACCAGCCGGGTGCCGGGGGGCAGCACTTCGGCCAGGGTGAAGGCGAAGCGGAAGCCGCCGGCTGGATCGGGCGTGCGGGCGGCATCGGCACCGACGCTCGCGGCGAATTCGAGCGGCGCATCGGGGTGGGCGCGGAAGAGATCGATGCTGTAGCTGCCGAGCGCGCCGCCCTGCAGCGGCTCGGCATGGGCGAAGCTGAGCCGGGTCGTGCCTGGCGCCGCGGCTTCCAGCCGCCCGGCGCCGGGAGGGGCGGGCGGCCCATCGGGGACCAGCGCCAGCGAGACGGCAGCGCTTGCATCGGACCATTCGCCCGCCGTGGTGCCGCCGGGCTCGGGGCCGCCGCGGACCTCGGCCGCCCAGCTGTATCGGCTCCACATCTGCAGCGGCGTGTTGAAGGGTTCGATGCTGCCGCCGGTATCGAAGAAGCTCGGCACTTCCTGCCGCGCTTCGGGGCCGGCGTTGGCGGGGAGCGGCGGCACCGGGCCCTGGTGGACGATGGGCATGCGCAGCGGATCACGGCTTTCGGACGGTGAGCGCCGCAGCCGGAACTCGCGCGCCGCCACGCCGCCCTGCGGCACGCTGATGGCGACGGCGGGGCGAAGCACGCTGCCATCGCGAACCGGGCGGACCACCAGCATCGGCGGGGCGGGCGGGCCGCTGTTGGGGATGGCATAGGGAATGAGGGCGCTGGTGGCGAAATCGGCTTCGACGCCGGCGGTGCTGACGGGGAGAATGCGGTAGAAGAGCAGCACCCGAAGGCTGCCCGAGACTCGATGCTCGAAGGTCGTGCCGGTGAAGCCATCGGGGTTGATGAGGCCGAACTGTCCGCGGCCGAACAGCGCCTTGTGCTTGACGAACAGCGCCGCGCGCGCCGGCGCATCGGCGGCGGCGGCGATCCGCGCCAGCAGGGCGTCATGGCCGCCACGCTTTTCAAGGGTGCGGATGAGGGTGGTCTCGTCGCTCTGGTAGAGGCGGGTGGTGGCCTGGCCGGTGGTCGGCTTCCATGCCAGTGCGATGCGTGACTTGCCGGTGACATCGGGCCGCGAGCCATAGGCGAGGTCTTCCGCGATGGTGAGGCCGAGTGGCGGACGCGGATCGAAGATCCGGCGCTCGGTGGGGGGGCAGGGCTGCGAGAAGCGGTCGGCACTGTCCTTCCAGCGGGCGGTGAGCGTGGTGACGCCTTGCCCGCCGCGCGGCAGCGGCGGACCTTTGCGGCTGAATTCGAGTCTGCTGCTGTTGCCGACAGGCATTGTTTCGGTGGTGCCGTCGAGGGTGAATTCGAGAGTGGTGATGGCGAGGCTGCCGGGGGCGAGCTGGGAAGGGCGGGGCACATCGAGGCGGATGCTCACCTTGCCGGGCAGGCTGCCGACTGGGCCGACGCCGTTGACTGCGGGCTGGGTGTAGAACAGCTCGGGCACCGGGCGCGGCGGCGCGGGGCGCTCGGCAACCGGCGCCTGCGCCTGTCGCCACTCGCTCCAGCGTCCGGCCCAGTCGGACTGGGCGACGCGGTATTGCACGGGATCGGCGGGGGCCATGCGGTCGAAGAGTTCGCCCTGGCCCGGCGCGGCGGCATCGGGCAGCTCGGCGGCGATGAGCGGCATTGCGGTGCCATCGGCGGCCTTTTCGTGCAGGCTCTGCGGGGCGGGGCCGCCCAGGCGGGCGAAGGCGAGCAGGCCGCCGGGCAGCAGGCGGCCGAGCGGCAGCGTGATCTGGCGGGCGGCGGCGGGGGGCACCAGATCGGTGGTCCAGCCGCCCGAGCGCAGCGCGCCGATGACCGGCGGCTGCGGACGTGTCGGCGGCTGGCCGACGAGCATGGGGATGACCGACTGCAGTTGGACGATGTCGCCGATGCCCTTCGGAACTGCTGTCTTGAATGTCGCCTCGAAGGCTTTCAGCGTATCGTCCTTGTTGCCCGCCAGCCGGGCCATGAGCCGGCCACGCAGGCTGCGCTTGGCGTCGGGGCCTTCCCACCAGCCGTCCACCCAATAGACCACCAGCGAGCCTGGGGGCAGGTGCAGGACTTCGAGATCGGTATCGGCAAAGCCGAGCCAGCGTGCCATGCCGGGATCGAGCTGTGCCATCTGGAGGGCCGAGAGCAGGTTGACATCGACACGGCCGACCGGCTGGCCGGTTGCCTCGTCGAAGCTGGGGACCTGCACTTCGAGCGTGCCGGCCGGGGCGGAGAGATCGTTGATGAGGCGTTCGAGGCCTGCGGCGAGCGAGTGGTCGGTGGCGGGGGAGCCGGTGGCGCCTTCCTCGAAGCGTTTCCTGATGCGGTTCAGTTCGCGGGCTGCGCGCGCGGCGCCGTTGGCGGCATAGGCTGGGGCGGTGGCAGGCGTGGCGCCCGGCACATCGGGCATCTGCTCGCGCTGCGGCGCGCCGCTGCCGACGCGGGTTTCGGCATCGGCAAGCGCGGTCGCCGGGGCGGCATAGCGGGCGCCCGGCTTTGCCGGCAGCGACCAGCGGCGCCATTCCTTGGCGTAGAGATTTTCCTTCACCAGCTCGCGCTCCTCGAGCCAGCGCACGCCACGCACCACGCCGCTGCCGGTGAGGCGGATGCGGCGGATGCGGCCGGCGGCCAGCGCATAGGGCGCAGCCGAGCGGCTCTGGGTGATGGCATCGCCGCGGGCAGTCGGCTCGATCTGGGCGACCTGGAGCGTGTTCTTGGTGAGGGTTGCCAACAGTTCGGGGCGGAGGGCGAGGCCGCGATCGAGCATGGGGAGCGCTACGACTGCGCCGGGCAATGTGCGCGCGATGCCGGGCAGCGGCAGGAGTTGCGTGCGGCCGGGGGTGGCATCGACCTCGATCCACAGGCAGCGGCTGCCGGGCGGCAGAATGCCGGTGACGACCATGCCGGCGCGCAGCGTGAACGGCGGGGTGAGCTGTATGCCCTTGTCGGTGCGCCAGACGATATCGGTGCGTGCGTTGGCGGCGAGCTGGCGTGGATCGATGACGGTCTTGCGGAGCACCAGCGGGGCGATGGGCAGGCCGAGGGCGGGGTGCGGAATGAGGCGGAGGTGCCCGCCGGGGGCGAGGTGGGGATCCGCCTTGTCGTGGATGGCGATGCCGCCAAGCAGCGTGGTGGAAGCGAGCGCCTTCATGCGAGCCCCTGTTGCAAGGCGAGCCGCGGTGCCCTGCCGATGGCCTTGAGCGCGAAGGACGAGGCCGTGCCATCGTCGAAATCGATGCGGATGGCTTGCCCGGCGGCGGCAGCGATGGGGGCGGCTGCCATCCAGATTGCCCTGGTGGTGGCGGCATTGCGGACGATGCGTTGCAGCGCGGGGCCTTGCACCCATTCACGAGCGGTGGTGCCGGTGGCGGGATCGCGGCGCGAGCGGACCTGGCCGAGCGAAATGCGCCGGATCGCCATGCGACCCTGGCGGTCCATGGGTTCGTCGGTCTCCAGCATCACGCCGTGGAGGCGGAAGACGCCGCCGCCGAAATGCCACAGCGCGACGGCGCGCGGAGCGGGGGGCAGCGGCCAGGGATCGAGCCCCAGCGCGCGCAGCCGGGTTTCGAAGCTGGCATCGTCGGCGCTTGCACTCGTTGGCGCGGTGTCGGGCTGGACCATGGCATCGAAGGGCAGGCGCGGATCGACGGCAAGGTCGTCGACCGCGAAATCCATGGCGGAGAGCATGTCCGCCGGGCCGCGGTAGCGCGAGGTGCGGAAGTTGGTGCGGGCGATCACCACGGCGTCCTCGTCCGGGCTCGCGAGCGGCGGGGCGGTGAACATAAGATCATAGGCGGCATCGGGGGCCATGTCGGCCTGGATGAGCAGCGTGCGGCCGCCCAGCGCCGGCGGCTTGAGGCAGGGGGCGACTTGGGCGGCGTTCACGAAGCGCCGGTCCGCGGTCTGCATCCGGTCGGTGTCGAGCCGGGCGACCGACAGGGATATGGCGAGATCGGGCGGGCGCAGCGAGGGGCCGCTGCCGTTCGGCGCGGCGAGGCTGGAGGCGGGCGGATCGGTGCGCCGCAGCTTGAGCCGGAGGGCGCGGCCATAGCGGGCCAGCATCGGCTCGACATGATCGACGCGCAGGAACACGCGCAGCCGATCATCGAGGAAGTGCGGCGCACCGGTGCCATCGGGGGCGAAGCCGATGATGTGGCGGGAAAGGGCGCGCGGATCGAAGACATTCTCCTTGCGCACATCGATCGGCAGCGCGGCGACGGGCGGTAGCGCGAGGTGGGCGGTGCTGAAGCGGTGGACGACATCCAGAAAGGCCGTCCATCGCAGGCCATCGCCCAGCGGCGGCGGGAGGGTGCCTGGAGGGGCATCGCGGTCCCGCCGCCAGCCGGTCCATTCGACGCCGACGACGATCTCGTATTCGGTGCCGGCGTCGAGCAGGTTGGGCCGTTCGCTGCTCGTCTCGGGGTCGGCCTTGTCGGTGAGGGCGGCGGCGGTGTCGGTGCGCGCTGCGGCATCGGCCTGCTGCAGCATCTGGCTCTGCCAATCGGTGCCGCACAGTGCCAGCACCGACACATCGCCGTGCGGCCAGGCCGCCACCTCGAAGCGCGCGACCGCCACGCCCGGATCGGCTTCGATGCGCAACAGCGAGCAGCGGGGCCAGCGTTCGCCGGGCTCCGGATGCGGCTCGGCCTTGATGGCGAGCCGCACGGGCTTGCCATCGGCAGTCCAGCCGCGCACCGGCGGTGTCGTGCTGCCGGCGTGATCGGTATCCCTCGATGCCTTGAGCAGTTCCGCAACCAGCAGCTCGGCGGCGATGTCTTCGTCGCTGCCCTCCGCGCCAAGGCACAGGCGGAGCAGCGAGCCGCCGGATTTGCGCGAAATACCGCGCGAATTGGGCGCGGCCCCGCCGACGAAATGCACCCAGGCGATGTCCTTGGCCTCGATCAGCAGCTCATGCGGCTTTTCCGCTGTGGCACTGCCCTGCACCAGGCCGATGCGGCGGTTGTTGGCATCATGTGCCATCATCGTCACCGGTCCACCCTCGGCAAAGGCGACTTCGGCGAGCACCCTGTCGACGGGCTTGAGGAAGCGCGCGATCATGCCCTTGCTCCCGAACCACAGCTCGGCCGCGCCATCGCCTTCCCTGGGGAAATGGTCCACGATCGGCGAGGTGGCGGCCACGTCCGGCGATTTCCATTCATAGCGGGTATCGCCGCGCCGCAACTGGCCGTCGGGCACCTTGTCACCGGGCTTGAGATCGCTGAAATCGTCGCAGCGAGATTGCTGGGTGGCGAGCCCCGCTTCGGCACACACGCGCAAGGTCAACACCGCGCCGAACAGCGCCGTCGTCGGCAGGATGCTGGCGCCGAGGCTGGAGACGAGCTGCTGGCCATTGCTGATCCGCGCCAGCCGGTAGCCGGCGGTGAGGCCGCGCGGGCCACCGGGAAGGTCGATCGCAGTGGCGAGAGGGCGCGCTCCGCCGGGCTCGATTTCCCAGCCCGCCATCGACACCGCGGCCATGGCATCGGCGATCGAGGAGGCGCCCGGCATGGCCTCGGTGATGTGCGCGGCAAAGCGTGTGCCCGCGTCGCCGACGAGCCGCGTGCGCCCGAAGCCATCGCGGCTTGCACGGTCTGCGCGAACACAGCCACGGGTGGCGCCGGGCGCCGCTTTGCACAGCGCCTCGATCGTGTTCACCGGATCGGCCGAGGTGCTCTCGCCGCCGCCGATCATCGAACGGCTCCAGGGGGCGGGGTGCCAGCTGAGCAGGGCAAGCTGCCGGCCTTCCTGCTCCGACGGGGCGGGATCATCGGGCAGCAGCACGCCGCCGCGGTGGGTGGGCCACCACCACACGCTTTCGAGCGGCCCGGCGAGGGCGGCACCGCCACGCCGGCGCAGGACAAGCTTCTTCAGGCGGAAGGCGTATTTGAGCTCGGTGCTCCCGCTCCAGGCGACGCCGGGCAGCTCGGCAGGATCGGGCGCGAAGGCCGATCCCTGCAGGGCATTGGCGATGGGCTGGGCAAAGCCGAGCACCGGTACAGTGTCCGGCCAGACGATGTTTCCGAGATCGGGTTGCTGCGCTTCGCCCGGCTTGTAGGCGCGGCCGGTGATGCTGCCGTCGCGCGCGGTGAGATCGACCTGGGTGAGCGGATGGTCGGGCACGGGAATGCCGGGATCGTCGCCGCTGCCGAAGCGGACGTCCACACAGCCTTCGTAGGAGACGAGGAAGAGATCGACCTTGCCGCAGAATTTGCCGGTGAAGCTCTGCGACTGCTCGGTGATGAGCGCCTTGACCTCGCCGCGCACCGACAGCGACACCACGAACAGCCGCAGCTCGCCCTCGACGAACAGCCCGGCGACGATGGTGAGCGGCTTGGTGCCCATGCCGGCGAGCAGCTTGGCGGAGACGCGCAGCACGATCGGCCTGGCACCCCATTGCATCGTCCAGCCAGCCCCGAAACCGATCGAGAAGCCGCGCAGGTCGAAATCATCGATGCCGCCCAGATCGAGCAGCTCGCGCGCCTCGACCATGAGGAAGGCCCAGACCTTGATGTCGAGCGTATCGGGCAGCAGCGTGAGCGACACCGGCTCGCCGAGGCGACCGCCATGGCCATCGGAGCCGATGCGGAGGAAGGCGGCATCGTTGTTGCCGGGCAGCGGGAAATAGGCGCCGAAAGGCACGGCGAGGCGCAGCACCTTGGGGACGAGGTATTCGCCCTTGACCGCCACCACCACGGCACGTGGGCTGATGGCGATCATGCCCAGGATCCTGAGGCTGGTGGCGGCGGCGGGCTTTTGTGCGGCAGGCAGCTTGGGCCGCTGGAACAGGCTGACATCGACGCTGAGAACGACATCGGGATCGGGGAAGCCGATCGACAGCATGCCGAGCGCGTTGAAGGTGAAGCCGGTGTCGGGCATCGTGCCGACGCTGACGCCGAGGCCGAGCGCCCATTGGCCCGCCTCCGCCGTGTACTTGTCCTGCCCCGGCAGCTCGTACCAGCCGAGCTCGCGCAGGACAGGGTCGGCTGCGACTGCTGCAAGGGTCGGGCTCGTGAAATCGCGCTTGCCGTTGGTGACGAAGCGGCCGATGAAACCGTAGATGGCGAGCCCCGACTGGGCGAGCGGGATGCCGACGGGGAGCATGACGCCGACTTCCAGCGCGAAGAAGTTTTTTGGCGGATCGAAGGCGAGACTGGCCATGGCGGCGGCGCCGATGGGGATGAGATCGGCCTCGACCCCGGCCCGGATCTCGCCGCCGGCGCCGAGCGACACGCTGCCGCTGCCGGCGATGACGCCGGGCACATCGATGGCCGCCGAAAAGCCGCGGAACTCGAGGCCGAGGCCGCCTTCGCTCATGGTGGCGCGCAGCGTGCAGCCGGTGATCTTGACCACGCCGAGATCGAGCGCGAAGACGAGGTCGAGCTCGATCCAGGTGCTGCCCGAGCCGGCGCGGCTGCCGGCCACCCGGATGAGCTCGCCAAGCGGGCCATTGATGACCCATTGACCGGGATCGGCGATATCGAAGCTGGCGTTGTCGTAGACGATCGACACGGCATCGAAGCCGGACTTGCTGCTGTCGACGGCAAAGCCGACGTTGCGGTAGCGGATGCTGATCGGGCTTTCGGCGGTGATGGTGATGCCGAAGGCGGAGAATTCGAAGCCGATCGACACGGTGTAATCGAACACCACCCTGAAGCCCGCACCTTCGAGTGTGGAGATGGCCTGCTGGCGGGTTTCGATCTTGATGCCATTGAGCACCACCTTGCCATCGCGCCCATAGACGGCGGCAAAGGCGATGGCGCCGACGAGCGCGCCGGCGCGGACCCCACCTTCGGCGACATCGGTGCTCTGGATGCCGGCGAGCAGGGCCGGGCCGAGGCCGAGCGCCATGGCGGCGGCGTTCATCGCTGCGTCGTCGCCCTTCAGGTCGGCGAGGCCATCGGGGGTGCCGCTGGCGCTGATCGAGAGGCTGAACTGGGTGGCGGTCGAGCGGGGATCATAGGTCCAGCCGCCGATGAAGGTGAAGATCTTGGGGCCATGGGTGGCGCGCGGCTCGGGGGTGACCTGGCCGCCGGTGCCGGGGACATTCTGGGCGGCGGCGGGCCAGGCGATGGTGATCTCCGCCTGGGTGGGGATGGCATCGGCAAGCTCGGCGACGCTTGGACTGTCCCAGCGGATGACGAGACGGACGCGGTAGGGGGTCGAGCTGCGGGTCGAGGCGGGCAGGGCGAGATCGGCGGGCAGGGCACCGGGGACGAGGACGCGGCGAAAGCCCGTGCCGGCGGCGATGGTGCCGCCGGGGTTTGGCTCCGCATGGGGGCCCCAGTCGATGGCGTGGATATCGACGCGGCGGTAGCGCGGGCGGTTGTGCGCTTCGGGGTCCCGGCTGCTGAAGCCGCCGTTGTTGCGGATCTTGAAGAGCCAGCCATCATGGTCGGGCGCCGTTGCCGTGTCGGTGTCGGGGGATGGCACCCGGCTTGCCTTCATGTCCGACGGGATGATCGGGGAGTCCGCCTCATGCTGGCCGTTGAGGTGGCCCTGCATCTTGAGCCCGATATGCGGCTCACCCCATTGGAAGCGTTCACCGCGCGAGATGCTGAAGGCGAGATCGCCGCCGAGAAGCTCCCAGCCCTTGAGGGCGCGGCGCCCCGACAGGTTGGCGTTCAGGCTTTCGTCACCGAGGTCGCAGGTGCGGCCGACGACGAGGAAGGCGATGTTGCGGTGCTGGCCGCGGTTGAACCGGTCCCGCCAGCGGTGGAGCAACTGGGTGGAAAAGGGCACGGCAAGGCTGTTGTCGCGCGATCCATCGGCGATGAAGTGGGTGGGCTCGGTCTCGTTGAAGCCCATCAGCACCTGCACATGGCGGGTGACGGGCTGCGCGCTGATGTCCCCGGCGCCGATGAGCACTGCGGCGAGCGTTTCCGAGGGCACCGCCAGGGTGGTGCCGTTGAGGGTTGCCGGTGCATCTGCCGGCCGCTTGTCGCCCGTGCTGTGAAACGCCGCCAGCTTGTAGCTGGCCTCGACGCTGCGCACCCCCACCGGGCCATTGGCATCGAAGACGCCGGTGAGGCAGCCGATGAGCGCCGGGGCGCCCGGGATGATCTCGATCTCGACCTGGCGGTTCGGCAGCGGTGTCTTGTCCTGGAAGCCGCGCAGGGCGAGGATTCTGATGCCGGGCGGGCCGCGGAAATCGGGGCGGGTGTCGGTGCTGGTGTGCGGCTCGGCATCGAGCCAGGGGCCATAGAGCCAGCGCCATTCCGCCGGCGGGTTGACCGGGTCCATGTGGACGAAGAAGCGGGCACCGGCGAGCGCTGCGGCATCGCCCGAGAGGCTGACGACATCCTGGTGGATGCGGCCGCCGAAATCGAGGTCGATCCTGGGGGTGGCCTGCAGCCCGGCGGCCTTGAAGCGGATGAAGACGGGGGGCGATTCGAGCGTTTCGCCGTCGAGCGTCTCGAGGCCGGTCATCTCGACCTGGTCTTGCGGCTTGACGCGAAACCGGCCCGATTGCAGCCCTTCCACGCTGCTGCCGTCGGGGAGTTTCCAGCGAAAGCTGAAGGTCCGCGGGTCACCCTGTGGGGGCGGGTTGAGGATGCCGGTGATCGAGACTTCCACCTCATCGGTGCCATCGGCGACCAGGCTGACTTCATGGACGCGCTTCTTCGCGTCTCCGATCTGCGTGAGCTGGCTGAGGGGACGATCGTTGAAGACATCGGTGCCGGCGGTGCGCACATCGTGCTGCGTGATGTTGATGGCAGAGGGTGCGACCGGGGTGATGCCGAAGTCGACGCGCACCTCCCCCTGCAGGCCGAGCGGGCTGCCGAGCAGGACATCGCGGACACCGGTGCTGACATCGCCGAGCAGCGGGGCATTGCGCGGCATGAACAGCGTGGCCTCGCGAATTGCGATGCCGCGCCACTCGGGGCCCTGTCCACGCGCCTCGATTTCGGCGGGGGTGAATGTCTCGCTGTCATCGTAGAGCAGGCGGTCGACGGTCATGCCGAAATCGCTGCCGCCGAAGAAGAAGTGCGGGGGCTCGAAGCCGAGGGTGGCGACGGCCCCGGTGGGGGCGTCGGGATCGAGCGGATCGGGCGGGGCCACGAAGCGCAGGCTGGGCGCACCGCCGCCCGGCGCACTGCTGATCCTCAACGTGGCCGAGCCGATGATGCGCACCGGCTTTTCGAACAGGGGCTGGCCTTCGATGGGTGCCACCAGATGCGCTGCGGTGACGCCCGCGGAGGGGACGAGGATGGCGGGGCGCAGGCCGGGCACCTCGATCGAAACCCGGTCGAGGGTCAGATCGAGCTGGAAACCATCGGCGGCGGGCTCGAGATCGGTGCCATCGGCCAAGGCGAGGCGCTTGCGCACCAGCTGGAAGGGCACGCCGAGATTGAGCAACGGCAGCGTGATCGGCCAATCGAGCGACGAGCGGAACAGGGTTTCGCCGAGCGATTTGACGGTGCCCGAATAGATGAAAGCATCTGCGCTGGTGGTGGTGACCAGATCGACGATGGCAAGGCGGGCGAGTTCGGCGCGCAGGTCAGGCGGGATGAGGGCTGTCGAGCCGGGGGGAAGCCCCAGCAGATCGACAATCGAAAGCCCCCGCGCTGGCATCCTGCCCCCCCAAGAGCCTCCGAACACTGCGACTCGGACGCTAACATGGGACGGGTTATCGAAACCTTAATGTTCGCCGACAGGTCAGCGGTAGAAGATATGATCCTGCAGCTGGACGAGGCGCTCGCGGGTGCGGAAGAAGCTGTCCGGACGGACGTAAGTGGCATGGAAGAACATGGCACCCTTGCTGGTGTCTTCGGCTTCGCCGGTGAGGGCTGCGCGGGCGACGTCCTGGGCCTTGGTCCACATCGGGGTGTCGCGGCGGGGATTGTAGGTAGCGAGCTTGAAGAACTGGCCGGGTTGGTTGGCGACGTCGCAGACCTTGGAGGGGAAGCGGCCCGAACGGATGCGGTTGAGCACGACATGGGCGACTGCCAGCATGCCGGCGCGGGGCTGGTTGCCGGCTTCACGGTGCACCACCTTGGTCATGCATTCGAGCTCGGTGGCGTCGACGGCGGCGGTTTCCGTGGGAGCCGGAGGGGGTGTTTCTGGCGTTGTTTCGGGGATCGTCCGGGGGTCTTCGAGGGTCACCGACGGGATCTCGGCGGTCAGTTCCGGCAGCTGCGTGGGCAGGATGGCGCTCGGCTCAGCCATCGCGGTCTGCGACAGCGACAGCATGGCGGCGGCGCTCGTGACCAGGATGGCGGCAGCAGCGGCGGAACGGGCAATCAGGGTCATTCATCATTCTTCAGGGGCGCAGCCGGGGCAGACGATCGGGAAACGCGGAACAGACGATCGGTGCGACGGCGACGACTTGGTGTGCCAATGGGGTTTCGCGCTCTGCAAATCCCACCAACTCACCCGGTGATGACGGCGCGATGAACCTCCCGGCGCTGCTGTTCAACGACGAAACGATGAATGGTGGCTGGCGTGCGGCAAGGTGAATGACGGAACTGGGAACCATCCAAATTATATCGCTGTCCTACAGATAACCATATCGGTTATATCGCCGCTCATTCGGGATGGGAGCGGTGGCATGGGCGAAGTGGCGTGGATGGTGGAAGCGCGCGCGGCGCTGGGGGTGCGCGAGGTGCCCGGGGTGGGCAATGCGGCGGCGATCATGGGTTGGGCGCGCGCACTGGGGCTGGCGTATGGCGGCGACTCGACGCCTTGGTGCGGCCTGTTCGTGGCGCATTGCCTGCGGGTGGCGCTGCCGGAGGAGAAGCTGCCGGCAGCGCCGCTGGTGGCGCGACGCTGGAGCCGATTCGGGGTGGAATGCGACCCGCAGCCGGGTGCTGTGCTGGTGTTCTGGCGGGGCTCGCGCAGCGGCTGGTCGGGGCATGTCGGCTTTTAGGCCGGGGAGGATGATGGCGCGTTTCGGGTGCTGGGCGGCAACCAGGGGGACCGGGTGTCGCTGGCGTGGCTGGGCAAGGAGAGGCTGGTGGCGGCGCGCTGGCCGGTGACCGCGCCGGCGCCGCTGGGGGGTGCGGTGCAGGTGGCGCGGCGGGGCGCGCTCTCGGTGAACGAGGCCTAGGCCGGCCCGAGGATCAGCAGCAGGTCCTTGGCGTCGACGGCCTGGGCGGCGCGCACGGCGAGCTCGGTGATGGTGCCGGCGCGGGGGGCGGTGATGCTGGTCTCCATCTTCATGGCTTCGAGGGTGAGCAGCAAATCGCCGGCCGCCACCTTCTGCCCGGGCTGGACAGCGAGCATGGCGACGACGCCGGGCATGGGAGCAGCGATGTGGCTCTCGTTGGCGGGATCGGCGACGCGGCGCTGGTCGAGCCCGGCGGACGCCCGCCTGTTGGCCACGACGATGATCCGCGGCTGGCCGTTCAGTTCGAAGAACAGCCGCACGCGGCCATCCTCCTCGATGTCGCCGATCGCCTGCAGGCGGATGACGAGCGTCTTGCCTTGCTCGATCTCGACGGCAAGCTCTTCGCCGGGGGCGAGGCCGTAGAAATAGGCGGGCGTGGGCAGGGTGCTCACCGGGCCGAACTGGCGCTCGGATTCGACGAAGGCGGCAAAAACCTTGGCGTACATGAGGTGGCTGGCGAAGCCCTCGTCCGACAGCGGCTGGCCAAGGCGGCTTTCGACTTCGGCGCGCTCGGCGGCAAGATCGACCGGCGCGAGCAGGCTGGCGGGGCGCACGGTGATGGGCTTCACATCGCCGAGCACGCGCTTCTGCAGCGCTGCAGGCCAGCCGCCGGGGGGCTGGCCGAGATCGCCGCGCAGCATCTCCACCACCGAAGCCGGAAAGGCGATATCGCGAGCCGGATCGAGCACCGCTTCGGGGGTGAGGTCCTGCGTCACCATCATCAGCGCCATGTCGCCGACCACCTTGGAGGAGGGGGTGACCTTGACGATATCGCCGAACAGCGCATTGGCCTGGGCATAGGCGGTGGCGACTTCGTGCCAGCGGGTTTCGAGCCCGAGGCTGCGGGCCTGCTCCTTCAGGTTGGTGAACTGGCCGCCGGGCATTTCGTGGAGATAGACTTCGGACGCGCCCGAGCGAAGGTCGCTCTCGAAGGCCAGATATTGCCCGCGCACGGCCTCCATATGGACGCTCAAGGCTCGGATGGCGGCGGCATCAAGGCCGGTGGCCATGGGAGTGTTGGCGACGGCCTGGACGATGGCACCGAGGCACGGCTGCGAGGTGGTGCCCGACATGGCGTCGATCGCGGCATCGACGACATCGATGCCTTCCTCGATCGCGGCGATGAGCGTGGCGGCGGCGGCACCCGAGGTGTCATGGGTGTGCAGCGCAATGGGAAGATCGGTGGCTTCGCGGAGCGCGCGGATGAGGACGCGGGCGGCGGGGGGCTTCAACAGCCCCGCCATGTCCTTGATCGCGAGCATGTGGCAGCCGGCGGCTTCGAGCTCCTTCGCCAGCCGGACGTAATAATCGAGGCTGTATTTGGCGCGGGCGGGATCGAGGATGTCCCCGGTGTAGCAGAGCGCACCCTGCGCCACCTTGCCGGTTTCGACCACGGCATCGATGGCGACGCGCATGTTCTCCACCCAGTTGAGGCAATCGAAGATGCGGAAGATGTCGACGCCGGTGGCGGCCTGCTTGATGAACGCCTGCACGACATTGTCGGGATAGTTGGTGTAGCCCACGCCATTGGCGCCGCGCAGCAGCATCTGGGTGAGGAGGTTGGGGGCGCGGGCGCGGATGGCGTGGAGGCGCTCCCATGGGTCTTCAGCGAGGAAGCGCATTGCCACATCGAAGGTGGCGCCGCCCCAGCATTCGAGGCTCCACAGCCCGCCCAGATGGCTGGCGGCGAAGGCGGCGGGGGCCAGCATGTCGTGGGTGCGCATCCGCGTGGCGAGAAGCGACTGGTGCGCATCGCGCAGGCTGGTGTCGGTGAGCTGGACGTTGGGCTGGGTGCGGAGCCACGCCATCAGCCCGGCGGCGCCCTCGCGCTCCAACCGCTGGCGGCTGCCATCGGGGATGGGGCCGGTAGCGAGCAGGTTCGGCCGCCGTGCATCGGCGGCGGGGCGGGGGCGGTCCTTGACGTCGGGGTGGCCGTTGACGGTGACGTCGGCCAAGTAGCGCAGCAGTTTCGTGGCGCGGTCCTGCCGTGTGTTGGTCGCCATCAGCTCGGGGTGCTGGTCGATGAACTTCGTCGTGTAGCGGTTGGCGGCGAAATCGGGGTGGGTGAGCAGGTTTTCGAGAAAGGCGAGGTTGGTGGCGACGCCGCGGATGCGATATTCGCGCAAGGATCGCACCATGCGGGCGATCACCTCGTCCGAGGTGGGGGCCCAGCAGGTGATCTTTTCGAGCAACGGGTCGTAGTGGCGGGTGACGACGGCGCCCGAATAGGCGGTGCCGCCATCGATGCGCACGCCGTGGCCGAAGGCACCGCGATAGGCAGTGATGCGGCCATAATCGGGGATGAAGTTGTTCTCGGGGTCTTCGGTGGTGATCCGGCATTGCAGCGCGTTGCCGTTGAGGCGGATGTGTTCCTGTGCGGGGATGCCGGTTTCGTCGAGATGGCCCAGCCGGCCGCCTTCGGCGATCCGGATCTGCGCCTTGATGATATCGAGGCCGGTGACTTCCTCGGTGACGGTGTGCTCGACCTGGATGCGCGGGTTGACCTCGATGAAGTGGAAGCTGCCTGTCGTTTCATCGAGCAGGAATTCGACGGTGCCCGCCCCCCGGTAGCTGGTGGCATTGCCGATCTTGAGGGCGGCGTCGCAGAGTTGCCGGCGCAGATCGTCCGACACATAAGGCGCGGGAGCGCGCTCGATGACCTTCTGGTTGCGGCGCTGGATCGAACAATCGCGCTCGAAGAGATGGACAAGGTTGCCATGGGCGTCCCCGAGCAGCTGCACCTCGACATGGCGGGCCTTGCGGATGAGGCGCTCGAGATAGACTTCGTCGCGGCCGAAGGCGGCCTTGGATTCGCGCCTGCCCGCACTCACGGCGTCGATCAGCTCGTCTTCGGACTCGATGGGGCGCATGCCGCGGCCGCCGCCGCCCCAGCTGGCCTTGAGCATGAGCGGATAGCCGATGCCGGCGGCGATGGCCTTGATGGCGTTGGGCTCCAGGGGCAGCGGATCGGAGGCGGGAATGACGGGGACATCGGCGGCGATGGCGAGCTGTCGGGCGGAGACCTTGTCGCCGAGGGCGCGCATCGTTTCCGGCTCGGGGCCGATGAAGATGATGCCGGCCGCAGCACAGGCCTCGGCGAAATCGGGGCTTTCGGAGAGGAAGCCATAGCCGGGGTGGATGGCATCGACACCCGCCTTGCAGGCGATGTCGATGATCGCGGGGATGGCGAGATAGGCGGCGATGGGGCCGGTTGAGGGCGGGAGCTGATAGGCTTCGTCGGCCTTGAAGCGGTGAAGGCCCAGCTTGTCCTCCGCGGCGAAGATGGCGACGGTGCGGATGCCGAGCTCGGTGGCGGCGCGGAAGACGCGGATGGCGATCTCCGACCGGTTGGCGACGAGCAGCTTGCGGATGGGGCGGGTGGTCAGCATGGTGGGACTGTGGCGCGGAAACTCGCGCCCGACCAGAGCTATTGGGGGCGGGACGATGGAAGTGACGCGGCGTATGGCTTTGACGAGTGTGGCGACAGGTGCAGCGGGCATGGCGGTGGCGGGTGCGGCGACGCGGGCGGCGGCGCAGACGAGCTTTGTGGGGCTGGCGGCCGATGACGAGGCCGGCTGGGCGCGGCTGGCGGCGCTGTATCCGGTCAGCCGCAAGGTGATCCAGCTCGAGAACGGCTATTGGGGGAGCATGGCGACGCCGGTGATCGAGGTGCACCGCGCGATGCTCGACCGGCTGAACGCCGAGAACAGCGTCTATGCGCGGCGCGCGATGCAGAAGGACCGGGCGGCGGCGCGTGAGCGGATGGCGGTGGAGCTGGGGGTGCGCCCAAGCGAGATCGGCGTGGCACGCAATGCCGCCGAGGCGCTTTCGGCGCTTATCGGCCAGTTCCGCGATGTGGGGGCGGGGGACCGGGTGATGTATTCGGACCTCGATTATGAATCGGCGCAAGGGGCGATGGTGAGCCTGGCGCGCGAGCGGCGGGCGGAGGCAGTGAAGCTCGCCGCACCGCGCGACCTGACGCATGATGGGCTGATTGCCTTTTATACCGATGCGATTGCGCGCACCCCGAAGCTGAAACTGCTGCTGCTGACGCACATGGTCCACCGCAACGGGCTGGTGCTGCCGGTGGCGGCGATCACCGCCTTTGCGCGGGCGCGGGGCGTGCAGGTGATCGTCGATGCCGCCCAGAGCTTTGCGCATGTCGACTTCAAGCTGCCCGATTTCGGGGCGGATTTCGTGGGGCTTAATTTCCACAAATGGGTGGGGGCGCCGCTGGGCGTGGCGGCCCTGTGGATCCGGGCGAGTGCGATTCCGGAGATTGCGCCGGCGCGCGATGAGCCCGAGGCCGATGACAGCGATGCGCAATCGCGGCTGCACCTTGGCACTTTCGATTTTGCACCGCTGCTGACGGTGCCGGCGGCGTTCGACTTCCAGGCGCGGATCACCGTGCCGACCAAGCTCAAGCGGCTGCAATATCTGCGCAACCGCTGGGTGAAGCCGGTTCGTGGCGTGGATGGCGTGGAGGTGCTGCTGCCCGATGACCCGCGGCTGCACGGTGCTTCGACGAGCTTCCGGATCAAGGGGCGGACGTCGACGGCGGACAATATCGCGATCACCGATGCGCTGCTCGAGCGGTTCAACATCATGTCGGTGCACCGCGCCGGGCTGGCGGACGGGGCGTGTGTGCGGATCACGCCGTCCTTGTTCAGCACAATCGCCGAGGTGGACGCGCTGGCGCCGGCGCTGCGGACGCTGGCGGGGGAAATGGCAAGATGAGGCGCTGATGCCGTCGCTGTTCGACAAGCTGTGGGGGAGCCACGAGATTGCGGTGACCGCCGGCGGGGCGAGCATCGTGCATATCGACCGGGTGTTCTTGCACGAGCGCACCGGGGCGGCCGCGTTGGGGAGCCTTGCGGCGGCGGGAAGGTCGGTGTGGGACGCCGGCCGGGCGTTTGTGGCGATGGACCATATTGTCGACACGCGGCCGGGGCGGGGACAAGCGGGGCGGGATGCGACGCTGGTGCCGGGGGGGCAGGCGTTCATCACTGAAACGCGCGCAGCGGCGAAGGCGGCGGGGATAAGGGTGTTCGATGTGGGGGACCCGGACCAGGGGATCATGCATGTCGTGTCGCCGGAGCTGGGGATCGTGCTGCCGGGGCTGACGCTGGTTGCGCCCGACAGCCATACGTGCACGCAAGGGGCGGTGGGGGCGCTGGCCTGGGGGATCGGCTCGACCGAGGCGGAGCACGCGCTGGCGACGAGCACGCTGCGGGTGTCGAAGCCGCAGAGCATGCGGGTGCGCTTCGAGGGGGTGCTGGCGGCCGGGGTGACGGCGAAGGACATGGCGCTGGCGCTGATCGCGGCGCATGGGGCGGCCGGCGGCCAGGGGTTCGCGATCGAATTTGCCGGGGGGGCGGTGACGGCGCTCGGCATGGAAGCGCGGATGACGCTGTGCAACATGGCAACCGAGTTTGCGGCGTTCAGCGCGGTGATTGCGCCCGATGATGTGACACTCGACTGGCTGAAGGGCCGGCGATTTGCGCCGAACGGTGCCGATTGGGAGCGCGCGGTGGCGGCGTGGCGCGGGCTGGTGAGCGATGCGGACGCCGTGTTCGACCGCGAGATCGTGATGGATGCGGGGGCGATCCGGCCAATGATCAGCTGGGGCACGTCGCCGGCGCAATCGGCGCCGGCGGGCGAGGTGGTGCCGGGGAGTGCGGAGAAGGCGCTTGCGTATATGGGGCTGGTGGCGGGGCAGGGGCTGCTGGGGCTGAAGATCGACGGCGCCTTCATCGGCAGTTGCACCAATGCGCGGCTGAGCGACTTGCGCGCCGCGGCGGAGGTGGTGCGCGGGCTGCGGGTGGCGGCGGGGGTGCGGGCGCTGGTGGTGCCGGGATCGAGTGCGGTGAAGCGCGCGGCGGAGGCCGAGGGGCTCGACCGGGTTTTCACCGATGCCGGGTTCGAGTGGCGGGAAAGTGGCTGCTCGATGTGCTTCTTTGCCGGCGGCGAGAGTTTCGGGGCGGGGGAGCGGGTGATCTCCTCGACCAATCGCAATTTCGAGAGCCGGCAGGGGAAGGGAACGCGGACGCATATCGCCAGCCCGGCGGTGGTGGCGGCGAGTGCGATTGCCGGGGTGATCGCGTTGCCGGAGGACGCATGAGCACGCCCTTCGTGACGCTCACCGGCGTGGCGGCGCCGATGATCGAGGACAATATCGATACCGACATCATCATCCCTTCACGCGAGATGAAATCGACCGGCAAGACCGGGCTGGCGGACGGGCTGTTTGCGGGGCGGCGATACCGGGAGGGGCGCGAGCCCGATCCGGGGTTCGTGCTCAACCGGCCCGACTTTGCGCAGGCCGCGATCTTGCTGGCGGGGGACAATTTCGGCTGCGGATCGAGCCGCGAGCATGCGGTGTGGGCGCTGGTGGAATGGGGCATTCGCTGCGTGATCGCCCCCAGCTTCTCGCCGATCTTTGCCGGCAATGCGGTGCGCGGCGGGCTGCTGCCGTGCGTGCTGCCGCGCGCGGCGGTGCAGGCGCTGGCGGGGGTGGGGGCTGTGACGGTCGATCTGCCGGCGCAGACGCTCGTAGCGGGGGAACTTTCGTTCGGTTTTTCGATTGATGGGGAAGCCAAGGCGATGTTGCTTGGCGGGCTCGATGCCATCGATCTCACGCTGGTGCAGGCCGATGCAATCCGGGCCTTCCAGGCGTTTGATCGCCAGCAACGCCCCTGGGTCTATCTGGCACAGGGGACAGATGAAGGATCGGCCTGTTATGACGACGCCATTGATTCCAAAGGGAGAATACCATGAACGACCGTGTGGAGGCCGCCGATGAAGCGCGCCGCAACTTTCTCAAGACTGGTCTCGGGGCCGGCGCCGTCGTGGCAGGAGCGGCGGTCATGAGCGGCTCGGCAAATGCAGCGCCGTTGCAGGCCGCGAGCATCGGGCGATCGGGGCTGAAGCAGCCGCCGTTGCCGTGGAAGGACAGCGCGCTCGAGCCGGTGATCTCGGCGAAGACGATCGAGTTGCATTACGGCAAGCATCATGCCGGCTATTTCAACACGCTCGCCGGGTTGGTGAAAGATACGCCGCTTGCCGATGCAAGCCTCGAGGAGATCATCCTCGCCACCGCCGATGACGATGCGCGCAAGTCGTTGTTCAACAATGCAGGCCAGGCCTGGAACCATAATTTCTACTGGAACAGCCTGACGCCCGAGAAGACGGCGCCGGGTGGGCGCCTTCTGGAAGCGATCAACCGTGATTTCGGGTCGGTCGATGCCCTCAAGGCGGAACTTGCCAAGACGACGATCGCGCAGTTCGGCTCGGGCTGGGGCTGGCTTGTCTCCGACGGCGGCAAGCTCAAGGTGATGAGCACGAGCAATGCCGATGTGCCGTTCACCAAGGGCATGAAGCCGTTGCTCACCGTCGATGTTTGGGAACATGCCTATTATGTCGATTGGCAGAACCGCCGGCCGGACCATGTGCAGGCGGTGGTGAAGGATCACCTCGACTGGGGCTTTGCCGGGCGCAACTTCTCGGCCTGATGGCTTTGGCGGGCGCGGCTATGGCCGTGCCCGCCGGGCGCCGAGCAGGATGGCGCGGATATCGCCCCTTGCCTGGGCGCTGACGATCAACAGATAAATGCTCAGAAAGAGCATGCCGCCGACCGAGGCGAGCGCCGCCAGGCCGAGGCCGGCGGGGGTGAAATGGTGGCGCCATGCGACCCAAATCGCCGACAGCAGCAGATAGCCGAAGAAATCGAGATTGAACTGGCCTGGCCAGGCGAGGCTTGCCATGTCCCCGAAGAAGACAGGCAGAAGGTTCAGCCCGTGGTTGCCGATGACCATGGCGGTATAGGCGACGAGCACGGCGAGGAAACCGATCAGGAACAGGCGAAACAGCGTCATCGGGCGTCTCCTGTCATTGTAGCGACTGCTACAGTGACAGGTCGATCAGCCGCGCGCAACTGCGAAGCCGAGCGGCAGGCCGGCGTCGGGGGTGAAGCCATAGAGCGGTTCGTCGGGCAATGCCGCTGCGAGGATCTTGCGCACGTCGAGCAGCCTGGGCAGGTCGATGCCGGTATCGAGGCCCATGGCTTCGAGCATGAACACCAGGTCTTCGGTGACGATGTTGCCCGAAGCGCCGGGTGCGAAGGGGCAGCCGCCGAGGCCGGCCAGCGAGGCATCGAAGGTGGTGATGCCGACGTCGAGCCCGGCGAGCACATTCGCCAGCCCGAGGCCGCGGGTGTTGTGGAGGTGAAGGCCGGTGAGATGCTGCGTTCCGATCGCGGCATGGACGGCGCGGACGACCGACTTGACCTGCGCGGGGTTGGCGTAGCCGGTGGTGTCCGAAAGCCCGACTTCGTCGACGCCCGCGGCCATCAGGGCTTCGGCGAGCTCGACGACTTTTCGCTCGGTGACCACGCCTTCGAGGGTGCAGCCGAAGGCGGTGCTGACGCTGCCTTCGAAATGCACGTCGTAAGCGGCTGATTTGCAAAGGGTGGCGATCGCTGCGGCGTCTTCGAGCACCTGGGCATGGGTGCGGCGCAAATTCCTGAGGCTGTGGGTTTCCGAGGCCGAAAGCGGCAGGGTGAGCTTGTGGGCGCCTGCAGCGAGGGCGGCTTCCGCCCCACGTGCGTTGGGCACCAGCACCGCCACGGTGAGGCCGGAATGCTTGAGGGCGTGCGCGACGACGGCGGCGGTATCCGCCAGTTGCGGCAGCAGCTTTGCGGGCACGAAGCTGCCGACCTCGATCTCGCGGACGCCGGCCGCCACCAGCGCATCGATCCAGGCGGTTTTGACCGACAGGGGGAGAATGGGGTCGATCGACTGGAGTCCATCGCGCGGGCCGACTTCCGAGACGAGAATGGCGGGCATGGCTTGCTCCTCGATTTGTCCGGACATATGCCGGAGGCAACAGGCTTTGGGAAGGACCGGGGATGGGTGAGGCATTGCTGGCGGGGATCAGGGTCGCCGAGTTCACGCATATGGTGATGGGGCCGACGGTGGGGGCGATCCTCGCCGAACTGGGTGCCGAGGTGGTGAAGGTCGAGGCGATCGGCGGCGATGCCACGCGGCGGCTCATGGGCTCGGGGGCGGGCTATTTCCCGATGTACAACCGCGGCAAGGCGAGCATCTGCATCGACCTGAAATCACCCGATGGCCTGGGTGTTGCGCGGCGACTTGCGGTCTCGGCCGATGTGGTGATCGAGAATTTCCGGCCCGGTGCCATGGACCGGCTGGGGCTTGGCGCCGGGAGCCTGCGGGCTGAAAATCCGCGGCTGATATACTGCAGCGAAAAGGGCTTTCTGCCCGGCCCTTATGAGAACCGCACTGCCCTCGACGAGGTGGCGCAGATGATGGGCGGGCTGGCGTACATGACCGGGCCGCCGGGGCGGCCGCTTCGCGCCGGCGCCAGCGTGATCGATGTGACCGGCGGCATGTTCGGCGCCATCGGAGTGATCGCAGCGCTCGAACGCCGGCACCGGACGGGTGAGGGCGCTACGATCCAGGCGGGGCTGTTCGAGACGACCGCCTATCTGATGGGCCAGCATATGGCGCAGATGGCCGTGACCGGCGTGCCCGCCGCCCCGATGCCGGCGCGCGTTTCGGCCTGGGCGATCTATGATGTGTTCGAGACTGCCGACGGCGAACAGCTTTTCGTCGGCGTCGTCACCGATGCGCTCTGGGCGAAATTCTGCGCGCTATTCGGGCTCGACGATCTCTGGGCCGACGCGGGCCTGCGCGCCAACAATGCACGGGTGGCGGCACGGCCGACGCTGCTGCCGCGCATTCAGGCCGAGCTCAAGCGCTTCAGCAAGGCCGAGCTGATGGCGCGGCTCGACGGCTCGGGGCTGCCGTTTGCGCCGATCGGCAAGCCGGAGGAGCTTTTCGACGATCCGCATCTGTTGGCGGGCGGCGGGCTCGCACCGGTGGTGCTGGCGGACGGCCGCAGCACGATGCTTCCGGTGCTGCCGATCGCCGTCGATGGCGCGCGCACCGGTGGCCCCGCGACGCTGCCGAAGCCGGGGGCGGACACCCGCGCGGTGCTGGCGGGGCTGGGGTTGGGCGAGGCGGAGATCGCGGCGCTGCTGCAGGCGGGGGCGGTGGGCTGAGGGCCAAATGCCGGCAGGACTGGTCTTTCAAGCTCCCTGCATCGGTGCGGGCGAAATCGTGCCGGAAAAAGGGTCTGCAGGGGCAGAAGTCAGACCAGTCTTTACCCGATCACGCGCTCGCCATTTGAAAGCCGTCGCCGGCGCTGCTAAAGCCGCACGCGCAGCCTGTCTTTCGTATCGGAGCCCCCCAGTGGCCTATCAATATGCCTATGTGATGAAGGGTCTTTCCAAGACCTACCCCGGCGCCTCCAAGCCGGCGTTCAAGGACATCACGCTCAGCTTCCTGCCCGGCGCCAAGATCGCCATCATCGGGCCCAATGGCGCCGGCAAGTCGACGCTGATGAAGGTGATCGCCGGGCTCGACAAGGAGTTCATCGGCGAGGCCTGGGCGGCCGAGGGAATCACGGTGGGGTATCTGCCGCAGGAGCCGCAGCTCGACCCGACCAAGGACGTGCGCGGCAATGTGATGGACGGGGTGCGCCCGGTGGCGGACATGATGACCCGCTTCAACGCGATTTCGGCAGAGATGGCGGACCCGCAGGACGACACCGATTTCGACAAGCTGATGGAGGAAATGGGCGACCTGCAGGAGAAGATCGACGCGGTCGATGGCTGGACGCTCGACAACCAGCTCGAGATCGCCATGGACGCGCTGCGCTGCCCGCCGGGGGAATCGGGGGTGGAGAGCCTTTCGGGTGGTGAGAAGCGCCGCGTGGCGCTGTGCAAGCTGCTGCTGGAAAAGCCCGATATCCTGCTGCTCGATGAGCCGACCAACCATCTCGATGCCGAAAGCGTATCGTGGTTGGAGAACCATCTGAAGGAATACAAGGGGATGGCAATCCTCGTCACCCATGATCGCTACTTCCTCGACAATGTGGTGAAGTGGGTGCTCGAGCTCGACCGCGGCCGCGCCATCCCGTTCGAGGGCAATTATTCGGATTGGCTCGAAGCCAAGTCGAAGCGGCTGGCGCAGGAGGACCGCGAGGACGAGAGCCGGCAGAAGGCGATCACCCAGGAACTGCAGTGGATCCGCTCAAGCGCCAAGGCGCGGCAAACCAAGAGCAAGGCGCGTATCAAGGCGTTCGATGAGCTGGTGGAGAAGCAGGCCAACCGCCGGCTGGGCAGCGCACAGATCCTCATCCAGATCCCCGAGCGGCTCGGCAACACCGTGATCGAAGCGCAGGGGTTGACCAAATCCTATGGTGACAAGCTGCTGTTCGAGAATTTGACCTTCAGCCTGCCGCCGGGCGGGATCGTCGGCATCATCGGGCCGAACGGGGCGGGCAAGACGACGCTGTTCCGCATCATCACCGGCCAGGAGCAGCCCGACGAGGGCAGCATCCGTGTGGGTGACACGGTGAAGCTCGCGTATGTCGACCAGAGCCGCGATGCGCTGGCGCCGAACAAGAACGTCTGGGAAGAGATTTCGGGCGGCAACGAGAAATTCTACTTCGGCAAGAACGAGGTGCTGACGCGCGCCTATGTCGGTGCCTTCAACTTCAAGGGCGCCGACCAGCAGAAGAAGGTGGGGCAGCTATCGGGCGGTGAGCGCAACCGCGTGCACATGGCGAAGATGCTCGTGAAGGGCGGCAATGTGCTGCTGCTCGATGAGCCGACCAACGATCTCGATGTGGAAACACTGCGAGCGCTCGAAGAGGCGCTGGAGAGCTTCGCCGGCTGTGCCGTGGTCATCAGCCATGATCGCTTCTTTCTCGACCGGTTGGCGACGCACATCCTGGCGTTCGAGGGAGACAGCCATGTCGAGTGGTTCGAAGGCAATTTCGAAGCTTATGAGGAGGACAAGCGGCGTCGGCTAGGTGATGCCGCGGACCGGCCGCACGCGTTGAGCTACAAGAAGCTGACACGCTAGCGTCACCGACGTTTCAAATTTCCCGACATTTTGTCGCACCGCCAGGATGGAACCACCGGTGTTGCGGCGCATTGGAACGTGAACTGCAATTTCTGGTTGGACCCATGACTGCCAAGATCCTCATAGTCGAAGACGAGATGCTCGTTGCCGTCGACCTCGAATGGACGCTGACCGATCTCGGCTATGAGTGCGTCGGCATCGTGCCTGATCTGGAGACGGCACGGGGCTATCTTGGCGCGCCGATCGATCTGGCGCTTGTCGACCTCAATCTGCGCGATGGCTTCACCGGGCCGGAAATCGGCGCGCAGCTGAGTGCGCAGGGTGTTGCCGTGCTGTTCGTCACTGCCAACCCGGCGCTGCTGGAAGGGCGGGTGGCCGGTGCCATAGGCGTGATCACCAAGCCCGCTGACGAGAAGCTTGTCGAGGCTGCGGTCGAATATGCGCTGGGCGCGCGCAGTGGTCGCCGCGTGACGCCGCCGGCGCTGATGCGCGTGTTCAACTGAGCGGCGCAGGATGACTTGTCGGATGATGCCTTAGCGCACGAGGCGCTGGAGATTCACCGTAACGACGACCTGCAGGCCATCGGGATGCCAGCTGCGATCGAGCGTCCCGCCCAACTGACGGACAATGCTGAGTTCGCTGAGGCGGGTGCCGAAGCCGAGTCGTTCCGGCGGACCAGCGATCGGCGGGCCATTGCGCTCGGTCCAGCCGAGCACGAGCATGCCTTGTTCGACATGGATGGAAATGTCCACACGGCCCTCGGGATGTGACAGGGCGCCGTACTTCATGGCGTTGGTCGCCAGCTCATGGACGAGCAGTGCCAGCGGCGTGGCACCGCGATCATCGACCTCGGCGTCATGGCCGTTGATGGTGAGACGGCCCTGTTCCACGGCGGGATAGGGTGACAGGATTTCGTGCAGGATGCCGCGCAGCGTGCCGGTCGGAACCTGCGGGGCGGATTCGTCGCTGTGGGGGCGGACGAATTCATGCGCGCGGCCCAGCGCCGCGATCCGCTGCTGCAGTGTGCTGCCGAAGGCCTCCTGTCCCGGGTCGGCGCGGGCCGACAGGCCGATGAGGCCACCGATGACGGCGAAGATGTTCTTGATGCGGTGGCTCAGCTCGCGGCTGAGGATCTCGTTGCGCTCGGCTTGCTCCTTGGCATCATGGATATCGGTGCAGGTCCCGATCCAGCGGACGATCTCGCCCTCGTAGTTGCGCACCGGCAGCGCGCGGCCGAGCGCCCAGCGATACTCGCCGCTGTGGTGGCGCAGCCGATACTCGATCTCATAGGGCTCGCCGGTCGCGAGGCACTCCTGCCAGCGTTCCCAGGCGCGCGGCTGATCGTCCGGGTGGAACATGCCGGCCCAGGAGTCGCCATCGGTCGAGCCGGATGGCACGCCGGTAAACTCATACCACCTGGCGTTGTAATAATCGTGGAAGCCATCGGGCAACGTCGACCAGACCATGTGCGGCAGGGCATTGGCGAGGGTCTTGAAATGAGCGTCGCTGTCCGTGAGGGCGTGCCGGCCGGCGATCATGCCGAGGGTGGACAGGGGATCGTCCTTTGCATCTTCCATGTGTCTGGTGCTTTCTGGCCGCGCTACAGGGCCCCGCGCGCCCCCCTTTTGCATGGGTCGGGGGCGTCGTAAAGATGCAGAATCAGGGCGCCAGCCATTCGGCGGCCCAGCCTTGCGGGCTCTGCGCGAAGCGCGCGCGGCGGTGGCCGCTGTTGGCAAGGTGCAGCCAGTCGATGCTGGTGACCGCAACCTTGAGCAGGGCGAAACTGGGACGGGCCGGGGCGATCTGGTCGGCGGTCGGCTGCTGGCCCTCGATCTCGGCGGGCAGGCCCGAGGCCGGGGCGAGGAGCCGTGTGCCGGGCGGCTGCAGCGCCAGATAGCAGCGCCGCGCGAACAGGGTGGACTGGTGCCAGACGGCATCGGCATCTTCGGTATCGGTTTCGATGCGGGCGGTGCCGCCGAGGCGGAGCTGGATGTTTTCGCCCGGGTGATAGGCGAGCACGGCGACCGGCCGGCCATCGAGCTCGGTGACCTTGGGGCTGCGGGCATCGGTGTGGAAGCGCAGGCTCGCGGTGGCGGGATCGGCCTTGCGCAGCACCATCACCCGCGCCTGCGGCAGGCCATCGGCATCGACACTGGCGACCACCGGGGTGTGCATCGGGCTGCGGCGATCGGCACCGCCGCGCACCAGCAATTGCCAGAGCTGGGCCAGGATTTCGGTCTGCTGTTCGTCCATGCGCCTCTAGTGCCGCGCCGCGATGGCGCGGGCAAGGCGGCTCAGGCCTTCTTCCGTGCCACGGGCTGTTTCGCCGCGGCGGCTGCGGCGACGACCGGCGCCGGCTTGGGAACAAAGGCCGGGGCTTCGAGGCGGGGCAGGGCGGCGGCGGCGAAGCGGGCAAAGTCTTCAGTCGTCACGCGCAGCGCATCGGCGCTGATGGTATCGGCCTCGGCACAATAGCGGGCGAGATCGGGGTGGCTGGCGTAGCGGTTGTAGAGCTGGGTCGCCTCCCGGTCCTGCACCGTCTGCCAGCGGGCGCCATGCGCGGTGCGGTAGCGCGCGGTTTCGGCGACATAGGCCTGGGTGAAGAGCGTGTCGTGCTGCTTGAGCATGGCGTTGTAACGCGGGCCGATGTTGCGATCGCCGCTGCGCTGGCAGCCCAGCGCCGCGACGTTGAGCGCCGAGCGGAGCATCCAGACATCGCGCGCGCTGCCGGCTTCGGCGAGGGCAGGGGGCGGCGGCTCGGCCTTCACCTCCTCCTGCTGCTGGACCGTCGGGAAAGTGGGAGCGGCAACGCTTGCCACCTGCTTGGGGCTGGACGAGCAGCCGGCAAGCGCCAGCAGCGATGCGGCAGCCAGCGCTGCGCCGATGGTCGGATGCTGACTTGCCATGAACACTCTACCCCTTTGATCCCTCATTGAATCATAGGCTTGGCCGGGACAGGCTGGCAATGCTCGATGGCAGGTTTGTCTTAGACTGTGGCTTCCAGGGCACGCGTGGCGGCGATCTTCTCGCGCCATTCGGCCGGTCCGGTCTTGTGGACGCTGGTGCCGGCAGAATCGACTGCGACGGTGACGGGCATGTCCTTGACCGTGAACTCGTAGATCGCCTCCATGCCGAGATCCTCGAAGGCCAGCACCTTCGACGCCTTGATCGCCTTGGCCACGAGATAGGCGGCACCGCCGACCGCCATGAGGTAGGCAGCCTTGTGACGGGCGATCGCCTCGATGCCGGCGGGGCCACGCTCGGCCTTGCCGATCATGGCGATGAGGCCGGTTTGGGCGAGCATCGTCTCGGTGAACTTGTCCATGCGGGTGGCGGTGGTGGGGCCGGCGGGACCGACGACTTCCCCTGCCACCGGATCGACGGGGCCGACATAATAGATGACTCGGTTGGTGAAATCGACCGGCAGCGGCTCGCCGCGTGCGATCATGTCGGTCAGGCGCTTGTGCGCGGCGTCGCGGCCGGTGAGCATCTTGCCATTCAACAGCAGCCTGTCGCCGGGCTTCCAGGCGCGCACGATTTCGGGGGTGAGGCTGTCCAGATCGACCGGGATTGCCTGCGGGCTCGGTTTCCAGTCGACCTTGGGCCATTCGGCGAGCGACGGCGGATCGAGATAGGCAGGACCAGAACCATCGAGCACGAAATGCGCATGGCGGGTGGCGGCGCAATTGGGGATCATCGCGATCGGCTTGGAGGCGGCATGGGTGGGGGCGGTGAAGATCTTCACATCGAGGATCGTCGACAGCCCCCCCAGGCCCTGGGCGCCGATGCCGAGATCGTTGACGGCATCGTGAAGCTCGATGCGGAGTTCCTCGACGGCATCACGGGGACCGCGCGCCTTCAGTTCGGCCATGTCGATCGGCTCCATCAGCGCTTCCTTGGCCATGAGCATCGCCTTTTCGGCCGTGCCACCGATGCCGATGCCCAGCATGCCCGGCGGGCACCAGCCAGCCCCCATCAGCGGCACGGTGTTCACCACCCAGTCGCGGATCGAATCGCTGGGGTTGAGCATGGCGAACTTGGACTTGTTTTCCGAGCCGCCGCCCTTGGCCGCCACGGTGATCTCGACAGTGTTGCCCGGCACCAGGCTGATATGGGTGACGGCGGGGGTGTTGTCGCGCGTGTTGACGCGGGTGAAGGCGGGATCGGCGAGGATCGAGGGGCGCAGCTTGTTTTCAGGGTGGAGCCAGGCGCGACGCACGCCCTCGTTGATCATTTGTTCAACAGTGAGAGTGGCTTGGAAGCGGACGTTCATCCCGATCTTCACGAAGGCGACGACGATTCCGGTGTCCTGGCAGATCGGCCGATGGCCTTCGGCGCACATGCGGCTGTTGGTGAGGATCTGCGCGATGGCATCCTTGGCGGCCCCACCCTGCTCGGCCTCATAGGCGCGCCCGAGCGCATGGATGTAATCCATCGGGTGGAAGTAGCTGATAAACTGGAGCGCATCGGCCACCGACTCGATGACGTCTTCCTGGGTGATGATGGTGTCGGCGGTCATGGGGCCCCTCTTCGCAGCTTTGGCGGCACAATAGCGGGGGTGCGGCACCGGAGCGAGCGGTCACTTGCCAGCTTGCATTTTCCGCCGGTGCCGATCCCGCATGACGTTTTTTTGAACGGGCATGTGAAGTCCTGAATCCAAGCGGTTGCATACACATGCGTTCGAATGATTCCTCCGATGTGGCGCTGATGAGGCTTGCGTTCTGGGGTGGTTGAGGCACAATCCCTAGTTGTTGAAGAGGGCCAGCCCACGACATGTGGTGGGCCCTCGGGGCGAAAAAGCATCCACAGGCAGCGGTTGCATGTGGATAGCGGGGATAAGGCAGCTCCGGGCGATTTGTCACGTGACCCTGTTTTGTTCTCCGCCTATCATATGGGGACAGAAGCCAAGTGAACGAATTTCAGGACCGCACCATGACACATGAAGATGATACGCTCGTGATGGAGCCGCCGATCGCTGCATCGTCCACTCCCAATCTGGCGCCGGCGGTGGTGCGCGCCAGCAATGAAGTGATGCCGTGGAAGTTCCCGGTGACGGTGGACGCGTCACGCGATGCGCTGCTGACGGCGTTCGGCAAGGACACGCTCGACGATCGCTACCTGCTGCCGGGCGAGGGCTATCAGGACCTGTTCGCCCGGGTGGCGTCGGCCTATGCCGATGACGCGCCGCACGCCCAGCGGCTGTATGACTATATCTCGAAGCTGTGGTTCATGCCCGCCACGCCGGTGCTCTCCAATGGCGGCACCGGGCGCGGGTTGCCGATCTCCTGCTATCTCAATTCGGTGAGCGACAGTCTTGAGGGCATCGTCAACACCTGGAACGAGAATGTGTGGCTCGCCTCGCGTGGCGGCGGCATCGGCACTTACTGGGGCCGGGTGCGCGGCATCGGCGAGCCGGTCGGCCTCAACGGCAAGACCAGCGGGATCATTCCCTTCGTGCGGGTGATGGACAGCCTGACGCTGGCGATCAGCCAGGGCTCGCTGCGGCGCGGCTCGGCGGCGGTGTATCTCGATGTATCGCACCCCGAGATCGAGGAGTTTCTCGAAATCCGCAAGCCATCGGGCGATTTCAACCGCAAGGCCTTGAACCTGCACCATGGCGTGCTGGTGACCGATGCCTTCATGGAAGCGGTGCGCGATGGCACCAGCTTCGATCTCGTCAGCCCCAAGACCGGCGAGAAGCGCGCCGAAGTCGATGCGCGCAGCCTGTTCACCAAGCTCGTCGAGACGCGGCTGGCGACGGGCGAGCCGTACATCATCTTCGTCGATGAAGTGAACCGCACCATGCCCAAGCACCAGCGCGACCTGGGACTGAAGGTTTCGACGTCCAACCTGTGTTCGGAGATCACGCTGCCGACGGGGCCGGACCATCTCGGCAATGATCGCACTGCGGTGTGCTGCCTCTCCTCGCTCAACATCGAGACCTGGGACCAGTGGCACGGCGAGCCGCTGTTCATCGAGGATTGCATGCGCTTCCTCGACAATGTGCTGCAGGATTACATCGACCGCGCCGAGCCCGAGATGGCGCGCGCCCGCTATGCCGCGTCGCGCGAGCGTTCGGTGGGGCTGGGGGTGATGGGGCTGCACAGCTTCTACCAGGCGCGCGGCATCGCCTTCGAGGGGGCGATGGCGAAGAGCTGGAACATGAAGATCTTCAAGCACATCCGGTCGCAGGTCGATCAGGCGTCGATGGCGCTTGCGGCCGAGCGCGGGCCGTGCCCCGATGCCGCCGACATGGGGGTGATGGAGCGCTTCAGCTGCAAGATGGCGATCGCACCCACCGCGAGCATCTCGATCATCGCCGGCGGCACCTCGGCGTGTGTCGAGCCGATCCCGGCGAACATCTACACCCACAAGACGCTGTCGGGCAGCTTCTCGATCCGCAATCCGTATCTGGAGAAGCTTCTCATCGCCAAATCCAAGAACTCGGATGCGGTGTGGAACTCGATCCTCGAAAATGGCGGATCGGTGCAGCATCTGGATTTCCTCGACACCGAGGAGAAGGCGGTGTTTCGCACGGCGTTCGAGATCGACCAGCGCTGGCTGCTCGAGCTGGCCGGGGACCGCACGCCGTTCATCGACCAGGCGCAGTCGTTGAACCTGTTCATCCCGGCCGATGCCGAGAAGTGGGATCTGCTGATGCTGCATTATCGCGCATGGGAGCTGGGCATCAAATCGCTCTATTATCTGCGCTCGATGAGCATCCAGCGCGCCGGTTTTGCCGGTGGCGTGGAAGCCGACAACACGAGCGAGCGGCCGATCATGTCGGTCGAGCGCCGGGATTATGACGAATGCCTTGCCTGTCAGTAGGGCATCACCGGAGGGGTGACCCTCCGGCACTCGGGCCGATGAGAACCAGTGTTTTCAGGTGGTCCGGGCCGGTGAGGGGGCCGGGGCGCTGACTTCCACGACTTAGCGCCCCGACCCCCTCCCAACTGGCCCCCTCCCATCTGGCCCCCAACTGCTGACACGCCACAGATTTCAAAGGAACACAGACCATGTCTCTCCTCAAAGCCTCCAAGAGCTACAAGCCGTTCGAATACCCCTGGGCGTATGATTTCTGGAAGCGCCAGCAGCAGATCCACTGGATGCCCGAGGAAGTGCCGCTGGGCGAGGATTGCCGCGACTGGGCGCAGAAGCTGACCGATCATGAGCGCGGGCTGCTGACGCAGATCTTCCGCTTCTTCACCCAGGCCGATGTCGAGGTGCAGGATTGCTACCACGACAAATACGGCCGGGTGTTCAAGCCGACCGAAGTGAAGATGATGCTGACGAGCTTCTCCAACATGGAGACGATCCATATCGCCGCCTACAGCCATCTGCTCGACACGATCGGCATGCCCGAGAGCGAATACAGCGCCTTCCTCAACTACAAGGAAATGCGCGACAAGCATGATTTCATGAGCACCTTCGGCGTCGACAGCGATGCCG
This sequence comes from Polymorphobacter multimanifer, assembly GCF_014205635.1. Classification (GTDB taxonomy): domain Bacteria; phylum Pseudomonadota; class Alphaproteobacteria; order Sphingomonadales; family Sphingomonadaceae; genus Sandarakinorhabdus; species Sandarakinorhabdus multimanifer. The sequence continues at coordinate 80,538 of NZ_JACIIV010000014.1, forward strand.
ATATCGCGCGCACGCTGGCGATGTTCGGCGGCTTCACCGAGGGGCTGCAGCTGTTCGCCAGCTTCGCGATGCTGATGAACTTCCCGCGCTTCAACAAGATGAAGGGCATGGGGCAGATCGTCAGCTGGTCGGTGCGCGACGAGAGCCTGCATTGCGAAGGCATCATCAAGCTGTTCCACGCCTTCTGCGCCGAAACCGGCGTGCTGACAGCGAACTTGCGCGATGACATTGCCGATGTGTGCCAGAAGACGGTGCGGCTGGAAGATGCCTTTGTCGATCTCGCCTTCGAGATGGGCCCGGTGCCGGGGATGACGCCGAAGGACATCAAGAAGTATGTGCGCTACATCGCCGACTGGCGGCTGAAGCAGCTCGGCATGAAGCCGATCTACATGGTCGACGAGCACCCGCTGCCCTGGCTGACCCCGCTGCTCAACGGCGTGGAGCATGCCAACTTCTTCGAAGCGCGCGCCACCGAATATTCCAAGGCCGCGACGCGCGGCAATTGGGGCGAAGTGTGGAACGCCTTCGACGCGCGCAAGGACGCCAAGGGCGTGAGCGAAGGCGGTGCGGCGAACGAGGTGGACGACCGGCAGGGTGGTTTGCTGGGGGTTGCTGCGGAGTAGTGGGGTTCGACTATTCCGCGGCCGCGCTTTCTTGCGTTACCTGCGAGGGGCGTCGCCGATTGGCGAGACCCGACGTATGCTGGCTCGGGCATTACAGATGCAGGTCTGGCAGCATGCGTTGGTGGAGAATGCGAATGACACGAAGGCACTCGGCGTCGGCGGCGTAGAAAATGGCATGGACGCCGGCATTCCGCCGACGGAGGCCATCGAAGCGACCTGTCACCACCGCGCCCGCCATGGGGTGATCCAGGATCAAACGAAGGGCTGCATCGAGAACGCCGGCATAGAGATCCGCTTGGACATGATCGAAGTCGAGAATGCTTTGTCTGTAGATGTTATCGAGATCGGCCATGGCTTTGCGACTGAACTCAAGCCGCAGCATGGCGTCTCCGGATATCAATGAAGACGTCGTCGATGCTGATTTCAACAAAGCCGCTGGCGAGGCCTTCGTCGATGGCGGTGTCAAACGCTTGGCGCTTTGATGCCTGCTGCCGATCTCGCTCGATCAGGGCGGCGAGATAGCTGTCGGCATCGGGCGCTGCGCCGGCAGCGACCTGGGAATCGATCCAGGCGCGCGCGGGTTCAGCGAGTGTGACGGGCAGCTTTGGCATGGCGCTCTCCTCCACCGAAGATAGTCTACCACTGCAAATGTCTCAATACATGATGGGGCGCGGCGCCCTCAAGGCCTGAACATATCAGCCGAAATCTGCAGAATCTTCAAAATGGGGTCTGGGGCCAAGGCCCCAGCCGCCGGAGGCCCCTTACTTCACCCCCAGCGCCGCCAGCACATCGGTGTAAAGCTCGCGCTTGAACGGCACGGCGAGGTCCACGAGCTCGCCCGGCTCGGCCCAGCGCCAGGCTTTGAATTCTGGGTGGGGGGTGGCGATGTTGACGTCGGCGTCTTGCCCCAAGAACTCCATGGTGAACCATTTCTGGCGTTGGCCGCAGTAGCGGCCGCGCCAGATGGTGCCGACCATCTCGTCGGGGAGGTCGTAATGGTGCCAGTCGGGCGTTTCGCGGGTGATGCGGGCGAGGGCGGGGATGACGCCGGTTTCCTCTTCGAGTTCGCGGATCATCGCGGTTGCGGGGTCTTCGCCGTCGTCGATGCCGCCCTGGGGCATCTGCCAGGCTTCGAGCTTGGCATCGAGGCGCTGGCCGACGAAGACGCGGCCGGCGCTGTTGAGCAGCAGCGCGCCGACGCCGGGGCGATAGGGCAGGCCGGAGGGGTGGGTGCGGGGGAGGGTGGTGATCATGCCGTCAGAAGTAGCCTGAGTGCCGCAAGGTTGCCATCGAGATCGGCCTGGGCGCTGGGGATGCCCGCGCGCAGCGTGAGCGAGCCGTGGATCTGGCCTTCGGCTTCGCGGAAAATGGTGGGGACGCCGGCTTCGATGAGGCGGGCGGCATAGGCGCGGCCCTGGTCGCGCAGCGGATCGAGGCTGCAGGTGAAGACGAGGGTGGGGGGCTGGCCCTTGAGCGATTCCGCCGCCAGCGGCGAGGCGCGGGGATCGGTGCGGTCGTCGCCGCCCTCGAAATAATGGTTCATGAACCAGTCCATCGTCTCGCGGGTGAGAAGATAGCCATCGGCGAAATCCTCCATCGAGCCGCTGCTCGCCTGCATGTCGGTGCCGGGATAGATGAGCCATTGCGCCACAATCGAGACCGGCAGCTGGCCTGCGAGCTGCTGGCTGGTGATGGCGGCGAGGTTGCCGCCGGCACTGTCTCCGGCGGGGATCAGACCTGACACGGGATGGCCGATCTCGGCCGGCGACGTGGCGAGCCAGCGCGCGGCAGCGAGGCAATCATCGACCGCGGCGGGGAAGCGATGCTCGGGCGCCAGCCGATAATCGACCGAGACCACGCTGAGGCCGAGACCGCGGGCGATGGCGGCGCAGGCGCTGTCATGGGTGTCGAGGTTGCCGATCACCCAGCCGCCGCCGTGGAAGAACAGGAGGACGGGGGCGGGGTGGGTGGCGTCGGTGGGGCGGTAGAGGCGGGCGGGAATGGCGCCGGCGTCCCCTGCGATGGTCAGCTCCTTCACCTCGGCCAGCTCGCCGCGCGGTGAATCGGCCATCTGCGCCATAGCGTTGTACATGTCGCGCGCGGTCGCGGCATCGAGCTCGTGCATCGGCGGGCCGGGCTGGCTGGCGAGCATTCCGAGCAGCATCTGCACATCGGGGCGGACGAAAGGCGTTGTCATGCGTGAGGTCTCCGGTGAAGCGGGGAGCTTAGGCGGGCGCGAGCAGGGCTGTCAGCCGGCGAAAGCATCAGGTGGCGGGGGCGGCGACGAATGCAGGTTCGGCCTCGCCCACCAGCACCGGCCGCACGCCATCCAGCTTTGCCAGCAGCACGACATGGTGGCGTTCGGGGAGCTGCTCGACCTGCCAATCGAGCACTTCGAACATCGCCTCGTCGAGCCGCAGCGCCAGTGGCTCGCGGCGCCAGCCGGCCTCCTTGCCTTCCCAGAGCCGGCGCGCCTTGACGACGACCACCGCCAGCCCGGCAGGCGCCAGCACGCGCCACAGCTCACGCAGCATCAGCCGCGGCTGCACCAGCGGGGCGGAGAGCAGCGCCTTGTCGAACATCGCCTCGGTGAAGGGCAGATGATGGGGATCGGCGCGCACGGTGCCGGGGCGGATATCGGCATCGAGGGTGGCGACGCACGCCACCCGCTCCCAGCCTTCGAGTTGCAGCAACACCCGTTCGGGCGGGCGGCCGAGCACCAGCAGCCTGCCGTGCAACCCGCCGGCGAACAGCCGGTCGAGCGGGCCCGCAGCCGCCGCGGCTGCAACACTCACGCCCGGCGCCATGGCTCAACGCTCGACGGTGAGCGCAATCCCCATGCCGCCGCCGATGCACAGCGTGGCGAGGCCCTTCTTCACGTCGCGCCGCACCATCTCGTGGAGCAGCGTGGTGAGGATGCGAGCCCCCGAGGCGCCGATGGGGTGGCCGATCGAGATGGCACCGCCGTTGACGTTGAGCTTGTCCGGATCGAAGCCCAGCTCCTGGCCCACGGCGAGCGCCTGGGCGGCAAAGGCCTCATTGGCCTCGATCAGATCGAGATCGGCGATGCTCCAGCCGGCGCGCTCGAGCGCCTTGCGGCTGGCGGGCACCGGGCCGATGCCCATGATCGAAGGGTCCACGCCGGCGCTGGCGAAGCTGGCGATGCGCGCCAGCACGGTGGCCCCGCGGCGGTTGGCTTCGGCCTCGCTCATGATCACGAGCGCTGCAGCGCCATCGTTGAGCCCCGAGGCGTTGGCGGCGGTGACGGTGCCATCCTTCTTGAAGGCCGGCTTGAGCCCGGAGATCGCATCGGTCGTCACGCCGTCGCGGATGAACTCGTCGCGATCGACGATCGTGTCGCCCTTGCGGCCGCTGATCGTCACGCTGGCGATCTGGCCGTCGAAGCGGCCCTCGGCGCGCGCCGCACTCGCCTTGTTCTGGCTGGAGACGGCAAAGGCATCCTGCGCCTCGCGGCTGATCTGATACTGGCTGGCGAGATTTTCGGCGGTGATTCCCATGTGATAGCCGTTGAAGGCATCCCACAGCCCGTCCTTGATCATGGTATCGACGAGCTCGAGCGCGCCCATCTTGGTGCCGCCGCGCAAGGCTTGCGCGTGCTGCGAAAGGCTCATGCTCTCCTGCCCGCCCGCCACGATGATCCTGGCATCGCCGGCCTGGATGGCCTGCGAAGCCAGCCCAACAGCGCGCAGCCCCGAGCCGCAGACCTGGTTGACCCCCCATGCCGGGGTTTCCTTGGCAATGCCGGCAGCCATGGCGGCTTGCCGCGCCGGGTTCTGGCCCTGGCCGGCGGTGAGCACCTGGCCGAGAATCACTTCGTCCACCTCATCGGCGCTGACGCCGGCATCGGCGAGGGCGGCGAGGATGGCGACCCGGCCGAGCTGGTGCGCCGGCACGCTGGCAAGGCTGCCCAGGAAGCTGCCCACCGGGGTGCGGCGGGCGGCGGTGATCACGGTTCCAGTCATCATGTGCTCCGGTTGAGTCGGTCGGCCGGACCCTAACCCTCCGCCAGCCAGCGCGCCAGTGGCCGCCAGAGCTGGGCCCTGGCATTGCGGCCGACGATCATGCCGACATGGCCGGCGGAAATCTCCAGCCGCTCGCCGATGCCGGCTTGCGACAGGGCAGCCGCGGGGGGCACGATACGATCGCGGATGGCGAGCACATCGAGGATCGGCATGCCGAGCTGCCCGGGCGCCACCGCCTGGCCGCCGACCAGCCAGCGGCCCTGGCCCGGCGCATCATCGGCATAGAAGCCCGCCATCTCGCGCGCCGCTTCGAGCGCCAGCGGCGGGCCGGTGTTCGACCAGTCTTCCAGAACCGCGAAGGCGCTGAGTGCAGCGTCGTCCGCTTCGGCAAGGCCTGCATATTTGGCGACCAGCCCGGGCTCGTCGAGCGTCCAGAAGGCGGGTTGCAGCAGGTCCATCGGCACGCCGCCGAGGCGGCTGGCGAGCGGCTCGGTGGCCGTCCACCAGTCGTGCAGCCCGGCGCGCGCGGCATCCCCATAGCCGGTGAAGTGCCAGGGCGTGGCGAGCAGCGCCAGCCGGCTGACTCCGCCCATGGCGGCAAGGCCGATTGCCAGCGTGCCGCCGAGGCAATAGCCGATGACGGGCACCGGCGCGCCGATCTCCGCCAGCAGCGGCGCCAGCCGCGCCTCGACCAGCGCCGCAAGCCCCAGCGGCTCGGGCGCATTGCCCCAATCGACCAGCAGCGGCCGCAACCCGGAGGCCGCCAGCGAAGCCAGCAACGAATTGCCCGGCGCCAGATCGAGCACCGTGGGCGGGTTGATGAGCGAGGGCACCACCAGCACCGGTCGCCCGCCGGCGGGGCCGCCGAAATCCCGCAGCATGACATTGCCGACCTGCGCCACGACCGGCCGTGCTTCGCGTGCCACGGCGGGCGGAAGCGCTTGATAGCGTGCCAGCCCGGCGAGCGCGCGGCTGAGCAGCGCCCGGTCTCCAGCGCAATGTTGGGTGAGCAGTTTCAGGAAATGCGGTAGCGGGTGCGGCCCGCGCGCTCGCGTCTCCCCATGCTGCGCCCCATGCTGCATGCGTTGCGGCGCAATATGCGGCTGTGCTAGCGTGGCGGGGTCGCTGCTGTCAGGATTATCAATGGCCAAAGCCCCTCCACCCAAGGATTCCGGACCGCAAGGTGCCGAGAATGATCCTGTCATCATCAAGAAGTACGCCAATCGGCGGCTCTACAATACCGAAACTTCGAGCTACATCACGCTGGAGCATATCGCGCAGATGACGCGCGAGGGCCGGCACTTCCAGGTTTTCGATGCCCGCAGCGGCGAGGATATCACCCGCTCGGTGCTCACCCAGATCGTGATGGAAGAGGAATCTGGCGGGCAGACGATGCTGCCGGTCAACTTCCTGCGCCAGCTCATCTCGATGTACGGCGATTCGATGCAATCGATGGTGCCGCATTATCTCGAAGCCTCGATGGAGGCCTTTGCGGAAAACCAGAACAAGTTTCGCGATGCCGCCCTCAAGCCCTTCGAGCATCTGGCGCGGCAGAATATGGCGCTCTTCGAAGCCGCTACCGCGATGTTGACCGGCGCCAAGCAGCGCGCTGCAACACCCGAACCCGAGCCGCACCCCGAGCCCCATCCCGAGACACAGCCGGGTGGCGCATCGGAAACCGAGATCGTGCGGGTGAAGGCCGAGCTCGCGGCACTGCAAGCGCGGCTGGACGGATTGACGCGGGACTGATCGCTCCGCCGCATTGCCCGATACGCGCGGCTTGCCCATGACCCCGCGCGCCGCTATGAGCCGCGGCGGGGGCCGGTTCATGATCAGGATGGATCGGCGGAGCGCTCTGCGGTCTAGCCTGCACGCGCTCGATCGGGAGGAGCGTTATGGAATCGTCCGCTACAATCGACATGGAGAACACCGGAAACCCGGCGGTTGCTGCATCGCATCTGCCGCATGATTACCGCCCCTCGTCCGACGAGGAGTTCATGAATCCGCGCCAGCTGGCGTATTTTCGCCGCAAGCTGATCGAGTGGAAGGAAGCGATCCTTCGCGAGGCCTCAACCACGCTGGAAACGCTCAAGGCCGAGCCGCTGCGCGAGCCGGACATCAACGATCGCGCCAGCTCCGAGACCGACTGGGGCATCGAACTGCGCACGCGCGACCGGCAGCGCAAGGTGATCTCGAAGATCGACGCAGCGCTTCGCCGCATCGAGACCGGGGATTATGGCTATTGCGAAGTGAGCGGCGAGCCGATCTCGCTGCAGCGCCTCGAAGCGCGGCCGATCGCCACGATGACACTCGAAGCGCAGGAGCGACACGAGCGCGACGAGAAGATTACCCGCGACGAATAGTGAGGTGCTGAACCTGCATCCTGATGACATCAGGATGCGGGTACAGCTCTTGGTTCGCGCGTGTTTTCAACCAGAATCGGCGACCAAAACTCCGAGGCACACGCTAGGCGCTGCGGACGAGTTCCTCCTTCAGCCGCAGTTTTTCGCGCTTGAGCTTCGTCAAGGCAACGGCGTCGGGAAGCGGGCGGCGGCTTTCCACCGCCAGTTTCGCTTCCAGCCGGGCGTGGCGGGCGTTCAGGCTTTCGACATGGCTGTTGGGCATCCGCGGTCTCCTGTTGCGGGGCGGCCCGACGCATGCGGCGCCGGGCGGCCAGGCAATGTGCGCCGACTCAATTGCAGCGCGGATTTTGGAGTGGAACATGAATTGCCAGCCATGCCAACCCTGTTCCGGCTGCGTTGCCAGCACCGCAACGGACGGTTAAGTCTCATTCTGCACAGCGGGAGGCTGATCTTGGACGAAGCCGAAATCAGGGCAAGGATCGAGCTCCTGAAGCGCGATCATCGCGATCTCGACACTGCCATCGAGGCGCTGCGTACCCTGCCGACGGTGGACATGATCCAGCTGCAGCGCTTCAAGAAGCGCAAGCTGCGGCTGCGCGACGAGATCACCATGCTCGAGGACATGCTGATTCCCGACATCATCGCCTGAGTCTCCCGCCACGCTTTGCGCCCCCTCGCCGGCATGATAAAGTCGGCGCCATGAAGACAGTGTTGTTCGGGCTTGCCCTTATCCTCATCGCGGCGCCGGCTGCGGCGTCAACGCTCATCGGCACCAGCCGTGCACGCGGCTGCTTCGATGCTGCTGCGGCGCGCAACACCGGCCGGGATGGCCTGCGGCTGTGCGATCTCGCGCTGCAGGAAGAGGCGCTGCCGACGCGGGACCGGGTTGCCACTTACGTCAACCGCGGCATCCTGCACATGCATGCGCGGCGCACCGAGGCCGCCATTGCCGATTATGACGCCGCGCTGGGGCTCGATCCGGCGTCGGCGGAAGCCTGGGTCAACAAGGGCATCGCCTTCCTGCGTGCCGGCCGCGATGGGGAGGCGGCAGACGCGATCACAAAGGGGCTCGAACTCGGGCCGGCGAACCCGGCGGTGGCCTATTACAGCCGCGCCTTCGCGTTCGAAGGCATCGGCCGGGTGCGCGATGCCTATGAGGATTTCGGCCGCGCTGCTGCGTTGGCGCCGGATTGGGCGTCTCCCGGCGAGCAGCTTTCGCGTTTCAAGACGGTGCGCGTGAAATCGGCCGGCGTCTGAGACGCCGGCCGAAAGGTGCGGGTTATTCCGCGGCCATCAGCGTCGCGCGGCCATCGGCCACCGGCGACGTGCCGATCTCGACGCGGCGGGGCTTCTTGTGCTCGGGAATTTCGCGCACCAGCGTGATGTTGAGCAGGCCATGCTCATAGTCCGCACCGGTCACCTTGATGGTCTCGGCGAGCTGGAAGCGGCGCTCGAAGGCGCGCTTGGCAATGCCGCGATGCAGGAAGAGCCGCTCGCCCGTCTCGGTCTCGGCATTGGCGCGGCCGGTGACGACCAGCGTGTTTTCCTGCACCACCAGCTCCAGCTCGTCCTGGCCGAAGCCGGCGACTGCCATCTGGATGCGATATTCCCCGTCGCCTACCTTTTCGATGTTGTAGGGCGGGTAGGCGCTGTCGGCGCCATCGACACGGCTGGCAAAGTCCACCAGCCGGTTGAGGTTCTCGAAGCCGATCGAAGAGCGCAGCAGCGGTGAAATGTCGAAAGTACGCATGTTTCCAAGTCCTTTCACTAAGCGAGTTGGCTGGCCCCGCCCATGAGGGCCGGGGAGCGCCGCCATCCCGGTTGGCGATGGCGACACGGCAGAATTGGGAAGTTCGCGGGCCATTTCAAGAGGGGGCTTGGCAAGCGCCGGCGCGCGGGCAAAGGTTGGCCATGACTTCTGATCCCGCACGGCTCGATGCGCTCTACCGCGAGGCGGTGATGCTCGCCGATTCCGCGCGCGGTTGGTTCGATGGGCCTGGCAAGCCCTGGGCTGCGGCCCAGCCGGTCGCCGCGCGCGCGCGCATCGCCACCGAAAGCCTCGCCATCACTGCGCGGCTGATGAGGGTCATCGCCTGGGCGCTCCACCCCGGCCATGCCAGTGACACCGCGCCATTGCTGCGCGACACCACCGAACCGCCATTCCCGCCCGATCACCCGCTCGCCGGCACGCCGGGGGAACTGATCGCCCAGGCCTCGCGCCGCCTCGATATTGCCTTGAAGGACCTCGCATGACCGCTTTCCACCTCGCCATTCCCGTCACCGATCTTGCCGCCGCGCGGCACTTCTACGGCGAGGTGTTCGGCTGTGCCGAAGGTCGCAGCTCGGAGCGCTGGATCGATTTCAACTTCTTCGGCCACCAGCTCGTCGTCCATCTGGCGCCGCCCTCCGCCATCCACCGCAATCCGGTCGATGGCGACCAGGTGCCGGTTCCCCATTTCGGCGCGGTGCTGCCCTGGGCCGATTGGGAAGCGCTGGGCGCCCGCATAACCGCCGCCGGCATCGCGTTCGAGCTGGAGCCGCATGTCCGCTGGGCCGGCAAGCCCGGCGAGCAGGGGACGTTTTTCCTGTTCGACCCTGCCGGGAATGCGCTGGAGTTCAAGGCAATGCGAAACGAGGGGGAGCTGTTCGCGAAATAATCGCGCTCAAAAGCTCCGCAGCAACTGCCGCACCACGGCGATCCACGGCGGGTCGAGCACCATCTGGCGGGCACCCGGGGCGGTGGGGAGGAGCTGGATGCGGCCGGCTTCGGTGGCCACCAGCCGACCGAAGGCGAAGCGGCCGACGGGCCGGGGGACGAGGACGTCGCGGTTGAGCGCCATGGTGAAGGCGGGTTTGGCGAGGCGTTCGGCCCAGAGCTGGTCCCCGGCGCGATAGTCTCCCTGTGCGAGTTCGACGATGAGGCCGAGCATGGCACTGCCGGGGGCGGGCGGGGTGAGGGTCATGGTGCGGGTGGGGGCGGCCGCACCTTCGGCGCCGATGATGGCGACGACGTCGAGGTCCACCCGGTCGGGCAGGGTGACGAGTTCCGAGGCTTCCACGCCCAGGGCCGCGGCGATGCGGTTGAGCCAGCCGACCGAGACGGTGCGGGTGCCGGTTTCCAGCCGGCCGATGGTCTGGGCGGTGGTGGGCGGATCGCAGCGCGCGCCGACATCGGCGAGGGTGAGCCCGCGTGCTTTGCGAACTTCGCGGATCCGGGTGAGCATTCTCGCCTCCTGTAACCTCTGTGGTTATAACTGTCCTACAGATGAACCTTCGTGGCAATGGTGATTCGGCCACAAGAGGAGAATTGCCATGGTGAAACGTGCTGCCGTTCAACGCGACATCGCCCCCGAGGCCGCCAACCGGCTGCTCGGCACGCGGTTGCTGAGCCCGGCGGATGCGGTCGACCGCCAGCGGGTGACGGTCAACCTCGCCGAGTCCCCGCTCGCCTGGCTGGTGCGGCGGGGGCATGTGTCTGCCGCACAGTTCGAGGCGGGGGAGCGGCTTCGGGCGGACTTCATGCGCGCCGGCCAGGCGCCGCGGGTGACGATGCGCTGGGATGCGGCGCCGGGGAGCAGCAATTTCGCCGCACCCGATCCGACGATGGCGCAGATCAGTGCTCGCCAGCGCTTCGATGCGGCGGTGGCCGCCGCCGGGCCGGGGCTTTCCGACGTGCTGTGGCGGGTGGTGTGCCTGGGGGAGGGACTGGAAACGGCGGAGCGCGCGATGGGCTGGCCGAGCCGTGCCGGCAAGCTGGTGCTGGCACTGGCGCTCGACCGGCTGGTGGCGCATTACGGCATCGCCTGACATTTGCGGCTGAAGTCTGCGGAGTTGCCGATGCGTGCCTTGCTGCCCCTTCTGCTCGTTCTTTCGGGCTGCGCCGCCGATCGCGCCACCTCGCTCGGCAAGGTGGGCGGCGAGGCCCCGCGGCTGGTGCTGACGACGCCGCTGGTGGCGACCAACGGTGCCACGATCGGTGAAGCGGTGCTGACCGAAGTGGCCTCGGTGGACCGGATCTTCATCCGCGCCAAGGGTCTGCCGGCGGGGCGGCACCCGGTGACGATCCATGCCGTGGCGCGCTGCTCGGGCGATGGTTTTGCCGATGCGGGAGCGGAATTGCCCGGCGTGCTGCCGCCGATCGAGGCCGAGTCGGACGGGCGTGCCGATCTTTTTGCCGATCTGCCTGCACCCCGGCTGCGCGGCGCGGCGGATGCAAGGCTCGATGCTGACGGGATGGCGCTGATCGTGCGGGTGGCGGGCCAACCGATCGGTTGTGCGGCGTTTCGTGCGCGATAACAGAAAGATGGGGCGATCGACGGGGATTGAACCCGCAACCTCCGGTACCACAAACCGGCGCTCTAACCAATTGAGCTACGACCGCCACAGCGAAGCAGGGGCAATAAGCCAGAGTGCCGCCGCGCGCAAGCCGCAAGGCGCGCGCGTGCCGGGGGGCTTTTCTCAGGCCCTGGCTTGCGCTAGCGACTCATAAAATTGCCTCCGGGCGCAACTAACCAAGGTTCACGCGCAACAATGTTCGACATGCCCGATTTCGATGCCCATGAGGCTGTCACCTTCGTCCATGATGCCGGCACCGGCCTTGCGGCGATCATCGCGCTGCACTCGACGCACCTCGGCCCGGCGGCGGGTGGCACGCGCTTCCAGCCCTATGCGAGTGCCGATGCGGCGCTCACCGATGTGCTGCGGCTGTCGCGAGGGATGAGCTACAAGAACGCCATGGCCGGGCTGCCGATGGGCGGCGGCAAGGCGGTGGTGCTGCAGCGGCCCGACACGGTGAAATCGGAAGCCTTTCTCCTCGCCCTCGCCGATGCGGTGGACGCGCTCGGCGGCCGCTACGTGACCGCCGAGGACATGGGCATGAGCGAGCATGACATGGTGGTGCTCGCCCGGCGCACCAGGCATGTGGCGGGGCTGCCGGTGGCTGCGGGCGAAGTCGGCGGCAATCCGGGGCCGATGACGGCGATGGGCATTTTCCTGGGCATGCGCGCGGCACTTGCGCACCGCCTGGCGCGGGTGAGCTTCACCGGCGTGCATGTGGCGCTGCAGGGCTGCGGCAGCGTAGGCACCGCGCTCGCCGAACGGCTGGCGGCAGCGGGTGCGCGGCTGACGCTGGCGGATGCCGACCCGCTGCGCGCCGCCGCGCTGGCGGCGCGGCTCGGCGGCACTGCGGTGGCGGCGGACGCGATCATGACGACCTCGGCGGATGTGTTCAGCCCATGTGCGGCCGGCGCAATCCTCGATGATGCGAGCATTGCAGCGCTCGATGTGGCGATCGTGGCGGGGGCGGCGAACAACCAGCTCGCCACGCCCGGGGACGGCGCCCGGCTGGCGGCGCGCGGCATCCTTTATGCGCCCGATTATGTGATCAATGCCGGCGGCATCATCAATGTGGTGGCGGAATATCTCGGCCGGGGGGACCCGGCGACAGTCAATGCCGATATCGCCGCGATCGAAGGCCGGCTGGCGGCGGTGTTTGCCGAAGCCGCACGGTCAGGCCGCTCCACCGATGTTGTAGCCGATTCCATGGCGCGCCGCCTGATCGGCCGCGACTGAGCTGCCAGCCTGCCGCATGCCGAGCAGGAATGCGGTGAGCACCGGCAGCGACCAGAAGTTGAGGCCGATGGCATAGGCCCATGCGCTGCTCGGGCCGCCCGCATCGTCCTGGCCGAGCATGGCGACATGGACCAGCACGGTGACGAGCTGGAAGGCCGCTGCCCAGAGCGGCCAGAAGTGGTGGCTGCGCAGCGCCAACACGGCCAACCCGGCGAACAGCAGGCTGTCGACAACCATCATCGCCAGCTCGGGTGCTGCATATTGGTGGCGGTTGCTGGCCCAGGTGGCAGCCGTGGCAACGACCAGCATCACCGCGGCGGAGCGCGCCTCGTGCGCGCCGCACTGCCACGCCGCTCGCGAGCCGGCGGCGAGCATCGCGAAGCAGAGCAGCTGATAGGCAAGGCCGATGGCAGACAGCAAATGCATCGCCCTCCCCCGCACCCCTGCGACTGACGAATGTATGAAAGTGTAAATAAAGCGGCTGGAAGCGGCAAGCGCAATTGCACGGCGGCGATGGACTCGGGCGTGCCGCAGCCATAGTTTCGCGCATGTCCGAAGTGTCTGTTCCTGCCTCCGATCGCCGCGCCGCCCTGCTCGAAGGGCTGGCCGACCATGTGCTTGCGCATGGGCTGGCCAGCGCCAGCCTGCGCCCGCTGGCGGAGGCCATGGGCACGTCGGACCGCATGCTGCTCTATTATTTCAAGGACAAGGCCGATCTTGTCGGTGCTGTCCTCGAGACGATAGCCGGGCGCATGACGGCGTTGCTGGCACAGTTGCAGGCGCTTCAGCCGCAGCCTTATGATGTGATGCGCGCGCGCCTTACCAGCATGATGCTCGACGATGCGCTCTGGCCCTACATGCGGCTCTGGCTCGAGCTTGCCAGCCGTGCCGCCAGCGGCGATGCGATGGCGCGCACCACCGGCGAAGGCATTGCACGCGGCTTTCTGGCGCTGTGCGAGGCGCTGCTCGACACGCCGCGGCCGACGCGCCGAAACGATGCGACACGCCTGCTGATCGCGGTGGAAGGGGCGGTGCTGCTCAAGAGCCTCGGGCTGGCGGACGAGGTGAAGCAGACCTTGTGAGCAGCGCGGCCAGGGCCAGCCCGACACCGGCACCCCAGAGCACCGCACCACTGGCCGCCAGCACCTTCTCGGCCGTATCCCCATAAACGCCGGGAAACCAGGCCACGACCACGCCATCGATGAGCAGCGCCGTGGTGGTGACGATCGCGATGCCCGTCAGCCGCTGGTCGGGCGCCAATCGCGCCAGCCCGGCGGCGAGCAGCACGAAGGGCAGGGTGCCCGGCACGGTGAGGGCATAGACGGCCGCGCGCGTGCTGCCCTGCAACAGCCCGGCGGCGGCCAGCCAGTGCAGCAGCAGGCCGGCGGCATACCAGAGGGCGACGCCGATGCCAGCGAGTATCGCGATCTGTCGCCATGAAAGCCCGATCTGCATCCCGCGCTCCTTTTGCCAATACTGGCAGCAGAGGTGATTGTAGCAGTCGCTACAACAGACCTCAATAGTCGCGTTGCCAGCGCAGGGCGGCGCCGGTGCCGCCCAGCGTGGCGACTTGCGAAAGGATCGCCAGCGAGCGGGTGATCGAGATTTCGATGTTGGTGGCGGTATAGCCCTGCGCGTCGGTGGCGAGCTCGACATAGACGTTTCGGCCGATGTATTGCCCGGCCGCCACCGCGGTGCCGCGGCCGGTAAGCTGGTCGGCCGGCAGGATGCGCAGCCGATCGATGCCCAGGCCCTTGCGCACCGAATTGATGGGGTTGAAGCCGCCACCATTGCTGCGCAGCGAGGCCAGCGCTCCGGCGAGCTGCACCGCTTCGAAGGCGGAGAGGTTGGTGACCGATTCGCCGAACAGCAGGCGGCTGAGCACTTCGTCCTCGGGAAGGGCGGGCACCGAGCTGAAGCGGATGGCAGGCTTGTTCGCGGTGCCGGCGATCGCCAGCTGGGCAGTGAAGCCGCTCGTGCTGCTCTCGGCGGCGATGTCGATCACCGGATCGGGCGGGTAGCCGCCCTGGAAGCGCACATCGCCGCGGGTGAGGGCGAAGCGCTTGCCGGCGAAATCATAGTCCCCGCGCACCAGCTCCACCCGGCCGAACAGCTCGGGCGTGTAGGCGCCGCCGCGGATGCGCAGGTCGGCGCGCCATTCGGATTCGATTCCCACGCCCGAGACGAACAGCTGGCGATCTCCCTTCACATCGAGGTTGAGCAGCCAGCGGGTGGGCGGCGCATAGGCGAGCACCGGCCGGCCTAGGCTGCGGGTGTTGCGCTCGGTGACGGCGAGCACCGGCACATCGGCCACTGCTGCCCGGCCGATGCGGAAGGTGGCGCGGTTGACGGTAAGGTTGCCCGAGACGACGCCGCCATATTCGTCGGTGGCGATCCTGAGCGTGCCCGATCCGGTGCCGGCATAATCGTCGCGGTTGAGAAGCTGGGCATTGTTGACGCGCAGCCGGATATCGAGCGGGAAGCTGCGCTCGGCGGAAAGATCGATGCCGCCGGTGCCGGTGATGGTGCCGCCACGGCCGGCAGTGCCCGAAAAGCGCGTGAGCTCGAGCCGCGAGCCGTTGAAGCGGCTGTCGAGCGCCACATTCTCGATGACGGCACCGAGCACGGTCGCCTCCACCCGGCCGCCGGCCATGCGCAGGGTGCCGGCGAGCTGCGGATCGCCGACAGCGCCCGAGAGCGATGCCGCCAGGCTCACCGGCCCGCGCACATCGATCGCATCGTTGCCGCCCAGCCCCCACAGCGCCTGTGCGGGTCCGTTGAAGCGCACCTGGCCGCTAACCGGGGCGGCATAGAGCCGTTCCAGCAGCCCGCCCTCGCCGGTGAGCGCACCGACGCGCAGCTGGGCGCGGCCCTCGGTGCGGCCGGCACGGGTGATGATCGCGCGCGCCACCGTGCCGCCGATGCCGAGCTCCGCCTTCAGCCCCACGTTGATGCGCAGCGAGGAGGAGGCGGCACCGCTGCGGGTGAGGCCGGCGAGGGTGAGATCGGTGCTGCCACGCGGGGTGCCGCCTTCGGCGAGGCTGAGGTCGATCCGCCCCGACACCAGCCCGTCGAAATCGAGCGACGGCGCGAACGCCGTGAGGACGCTGAGCGGCATCGCGCGCAATTGCCCGGTGAGGCGCGACTGCGCGCCCCAGCGGCCGGAAAGCTCGGCGCGGCCGGCACCGGCGATCAGGGTCACCGGCTCCAGCACCCAGTCATTGCCGGCACGCACGATCTGCGCCGGCCCGACGAGGGTGACCGGCAATGTGCCGAGCAGCAGCTTGCCGCCGACCTGGATGCGGTCCCCCTCGAAGCGGACATCGCTGTCGAGCGCGAAGGGCAGCGTGCGGGTGCCATTGGCGTGCAGCGTGGCGGTGCCGCGCCCGGCGGCGTAGCGGAAGCTGCCATTGGTCGCGTCGAGCAGAACCCCGTCGCGTTCCACCCCGGTGAAGGCGAAATCGCCGCTGCCCTCGATGCCGCCGTCCACCAGCCGCACCCCGGCCTTGAGCGTGCCGCGCTCGATCTGCAACGGCACATCGAGCTGCAGCCTGGCGTTGCTTGCGGTGGCATCAAGATCGAAGCGCTGGCTGCCGGCGGCGTCGCTCAGCAGCAGCGTGCCGCTGGTGCCGTCGCCGCGCAGCATGATGCGCCCGGCAAGCGGGCCGGCAGGTGTCACCACTGCGCGCCCGGTGCCAGTGAGCCCCAGGATGCTGGCATTCTCGATGGTGAAGGCCAGCGGCCCGGCGGTTTCGAGCAGCCCGCGTAGCTGCACCGGCCCGAAGTTGCTGTTGGCATCGGCGTCGATCAGCCAGTCATTGCCCGCCCGGCTGATGGCGGCCCGCACCCCGGCAAGGCCGATGCCGAGCCCGGGTCGGGCGAGGGTGAGTTGCAGCGCCGGTGCTGTGCTGCTGCCGGTGGCGCGCAGCGTCAGCGGCCCATAGGCACCGGCATTCCCCTGCAGCGCCAGGGTGAGCGCGCCGGTACGGGTCAGGCTGGCATCGCCGACCAGCTTCAGCGCCGGTGAAGCCAGGGTGAGGCCCGACATGCGCAGCGCCAGATCGGGGCTCACGTCGATCGCCGTGGTCAGCACCGGCAGGCCGCCGAGTGCCTTGAGCAGCGCAGCGCTGGTCATTCGCGTGGTGTTGAAGCGGGCCGTGCCGGTCACGCGGGCGCCGGCGCCGGCGGGCGTCACCACAAGTGCCGCCGCCACATCGCCGCTGCCCAGGCCCTCGATGGCATAGCCGGGGAGCCGGCCATCGACGCCGATCCGCCAGGCCGCCCGCGCGGGCTCCACCGCCACGCTGGCGGTGGCGGTGATCCGCCTCGACCGCAGCTTCAGCCTCTGCCCGGTCAGCTTGCCTTCGAACCAGCGCAGCGCGCCTTCGCCCCGCAGTTCGGTGAGCAGCGGCGCTGCCGTGGCCGCCACGCCATCGACCCGCGCCACCATCAGCGTCAGCGGCAAGGCGATGCCGGGGCCATCGTCCTGTGCCGCCGGACGAACGATGCCGGCGCCGCGCACACCCCGGAGGATCGTTGCACCCCAGCCGGCGCTGCGTGCAGTCAGCGTCCAGTCGATCAGCGGATCGGCGAGCGTGCCGGCGAGGCGTGCCGTCATCCGCACATCATCGCCGCTGGCCTGCGGATAGAGCAGCTCGGGCCGCAGCAGCGCCACCGCGATCCGGCCGTCCTCGATCACTTCGGAGCTGGCGGCAAGCCGTCCGCGCAGATCGATCCGCAACGCCGGCCCGGACAGTTGCAGCGAGAGATCGCGCGTGCCGGTGCTGCCAAGCCCGGCATTGGCATCGACAACGAGCTTGGGGCCCAGCGCCCGGCCCAGCACGCCGCCAAGCAGCAGCGACGGGATCACCGCCCCCTGCGCCGAAAAGCGCCCGTCGTTGCCGGTGATCGCAACATCGGCGAGGTTGCTGTTTTCGAGCTCCACGCGCAGCCGGCCGGCCCAGCGCGTCCAGCCGCCATCGCCCGTCAGCCGCAGCGTGAGCGGCCGATCGAGGCCGGTGAGGCCGGTGATCACCCCGCCGCGCGGTGCATCGATGGCGGCGGCAAGCTCGAGCTGGTCCTTCGCCGGCTCGGCGTCGAGCGTCAGCCGCAACCGGTCGGCAGCGTCGGCGAGCGGGCGGCCGAGGCTGTCGAGCGTGTCCATTGCCAGGCTGATGCGCGCGCGGCCGGCGCGGATGTCTGCGCTGCCCAGCCCGCGCAACAGCTGGCGGCGGCCCGCCACCGGCGCTTCCAGCAGCAGGCGATCGACCGCGAAATTGCCGATCAGGATGTCATAATCCGGCAGCAGCGTTTCATTTTGCGTCGGCAGCAGCTTCGGCAGCCGCAGCAGCCGGACATCGGCGGCGGTGAGCGTGCGCACGTCGAGCCGGTTAGCGCGGAGATAGGCCATCGGCCGCCAATCGAGATCGACCAGCGGTGCCTCCAGAAACACGCCCTGCGGATCGGAGAGCTTGAGGCCGTGCAGCCGCGCCTGGCCCCAGAGCTGGCCATCCACGCGGTCGATGCGGATGCCAAGCCCGGATTCGAACGGCAGCAGCGGCAGCCAGCTGACGATCCGGTTGCGCCCGAACTGCGTGCCGACGAGCACGAACACCGCCACTGCCGCCATGGTGAAGAGCACGCCGATGGCCGCCAGCGCGCGGAACAGATGGCGGCGGCGGCGGCGGCGCGGTGCGGGGGTGGAAGCTTCGGCCATCAGAAGGCCTGGCCGATCGAGACGTAGAAGGCCACCTTGGGATCGCCGGGGCGCCGCGTGATCGGCGTCGCCACATCGATGCGGACCGGGCCGAAGCTGGTGTAATAGCGGATGCCGACACCGGCGCCGATGCGCAGCGAATCGAAGCTGGGCACCGTGCCCGAATAGACCTGCCCGGCATCGACAAAGCCCACCACGCCCAGATCATTGCCGAGCGCCTTGAAGCGGTAGCGCGCTTCGAGGCTGGCTTCGGTCAGGCTGTTGCCGCCGGTCGGCAGGCCCTCGGAGTCGATCGGCCCCACGCCCTGGAAATTGAAGCCGCGCACCGAGCCGCCGCCGCCGGCATAGAAGCGCCGCGATGGCGCCACCCGCCCGCGCGACGCGCCGATGATGCTCCCCATGTGCAGCCGCCCCGCGAGCACCAGCGCGTCGCCGACCGGCTGGTAATAGGTGCCATCGACCTGCGCCTTGATATAGTTGAAATACTGGCCGTCGCGCAGCGTCAGCTCTGGGCTGACACGGCCGGTCAGGCGGAAGCCGCGGGTGGGATCGAGCAGGTTGTCGCTGTTGTCGAACGTCACCGAGGCCGGCAGCGCCAGGATGTAGAAGGTGATGTTGGGATCGACGCCCTCGATGCTCAGCGTGCGGTCGAGCTGGCGCGTGGCGATGGCCTGCGCGCCGACCGAGAACGTCATCGGCTTTTGCCAGATGAGGTTGGAATCGCGCACCAGGCCGGCGGCGAGCTGCGCCGAGCGGGCGCGATAGGCGAATTGCTGCTCGGTGGAGACCGACGCCTGCACCGACAGCGTCTGGTCGCGCTGGCCGAAATTGCGGCGCCGGAATTCGCCGCTCAGCAGCTGCTCGCGCTCGGCCAATACGGTGCGGGCGATGATGGCGCCTTCCGGCGGAAACAGGTTGCGGTGCGTCCAGCCGCCCTCGACGCGGATGCCCTGGCCGGTGTTGTAACCACCCGCCGCCGTCACCGAGCGCGGCGGTGCCGCCTCCACCGTGGCGACGACATCGACCGGCTGGGTGCCATCGGGCAGGATCGGGCCGGCCAGCACCGGTCGCACGCTGACAGCACCGAAAAGCCCGGTCTGCACGAGCGCCTGCCGCAGATCCTCGCGCTGCGCGCCATCATAGGGCTGGCCAGGCTCGAAGCGCGAGAGCACGCGCATGTGCTTGTCGGTGAAGCCCTGCACATCGCCCTCGATGCGGGTGCGGGCAAACATGCCGCGCGGGCCGGCATCGATGCTCTGCGTCAGCGTCGCAAGCCGCGTGGCATGATCGATGATGATCTCCGGCGGCCGCACCTGCGGGAAGGGATAGCCGGCGTCGGCAAGGCGCGTCGCCAGCGTCTCCTCCAGCACGGTCACGGGTGCGGCTGCCACCGGGTCGCCGGGCTTGATCCCGATCAGCCGCTGCCCCAGATCGTCCGGCGCGCCGGCAGCGTCCTGGCTGATGTCGACGCGCTCGAAACGGTAGAGCGGTCCGGGATCGACAACGATCCTGACCTGGGTGCGCGCCGCCTCGCCTTCGGGCGCGATGATCTCGACATCAGCCGTGCCGCCAAAATGGCCGACCGAGCGCAGCAGCAGGTCGATGAGCGTGCGATCCTCGGCAATGCGGCGGCGGATCTGCGCCAGGTTGGCTGCGTCCCCGCGCCGCGTCCACAGCGCCGACAGGCCGCGGAACTGGTTATCGAGCCCAAGCCCGTCGAGGCCGGTGATGCTGACTTCGTAGCGCACCTCCTCGACTTCGCCACCCGAGGTGTCGTCGGCGGCGCCGACCAGATCGGGCCAGTCGAGCGGCACGCCATCGGCATCGGGGAGCGGCGTGAATTCGTCGGCGCCCGGCTCGTCGGTTTCGACAGCCGGCGGCGGCAGGTCCGCAGCAAGGGCAGCGTCCTCATCGGCGCCGGTGGCGGCGGAAACTTCGGGGGCCACTTCGGGGGGCACTTCGGGGGGAACTGCTGGCTGCACTGCGGGCGGCTGCATTGCAGGCTGGGCCTGCGCGCAAGTCGCCGGCAGCGCGCCCGCCAGCAACAGGCAAGCAGCCGCCGCCGGCCAGACTTGGGACATGCGATCAGTCAACTGCACGCGCGTTGATAGCGGAACAGCCTGCATGCGCAAAGCAATGCCGTGCGCGGCAAGCGGGGGCTGCGACCAAGCGCCCGTCAATCGCGGTGGCGCCGGCGCGGCGGGCATGGCAGGAGGGCGCCATGACCACCCCCGAGCCCGCACCACCCGCCACAACGCCGCCGCCCGCCGGCGGCGGATGCCTGATCGCCGCCGGGCTGATCATCGGCCCCGTCATCGGCATGCTGCTGGGCGAGGTTTCCGCCGGGCTGGTGATCGGCGGCATCGTCGGCGTGCTGGCGGCGGTGGTGATGGCGGTGATGCAGCGGCGCTGATGCGCTCAGGATAGCCGCCGGCCAACCCACACCACCCGGCCGATCACCTGCACACCCGCCGGATCGCAATCATCCCAGCTCGGATAGGCATCATTGTCGGACCGGATGGTCAGCCGCCGGGTGGCGGGGTTGACCGACAATCGCTTCACCAGCAGCGCATCATCGGTGCGCAGGACGTAGATGCCATCGCGCAGCCGTTCGCTGTCGGCGGTATCGACCAGGATCTGGTCGCCGTCGGCCAGCGTGGGGAGCATGGAATCGCCTTGCACGGAAATCACGTTGAGGGCATCGGGGCGTGACGACGCCATCGAGCGAACCCAGCGCGCCTGAAAGGCAAGCACCGAGAGCGGCACTTCATCGCCGGCTTCGGCGCCATTGCCGGCCGAGGCGCCGACCGAGAGCTCCGGGATGAGCACATAATCCTCGGCGCGCTGCACGAGTCCGGGGCGCGGCAGCACCGCCCGGCTTCCGGCGTCTTCCGGGCCACCAAGCAACCGTTCGGCAATGCCGAAATGCGCTGCCAGCACACGCCGGTCCGCCTCGGAAAGCCGCCGCGGCACGCCGCGCTTCACGAATTGCTGGATATAGGTCCGATTGCGGCCGAGCAGGCGCGACAGCGACGCATAATCGTCACCACGCGAACCGATCAGCGCGTCCAGCCGCTTGCGGATGGCCAAGCTGTCCATATTGGGCGAAACCTCCTCTCCTGGTCCGCTTGCCGACACATGTATCATAGTTTTTTACCTAGACTAGTAGGAAATGACCGGCGATAAATCGTTAACGGCGCCGAATCGGGGGTAATCCGGCCGAGCGCTGCCATGAAGCGGGTCGGAAAGGGATATGATGCCATGCGCTTGTTGACACTCGTTGAACGCCATCTGAAAAAGCACGGGGTGCGGCCATCGCGCTTCGGCCGAGTTGCGGCAGGCGATCCGCGTTTCGTGTTCGATCTGCGCCGCGGCCGCGAGCCGCGTGCCACCACGATCACGCGCGTCGCCGGCTTCATCACGGCTGCCGACGCGCAAGCGACGAACCTTCCCGCGACCTCCATCATGGATGCCCGCCGATGAACAGCTTCGACGTTTTCCACAGCCGCGGGGCTGGGCGCGCGCCGGCAGACCGCACCAGAGGCCATGCCGCCGCCCTGCTGCGCGGCATCGCCGCTGCCGCCGGTCTCGATTCCACTGACAGGGAAAAACCGATACTGATCGTGGAAGAATTGCGAAGTCACGATTGGGCCAGCGCGACCTTCGTCGGCTTCACCCACAGCTTCAATCTGCGATTGGTCGGGCCCGCCACTGCCGTTGCTGCAGCGGTCGACGCGCTCGCCTTGCGGCTCCCTGATTGGGAGTTTCACCTTCCCGGCCACATCGTTGCAGACATCGCGGTGGCGCCTGCGGGACAGGAACGCATCGACGAGCCCGCCATCGTGGCGATCCCCGGTCCCTCCACCGTGTCTCACCCCTTGGTCGTTAATACTCTTATCATCATTGATTAACGCAACTGCGTCAATCTTCCGCAACATCCATGTCAGTTTGACGCATCTTGAGTGACACTCAAAAAACTGCTTGCTCTGGGGTTTGATCGGTTCATATTGCCCGCCGATCAAACCACGGGCGCGTCCATGATCAATCGACGGGGCATACACGACATCGGCTGGGCAGCGCCCTTACAGCGGCGCCGGGCGGTGCTTTGGCTGGCAGCAGGCCTCTGCCTGGCGGCCTGTTCCGATGATGGCGTGCCTGCTCCCGCGCCGGCGGAAGCGGTGCTGCCGGTCAGCCTTGCCACGGTGGCGCCGGCGTTCGGCGCCAACGAGCTGCGCATTTCCGGCACCGTCCGCCTCAAGCGCGAGACCGCACTCGGTTTCAATGCACCAGGACGGATCGCGGCCATTACCGTGCTCGAAGGCGAGCAGGTGCGGCAGGGCCAGGTGCTGGCGCGGCTCGATCTCACCAGCCTCGATGCCAGCACCAGCACCGCCCAGGCCGAGCTGGTGCGAGCCCAGGCCGATCATGCGCGGCTGCAGGGCCTTTTCGACAAGGGATGGGTCACCGCACCGCGCGTGGAAACGGCGCGGGCATCGCTCGATTCAGCGCGGGCGCGCCTTCGCCAGACGCGCTTCGACGAAGGCCTTGGCGTCATCCGTGCGCCCTCGTCCGGCACCGTGCTGCGGCGCCCGCTCGAGCCGGGTCAGATCGTCCAGCCGGGCCAGACCGTCCTTGTCGTTGGCGAGGCCTCGAGCGGCATGGTGCTGCGGCTGCCGGTTGCCGATGGCGATGTGGCACGGCTGCGGCTCGGCCAGCCGGCGACCGTGGTGCTGCCGGCGCTCGGCGATGCGCCGATCATCGCCACCGTTTCCGAAATCGGCGCGCGCGGCGATGATGCCACCGGCACCTTCCGGGTCGAGCTCAGCCTGCCGGCCTCGGCCAATCTGCGCTCGGGGCTCATCGGCGAGGCGCGGCTGATGCTCTCGGCGCCGCCGCAGGGCGTGGCGGGCAGTGCCGAGCGCGATCTTGCCAGCGTGCCGGCAACCGCGCTTTTCAGCGTCCGCGCCGATGAAGGCTTTGTCTATGTCCATGATGCCGCCACCGGCCGGGTGCGGCTGCGGCAGGTCGCGGTGGGTGCCGTGCGCGACAATGCGGTCATCATCACCGGCGGCCTCAAGCAGGGCGAGCACGTGGTGACCTCCGGCCCCGACCGGCTGCGCGATGGCATGCGCGTCAAGGTTGCCGCGTGAACATCATCAATTTTGCGATCGCGCGCTGGCAGATCACGCTCGTGGTCTTCGCGCTGCTGGTGGCGATCGGGCTGTCGAGCTTCTTCTCGATCCCGCGTTCGGTCGATCCGCATTTTCCGTCGCCGTTCATCATCGTCGTCGCCACCGTGCCGGGCGCCGAGCCTTCGGACATGGAAACCACCATCGCCAAGCCGATCGAGGATGTGCTGCAAGGGGTCGATGGCATCGTCAAGGTGGCCTCCACCAACACCGACAGCTCGTCGGTGATCACCGCCGAGTTCAGCTGGGACGACAACCCCGAGAAGAAATACGACGAGGTGGTGCGCGAGGTGAACGCCATCCGCGGCACCTTGCCCTCGGCGCTGCAGCGGCTCGAATTCCGGCGCAGCCGCACCACCGAGGCCGCCATCCTGCAGTTCGCCCTCGTCTCCGACACCGCCTCGTACCGGCGGCTGGAAAAGCTCGGCAAGGATCTTCGCGAGCGGATGAACCGCGTGCCGGGCGTGCGCGAGACGCGTGTCTGGGGCATTCCGCGTCCGGAAGTGACCGTGGCGCTCGATCTCGGGCGCATGGCACAGCTCGGCCTGCCCGTCACCGCCGTCACCGATGCGCTGCGCCAGGGCTCGACCGATCTACCGCCTGGCGCCGTGCACAGCGGTGACCAGCGGCTCAACGTGCAGGCCGGCGGCGCCTTCAAGTCGGTCGGGGAGATTGCCGACGAGCCGGTGCGGGCGCGTGATGGCAGCCTGATCCGCGTCAGGGATGTGGCGCAGGTCGGCTGGGGCTATGAGGAGCAGCCGCACATCGCGCGCTACAATGGCAAGCGCGCGGTGTGGGTGACACTCCAGCAGAAGGACAATCTCAACGTCCTCGATATCCGCAACGATGCGGTGGCGGCGGCCGAGGCGTTCCGCGCACAATTGCCGCCCGACGTGACGCTCGAGCTGGGCTTCGACCAGTCGCTCGACATCGGCCGCAAGCTGGCCACGCTGGCGCGCGACTTCGGCATCGCGCTGCTGCTGGTGCTCATCACGCTGCTGCCGCTGGGGCTGCGCGCCTCGCTGGTGGTCATGGTGTCGGTGCCGCTCAGCCTGGCGATCGGCGTGGCGGTGCTCAGCTTCACCGGCTTCACCCTCAACCAGCTGGCGATTTCGGGCTTCATCATCGCCCTCGGGCTGCTTGTCGACGATTCGATCGTGGTCACCGAGAACATCGCCCGCCACCTGCGCGAGGGCGAGGACCGCATGTCGGCGGCGATCTCGGGCACCCGCGAGATTGCCGTGGCGGTGCTCGGCTGCACCTTCGTGCTGCTGTTCGCCTTCCTGCCGCTGGCGTTCCTGCCCGAAGGGGCGGGCAAGTTCACTCGCTCGCTCCCCGTGGCGGTGCTCGGCACGGTGGCGGCATCGCTGCTGGTGTCGCTCACCATCGTGCCCTTTCTGGCCAGCCGCATCTTGCCGCGCACCGAGACCGAGCATGGCAACCGCTTCCTGCAGGCAGTGCAGAAGGGCATCCAGACCTTCTACGCGCCGATCCTCCACTGGTCGCTGGAGCGGCCATGGCGCGCCATGGCCATCGCCACCGGAATCGTCATCTCGGGCTTCGGGCTGGTGCCGTTCATCGGATCGAGCCTGTTCCCGCCCGCCGATGCGCCCTATTTCCTCGTCACCGTGCGTGCCCCCGAGGGTGCCGCCATCACCCAGACCGAGCGTGCCACGCGCTTTGTGGAAGCAGCGCTCAAGGACGAGCCGCTGGTGCAAACGCTGATGACCAACATCGGGCGCGGCAACCCGCAGATCTTCTACAACCAGCGCTCGTTCGACCAGCGGACCAACCTCGGCGAAGTGTTCGTCGTGCTGGAAGAGTGGGACCAATATGATGGTCCGGCCCTGGTCGAGCGGCTGCGCGCCAGGCTCGATACCAGCCCCGACGCGCAATACACCGTGAAAATCTTCCAGAACGGCCCGCCGATCGACGCGCCGATCCTGGTCCGCATCTTCGGACCCGATCTCGATGTCCTCAAGCGGCTGGCAACCGAGACCGAGGCGCTGATGCGCAAGGTGCCGGGCACCCGCGACGTCAACAATCCCATCGCCACCGATCAGCCCCGCCTCGATCTCGGGCTGGACAGTGGCAAGGCCGCCTTGCTCGGCGTTGTGCCGGGTGCCCCGCGCCGCATCCTGCGCCTCAGCCTTGCCGGCGAGGCCGCCGGACGCTTCCGCGACAATGAGGGGGACAGCTATGATGTCGTCGTCCGCCTGCCGCTCGTCACACGCCAGCCGGTGTCGATCCTCGATCAGGTTTATGTGCCCGCGGCGGGCGGCGCCATTCCGCTGCGCGAGATCGCCAGCCCGCAGCTCGATTCCGCGCCGCCGCGGATCAGCCGCGAGAGCCAGCAGCGCGTGGTGTCGCTGACAACCGAAATCGCCCCCGGATTCCTCACGGCGTCGGTGAACGATGCGGTGTTCAAGGCGATCGAGACGGTCAAGCTTCCCGAAGGCTATCGCTTCGCCGCCGGCGGCGAGGCGGAGGCGCGGTCACGCAGCTTCTCAGGGCTGGGGCCGATCATCGCGCTGGCGGTGTTCGGCATCCTCGGCGTCCTCGTCGTCGAATTCGGCCGCTTCCGCGAAGTGGCGGTGGTTGCCGGCGTCATCCCGCTCGGCATCTTCGGCGGGCTGGTGGCGCTGTTCCTCACCGGCAATTCGATCAGCTACACGGCCGTCATCGGGTTCGTGGCGCTGATCGGAATCGAGATCAAGAATTCGATCCTGCTCGTCGATTTCACCACCCAGCTTCGCGCCGCCGGCATGGCGCTGCGCCCGGCCATCGAGCGCGCCGGCGAAGTGCGATTCCTGCCCGTGCTGCTCACCAGCGTCACCGCAATCGGCGGCCTGCTGCCGCTCGCACTGTCGGGCTCGGGGCTCTACGGCCCGCTGGCCTGGGTCATCATCGGCGGTCTGGTCTCGTCGACGGTGCTCAGCCGCATCGTCACGCCGGTCATGTATCTGCTGATCGTGCGCGGCCACGAGGCCCCGACGATGGCACCGATCGACGGTGCCATCGCGATTCCCTGAGGCCGGAAACGCCGCTCAACCGTGCGCGTGCGCGGTTGTTTCCTTCAGATACTCGCCGACCTCGTCGGCATAGAGCTCGCTCACCGGCTCGAAGGCGTCGGTCTCTGCATTCAGCGCCAGCACCTCGCCGGCGCCGATATCATAGACCCAGCCATGCAGCTGCAACTCGCCCTTGGCGATGGCCACGGCGACAGTCGGATGCGTCTTGAGATGGTTGAGCTGCAGGCGGATGTTCTGCTCGAGCAGCATGACCATCCGGTCGTGCTCGTTCAGATCCTGGCCGATGGCGCCGACGATATCGACAGCGGCGCGCATATACCCGAGCCAATCCCGCACATGGGGGAGGTTATCGAGCTTGTCGAGATCCATCGCACCCTTGGCGGCGCCGCAATCGGTATGCCCGCAGATCACGATGTGCGGCACCTTGAGCGCGCCGACGGCAAACTCGATCGCAGCCGTGGTGGCGCCGGTCGAATTGCTGTGGGGAGGCACGATGTTGCCGGCGTTGCGCACCACGAACAGATCGCCCGGCAATGTTTGCGTCAGCATCCCGAGCTCGATCCGGGAATCGGAACAGGTGATGAACAACGCTTCGGGCTTCTGGCCCTTGCTCAGCATCCCGAACAGATCGACGTTCTTGGGATAAATTTCCTTCTGGAACTTCACCACGCCCGCTGCGAATTTCGACACTTCAAACTCCTTCGAATCAATAGGGATTTAATCGATGACTATGCTTTACAACCTTCCATGGCAGAGTCCGAACCCAAGCTGAACGAAAGCCGGGTCCGGGCCTGATTGCGCGCATTGGCGGGGACGGCTATCCCATCGCGGATGAAACGCACCACTGGCCAATCCCCCGCCCATACCTCGAAGTGGCGCCCCGCCACGCAGATGGTGCGCGGTGGCACGATGCGCACCGAAGTGGGCGAGACATCGGAGGCGCTCTTCCTCACCAGCGGCTATTGCTACGACAATGCCGAGGAAGCCGCCGCGCGCTTCCGCGGCGAACGACCGGGGATGACCTACAGCCGGCTGCAGAACCCCACCGTGGAGATGATGGAGCAGCGCCTCGCGTTGATCGAGGGCGCCGAATCCGCGCGGGCCACCGCCAGCGGCATGGCAGCGATGACCGCGGCCCTGCTCTGCCAGCTTTCCGCCGGCGATCATCTGGTGGCCGGCAAGGCGCTGTTCGGCTCGTGCCGCGTGCTGGTGGACAGCATCCTGCCGCGCTTCGGCATCGAGACGACCACCGTCGATGCGCGCGACACGCAAGCCTGGGCCAAGGCACGGCGCCCCAACACCAAGGCGTTCTTCCTCGAATCCCCGAGCAACCCCGGCCTCGACATCACCGACCTGCGCGCCGTCGCGGATATCGCGCACGATGCCGGCGCGCTGGTGGTGGTCGACAACGCCTTTGCCAGCCCCATCGTGCAGCGGCCGCTCGAGCACGGCGCCGATATCGTGGCCTATAGCGCCACCAAGCTGATGGACGGGCAGGGCAGGGTGCTCGCCGGCGCGGTGCTCGGCTCCGAGCAATGGATGAACGACGTCTATCTCGCCTTCGCCCGCCACACCGGCCCCAACCTCTCCCCCTTCAACGCCTGGCTGATCTTGAAGTCCTTGGAAACGCTCGACCTGCGCGTGTCGCGCGCCTGCGAGAACGCGCAGCGGGTGGCGAGCTTCCTCGAAGCCCGGGTGCCGCGGCTGCTCTACCCCGGCCTCGCCTCGCACCCCCAGCATGCGCTCGCCATGCGGCAGATGCGCAAGGGCGGCACCATCATCGCGCTGCATCTGGATGGCGGCCGCGAAGCCGCGCACGGCCTGCTCGATGCGCTCGAACTCATCGACATCTCGAACAACCTCGGCGACAGCCGGACGCTGATGACCCACCCCGCGAGCACCACCCATGCCAGCGTGAGTGCGGCCATCCAGGCCGAGATGGGCATCACCGAGGGCATGCTGCGGCTGTCGGTCGGGCTCGAGGATGCCGACGACCTGATCGACGATCTCGACCGCGCGCTCAAGGCGATCGGGCTATGAGCACGGTTATGGACCTCTTCTTCACGCACAGCGCCACCACGCACGGCATCACCGTGCGCGTGGCGCCGCGCTACCTGCCCGAACAGTCCGATCCGCATGGCCATCGCTTCGTGTGGAGCTATCATGTGCGGCTGGAAAACCATTCCAACGACATCGTGCAACTGCTGCGCCGCCACTGGTTCATCACCGATGGCGAGGGCCGGGTGAGCGAGGTGGAAGGCGAGGGCGTTGTCGGCGAGCAGCCGGTCATCCCGCCCGGCGGCAGCTTCGACTATGTTTCCGGCTGCCCGCTGCCCACCCCGCGTGGCAGCATGGCGGGGCGCTACCATATGGACGGGCCGGATGGCGGCTTCGATGTCCTCATCCCCGGCTTCGCGCTCGTCCGTCCCTCCGCCGGCACGGAATGACGATCCCCGCATGAAGCGCACCCATCTGCCCCTCAACGCGCTTCGCGTCTTCGATGCCGCCGCCCGCCACCTCAGCTTCACCCGCGCCGCCGATGAGCTGGCGGTCACCCCGGCCGCGGTCGGCCAGCAGATCCGCGCGCTCGAAGAAACGCTGGGCGTAATCCTGTTCCGCCGCCAGACACGCGGGCTGGAGCTGACCCCCGAGGCCGAGCGCGCGCTGCCTGCGCTTCGCGAAGGCTTTCGGCAATTCGAGGAATCGGTGCGGATCATGCAGCAGGGCCAGGCCTCGCACATGCTCACCATTGCCGCCCCGCGCGATCTCATTGCCAAATGGCTCGCTGCCCGGCTGGCCGTCTATGCCGCGACCGCGCCGCAACTCCGCTTCGTGCTCGCCACGATTCACGACGAGCCCGATTTCACCGAGGCCAATCTCGATCTCGCCATCCATTTCGGCGCCGAGCCGACCGCCGAGGGGGTCCATGCCCGCCCGATCGGCGACGAGACGCTAGTGCTGGTGGCACCCCCCGGCACGCCGGCGACGGCCCCGCGCATCGCCCACCCCTGCGATGCCGAGGCCAATGGCTCGATCATGGCCGATGCCGGGCTGGCCATCGATGCCGCCCTCGCCGGGCTGGGGTCCGCCCTTGTGCCCAGCCTCATCGCTGCCCGCCACCTGGCAGCGGGCGAGCTTGTGGCGCTGGCGCCGCCCGAGCCCAGCGCCCATCGCTGGTGGGTGAGCGCCCCCACCCCACAATGGCGCCAGGCCAAGGTGCGCGCGCTGGTCGAGTTCTTGCTGCAGCCCGAAGCCAGCGCCTAGCTCGGCTCGGCATCCGGCGGGCCGATATCGACCGCTATGTCGTGCTCCACCGCCGCCACGCCGTCCACCTTCTGCAGCCGGGCAATATCACCGGCGTCGCACGCGCCGGTGATGATGCCGATGGCATCGAGCATGGCCTCGATTTTCAGGCCCTTGTCGGCCAGCCGCTGCCCGACGTCGCCGGGAGCCCCTGCTTCAAGCGTGACGATAACCTTGACTGGTTCGGTCATGATCGCTCCTTCGTACCCCCGGGGGCGTGCGTCAGGGCGCCTGCACCAGCCCGCGCCCGACCCGCGAGGCAGGATAGGGCAGCGGCCGCGCCGACGCCAGCAGTCGCTGCCACAGCGCCATGCCGCGCAGGCTGCCGTTGGTTTGCGCCCAGAGCGCAGCCACCCCCGCCACATGCGGACACGCCATGCTGGTGCCGGTCTTGAAGCCATGGCGCTGCGGCCGCGGCACCGAAGACCAGACATCGCGGCCGATCGCCGAAATGTCGATCTTGCCGCGGTTGGAGAAGCTCGACGGCGCCAGGTTGCGGTCGAGCGACGCCACCGACATGATGCTCGGCGAGTTGGCCGGCGCGCCCGTGGACGATGCCGCATTGCCGGCGGCGGCAATGATCAGGCACCCGCGCGCCAGAGCGGCGGCCCCGGCTGCCACATAGCCGAACTGCACGCCGGTCTGCGCGCCGAGCGACATCGAGATCACCGCGCAATTGTTGGCGATCGCCCAGTTCATGCCGGCCAGGATGCCGCCGGTCGAGCCGGTGCCCGAGTTGCTCAGCACCTTGCCCACGAAGATGGTGCTGCGGTGGGCAATGCCGTAGCGCGGGGTGTTTCCCGGCGGGGCGAGCGGGCCACAGGCGGTGCCGATGCAATGGGTGCCATGGCTGTGCAGGTCCTGCACCGGCTGGCCGACGAAGCTCCGGCTCACCATCGCCCGCCCGGCGAATTCGGGGTGGCCGAGGTCCATGCCCGTGTCGAGCACCGCGACGCGGATGCCGAGCCCGGAGCGGCTGCTCTGCGGCACGCGCGACGCGATGAGGCCGGGCGTGGCGCCGAGCACCAGCGCGCCGCCCTCCTCATCCTCCTCGTCGACCGGCGCACCAAGGCCGCGCAGATCGGCCTCGATGGTCTGGGCGGCGCGCAGGAAGCCGCGCAGATATTCGCCGGCATCGCCCTCGGAAAAGGCGAAATACTCGGGCTCGATCACGCTGATCGGGCTGTCCGAAGCAAGCGACTTCGCCCCGGCCGAGCCCAGGCTGCGTTCGGACGCGGCATTGCCGGAAATCACCGCCACGCCGATCTCGGGCAGCAGCAGCGCATCGGCATCGCCGAGCGCGTCCATCGCCACTGCACCATCCTCGAAATCGCGCGCATCGGCGGTGCGCATCCCCATGTTGGCGAGGGCGCCATCATCGGCCGCACCTTCCTTGTAGGTGACGATCATCCGCCCTGTGGTGAGTGTCTCGTCGGTGGCGCTTATCTCCTCGCCCGTGCCACCACCTTCGGCCTCGGCGCGTTCGAGCGCCGCCAGCAGCATTGCATCGACATCGGCGCCCAGCGCGCCCAGCCCGCTATCGCCACCATCATCACGTGTCGGTTTCCGTGCCATGTCTTCCTCCCAAGGAATATGTTGATTGAACAGTAGAGATCGGTCGCGCCGGGGCACTTTCCCCGGCTCGTTGCAACAACAGTTGTCCCTTCACGGCGAATGCCGTGCCTGGATCTGATTATGTGTGCGGCCCCATTGGCGGATCAGTCATGCAATGCTGATTCGATACCGCAAATATACCGTGAACAGGCAAATAAATTGCTAATTACTGTTCGGCAGCGACCCGGAATTGTTGGTCATGTCGATTGGCTGCTGTCGACTGCCTGGCTCACCGCTTCCGCCACCGCCGGCCTGCGGCACCATGGCAAGGCCGCCACTCTGCAAGCCCCTAATTGCACATTCATAATCGAACCGGTATTGCGGCGTTTCCACCAGCCTTTTTCAGCAGGATGACCCATGAACCACTCGATGCTCTTCGCTGCCGCTGCCCTTCTGGCTGCAGCCCCCGCCGCAGCCCAGATGCCGAAGGGCGATGCCGCCGCCGGCGAAAAGGTGTTCAACCAGTGCAAGGCCTGCCATGTCACGACCAAGGGCGTGAACCGCGTCGGCCCGTCGCTGCACGCCGTGGTCGGCCGCAAGTCGGGCTCGATCACCGGCTACAAGTACAGCGCCGCCAACCAGAAGAGCAACGTGACGTGGGATGAAGCCACGCTGTTCAAGTATCTGGAAGCCCCGATGAAGTTCATGCCGGGCACCAAGATGGCCTTTGCCGGTCTCAAGAAGCCCGAGGATCGCGCGAACGTGATCGCGTATCTGAAGACGCAGAACAAGTGAAGCACGGCGCGGATTTAGCGTGAGCTAAATCCCGACTCGTGCGAACGCGGCCAGCGAGGCGGCCAGCCTTGCTGGCCGAACTCGTCTGACGTCGGCCCCGGCTTTGCCGGGGCTCTTTTTTTATCCTGCCACCCGCACAGAATCCTGCTATCCGCCCCCCATGCTGACTATCAACAACATCACCGTCCGCCTCGGCGGCCGCACCATCCTTGATGGCGCCTCGGCCACGCTGCCGCCGCGCGGCCGCATCGGCTTCATCGGCCGCAACGGCGCCGGCAAATCGACGCTGATGAAGGTGATCGCCAAACAGCTCGAGCCCGACAGCGGCAGCATCGACATGCCCAAGGCGGCGCGCATGGGCTATGTGGCGCAGGAGGCCCCCGCCGGCAGCACCACGCCGTTCGAGACCGTGCTCGCCGCCGATGTCGAACGTGCCGCCCTCATGATCGAGGAAGAGACTTCGCATCCCGAGCCGCACCGGCTGGCGGAGATCCATGAGCGGTTGATCGCCATCGATGCCTATACCGCCCCCGCGCGCGCGTCGCGCATCCTCGTCGGGCTCGGTTTCGACGAAGCCGCCCAGCATCGCCCGCTCGACAGCTATTCGGGCGGCTGGCGGATGCGCGTGGCGCTGGCAGCCCTGCTGTTCAGCCAGCCCGATCTGCTGCTGCTCGACGAGCCGTCGAACCACCTCGATCTCGAAGCGACGATGTGGCTGGAGAATTTCCTCAAGTCCTACCGTGCCACCATCGTCGTCATCAGCCATGAGCGCGACCTGCTCAACAATGTCGTCGACAATATCCTGCATCTCGAGGGCGGCAAGATCACCCTCTATCCCGGCGGCTATGACGATTTCGAGCGCCAGCGCGCCGAGCGCCTCTCGCAGCTGGCCAGCGCCCGCGAAGCGCAGGCCGCGCAGCGCGCCAAGCTGCAGGACTATATCGCCCGCAATTCCGCCCGCGCCAGCACCGCCAAGCAGGCGCAGAGCCGGCAGAAGGCGCTGGCGAAGATGCAGCCGATCGCCGAGGCCGTCACCGATCCAAGCCTGGTGTTCAACTTCCCGTCGCCGCCTGCCCTCAAGCCGCCGCTGGTGCAGCTCGATCATGCCGCGGTCGGCTATGACGGCAAGGCGATCCTCGAACAGATCGACCTGCGGCTCGATCCCGATGACCGGCTGGCGCTGCTGGGCCGCAACGGCAACGGCAAGACGACGCTGGCGCGGCTGCTCTCGGGCCAACTGCCGGCGATGGCGGGCAGCAAGCACGCGCCGGGCAAGCTGCGCGTCGGCTATTTCACCCAATATCAGGTCGAGGAACTCGACAGCGACGACACCCCGCTCGAGCACATGAGCCGGCTGATGCGCGGAGCCAACCCTTCCCAGGTGCGTGCCCAGCTCGGCCGCTTCGGTTTTTCCGGTGCCATGGCCGAGCAGAAGGTCGGCAAGATGTCGGGCGGTGAAAAGGCGCGGCTGGCGCTGGCGCTCATCACCCGCGACGCCCCGCACCTGCTGATCCTCGATGAGCCCACCAACCACCTCGATGTCGATACCCGCGAGGCGCTTGTGCAGGCTCTCAACGATTACAATGGCGCGGTGGTGGTGGTGAGCCATGATCGCCACATGATCGAGGCGAGTGCGGATCGGCTGGTGCTGGTCGATGCCGGGCGTGCGCGCGAGTTTGCCGGCAGCCTCGATGATTACACCGATTCGATCCTCGGGCGCGCAGGCGGTGGCGACGGCAAGCCCAAGGGCAACAAGAAGGACGATCGCAAGGCCGCCGCTGCCGCGCGCGAAGCCACCGCCGGCCTGCGCAAGGCCGCCAGGACCGCCGAAGCCGAAGTGGCGAAGCTTGCCGCACGCCGCGGCGAGATCGACCGCGCGCTGTTCGACCCGAAAACCTGCATCGTTGCCGACATGGGCCGCACCGCATCGGACCTGATGCAGGAGCGTGGCCGGGTGGAATCGGCGCTGGCGGCGGCGGAAACCGCCTGGCTCGAAGCCAATGAGAAGATCGAAGCGGCAGGCTGAACGCCGGCCAACGGCATGTTCAGCTTTCCGTTAGCCGTCTTGCGGCACGGTCCTTTAGTCGGCCTCTCCTGGCCGCGAGAAAGGATCAGATCATGGCAGGCAAATTCCTCGTCGGCGCCCTTGTTGCCAGCTTCGCGCTGACCACGATGTCCACCGCTGCAGTCGCCCACGACCGCGACGACCGCTATTATGGCCGCGATGGTTATTACACCCAGGTCGATGATCGCCGCTTCAACGACCGTCGCTTCGACGACCGCCGCTTCAACAACCGCCGTGTCGACAGTCGCCGCTATGATGATCGCCGCTGGAACAACAATGCGCGCGGCCAGAACCGTTGCTACGATGAAGGCAAGGGCGGCACCGTGATCGGCGCCATCGCCGGCGGCCTTCTCGGCAACCAGGTCGCCGGACGCAATGATGGCCTGCTCGGCGCTGTGCTCGGCGGCGGTGTCGGCGCCCTCGCAGGCCGTGCCATCGACAAGTCGGACGGCCGCCCCTGCCGCTGACGTCGACCAGGGCTGATATCGTCGGCCGGGGTTCGCCAGAAGCCCGGCCCTTCGTTTGTCAGAAGGCCGCGCCGATCGAGAACAGCACGCGGCTGCCCGAGATCGTCGAGCCATCCTTGGTCGACGAGAAATTGGGCTGCAGCCGCACATATTCGGGGCTCGAGGTGTTGATGTCGGTGTCGGTATAGGCCACGCCGAGCGTCACCGGCCCCAGCGCAACATCGATCCCGAGCAGCCAGTCGACATACTTCCCGGTGGGCGCCACGCTGGTGCCGTTGGGCCCCAGCCCGGGGTTGCCGTCCGAATAGCCGATATGCGCCTTCAAGGTGATCGGCGTCTCCGGAATTCCGGTCGAGGCATCGCCCCAGAGGTAGAGATTGTCCTCCTTGTCGCCGATCCGGCTTTGCGGCGTGTTCGACCAGTTGCCGAGCGACCGCTGCCCCGGCGCATAGGCGATGCCGGCGAGCAGGTTGACCGGCCCGGCGGTGCCGCCGAGCTTCATATAGGGCTCGAAGAAGGTCGTCGTCGCCGCACCACCCGGATACATGTACATGGTGATCCCGGTATCGAGCGCGCCGGCGCCGACTGGCACCTTGAAGCCGGCGAACAGGTCGAGCTCGAGGTTGGGGCCGCCGAAGGTGCCCCAGCCCGACAGGTTCGAGGCCCAGAAGCCACCATATAGCCCCGACTCATGCGTGCCCGTCAGCCCGCCCTGCACGGCAAAGCCCTTGTCGGTCTGGGAAACACCGCGGAACCGATAGTCTGAAACCAGCGCCACCGCGCCGCTGACGACGAACGGCTTGGTTTCCGCCTCCTGTGCCAGCGAGGGTGACGCCGCGGCCAGGGCCGCAAGAACGCAAACGCTGAAAAGTGCATGTCGCATGAGACAGTCCCTCCTTGAGGTTGAAGTCCCTCTCCCCCTGCATCACGCCCCCTGGCCCAAAGTACCGGGAGAACTCTTTGCAGATCCGAAAGAGTAAACTTGGGTTATTTTCTTGAACAGCGGCGAAAACGCCAAGCAAAAGCAAATTCACGCAAATATTGCTGAATTACCATGCAGAAAACGGGACAATAAATGTCGATCGGAAACTGGCAAAGCAGTTTCCTGTGCTGAAAAGCCAGGTTCGATACTGTTGTCTGTCAGCTCTCGGTATTCATGTCGTCGAGAGTCATTTGCGGCCTGAAGTCCCGCCAGCAGCTGCTCGGGGGCCTGCCCTGCGGCAGGCCCCGTCGCATGTCGTCAGTCGTTGTAGGCGCGTTCGCCATGCTCGCCGATGTCGAGGCCTTCGCGCTCGATCTCGGGGGCCACGCGCAGGCCGGTCAGCGCCTTGGCAACATAGATCGCAATCGCCGTGCCCACCGCTGCCCAGACGATGGTGGTGCCCACCGCAAGGACCTGGGTGACAAGTTGCGCACCAATGTCGAAATCGTCGCCGCCGGGCCCGCCGAGGCTCGGTGCATAGACGATGCCGGTGCCGATCGCGCCGACGATGCCGCCCACGCCGTGGATGCCGAAGGCATCGAGCGAGTCGTCATAGCCGAGCTTGGGCTTCACCACCGCCACGAACAGGTAGCAGACGATTGCCGCCACCGCTCCCAGCACCAGCGCACCGAATGGCCCGCTGTTGCCGGCCGCCGGAGTCACCGCCACGAGGCCGGCGATGATGCCCGACGCCAGCCCGAGCGCCGAAGGCTTGTGGCCGAGGGCGCGCTCGGTGAGCATCCAGGTCAGCGCCGCAGCCGCGGTGGCAACGAAGGTGTTGATCATCGCCAGTGCTGCCGAGCCATTGGCTTCGAGCGCCGAACCGGCGTTGAAGCCGAACCAGCCCACCCACAGCAGGCCGGTGCCGACCAGCGTGAGCGTGAGCGAATGCGGTGCCATCGAGTCCTTCTGGTAGCCGATGCGCTTGCCGAGGATGATCGCCGCCACCAGCGCCGACACACCGGCATTGATGTGCACCACAGTGCCACCGGCAAAATCGAGCGCCCCCATTTCGAAGAACAACCCGCCGGCCGCCCACACCATGTGCGCGATCGGGAAATACACCAGGGTCAGCCACACCAGCGTGAACGCCATCACCGCCGAGAACTTGATGCGCTCGACAACGGCGCCCAGCACCAGCGACACGGTGATCGCCGCAAAGGTCATCTGGAAGGCCACGAACACATATTCGGGGATCACGACCCCATCGGTGAAGGTCGCCGCGACCGAATCAGGGGTGATTCCGGCAAGGAACATCTTGTCGAAATTGGAGATGAAGGGCTTCAGCCCCTCCGAGGCATCCGGACCAAAGGCCATGGTATAGCCGTAGATCACCCAGATCAGCATCGCGAAGCAGGTGGCGGCGCCGATCTGCGTTATCGTCGAAAGCATGTTCTTGGAGCGCGTCAGGCCGCCGTAGAAAAGTTGCAGACCCGGCAGGATCATCAGCAGCACCAGCACCGTTGCCACCATCATGAAGCCGGTGTCGCCCTTGTCGGGCACCAGGTCGGCCGCAGGCGTTTCCGCTGCAACTTCAGTCGTGGTCGAAAGCTCGGCAACCACAACGGCGGCGGGTGCCGCATCCTGCGCCATCACGGGCGCCGCCATCAGCAATGCCACTCCCGGCACCGCCATTCCGAATCGCTTCTTGTCGATTGTCATAGGTCCCCCTGCATTCATGTCAGAGTGCGGCTTCATTGGTCTCGCCGGTGCGAATGCGCACGGCCTGGCCAATGTCAGCAACGAAAATCTTGCCATCGCCGATGGCGCCGGTGCTTGCGGCGGTCTGGATCGTCTCGATGACCTTGGCCACCTCGGCATCGTCCACCACGATCTCGATCTTGATCTTGGGCACCATGTTCGTCGTGTATTCGGCACCGCGGTAAATTTCGG
Source organism: Polymorphobacter multimanifer (assembly GCF_014205635.1). Classification (GTDB taxonomy): domain Bacteria; phylum Pseudomonadota; class Alphaproteobacteria; order Sphingomonadales; family Sphingomonadaceae; genus Sandarakinorhabdus; species Sandarakinorhabdus multimanifer. The sequence goes on from NZ_JACIIV010000014.1 coordinate 118,074, forward strand.
TCTGCCCCTTCTGCCGGCCGAACCCCTTGACCTCGCTCACCGTCATCCCCTGCACCCCGGCAGCAGAAAGCGCCTCCCGAACCTCATCGAGCTTGAAAGGCTTGATCACTGCAATGACTAGTTTCATGCCCCCTCCTCACGCGACAAACCGCGTCCAGAAACACCTGCAAGAACCGTGCCAGCAACGGCAATGAATGTTGCGAAAGCGTTACACTTCCTGCCCTCGGGCGCCGTGCGCGATTACTGTGCAAATGGCAGGCAAGATGCCAAAATTTGTGCAGTGCAAAATCCCTTGCTGCGCCGCGTCAGGCGTCGAGCGCCTCGGCGTCCACCGCCTCGGCGCGGGACTGGATGAAGGCAAAGCGATGCTCGGGGTTTCGCCCCATCAATCGCTCGACAAGGTCGGCCACCGCCGCCTTGCCATCGGCATCCTCGGGCAGTTGCACGCGCAGCAGCGTGCGCTTCGCCGGGTCCATCGTGGTTTCCTTCAGCTGCCCCGGCGCCATCTCGCCCAGCCCCTTGAAGCGGCTCACCTCCACCTTGGTCCGCCCGGCGAAGGTCGTCCGCATCAGCTCCTCGCGGTGGCCATCGTCGCGCGCATAGGCCACCATGCCGCCAGCGGCGAGCCGGTAGAGCGGCGGCAGCGCCAGGTACAGCTTCCCGTCGCGCACCAGCCCGCGCATCTCCTGGAAGAAGAAGGTCATCAGCAGCGTCGCGATGTGCGCGCCGTCAACGTCAGCGTCGGTCATGATGATGATCCGCTCATAGCGCAGCGCCTCGGGCGCATAGCGCTCGCGGGTGCCGCAGCCGAGCGCCTGGATCAGATCCGCCACTTCGCTGTTGGCACCGATCTTGGCGGCATTGGCACTCGCCACATTGAGGATCTTGCCACGGATCGGCAGGATCGCCTGGGTCATCCGGTCGCGCGCCTGCTTCGCCGAGCCGCCGGCGCTGTCGCCCTCGACGATGAACAGCTCGGTGCCCGCCGGGTCCGCGCGCGCGCAATCGGTGAGCTTGCCGGGCAGCCGCAAATTTCGCTTGCTCGTCACCGTCTTGCGCTTCACCGCCAGCTCGGCCCGCCGGCGGAGCCGGTCTTCCATCCGCTCGGTCACGAAGCCGAGCAGCGCGCGCCCGCGCTCGCCCGATCCGGTCAGCCAATGGTCGAAATGGTCGCGAATGGCGTTCTCCACCAGCCTTGTGGCGTCGGGCGAGGTCAGCCGGTCCTTGGTCTGGCTCTGGAACTGCGGATCGCGGATGAACAGCGACAGCATGATCTCGGCGCCCGAAAACACATCCTCGCCGGCGAGCTCGGCCGCCTTCTTGTTGCCTGTCAGCGTCGCAAAGCCGCGCAAGCCCCGCAACAGGGCGGCGCGCAGGCCCGCCTCGTGCGTGCCGCCATCGGGGGTGGGGATGGTGTTGCAATAGAAGCTCGCCGAGCCTTCGCCGTAGTGCGGCCAGGCGCACGCCCATTCCACGGCACCTTTCCCGTCGGGGAGGTCGGTGCGGCCAGAAAAGGCTTCCGGCGTCACCAGCTCGCGGCCTTCGAGCCGCTCCTTCAGATGGTCCGCCAGCCCGCCGGGGAAGTGGAACACCGCCGTCTCGGGCGTCTCGCCATCGAGCACCGCGGTCTTCCAGCGGATTTCCACGCCGCCGAACAGATAGGCCTTGGAGCGCGCCAGCTTGAACAGCCGCGCCGGCTTGAGCTTGGCGTCGGCGCCAAAAATCTCGGCATCGGGGTGGAATTTCACGCTGGTGCCGCGGCGGTTGGCCACCGGCCCCAGCCGCTCCACCGGCCCCAGCGCCAGCCCGCGGCTGAAACGCTGCCGATAGAGTTCGCGGCCGCGCGCCACCTCGACCACCAGCGCATCCGACAGCGCATTGACCACCGAAATGCCCACCCCGTGCAACCCGCCCGACGTGGCATAGGCCTTGCCGCCGAACTTGCCGCCCGAATGCAGCATCGTCATGATCACTTCGAGCGCCGACTTGTCGGGAAAGCGCGGGTGCGGATCGATGGGGATGCCGCGGCCATTGTCGATGATCGTCAGGCTGCCATCGGCCTCGAGGCTCATCTCGATCCGGCTGGCATGGCCCGCCACCGCCTCGTCCATCGCATTGTCGAGAATCTCGGCGGCCAGATGGTGGAGCGCACGCTCGTCGGTGCCGCCGATATACATGCCCGGCCGCCGCCGCACCGGCTCGAGCCCTTCGAGAACCTCGATGTGGCTGGCGTCATAATCGGTGCTGGTGGCAGTGGCGGCGAAGAGATCACTCATGGTGCCGGTGTAGCGCGGGGCAGGGGTTCGGAACAGGGGGATGGAACAAGCGGCGAACAAGAAATTTGGCGTTAAGTCATTTTTTGCATTGCAACATGCGATGTTGCAGCGCAATATAATCAGGCCATTTTGGCGATCCTCCCCAAGGATAGACTGGGCCGGAACCAAGGTTCCGGCCCTTTTTTTATGCCCCTCGCGCGCAGAGCGGAGGATGTGTCGGGGCGTGCAACAGAAAGAAAAAAGCCCCGGCAAAGCCGGGGCCGTCGGACGGGTTCGGGTGGCTTCGGGCCACCCGCCCCGCCGGCCGGGCTTGCGCGAGTCGAGGCGGAACGTGCGTTCCGCCTCCGCCGCGCCGCGCCTTACATGCTGTAGTACATATCGAATTCCACCGGCGCCGGGGTCATCTCCCAACGCTGCACTTCCTCCATCTTCAGCTCGATATAGCTGTCGATCTGGTCGTCGGTGAACACGCCGCCCTTGGTGAACACCGCCCGGCTCTTGTCGAGTGCCGACAGCGCTTCACGCAGCGATGCGCACACCGTCGGGACCTTCTTCAGCTCGCGCGGCGGCAGGTCATAGAGGTTCTTGTCCATCGGGCCGCCGGGATGGATCTTGTTCTCGATCCCGTCCAGGCCCGCCATCAGCAGCGCGGTGTAGCAAAGATAGGGGTTGGCCATCGCATCGGGGAATCGCACTTCGACGCGCTTGGACTTGGCGCCCGTGCCATAGGGAATGCGGCACGAAGCCGAGCGGTTGCGGCTCGAATAGGCGAGCAGCACCGGCGCCTCGAAGCCCGGCACCAGCCGCTTGTAGCTGTTGGTGCTGGGATTGGTGAAGGCGTTGCACGCCTTGGCGTGCTTGATGATTCCGCCGATGAAGTAGAGCGCCATTTCGGAAAGGCCGGCATAGCCGTCGCCGGCGAAAAGCGGCGTCTTGCCGTTCCAGATCGAAAGGTGGGTGTGCATCCCCGAGCCATTGTCGTCCTTGATCGGCTTGGGCATGAAGGTCGCGGTCTTGCCATAGGCATGCGCCACCTGGTGCACGACGTACTTGTACACCTGCATCCGGTCGGCGGTCGTCACCAGCGTGCCATAGGTCAGGCCCAGCTCGTGCTGGGCGCTGGCGACTTCATGGTGATGCTTGTCGCAAGGCAGGCCCATTTCGAGCATGGTCGAAACCATCTCGCCGCGCAGGTCGACAGCCGAATCGATCGGCGCGCAGGGGAAATAGCCGCCCTTGGCGCGCGGCCGATGGCCCATGTTGCCGGTTTCATATTCGCGGCCCGAGTTGGTCGGCAGCTCGATATCGTCGAGGTGGAAGAAGCCCTCGTTGTAGCCGAGCCCGAAGCGCACATCGTCGAACACGAAAAACTCGGCTTCCGGCCCGATATAGATGGTGTCACCGATACCGGTCGCCTTGAGATAGGCTTCGCCGCGCTTGGCGGTCGAGCGCGGGTCGCGACCATAGAGCTGGCCGGTCGAAGGCTCGACGATATCGCAAACCAGGATCAGCATCGGCGTCGCCGAAAACGGGTCAATATACACGGCATCGAGGTCGGGCATCAGGATCATGTCGCTTTCGTTGATCGCCTTCCAGCCGGCAATCGACGAGCCATCGAACATGAAGCCGTCGGTGAGCATGTCGTCGTCGATCACGCTCGAAACCATCGTCAAATGCTGCCACTTGCCCTTGGGATCGGTGAAACGCAGATCGACCCACTCGATGTCCTTGTCCTTGATCATCGACAGGATCTCGGCAACTTTCTTGGCCATGGTCTTCAGTCCCCTCAGCTTCGGCAGCAACCCTGCAGCCGATGTTCAAAACCCCTGCTGCACCGCAACATCAGATAACTGATGCGCAGCCCAGCGCTTGTCAATCAGAGCGCGTCGGAATCGCGCTCGCCGGTGCGGATGCGGATGGCGGCCTCGATGGTCGACACGAAAATCTTGCCATCACCGATCCGCCCGGTGCGCGCGGCATTGGCAATCGCCTCCACAACGCGCTCGGCCTGGTCATCGTCCACCACCACTTCAAGGCGCACCTTGGGCAGGAAATCGACGACATATTCAGCACCGCGATAAAGCTCGGTATGCCCCTTCTGCCGGCCGAAGCCCTTGGCCTCGGTCACCGTGATTCCCGAAACCCCGACATCGTGCAGGGCTTCCTTCACCTCATCAAGCTTGAACGGCTTGATCACGGCTTCGATCTTCTTCACGCAGGTAACCGGGGCAGATTGCCGGGCGTTAGGCAGCAGCGAGCCTGACGAGGCTGGGCAGACTGGGGATGCTCGACGCCCCTGGGACAGCGAAGCGGT
>NZ_JACIIV010000015.1 GCF_014205635.1 Polymorphobacter multimanifer
TCAACTCAGGCTTCGTAAGCTGCTCAAGTTCCTCGCGATTCATGGATAGTGTGAATCATAGACGCGACCCCTTGGCAAGGGGGTGGGTAATTACAGCGCCGCCGCCGAGGCGCCAATCGAAATCGCCAACGCCAACAACAATCCGGAAGTCTTCATTGCATCTTTTCCTCATTGATATCGCGTCATCGGTTACGACAACCGAAACCGCGACACAAGATGAGAAACCATTATTTTGCAATTAGTTACGGCTATTAGGGCTAACGCTTCACTGTTCTGGAAGTGCATTGCCTCTTGCCGTGCCGGGCTCGCGCAAGCCAGCGCCCAGCAGCCGGAATTCCTCGGCGCGTGGGCTGCCGCTGCGCCAGGCCAGCGCAATGGTGCGCGCGGCATCCCCTTCCAGCGGGCGCGCGATCAGCCCCGTGTCTTCGAGAATGCCGCCATCGAGCGCCATCTTCGGCACCAGCGTCTGCCCCAGTCGGCCAGCCACCATCTGCACAAGTGTCACCAGCGATGTGCCGCGGTGGCCCGGGTCGGCACGCAATTCCGGGCGGCCGCAGGCGGCAAGTGCCTGGTCCTTGAGGCAATGCCCGTCTTCCAGCAGCAGCAGGTCGGTATCGTGGATCGAATCCGGCGACACGAACGGCGGCGGATCGCGCCGGTCGCGCGGATGGAAAACGAGGAAAAAGGCATCATCGAACAGCGCCATCGTCTCCACCGCCCCGCAGTCCCAGGGCAGCGCCAGCAGCACCGCATCGAGCTGGCCACGCGCCAGCGCCTCGCACGCCGCATGGCTCATCGCCTCGCGCAGGTAGAGCTTGAGCTCGGGATAGGCCTGGCGGAGTGCGGGCAGCACGCGCGGCAGCAGATAGGGGGCGATGGTGGGGATGACGCCGAGCCGCAGTTCGCCGGTGAGCGGGCGGGCCGAAGCGCGGGTGAGCCCGGCCAGCGCATCGGCTTCGCGCAACACATCATAGGCCTTGGCCACCACCCGCTCGCCGAGCGGCGTGAAGCGCACCACGCGGCGATTGCGCTCGACAAGCTGCACGCCGAGCAGTGTTTCGAGCTCGCGCAGTCCGGCGGACAATGTGCTCTGCGTCACGAAGCACGCCTCGGCAGCACGTCCGAAATGACCATGGATGTGCAACGCGGCAAGATACTGGAGTTGCTTCAGCGTCGGCAGGAATGTCATCGATTAACTCGATATGTAACAGTCAAATTATCGATTGGATTTGTAGAGCGGGTTTCGCCAGTGAGCAATGGCGATTTCACGCAACCCGAATCACAGGAGCATCTCATGGCCCTTACCGTTGGCGATACCGTCCCCTCGTTCGAACTTCCCGTCCAGCAGGGCATCGGCGCCCTTCCCGATGGCGAAACGCTCGACATCACCACCGCATACCCGAACAAGTGGAAGGTGCTGTTCTACTGGCCGAAGGATTTCACCTTCGTCTGCCCGACCGAAATCATCGGCTATGGCGACCTCAAGAGTGACTTCGAGGACCGCGACGCCGTGCTGATCGGCGCCTCGACCGACACCGATTTCGTCCACTTTGCCTGGCGCAAGTCGGACGAGCGTCTGGCCGCAGCCGATTTCCCCTGGCTGGCCGACAACTCCAAGCACCTCGCCGATGCACTCGGCATCATCGTCAAGGACGCTGGCGTGGCGCTGCGCGCGACCTTCATCATCGATCCGGACAATGTCATCCAGCATGTCACGATCAACGGCCTCAACGTCGGCCGCAACCCCGCCGAAACGCTGCGCATCCTCGATGCGCTGCAGACCGACGAGCTGTGCCCGTGCAACTGGAGCGAAGGGCAAGAGGTTCTCAAGCCCGCCGCGTAAACTCGATATCGCCGCATGACAGGAGGGCGCGGGCCTCGCCTGCGCCCTTCTTCATGCCCGTTTTCCCTGAAAGGACACCCCATGCTCTTCTCCGAACTCGCCAAGACGCTGCCCGATTATGCCAAGGACCAGCGGCTCAACGTCTCCAGCCTGATTTCCGAGCAGCTGCTCACCGACCAGCAGAAGTGGGGCACCTTCGTCGCCTGCGCGCACGCCACTGCGTACAAGCCGCTCATCGACGCGGTGGAAGCCGAAGCCGCCGACAAGCTGACGCCCGAAGCGATGAACGCCGCCAAGGCCGCCGCCAGCATCATGGCGATGAACAACATCTACTATCGCTTCACCCACCTCGCCTCGCGCCCCGAATATCGCACCATGCCGGCCCGGTTGCGCATGAACGTCATCGGTGCCCCCGGCATCGACAAGGCCGATTTCGAGCTGTTCAGCCTCGCCGTCTCGGCGATCAACGGCTGCGGCATGTGCATCGACAGCCATGACAAGGTGCTTGCCCAGCACGGCATGGCCGCCGACAAGATCCAGACCTCGGTGCGCATCGCCTCGGTCGTCCATGCCGTGGCGCGCACGCTCCAGGCCATGTGATGCCCTTCGCAGCCCGGCGCTCCCCCGCACGACAAGAACTGGCGCCGGGCTGCAATTAGGATTATCTGGCACAAAAGCCGAGCTTGTCAGCCGACTCGTCTGGGCGGAGTATTGCCATGGCTTTCGCCTTTCTCGATTCGATCAAGTCGCGTGATCCCGCCCCGCGCTCGCGCTGGGAGATCCTCACCTATCCAGGTGTCTGGGCGCTCGGCTTCCACCGTGTCGCGCACGCCCTGTTCACGGCACGGCTGTTCCTGCTGGCGCGCATCGTCAACCACATCAGCCGGCTGTTGACGGCGATCGACATCCATCCCGGCGCGCAGATCGGCCGCAATTTCTTCATCGATCACGGCTTTGTCGTCATCGGCGAGACGGCGGTGATCGGCGATGACGTGACCATCTACCAGTGCGTCACGCTGGGCGGCACCGATCCGGCGAACGGCGTCCCCGGCAAGCGCCACCCGACGCTGGAAAACGGCGTCATCATCGGCTCGGGCGCACAGGTGCTGGGGCCGATCACTGTCGGTGCCCGCGCCCGCGTCGGCGCCAATGCCGTCGTCACCCGCGATGTGCCGGCGGGTGCCACCATGGTCGGCATCCCGGCGCGCGCCGTGCCGGTGGAGGCCGAAGTCAAGGCCAAGGACTTCATGCCCTATGGCACGCCGTGCGCGCAGAAGTTCGATCCCGAAACGCAGAAGCTCGAACTGCTGCGCTGCGAGATCGAGACGCTGCGCGCCCGGCTCGATGCCATTACCAGCGAACAGCAACCCCAAGAAAACAAGAAGGTCGGCTGACTCTTGGAGAATGTGACCCCGCTGCGCACCCCCCGGAGCACCGGCGCCGAGCCGCAGGTCGCCTTCACCCGCCCCGAACTCGACCGCATCCTCTCCCTCTACGGCCGCATGGTCGCCGCCGGCCTGTGGCGGGATTATGCCCTCACCTTCGGCCCGCGCACCGCCAGCTTCAGCGGCTTCCGCCGCACCGCCGAAAACCCCGAGGCGCGCATCGTCAAGGACCCGGCACTGCGGTTGAAGCAGGGCGAATGGATCCTCTATGGCGAGGGCGGCGTTGTGCTCAAGCGCGGCCACGATCTCGCCGGCGTCCTGGCCCCACTCGAGCGCCGCCTGGTGAAGATCGTCGAGGGATGAGCGCCGAGGGGCTTGCCGGCGGTTGCCACTGCGGCCGCATCCGCTTCGCCGTGCCACTGTCCGCACTGCTCGGCACCGGCTATTGCCATTGCTCGATCTGCCGCCGCCTCTCCGGCGGTCCGGTCAACGCCTGGGTCGCCGTCGATCCGCAGGCGCTGCGCGTGGAGGGCGATCCCCGCCGCTACCGCTCCTCGGCCACCGGAACCCGCGCCTTTTGCGACGATTGCGGCGGGCAGCTCTGGTTCGCGCCCGACGACGGCAGCTTCATCACCCTCAACGCCACCGGCTTTGACGATCCGGAGGCTCACGCGGTGCGGCCGACGCTCCACGTCTACGAGGCCGACCGGCTGTGCTGGTTCGACATCGCCGACAAGCTGCCGCGCCATGCCGGCGGGTCGCAGCCCGACTGAGCTAGCGCTGCCCGCCCAGGGCAACCGCGCCTTGCGCAGCGCCGGTGTCGGGAACGATTTCGCCGGTGCGATCGCTGATTTCGTCGAAGCGCGCCGCGATCGTCTCGGCCGACATGTCTTCGGCCGCGACATGGATGCCGCGCGTCAGCGTCACATAGGCACGCTCGAAGCCGCCGCCGCCGGCGTTGATGATGGCATTGGTCGGCGCCTCGTCGCTCACCAGATACACCGCCGCCGGTGCCACCGTCTCCGGCCCCATCTTCGCCAGCAGCTCGGGCGGCATCAGGTCCTCGGTCATCCGCGTCGCCGCAAGCGGGGCGATGGTGTTGACCTTAACGTTGTACTTCGCTCCCTCGAGCGCCAGCGTCTTCATCAGCCCGACCAGCGCCAGCTTGGCAGCGCCATAATTGGCCTGGCCGAAATTGCCGTAGAGCCCGGTCGAGGAGGTTGTCATCAGGATACGGCCATAGGCCTGCTCGCGCATGATCTCCCACACCGCCTTGGTGCAGATGACCGACCCCATCAGATGCACGTCGGTCACCTGCCGAAAGTCCTCGATCGTCATCTTGACGAAGGTCTTGTCGCGCAGGATGCCGGCGTTGTTGACGAGGATATCGATCCGGCCCCAGCGCTCCTTCACGAAAGCGACCATCTTCTCGACAGCGGCAGCATCGGTGACGCTCGCTCCGTTCGCCATCGCCTCGCCGCCGGCCGCAACGATCTCGTCGACCACCGCCTGCGCCGCCGAAAGCGAGCTTCCGGTGCCATCGCGCGATCCGCCCAGATCATTGACCACAACCTTGGCGCCGCGCCGCGCCAGCTCGAGCGCATAGGCGCGCCCGAGGCCGCCGCCGGCCCCGGTGACGATGGCAACACGGTCTGCAAAACTGATCGTCATACGCTAATCACGCCCCTGATGTTCAAGGCGCGCTGTCTATCGCAACCGAGCCGAGCCGCAAAGCTCAAATGGATGCGTCTCAGGCCCGCAGAAGCACCGGCTCCGAGTCGAGCGCATAGCCCGCCGAGCGCACGGTGCGGATCACATCGGGAAGCTCCTGCGTGCCAGGCCCGGCGTTGATCGCCTTGCGCAGCCGGCGGATATGCACATCCACCGTGCGCTGCTCGACATAGACATCGCGCCCCCACACCGCATCGAGCAGTTGCTCGCGGCTGAAGACCCGGCCGGGATGCTCGAGGAAGTGGCGCAGCAGCCGGAATTCGGTCGGCCCCAGCTGCACCACCCGGCCGTCGCGCGTCACCTTGTGCGCCGATGTGTCCATGTTGATTCCGGCATAATCGAGGTTGCCGCCAGAAAGTGCAGGCCGCAGCCGCCGCAGCAACGCCCGGATGCGGGCAACGAGCTCGCGCGGCGAGAAAGGCTTGGTCACGTAATCGTCAGCACCCGTCTCTAGCCCGCGGATGCGATCGGCTTCCTCGGCACGCGCGGTCAGCATCACGATGGGCAGGTTGGCGGTGGCCGGCGCGCGGCGCAGCCGGCGGCAGACCTCGATGCCCGAGAGGTTGGCGATCATCCAGTCGAGAATCACCAGATCAGGCTTCTCCTCCTGCGCCAGCACCAGGGCTTCCTCGCCGTCGCCGGTGCGAATCACATCGAAATTCTCCTTCTCGAGATTGTAGCTCACCAGCTCCACGAGATGGGCATCGTCTTCGACCAGCAGGATCTTGGGGCGCATCAGTCATCCTCCTCAGGGGGGGCTTTGGCGGGGTAGCCTTTGGGTGGGGAGCCTTTGAGGGGCGGAGCGTCGGTGTTGGGAATGGCGTATATGCTGCGGGCGAACAGCGCGCTGTCATCGCCCTTGGTCCGCTCGGCCATGCGTTCGCCGGTGACGGCATAATGCACCATCTCGGCGATCGAAGTGGCATGATCGCCGATCCGCTCGAGGTTCTTGGCGACGAACAGCAGGTGCGTGCTCGGCGTGATGTAATGAGGATTTTCCATCATGAAGGTGAGCAGCGAGCGGAACAGGCTGTTGTAGAAATCATCGACCCAGCGGTCGCGCTCGCACACCGTCGCGGCAAGGGCGGCATCGCGATCGACATAGGCATCGAGCACGTCGCGGATCATCCCCACCACGGCGCGTGCCATTTCGGGAACGATCACCACCGGGCCGATCGGCTGCGCCTGCGACACGGCATAGGCGCGCTTGGCGATGTTCTTCGCATAATCGCCGATCCGCTCGAGCACATTCGCCATTTTCAGCGCCGCAATGATCTCGCGCAGATCGTCCGCCAGCGGCGCGCGCAATGCGATGATCCGCACCGCCAGCGCCTCGGCTTCCATTTCCAGCGCATCGATCCGCGCATCATCGCGGACGATCTGCTCGGCCGCCTCGATGTTGCGCGACACCAGCGCATCGACCGCGGCGGCAATCTGCACCTCGCACAGCCCGCCCATCTGGCTGATGATGGCGCGCAGCTGGCCGATGTCCTCATCGAAGGACTTGACGGTATGGCCGTGGGAGTCTGCCATGTTCTTGTCCTGGTTCAGCCGTAGCGGCCGGTGATATAGTCCTTGGTGCGACCCTCGGACGGATTGGTGAAGATCGTCGAAGTATCCCCATACTCGACCATCGTCCCCAGGTGGAAAAACGCCGTCTTCTGGCTCACGCGCGCGGCCTGCTGCATGTTGTGCGTGACGATGATGATGGCATATTTGCCGCGCAGATCGTCGATCAGCTCCTCGATGCGCGCCGTGGCGATCGGGTCGAGCGCCGAGCATGGTTCATCCATCAAAATCACTTCGGGATCGACGGCAATGGCGCGCGCGATGCACAGCCGCTGCTGCTGCCCGCCCGACATGGCGGTGCCGCTCTCGCCGAGCCGGTCCTTCACCTCTTCCCACAGCCCGGCGCGGCGCAGCGATCCCTCGACGATGCCGTCCATATCCGTCTTGTTCGCCGCAAGCCCATGGATTCGCGGGCCATAGGCGATGTTCTCGTAGATCGATTTCGGAAACGGGTTGGGCTTCTGGAAGACCATGCCGACGCGCGCGCGCAGCTGCACCACGTCCATCGAGGCTGCATAGATGTCGGTTTCGTCGAGCTTGATCTCGCCCTCCACCCTCGCGCTGTCCACGGTGTCGTTCATCCGGTTGAAGCAGCGCAGGAAGGTGGACTTGCCGCAGCCCGATGGCCCGATGAACGCCGTCACTTCATCGGCGCGCACATCGAGCGACACATTCTTGATCGCCTGCTTGGCGCCATAAAAGACATTGACGCCGCGCGCCGTCATCTTCGGCGGCTGGTTGCTGCCGACTGGTGGTGGTGCGTTGTTGGTGTTCACCAGCGCCTCTCGAACTTGTTGCGGAGATAGATGGCCACGCTGTTCATGGCGATGAGGATCATCATCAGCACCATGATTGCGGCACTGGTCTTCTCGATGAAGCCGCGCGCCACATCGTCGGACCACAGGAACACCTGCACCGGCAGCACCGTTGCCGGCTGGGTGAAGCCTTGCGGAGTATCGACGACAAAGGCGCGCATGCCGATGAGCAGCAGTGGTGCGGTCTCGCCCAGTGCCCGGGCGATGCCGATGATCGTGCCGGTGAGGATGCCCGGAAGCGCGAGCGGCACCACATGCTGGAACACCACCTGGATCGGCGAGGCGCCGATGCCAAGGGCTGCATCGCGGATCGACGGCGGCACCGACTTGATCGCCACGCGCGTCGAGATCACGATCACCGGCAGCGTCATCAGCGCCAGCGTCAGCCCGCCCACCAGTGGCGCCGAGCGCGGCATGCCGAAGACGTTGAGGAACACCGCCAGCCCGAGCAGCCCGAAAATGATCGAGGGCACTGCCGCCAGATTGTTGATGCTCACCTCGATGATGTCGGTCCAGCGGTTCCGGGGCGCAAACTCCTCGAGCCAGATCGCGGCACCGACGCCAACGGGAAAGGACACCGCGATGGTGACCAGTAGCGTGAGCAGGCTGCCGAGTGCGGCTCCCCAGATGCCGGCCAGCTCGGGAACGGTGGAATCGGCGGTGCTCAGGAAGATGCCGTTGAAGCCGGTGCGAAGCTTGCCCTGGGCCTCCAGCGCCTGCCAGGCACGGATATCCCGGTCAGACACGCCGCGGCTGATCTCGGGCGCTTCGAGATCGAACTTGCCCTTGTTGAGCAAGTCGATCGTGCTGCGAACCGGCACCCAGACCTGCTCGGTCTGCCCCAGCAGCGCCGGGTCCGCCTCCAGCCGGTCGCGCAGTGCCAGCCATGCACCTTCGCTCACCACCGAATCAAAGTCGCCGAGCTGCTCCGAGGCGGCGAGCATCAGCCCGGCGAAATCCGCCTGGCGAAACGCAGCCCGCCGCGCCGCCGGGTCGGCGGTGGCGGCAATGCGCCCGGCGTCGAGGCCGAGGATGGCGGGTTCATAGGTCACCGCCACCCGCACTTCGGTGTTCAGAAAACCGGTCCAGCCATCGCGCACGATGGTGAACAGCAGAAACACCAGGAAGCTGGCGGCCAGGCCGAGTGCTGCCAGGCCAAGGAAACGGAAGTTGCGCTCGGCGGCATAGCGGCGCGCGATGCGGCGCTGCATCCGCGTCGACGACCAGTCGGTCGGCTCGCGCTCGACAGGCATGGCGGTGCTGGATGCAAGCGTGGCCATCAGTCATATGCCTCGCGATATTTCTTCACCACGGCGAGCGCGTAAATGTTGAGCACCAGCGTGATGCCGAACAGCACCAACCCCAGCGCAAAGGCGGAGAGCGTCTTGGGGCTGTCGAACTCCTGGTCGCCGGTCAGCAATGCCACGATCTGCGTCGTCACCGTCGTCACGCTGTCGAACGGGTTGATCGTCAGGTTGGCGGCAAGCCCGGCCGCCATCACCACGATCATCGTCTCGCCGATCGCCCGGCTGACGGCGAGGAGGATGCCGCCCACGATGCCCGGCAGGGCCGCCGGCAGCAGCACGCGCTTGACCGTTTCGGAGGGCGTCGCGCCCATCGCCAGGCTGCCGTCGCGCATGCTGCCCGGCACCGCATTGAGCGCATCATCGGCCATCGAGCTGACGAACGGGATGATCATCACCCCCATCACCACCCCGGCGGCAAGCGCCGATTCGGAGCTGGCGTCGCTCATGCCGAGCCACACCGCAAAGTCGCGCACCCTCGGCGCCACGGTGAGCGCTGCGAAAAAGCCGTAAACCACCGTCGGCACCCCTGCGAGCAGTTCGAGAATCGGCTTCAGCACCTTGCGCACCGATGGCTTGGCATATTGGGTGAGGTAGATGGCGGACATCAGCCCGAGCGGGATCGCCACCAGCATGGCGATGATGGCGCCGATGAAGATCGTCCCCCAGAAGAGCGGCACCGCGCCGAACGCGCCCGACGACCCCACCTGGTCGGCACGAATCGCGGTCTGCGGAGACCAGCGCGTGCCGAACAGGAATTCGATCGGGGACACCATCTGGAAGAAGCGCAGGCTCTCGAAGATCAGGCTGAGCACGATGCCGAGCGTGGTCAGGATGGCCACCAGCGATGCCAGCATCAGCCCCCATCGCACCGCCACTTCCACCCGGTTGCGCGCCCGGAACTGCGGCGTGAGCCGCGAATAGGCCCAGAACCCGCCCAGCGCCGCAAGCGTCGCTGCAACCGCGCCGGCAAGCATGTTGTAGTTCGTCTGCGTCGCGGCATAGACCCTGGAGGCAGGTATTGTGGCCAGGTCGAACGGCTCGTCGATCTCGCCCGCTGCGAGGCCCCTGACCTCGTTCATGAAGCTGGTGCGATCGAGCGAAGTTTCCGGACGTTCCGCGGCCGGCACTGATGCCAGCACGCTGTCAGTCAGCACGCCTTCGCTGATGAAGCTCCAGCCGAGCAGCACCACGAGCGCCGGGGCCAGGGCAAGCAATGCTACAAAGCTGCCATGATAATTCGGCCGCGAATGCACGGCACCAATGCGGGCGCGCGCCGCAGTTCCCGCCGCAATGCCGCTCGTCGCCACCAGCGTGCGGCCGCGCGCACGGCCGATCTGGAAGCCGACCAGCGCCAGCCCGAAGGCAGCGAGGAAGAGGATGGTCAACGACATACGCTATAGAACGTCGGACGGATCGAGGAACACCGGCGTCCGCGCTGCCGCGGCATTGGCCGATCGCGCCGGCACCGGCGATGCCACCAGCCCGCGGCGCGACAGATAGCCCTTCGGACCCCAGGTCGATTCGCGGCTGAGCTCGACCAGGAACTCGCGCATCCCGCGCACCGCGCGCATGTGCTGGCCCTTCACATAGACATAGAGCGGCCGCGACGCCGGAAAGGCGAAGCTGGCGATATTGTCATAGGTCACCGGCACACCCGAGATCGGCACGCCCTTCACCTTGTCCAGATTTTCCTCAAGGTAGGAAAAGCCGAATACCCCGAGCAGCCGCGGGTTAGCCGCCAGCTTCTGCACGATCAGATTGTCGTTCTCGCCGGCCTCGACATAGGCGCCATCCTCGCGAAGTGCCGTGCAGACCTGCTGGTGGCGATCGGGATCGGACTTCTTGAGCACCTTCATGGCCGGGTTCGCGTCGCAGCCCTTCTCCATATAGAGTTCGTTGAAGGCATCGCGCGTCCCTGAGGTGGGCGGCGGACCCAGCACTTCGATGCGGATGGCCGGAAAGCTGGGGTTGACGTCGCTCCACAGCCGGGCGGTCTGCTTGCGGCCATAGGGGTT
Organism: Polymorphobacter multimanifer; assembly: GCF_014205635.1. Lineage (GTDB taxonomy): Bacteria > Pseudomonadota > Alphaproteobacteria > Sphingomonadales > Sphingomonadaceae > Sandarakinorhabdus > Sandarakinorhabdus multimanifer. Next base: position 10,666 of record NZ_JACIIV010000015.1, read on the forward strand.
GGCGGCAAGTGCCCGGTAGATGTCGGCTTCGGTCATGCCCGGAAAACGTCCTGCCCGGCCTTGGGCCAGCGCAAGCCCGTCAAGCCCGATCTGCACTTCGATGATGTCGGTCACGCCATTGCTGCGGCAATCGGCGACCTCGGTGGCCTTGATGCGCCGCGATGCATTGGCAACATCGGGGAAGCGCTCGCCCACGCCCGAGCAGAACAGCTTGATGCCGCCGCCGGTGCCGGTCGATTCGACGATCGGCCCTGGAAACTGCGGGTTGGTGCGCTTGAACTGCTCGGCCACTGCCGTGACGAAAGGATAGAGCGTCGACGAACCGACGATCCGCAACTGGCTGCGCGCCGCCACCGGCGCCGGGAGCAGCACTGCAAGCATTCCGAGCATTGCTCCCAAGATCGCCCGGCGTCGCAACTTCCACTCTCCCGATCTGCGCCTGAGCGCGGCAGCATGGTTGCTGCACGATGATTGCCTTAGCGACACTCGATGCGGCGCATATGACAGTTCAATTGCAGTTTGATGACAGCGCTTCAGTCGGCTCCCGCCGCTTCGACCGGGACAGGCGCCGGTCGAGGCGGCTGTGCGAGCGGCAGCGTGAAGCTGACCCTGCTCCCCTCGCCCAGCTGGCTTTCGATCTCGAGCCGACCGCGGTGCCGCTCGACGATGTGCTTGACGATCGCCAGTCCCAGCCCGGTCCCCCCCATCTTGCGCGAACGCTGCGAATCGACGCGGTAGAAGCGTTCCGTCAGCCGCGGCAGATGCTCGGGCGCAATTCCCTCGCCGATATCGCTCACCAGCACCCGCAGCTGCGCAGGGGAAGCCGGCCCGGCCTCCTCGACCGTCACCCCCACCGTTACCGGTGTCCCCGATTGGCCATATTTGAGTGCATTCGAAACCAGATTGTGGAGCACCTGCAGGATCTGGTCACGGTCTCCGATCACCGGCGGCAACGCTGGCGGCACCTGCAGCAGCAACTGCCGCTGGTCCTGCTCCAGCCGCATCGCCAGTGTCTTGCCGACGTCGGCAAAAACGCTGCCCATGTCGAGTGACATCGACGGGCGCACATGCTTGTCGAGCTCGATCCGGGAAAGCGACAGCAGATCGTCGATCAACCGGCTCATCCGACTGGCCTCGTTCGCCATGATCGCCAGGAACCGCCGCCGCGCTGGCTCGTCCTCGGCCGCCGGCCCGGCCAGCGTTTCGATGAACCCGGAGAGCGTGGCCAGCGGTGTCCGCAGCTCATGGCTGGCGTTGGCGACGAAATCGACGCGCATCCGCTCGGTCAGCCGCGTCTGGGTGATATCGTCGAACACCACCAGCACCCTGCCCTGCCCGGCATCGACCGCGCGCAGCCGCCAGGCGCTGTTGCCGGCACCAATGCCGCCGAACTCGCGATTGCTGCTGGTGCCGCTCGCCGCCGCCTCGGCAATCGCGTCGAGCACCGCCGGGTGCCGCACCACAAGCCGCAAGTCACCGCCTTCCACCCTCGCACCGAACAGCGCCCGAGCTGCGGCATTGGCCGCGACGGCGGTCGCACCTTCCGCAATGAGTGCCGCATCGGAGAGCGCCTCGATGCTGATCCGGTCGGCCGGCTGCGCAACCGATGGCGACGGCAGCGGCGGCGGCTGCAGGATGGGCTCACCCACAGCCGGCAAGGGGCTGCGCCGGCCGATCACCCAGCCCATCCCCAGCGCTGCCAGCATCAACGCGAGAAAGGCAAGGACGAGAGTGGAGCTCATACCGGTTGCCAACGCAGCAGGGCGGCATCGAGTTCATCATAATGGTCGATCACCGCATCGGCTCCGAGCTCGGCCACCGGCCGATCCGAAAAGCCGAACCCCACGACGATCACCGGCAACCCCGCCGCACGTGCGGCCGACACATCGGCGATCGAATCGCCGATGAACACCGCACGGCCGCGCACGCCCCCCGCGGCATCTATCGTCGCCCACACATGCCCGGGGTCCGGCTTGGGGGCCGGCACCGAGTCGAAGCCCAGCACCGCCGCAAAGCGCTCGCCCCAGCCCAGCGCTGCCACGAGCGCATGGGCAAGGGCAGCCGGCTTGTTAGTGCAGATCGCCAGCCGGTGCCCTGCCGCCATAAGCCGGTCGAGTGCCGCTTCCACGCCGGGAAACGGCCGCGAGCCATCGGCGATATGCGCGCCATAATAATCGAAGAAGGCGGGCACCCCGGCCTCGACAAGCGCTGGCGTGCTCTCCCCGCTTTCCGCAAGCCCGCGTGCCAACAGCGCACGCGACCCATGCCCCACCATGTGGCGCACATCGTCAGGCGGCACCGGCGGCCTTCCGAGTGTGGCCAGCGCGTGGTTGAGGGCAGCACAAATGTCGGGGCCGGTGTCCACCAGGGTGCCGTCGAGGTCGAAAATGATGGAAAGTGGAGCCGTCACGCTGCCAAGGTGCGCATGCGTGCCTTTCCAACGCAAGGCCGATATGGCAGGGCGGGCAGTGTGACCGGAGCGACCACCAGAACCCCCTTGGCGGCCATCATCCTGGCCGCGGGCCAGGGCACCCGCATGAAGTCGGCTTTGCACAAGGTTCTGCATCCGATCGCCCATAAACCCATGGTGTTGCATCTTGTGGACAGTCTGGCGCCTTTGTTGCCGCAGGCGGTCGTTGCCGTGGTGGGGGCCGGGCGCGAGCAGGTGGAAGCCGCCCTCGCCGGGCGCGATGTGGTGCTGGCCGTTCAGGCCGAGCAGCTTGGCACCGGCCATGCCACGGCCCGGGCCGAAGCCGCACTCACCGGCTTTTCGGGCACGGTGCTCATCCTGTTCGGCGATTGCCCGCTGGTACCGAGCGCGACGCTGGCAGCGCTCGCCGATGCATTGGCCGATAATGTCGCCGTGGCGGTGCTCGGCTTCCGGCCCGCTGATCCGGCGCGCTATGGCCGCATCATCGCCGAGGGCAACCAGGTGGCGAAGATGGTCGAATGGAAGGATGCGACCGAAGCGGAGCGCGCCACGACCCTCTGCAACACCGGGCTGATGGCGGTGCGCGCTGCCGATCTCTGGCCGCTGCTGGCGCGGCTCGACAATGCCAATGCCGCCGGCGAATATTATCTGCCCGATATCGTCATGCTGGCCCTCGCCGATGGGCGGCGCGCAACCGTGATCGAAACCGACTCCGACGATGTGCTCGGCGCCAACAGCCGCGGAGAACTCGCCGCCATCGAAGCGGTGTTCCAGGCGCGCTCGCGCACCGCGATGATGGCCGCGGGCGTGTCGCTGACGGCACCCGACACGGTTTTCTTCGCCTATGATACCGCGATCGAAGCCGATGTGACCATCGAGCCCTTTGTCGTCTTCGGTCCCGGCGTGCGCGTTGCCACGGGCAGCCGCATCCGGTCGCACAGCCACCTCGAGGGCGCCACCATCGGCCCCGATTGCGAGGTCGGCCCCTTCGCCAGGTTGCGCCCCGGCACCGTGCTCGCGGCCGGCGCCAAGGTCGGCAATTTCGTCGAGATGAAGAAGTCGGTGCTCGGCGCGCACGCCAAGGCCAATCACCTGAGCTACATCGGCGATGCGCAGGTGGGCGCCGGCGCCAACATCGGCGCGGGCACCATCACCTGCAACTATGATGGCTTCGGCAAATACCAGACCGTCATCGGCGCTGGCGCCTTCATAGGCTCGAACAGCGCGCTGGTGGCACCCGTCAACATCGGCGCCGGTGCCATCGTCGGCGCAGGCAGCACCATCACCACCGATGTGTCGCCCGATGCGCTGGCGATGGTGCGCCCGGCACAGCAGGAAAAGCCCGGCTGGGCCGCGCGCTTCCGCGCCGCAAAAACCATGCGAAAGGCAGACTGAACCCCATGTGCGGCATCATCGGAATCGTCAGCACATCCGCCAGCGCAGCGGTTGCCCCTCGCCTGCTCGATGGGCTGCGGCGGCTCGAATATCGCGGCTACGACAGCGCCGGCATCGCCACCCTCCACGAGGGCGCGCTGCTGCGCCGCCGTGCCGAAGGCCGGCTCGACAATCTGGCGCGTGCGCTGGCGGCAGACCCGCTCGCGGGCCACACCGGCATCGCCCACACGCGCTGGGCCACACACGGCGGCCCCACCACCGACAATGCCCACCCGCATGCCACCGAAGCGGTGGCGCTGGTGCACAATGGCATCATCGAGAATTACAAGACGCTGCGCGCCGAAGTCCTCGCCGCCGGCCGCACGCTCACATCGCAGACCGACACCGAAGTGGTGGCCCAACTGCTCACACTTGCGGTCCTGCGCGGCCTCACGGCGGCCGAGGCCTTTGCCGAAACCCTGCCGCGCCTGCACGGGGCCTTCAGCTTCGCGGTACTGTTCAAGTCCGAGCCCGGCACCCTTTACGGTGCCCGCCAGGGCAGCCCGCTCGTGCTCGGCCATGGCACCGATCCGGCGCTGCCCGAGATGTTTCTCGGCTCGGACGCGCTCGGCCTCGCCCCCTTCACCAACCGCATCACCTATCTGGAAGAAGGCGACCGTGTGCGCCTGACCGCGACATCGTGCGAAATCCACGACCGCGGCGGCGCGCTTGTCGACCGGCCGATCACCATTTCCAGCGCCTCGGCAGCGCTCATCGAAAAGGGCAACCACCGGCACTTCATGGAAAAGGAAATCCATGAGCAGCCGATCGTCGTGGCGCAAACGCTTGGCGCCTATCTCGATCCGCTTGCCGAGACGGTCGGCCTGCCCCCGTGCGACTTCGATCTCGCCGCCATCACCCGCATCCAGATCGTCGCCTGCGGAACAGCATTGCTGGCGGGTCATGTCGCCAGCTACTGGCTCGAATCGCTGGCGCGCATCCCCGTCGCCATCGAGAACGCCTCCGAGTTCCGCTACCGCGAGCCCGTCTGCGGCCCCGATGCGCTGCTGCTCGTCATCTCGCAATCGGGCGAGACGGCCGACACGCTAGCAGCCCTCCGCCATGCCCGCGCTGCTGGCCAGAAGGTCGCGGCGGTCGTCAACGTGCCCAGCAGCACCATGGCGCGCGAGGCCGATCTGCTGCTCCCCACCCATGCCGGCCCCGAGATCGGCGTCGCCAGCACCAAGGCCTTCACCTGCCAGTTGGCCGTGCTCGCCGCCTTCGCCGTCGCCCTGGCGCGGCTGCGCGGCACCATCGATGCCGAAGCCGAGGCCGCCCATGTGCGGATGCTTACCGAAGCCCCGGCGGCCATGAACGCCGCACTGGCACTCGAAGCCCCGATCCAGGCGCTCGCACAGCCGCTCAGCCGTGCACAGGACATTCTCTACATCGGCCGCGGCCCCGATTTTCCGATGGCGCTGGAAGGCGCCCTCAAGCTGAAGGAAATCAGCTATATCCATGCCGAGGGCTATGCCGCAGGCGAACTCAAGCACGGCCCGATCGCCCTTGTGGACGAGCATATGCCCGTCATCGTCATCGCCCCCTCGGGCCCGCGCTTCGAAAAGACCATCTCCAACATGGCCGAAGTGATGGCTCGCGGCGGCCAGGTGGTGTTGATCTCGGACGCAGCCGGACTGGCTGCACAGGCTGCGGGCACCATGGCGGCGATCGAAGTGCCGCAGGTACCATCCTTCATCCAGCCGCTTGTCATGGCCGTGCCGGTGCAGTTGCTCGCCTATCACGTGGCTCTCGCCAAGGGCACCGACGTCGACCAGCCACGCAACCTCGCGAAATCGGTCACTGTCGAGTAGCACAATTGCTGAATGGCCGGTTTTGCAGTGTCATAACAGAGATTTCCGAGTTCCTCTGACGTTGATGTCATGGATCGGCTGCTGTTCGAGCGCGGCTGGGCGCCTGCGGGGATACGCACGGGATGGTCAGTTGCGAGTGCAACCCGGCTGGCTTCCAGTCGCGCTCCAGCATGCCGCGAAGCTGCTTCGTCACGACTGCATCGGCGATAAGCAGGCCATATCCCCGCGACAGTCCTGGCTTCGGGGCGGGCCCGCCTCGCTCTGCAAACTCGATCACAAGAGTCTCGCGTTCGGCATGCCAGTGGACACTCAACAGGCCGGAAGGTGTCGATAACGCGCCATGTTCCACGGCGTTGGCGATGATCTCATGGAAAACAAGCGCCAAGGGCTGGACCTGGGAGGCGTCGAGAACGACGGCGGGGCCGGACAGGTCGACGCGGTCGATGCCGGCAGGCAGTTCACACCTGACCACCTGATCGATCGGCACCGCCTGCCATTTGCCCCTCGCTAGCAACCTGTGCGCGTTGGCGAGCGCGGCAATGCGTCCTTGGACGGTATGCATGTATCGTTCGACATTGTCCGCTCGGGTCATCCGGACAATGCCCTGCACCAACGCCAGCACGTTCATGGCGCGGTGATCGATCTCGCCCAGCATGGCGTGCTCGGTACGCTCCAGGTCGCGCACACGCCTGGCCGCAGTCATATCGATGTGCGAGCCGAAAAAGTAGATCAGCTTGCCGTTGTCATCGAAGATCGGGCTTACATGGATCTGGTTCCAGAACGGCGAGCCATCCTTGCGGTAGTTGAGAACCTCATGGGTTACCCCGACCCGCCGATCTATTGCGCTCCGCACGACGTCGACGTCGGCGGGCATTGTGTCGGAGCCTTGCATGAAGCGGCAATTCCGCCCGATGACCTCCTCGGCGGCATAGCCCGACATGTCGAGAAAGGCGCGGTTTGCAAGAACGATCGGGTTGTCGTGCTGGTTGGGATCGGTCACCACCATTGGCATGAACGTGCGGTCGACGGCGATCATCGCAAGCTTGGCATGATCGACCATCCCTTGTGCACTCACTGCTGCCGGCAGGGCTTCGTGCATTTCGGCGCTATGGGACACGGTATCGGCCACAAGTTGTCCTCCAACATTTTGAATTCCAACGTCGAGATCGCGATCGGGTCGCTTCCGCTCACCGCATTTTTTCGCGTGATGGCTCGGCTTGGCTGGGCAGGGGCTCCCGCGCGATCCGTGACAAACTTCGAAGGCGCGGCCGGTCCCAAACCGGGCTGCGGCATGAGCCGATCTGAGCGGCAGTTCCTTGTCGATCCGACACTGAAAGTCCGACGGACATCGCATCTTTATATAAATTGACCATTAAGACCAAATATTAACCGCGATCTTTATCGGATATGCTCACTACAGCTGCTACAGCTTGACCGATACGGTTCAAATGCTTGTCATTACTGCATAGTTTTATTGTGTATTTATTACCGGAATCCATGAAATGAGTTTTATACCTCAGGCTTTTGAATGCAAACACGATGCGTCGTGACGCAAAAGAACTTCTGAGCCGGCTTGGTGCTGGGAGTTTCAAGTATCAAGAATTCGAGAACGCCTGGTCGGATCTCGACAGCTGGCCGATTTTCCAGGCCATCGTGCAAGATGGAAGGGTTGTCGGCAACGAGGCCTTGAAAGCGGGCCATCAGGCAATGTCGCTGGAGGATGGCGGGCATGACGAAGCGGCATCGCTTGTCTTGCAGGCGCCGATGCCTCGGTTCGATGCTCCGGTTCGCCCCCTGCCGCAGCCGACAGCGTCCCCGATCCGCGACTCCCTCTTCAGCGCCTATGCACCAGCGGCCCAAAGCGCAGATCGCGGCATCGGCGGCGCTTCAAATCGCGGCGAGAGTGTGCGCGCAGTCCTTTCGCGATTGTCGCAGGCTCGCGCATGACGCTCATCCTGGTCCAATCCCCGAAAGGCGGGGTTGGCTCCACCTTCATGACGGCCCAGTTGGCCATCCGGCTGGCCAAGCAAGGACTGCAGGTCGCCGCGATCGATTGCACCGGGCAGGATTCGCTGAAGCTGCATTTCGGACTGCGCCCGGCACAGCCGCTCGGCTTGCCGGGCGAAGTCGTGCCGCAAGCCCTTGTGGTTCTCGGCGTTGCACTGATGAGCGGCGACGACCTGCAACGCGAGATAACCCACGGCACCCCGGCATCGCTGGCCTCGCAGTTCCCACCCGAACGGGTGACGATCATCGATGTGGCGTCGAGCGACCGGCGATTGATGGATGCGCTGATGCCGCTGGCGACAGTCCATCTCTGCGTGCTGACCCCTTCGCCCGCCGCGATCGCCACCCTGCCACTCACCGATCCCGGCAAGCCCGTGATCGAATTGCAAAGGACATTGTTCATTCTCAACCAGCTTGACGACCGCCTGAAGCTGTCGCGCGACACTTCGAAGTTTCTCGGCGAACTGCTGGGGGACAAGCTGGTCGGCAGTGTCCGGCGCGACGAGGCAGTGAACCAGTCATTGGCGATGCTCCAGCAGATCGGCCGCTTTGCGCCATCAAGCGTCGTTCTTCACGATCTTGCAGCGTTGACGGCCGTCATCGCGCATCGGTGCGGGTTCGTGTCCGATGCTCCGGACAATGCGCCGGACAATGCACTGGCCGGCGCAAAGGCAGACGCGCTCGCTGGCACTGGCGTTCCGGAGTGAGCAGGGTCGCTGGCGGTCTGCCCGAAGCATTGACCGGAAACAGCGCGCCATCGCGCGTTGCTGCCGTGCTGGCGGCAATCATTGCCGTCCCGTTGTTGCTCCTCGTGATCGCCGTGCCGCTCGATCTCCGGTCACAGTGGCTGTTCGCCGCCGTGACGGTGGTCGGTGCAATCCTGTTCGGGCGCGTCAAGGGCCGTCGCGCCACACTGGCCATTGCGCTGCTTTCGGTGATCGTCTCGACCCGGTACATGGTCTGGCGCACGACCCAGACGCTGGAGTTCCAGACACTGCCCGAATTGCTGCTCGGGGGCGGCCTCTATCTCGCCGAAGTCTATGCCTGGGTCATCCTCGTGCTCGGTGTCGTCCAGACCGGCTGGCCGCTCGAGCGCCCGGTCGTCGAGATTGCCGGCGAACCCGACACCTGGCCGATGATCGACGTCTACATCCCCACGTACAACGAAAGCCTCGCCATCGTCCGCACCACCGTGTTCGCCGCGCAGGATATGGACTATCCCGAGGATCGCTACCGCATCTTCATCCTCGACGATGGCCGCCGCCCCGAATTTCGTGCCTTCGCTCGCGAGGCAGGCTGCGGCTATCTCACCCGCCCGGACAATCTGCACGCCAAGGCCGGCAACCTCAACGCCGCGCTCAAGCGCACCGATGGCGAACTCATCGCCATTTTCGACTGCGACCATGTGCCGACGCGCGCCTTTCTGCAGTTGACGGTCGGCTGGTTCCAGAAGGACCAGAAGCTTGCGCTGCTGCAAACCCCGCACCATTTTTATTCCGCCGATCCTGTCCAGCGCAACCTCAGCCGGGTCAGCGACATGCCCGGCGAGGGCGAGCTGTTCTACAACGTCGTCCAGGGTGGCAATGATCTCTGGAACGCCGCCTTTTTCTGCGGGAGCTGCGCGATCATTCGCCGGACCGCGCTCGAAGAAACCCAGGGCTTTGCCGGCGAGACCGTCACCGAAGACGCGCACACTGCCCTCAAACTCCAGCGAAAGGGGTGGAATACCGCCTACATCAATATCCGCCTGTCAGCCGGCCTCGCGACCGAGCGGCTCATCCTGCACATCGGCCAGCGCATTCGCTGGGCGCGCGGCATGACGCAGATCCTGCGGATCGACAATCCGCTGTTCGGCCCCGGACTGACCATCCAGCAGCGCCTTTGCTACCTGAACGCGATGCTGCACTTCCAGTTTCCGCTGCCGCGGATCGTATTCATAACGTCGCCGCTGGCCTATCTGCTTGCGGGCCAGAACATCATCAAGGCGTCCGCCGCACTGATCTTCGCCTATGCCCTCCCGCACCTGTTCGTTTCGATGGCGTCGGGCAAGCGGCTTCACGGCGGCGACCGTCGTCCGTTCTGGGGGGAAATCTACGAGACGTTGCTGGCCTTCCATCTGGTGAAGCCGACGCTCTACACGCTGATCAACCCTCGCAAGGGCAAGTTCAACGTCACCGACAAGGGAAGTCTGCTCGATCGAAACTATTTCGATTTCGCGACCGTCAGGCCGCACCTCATCACGCTGGGCCTGCTGGTCGCAGGCATTCTTGGCGCGCTTGCCCAGATATTCCTGCCTGGCGGTGACGTGGGGCAGCAAGGCACGTTGCTTCTCAACACGGCATGGGCCGGCTTCAGCATCGTCATCCTGACGGCCGCAATCGCGGTAGCGCGTGAGCGCCGGCAGATCCGGTCCGATATCCGCATCGAAGTCAGCATGCCGGTCACCGTGCATTTCACCGACGGTTTTGTCGTCGACGGGCACAGCGTCGATATCTCGATGGGCGGCCTGTCGATCCAGCTGCCGCCGGGCACTTCACCGCACCAGCAAGGCATTACCGACGTGTCGATGTCGATGGGCGACGAGACGCTCACCCTGCCCGCGACGATGCTCCGCATGGATGACCTGCTCGGCCGCGTCATCTTCCTGCCGATGGAGCCGTACCAGACGCGCCAGCTGGTCAGGGCGGTGATGGGGCGCGCCGATGCGTGGCAGCTCGCCGATCCGCACCCCGTCGTGTCCGGCGCGCAATCGCTCCGAGACATCGCCATCGTCGCCTGGGCGACGCTGCGAGCGATTGCCCGCTGGCGGCCCGGCAGCCGCAACCAGCCGTTGCCAGCAACAGCCAAGGCACCTGCCATGGCATCCATTGCAGCGCTCGCAGCACTCGGCCTGCTGGCATTTGCCGGCGCGGATCCGGCCCGCGCCCAGCCCGTCGCGGCTGCCATCTCGCCGCGTGCTGACCAGCTGCCGGCCACTGGCAGCGCGGCGCCCACCAGCATCCGGCTTTCGCTCAAGGATCTTCGCGTCACGAGCCCGATCAGGCTCGCCGGCACCCGCGGCGAAATCGGCATCGCGTTCGGCATGCGGCGCGATCTCGTCGTTACCGGCGCCAGCCTGACGCTCAACCTTGCGCACTCGCCGGCGCTTTTGGGGGACCTCAGCCAGCTCGTCGTCCTGCTCAATGGCGAGGTCGTGCAGATCGTGCCGCTGCGCGCCGATACCGCTGGTGGGCAGCTGCTGCGGATCCCGGTCAATCCGTCGCTGTTCCTGGCGGGAGACAACCAGCTCAACATCCGCTTCCTCGGCCATTACACCCGTGATTGCGAAGACCAGTTCAGTTCGGTGCTCTGGGCGAATGTGAGCAACACCCGCTCGTTCCTCGATCTGACGGTCCAGCCGCTCACGCTTGCTCCCGATCTCAATGCTCTGCCGGCGCCGTTCTTCGATCGATTTGCGCCCGGCCCGCTGCGCCTGCCGTTCGTTTTCGCGGCATCGCCGACCGATGGGGAGCTCGAAGCCGCAGCCAGTGTCGCATCCTGGATGGGGGCCAACGCAAGCTACCGCACCTTCAACTTCCGCACCTTTTTCAATCAGCTGCCCAAGGGCAATGCGGTCGTGTTCATCACGCGGACACGCCGTGTCACCGGCGTCCCGGCGGAGATTACAGGCCCGGCGATCGAGGTGATGCGCAATCCGGTTGATCCGGCCGGGCAATTGCTCGTTGTGATGGCTGAAGACGATCGCCAGCTGAAGCAGGCGGCAGCAACGCTCGCCAGCGGCCGAGGACTGTTTTCGGGCCGCAAGGTCTCGACGGCCGATGCCCGCATTCCGACGTATGGCGCCTATGGTGCCGTTCGCTGGCTGCGCACCGATCGCCCGGTCAGGCTCGGCGAACTCGTCGACCCGCTGACCCTTCAGGGCCGCGGCCTGCCGCCCGGTCCGCTGACGACGCCGTTCCGTGCCGCACCCGATCTGTTCTTCTGGCCGCGACAGGGCGGCAAGCTCGATCTGCGGTACCGCTATCCGACCGCGTCCTGGCTCGATCCACGCGCGTCGCGTCTCGATGTCTCGATGAACGGCCAGTATCTCAACACTTTGGGCATTTCGAGCGCGCCATGGTGGAACCGCCTGATCGGTGGTCCGGAGACGTTGACCCCGCAGTCGCAGGCCTCGCTGGTGATCCCCAAATACATCCTGTTCGGACAGAACGAGCTGATCTTCGATTACAATCTCGTCCTCGCCAACCAGAAGGCCTGCTCCACCGTCCTCCCCCAGAATGTGCGGACCAGCATCCTGCCGGACAGTTCGATCGACCTCTCGAACACCTACCATGCTGCCTATATGCCCGATCTCGCCACCTTCGCGGGCGCCGGCTATCCGTTCACCATCTATCCGGATCTCGCGCAGACCATGGTGGTGTTGCAGCGCGACGCCCGCCCCGAGGTCGTCGAGACATTCCTTGGCATCATGGGCCGGTTCGGAGATTCGACCGGCGTGCCCGCCACCGCTGTCTCGGTCACGCGGCAGATCAACAGCGATCAGCTGGGCGGCAAGGATATCCTCGTCATCGGGACGCTCGGCATCACGCGTGGCGGTGGCCTGTTCGCCGATGCGCCGATCCAATATGCCGATGGCCGCTTCCGGGTGCGGGAACGGACCCTCGCCGAACTGGGTTTCAATGCGCTTTCATATTATGAGCGCGCTCCCGCAAAGACCGTCAACGACTTCCTGTACAGCACGACGACGTTCAGTGGCCTGACCAGCTTCGAATCGCCCTTCAGCAGTGCCCGCACCGTCGTCGCGGTCCTGGCCAATGATCCCGAGATGCTGCCGCCGCTCATCGCCGGTCTCAGCGATGTCGCCGTCAACGCACAGGTCCAGGGCGATTTGTCGGTTGCGGTGGGAGACGGCATGGTCAGCTATGCTGTCGGCGAAGGCTATTGGGTGGGCACACTTCCCGTCTGGTTGAAGATGGCCTATCTCGCCAGCCAGAGGCCGATGCTGTTGGCACTGGCCGGCATCCTGCTCGCGCTGCTGCTGTCCTGGCCGGTCTATGCCATGCTGCATCGCCAGCAGCGCCGGCGCCTCTCGGTCGGTGACCGGTGAAAGTCCGGATTCTGCTGCTGCTTGCGCTGGCGCCGCTCGCCGTGGAGGCCCGTGCGCAGACCCCGGCGATCGAGGCGCTCCTGAACCAGGCATCCTATTGGCAAGGCAAGGGCCGGCAGGATCTGGCAGCACGGGCATTCCGCCGCGTGCTGGCGATCGATCCGACCAATTCCCGCGCCAAGCGCGGCCTTGCTGGCGACCTCCCGGTTGCTGCTTCGACCCCTGCGCCGGCACGGACTCCTGTGCCGGCACGGACTCCGGCGCCCGCGAATGCGCCCGCCAGCGCTCCCGCTCCGACCACCAGCCCGCGTCCGGCTGCCCCTGCCGCGACGACGGTTGCCAATCGCGCCGGCGAAAGCAGGGCGGCCGGGTTCCGCAAGCTCGAAGCCGGCAACCTTGCAGACGCCGCGCGGGATTTTCGCGCAGCCCTTGCGGCGCGCCCGGACGATGCGGAAGCCCTGGGCGGCCTCGGCCTTGTCCAGCTCCGGCTCCAGCAGTTCGGCGCAGCGCGGGACAATCTGGCGCGCGCCTCGGCCCGCGGTCGCGCCGCACAATGGGCGGATGCGCTGGCATCGGCACGCTTCTTTGCAGATCTCGAAGCCGCGCGCGCGCTTCGCGCCGCAGGCCAGATCGACGAGGCACAGAAGCTTGCCGAGCAACTGACGGCCTCGACGTTCGCCGGCCGCGGTCCCGCACTCGAGCTGCTCGCCGAAATCTACGAGAGCAAGGGCCATTTCGCGGAAGCTGCAGCCCTCTACAAGACCGCTGGCGGCCTTCCGGGCTTGGCGCGCACCGCCGATGGCCGGCTCCAACGGCAGGCAACGCGGGCGCTGGCGTTGCAGGCTGCCGCGACCAACAACGACACCGAGGCCGAGGAGCTTTTCCGGCGCGGCCTGATGGAGGGGCCGAGCGACCCCTGGATCCGCTATGATTATGCGCGATTTCTGGACCAGCGCGGCCGCCGGAACGATGTGCTGGCAATCATTTCGGCCTTGTCCATGCTGCCCGGCACCGAGCCGGTCTATGCCGCCGCACTTCTCAACAGCCAGATCGGGCAGGACGGCGTTGCCGAACAACTGATGGGCCGCATTCCCGAAGCGCAGCAGACCGAGCCGATGCGCAGCTTTGTCGCCGGGCTGAAGATCGATGCTGCCGTGGCACGTGCCCGCTCGCTCGCCGGGCGCGGAAAGCCGACGGAAGGGCTGGCGCTGCTCCGCCAGCAGGCCGCGACGCCCGGCCTGACGATGGCCAAGCAGGGCCAGCTCGCCAGCGCTCTTTTCGATCTGGGGGAAAAGCCCGCAGCCACGGCGCTGGCCCTGCAGGCGCTGCGGACCGGATCGACCAACCCTGCCGATTTCGAGGCGACCATCCGTGTGCTGGCACAAAGCGGGCAGGACGATCTGGCGGTTCAGGCAATCCGGCAGGCGACGACCGCCGCGGGGGCATTCGGCGACAACCAGCTGTTGCTGGCGCGGCTGAACGCCGTTGTCGTCGTGACCCAAGCCGACCGCATGCGCGAGGCAGGCGAATATGCCCCGGCTTTCGACCTGCTCCAGAACGCCTGGCAAAGCGCGTCGGGCAATGTCGAAATTCTCGCGGCACTGGCCCGGCTGTATCAGTCCGGCGGCCTCACGGTGCAGGCGGCGCAAACATATCGCATGGTTCTCGACAAGCTCCCGAACGACAAGAGCGCCCTGATCGGGCTCGTCGACACTGCGGGAAGCTCGGGCGATTATGCGCTGGCTCGCTCGGCGCTTGAACGCGCCGTCCGCATCGATCCTGCAGACTACACCATCTATCTCGCTGCCGCCCGCATGGAGCGGACACGCGGCAACGAAGGCGCCGCGGCGCGCTATCTCAAGCAGGCGCGTGCACTCTACACGCGGCAGGCACAGACGGTCGGCGGTGGCTTCGGCACTGCCAACCCTTTCGCCGCCGCCCCGCGATCGGCAATCGCAGCCGCCCCCCTCAACCCGTTCGCCCTCCCCGGCAGGTCTGCGGGCAGGCGAGCGGACTCCGATGATGAACTGCTTGCCGGGCTGGACGGCGACAGGTCCGGCTTCATCACTGCCGGCGCCCCGCCGCTCGCCGCCCGGGCCGGTCGTCCGCTCGCGAGCAGCGATCCGATCCTGCAATCGATCGAGCAGGATCTCGGCGATATTGCATCGGCCGACGAGACGCGCGCCGATGTGAAGACCGAATATCGCCAGCGCGTCGGAGAAGTCGGTCTCAGCCAGTTGAAGTCGATCAGCGGCCGTGCCGAACTGTCGACCGGCCTTGCCGGCGGCCGGGTATCCGCTTCCGCACTGGCGAGCACCATCGACGCCGGCCGTCCGACCGGATCGGGTCTCGCGCGCTTCGGCCGCAACGCCACCCGGGAGGCCGAGGCCATTGTCGCCGCACTTCCATCTGCTCTGGTCAATGCCGAGACGCAGGTGGCCACGGGCGTGGCGCTTTCGGTCGGCTGGGCCAATGAGCTCGTCAAGGCCGATGTCGGCACCACGCCGCTCGGCTTTGGCCAGACCAGTGTGGTGGGCGGCGTGTCGGTGTCACCGCGGCTGTCGGAATCGGTCACCGCCCGGCTCTGGGCCGAGCGCCGCGCCGTGGAGGACAGCATCATCTCGCATGCCGGCACCCGCGATCCGGTCAGCGGTGATTTCTGGGGTGCGGTCCGGCGCGCCGGCGGCGGTGCATCGCTCTCCTATGATGTGGAGGGGACCGGCGTGTATGCCGACGGCTCCTATTATCGCTACGCAGGCACGGCGGTGAAGTCGAACAGCGGCGTCCAGGCCAATGTCGGCGGCTATTTGCGCGTGCTGAAGGACGAAAGCTCGCTGCTGAGCCTCGGCATCAATGCGAACTACCAGACCTTCGACAATCAGCAGAATTACTTCACCTTCGGCCATGGTGGTTATTTCAGCCCACAGAGCTTCCTCAGCATCAGTTTTCCCGTGCACTACCAATATCGCCAGCCGCAGGGTCTGGACATCGACATCAATGTGGCACCAGGCTACCAGAGCTACAGCCAGTCCGCTTCCGATGTTTATCCGACCGATCCTGCCGCACAGGCGCGGCTCAATGCGCTCAAGGCCCTCAACACCGACGTTCGCTCCACCTTCGACAGCAGCAGCGAGACCGGGTTCGGCCTGTCTGCGAACGCCGCGCTTTACTATGTGCTCAACCCGCGCCTGAAGATCGGTAGCGATATCAATTACAACAGTTTTGGTGCCTATAAGGAGTTCCGGGGATCGGTCGGCATCAAGCAGGCAATCGGAGAACGATGATGGCTTTGGCAATAGTTGGGTCCCGTCACGGGGATGGCACTGCTCCCGTTCGCCCGAGCGAACTGGCGTTGCAAATCGCGATGGTCGACGAAGTGTTCGCAAACGCTTCCGCCGAGCAGGCGACGAGCTTCTTCGAGGCGGTTGGCCGCCGGCTCGCTGCGGCACTGGTGCTGCCGTCCGACGATTGGCTGCTGCCGCTCGAACATGCAATCAACGGCTTCTGGCAGCCGCTCGGCCTCGGCCATGTGTCGCTGGCCATCGACAAGGACGGCATTGCCATCATCCACGATCATCATGCCGCCATCGGCGCGGCTCGCTCGCCGGCCTGGCCGCAGGCCACTGCGGCCGTGGTGTTCGGGGCCTATTGTGCCTGGTTTGCAGCACTTGGCGGTGCCGGCGCGTTTCACACGCGGCTTGTGCAGCAGACAAGCGATCAACTGGTCATCCACCATGGAGTTTGATCGGCGCAGCCTGCTGGCGGCGATTGTGCTGACGACATCCGCCTGCGCCCGCGCCAACGGCGAGACCGACGAGCAGCGCGAGACGTCACGAAAAAGCCTTTCATCGGCCAGCGACTGGCAAGCCTTCAGCGCGGTGTATCTTCGCCCCGACGGGCGGATCGTCGACAATGGCAATGGCGCGATCAGCCACAGCGAAGGGCAAGGCTATGGCATGCTGCTTGCCGAAGCAGCAGCCGACCGCGCCGCGTTCGACAGCATGTGGGGCTGGACGGAGAAGACGCTCGCCCGAAGCGATGTCGCGCTCTACTCGTGGCGATACTCGCCCGGCGAAGCAGTCCCGGTCTCCGATCCCAACAACGCCACCGATGGGGATATCCTCATCGCATGGGCACTGCTGCGCGCCCATGCGCGGTGGCGGCAGCCCGAACATATGGCCCGGGCGCGCGAAATCGCCACGACGATCCGCACAAAGCTCATCCATCGCCAGGCCGGTCGATCGCTGCTTCTACCGGCGCTGACCGGCTTCGTCCGGCCGGACAGGACAACGATCAATCCCTGCTATTATATCTGGCCAGCGATCGATCTTTTCCGTCGCATCGACCCCTCGGATGCCTGGGAAGCGCTCGCCCGCGATGGCGAGCGCCTTGCGCGCGACGCCCGTTTTGGCCCGTCGCGGCTTCCGTGCGACTGGGTCGACGTCACCGCGACCGGCGTCGTGCTTCCCGCAGCCGACAAGCCGCCGCGGTTCGGCTTCGATGCCATCAGGATCCCGCTGTACCAGCTTGCCGGCAACCGCCGTTCGCTCGCCACCGAAGTCGTCAGCTACTGGCGCCAGCTGATCGAACGCAAGACGATGATCCCGGCCTGGATCGATGTCGTCAGCGGCGAGCGCGCGCCATACGCCTTGTCCCCGGGCGGCACCGCCATGGTCGGGCATTTGTTGCACGCCAGCGACATGGTTCCTGCCAGTCTCCCCGTTCTGGGAAGCGATTATTACTCGGATGTACTGACCTTGCTTTCGCGTTTATTGCTGCCTGGCAAGACCGGCCGTTAGCGATCCGGGACGGACTCGCAATCCCCGCGCAAGTGAAATACAATTGTTAAATAGCGTCGATTCGCATCAGTTGGCCTTCATGGCAGCTGGTGTGACTATAGGCGTACCATAGCGAAAGCAGCTGCATAAAGGCGCTTTGGCTTACTCTGATCTCCCTCGATGACGGGGAAAAGGAGAGGTGCATGGGGGGTGCCGACGCTGCTGGTCGATCGACCGAACAACTTGTCGAGTTGTTGGCCGTCCATCTTGACGATGTATCTGTTGCACCCGTTGCCTTGCACGATTCCGCAAGCAGTGTTGATGTTGCGTTACGAATGCTGGGATGCGCCCCGGCGCACCATACGCACCGCGGTACTGGCAGCCGCATGGCGCTCACCCTCAGCTACCTGGTCACGGTCCGGCTCGATGATCCGGTCGCCGAACATCGCGTTGCGGCAGCGATCGCGTTCGCGGTCATGTCGGCGCAGGGCTTCGAGCTCTCCGATCGCAGCGCTGCCGAGACGTGCGTGGCCATCGGACTGCCACCAGCGGCCGGCTGCGTCATCATCGCATCGATAGAGCAGGAGCGCGTGATGCCGCGCGCGCCGCTGGTGCGCGAGCCGGCCAGGATCAAGATCTCGCCGGCCGACTGGCTGGACGGCATCGTGCTCGGCCCCGGCGATGTGCCGGTTGCCGGAGCCTATGTCCGGCTGGCCGATGCGGCGACGGTCACCGGGCCGGACGGGCGGTTTCGCTTCCGCGTCCCGGCGGAGACGACCGTCGAAGTGACCGCCAGGGCGCGCGACGTCGGCGCCAGTGTCCAGGCCAAGCCTGGCATCCCCGCCAGAATCTCTCTGCCGTTGGAGGCCTGACCCATGCGCTACTCCGCTCCAGGTGTTTACATCGAGGAAATCGACAGCGGTCCGCGGCCGATCTCCGCGGTCGGCACCGAAACAGCCGGCTTCATCGGCACCGCACCGCGCGCCGATGCGGCGATCAACGAAGCCATTGCGATCAACAACTGGAGCGAGTTCCTGCGCCGCTATGCGGGCGATGGCCTGGCCAGTACCGACCTAGCCAATGCAGTGCAGGGCTTCTTCCTGAACGGCGGCTCGCGCTGCTACATCGCCAATATTCCCGAGGGTGCGCCAATCGCCGGCAAGGGTCTCGACGCGCTCAACCTGGTCGACGAGATCGCCATGATCGCGGCACCCGGCCGCACCGACTTCTCGTCGCATGAAGCGCTGGTGAGCGCTGCCGCCTCGCTGAAAGACCGGGTCGCCATTCTCGACGGTCCGGCGCAGGTCGACGACATCGCCCGGCTCACCCAGGTTGGCTCGGTGGAAAGCGAGCCGGCAAGCGGTGGCGACGAGGGCGGCGAGGGCACCGGCGGCGGGCGCCGGTCGCGCGCCAAGGCTGGCGGCCTGCGCCCTCCGATGGACGACAAGGGCTATGGCGCCTTCTACTTCCCGTGGCTGCGGGCGCGCGACGCGCTCGACCCGGCGAAGATCGTGTCGGTGCCGCCGTCGGGCCATATGGCGGGGATCTTCGCGCGCACCGACGCCGAACGTGGCGTGCACAAGGCGCCGGCCAACCTGCCGATCCGCGGTGCACTCGGCCTTACCCAGATGCTTTCGCAGGCGGAACAGGGGCTGCTCAACGATGCCGGCGTCAATTGCATCCGCTTCTTCACACGAGAAGGCATCCGCATCTGGGGGGCCCGCACCATCGCACCCGCCGAAAGCAACTGGCGCTATCTCAACGTCCGCCGGCTGTTCGCGATGATCGAGGAATCGATCGCGATCAGCACGCGCTGGGTGGTGTTCGAGCCCAATGATCGGCCGCTGTGGAAGGCGATCGAGCGCGATGTCGGCGCCTTTCTCACCCTGCTCTGGCGGCAGGGTGCGCTCGCCGGGGCCAAGCCCGAGCAGGCGTTCTTCGTCAGATGCAACGAGGAGACCAATCCGCCCGAGGTGATCGATGCTGGGCAGGTGGTGGTTCTGGTCGGCATCGCGCCGGTGAAACCTGCTGAGTTCGTCATCTTCCGCATCGGCCAGTCGCCGACAGGCACCATGGTCGAAGGCAATTGATCCGCTAGAGGAGACCGGACATGGCAAGCGCTCCCCCGCAAGGGAAATCGGGCGGCGCGGCGGCGCAGGCGCCGCTCGCGCAGAGCGAAATGTATCGCAACTACAACTTCGTGCTGCGCCTCGATGCCACCGAGGTGCGGTTTACCGAATGCCTCGGCCTCGGTGTGCGGATCGAACCGATCCGATACCGGGAATCGGGTGCCGGTTCGATCGTGCGCGCCCTTCCCGGCCCGGTCGACTATGCCGAGGCGGTGCTCCGCTACGGACTGACCGCCACGCCCGATCTGTGGACCTGGCTGCAGGAAACCGTCGACGGCACCGTCCGCCGCCGCAACGTGACGATCAGCCAGCTCGACAATGACGGGACGACGGCGCGGATCAACTGGAACCTTTATGGTGCCTGGCCCTGCCAGTGGAGCGGCGTGCCGTTCGATGCGCTCGGGCGTGAAGTGGCGATCGAGGAGCTGCACCTGGCCTTTGACCGGCTCGATCGTTCGTGACGGCAGCGGCGCAAGTGCTCGCGCACCTCGTGCGGCTGCTGGCAGGCTGGCTGGCAAGCGTGGCGGCGCGGCTGGAGCCTGCGCATGCCCCGGTCGTCAGCCACGCCGATCTCGCCGCTGCCTTCCCCGGCGCGCCGGCGCATTGGCTCGATGCCGTTGTGACCGGCCTCGACCGGTCGCACGATGCAAACGCCAGCGCACCCGGAACAGCGCCGCGCATCGAAGCGCACGTTGCCCCCCGCCAGACGGCCAAGGCGCGGCGAAGCGCAGCTCGCGCCGGGCCGCGCCGCGGCAGTGAACCGCGGGTGCGCGGCACTTCGCCAGCACAGGCTGTTGCACGCGCCGTTACGGCAGCGACTTCACCACAGGCATCGGGGCACCGCGTACGCCGCAGCATGGCGATGCTCTTCGGCGCCGAAAACGCCGACGTGCCAGGCTCGAAACCGGCATCGGCAACGCTGCCCCAGCGCACCGCAGCGCGATCACGACCGAACATGCCTTTCGCCGCGCGGCCGCAGTCAACGCATCCTGTGGACAATGGGGCCTCCCCGGTGTCCGGCCGCCGTCCAGTCGATGCGCCCGCCAAAGCTGTTTTGCCTGCCTCGTCGCCACACCTGAATCGCGCTGCGGATGGTCGCTATCCAGCCTCGTTGCCGCGCATCGAGGCCGATACGAACGGGCGCTATCCTGCCTCGCAGAAGGCGATGTATCGCGCCCCAGTCTTTGCCGCTGCTTCCCCGCCGGGCACCGAGCCGCACGCGTTCACCGGTCAAGTCGGCCACATCCGTCCGAACCCTCTGTTTCCCGGGCGGGTGCTCAGGCGCGGCGCGCGCGATTCTCCGTCTGGCGCTCCACCTGCCGATCGATGGCCCGCGCTGCCACCGGTGGAGGATACACTGGCGGAGATCGACCCGCCGGCGCTCGACCTGGCGCGTTACCGCCGCGAACAGGAGCTGGGCGGATGGAGCGGGTGACCTTTCTGATCGAGCGGACCGGCGAGCGCATCTCCTGCCTGCTCAATCCGGAAGCGCTGGAGGCGCGGCGCACCGCCGGAATCGCCCGCCGCCGCAGTGCCGGCGGTGCGCTGCTTGCTGCTCCCGCCGGCGACGACCCGTTGTTGCCGACCGGCGGCGGTGTCACCGAATATGATCTCCGGCTGCTGTTCGACATCGATGTCGCGAATGAAGGGCGTGCGCCTCCGGCTCGAACACCGGCACTGCCGCCCGGCGCTGCCGATGCCGAGCAAGGACCGCAGACGTCGCCGCCAGCATTGCAGCCCCCGCCGCCGGTGCTCGATGTTCGCAGCCTGACCCAGCCGCTCTGGGCACTTGCGGAAACCGGCATGCCCATCGACGGCGCGCTGGCACTGCAGCGCGTGCGGGTGATCTGGGGCCGGTCGTGGAACGTGCCTGGCGTGATCACCGCGGTTGCCGAGCGGCTGGAGCGTTTCACGACCGAGGGTGTGCCGCAGCGCTCGTGGCTCAGCCTCCGCCTGCGCCGGGTGCCCGATGACGGCGCCGCGAGCGCACCACCGCCCTCCCCGATCACGCCGCAGTTCGAGCATCGCGACGGCGCGGGCCCGGCTGCCGCACCGGAAGACGAGACGATTGTCGTGCCTGTCGATGAGGACGGCTTCATCCTCGAACGCCTCGACCAGATCGCCGCCGATCACTATGGCGATCCCGCACTTGCGCGCCTGCTTGGTGCATATAATGGGCTCGAAGATCTCCTGCGGCTCGCCGAAGGCCAGGCGCTGCGGCTCCCGTCACGCCGTACCCTGCTGGCCCTCGCAGGCGCAGAAGCCCGCGCATGAGCGCTCCCGTTCTCCTGGTCGATGGCAATCCGGCCTCGCCGCTCCTCGCCGCCGCGATCATTTCGATCCGCGTCGAACAGGTGCTGGGCGTGCCGGCGCAACTGCTGTTGCTCTTCGCGGACCTGCCGGCCGAAGGCGGTACCGATCTTCGGCTCGGCACCGCGATCACGGTCAAGGCGCGCGACGGGGTCACGCTCATCGAAGCGGAGATCACCGCCATCGCGCACCAGGCAACATCGGGCGGCGGCCCGACCTTGATGGTGCGCGGATACGACCGGCTGCACCGGCTGCGCAAGAAGCAGGCGGTGCGCGCGCTGCCGGCGACATCGCTGGTCGAGCTCGTTCGCGAAGCCGCCGACGCGGTCGGAGCAACTCCGGTCACGCCGCCCGGTTTGCCCGGCCCACGCTTTCGGCTGCAGCATGAGGGGAGCGATTTCGACCATCTGCGCGATGCTGCCGCCGAATGTGGCTGCTATCTGCGCCTCGGTGACGGCCGGCTCGAAGCGTTCACCCTCGCGGGTGACGGCGCGGACGCCGCGACTCTGCGCCTTGGCGCGAACCTTTACGAGGCGCGGATCGAAGCGAGCGCCGAGGCGCTTCGCCGATCGGTCGCCGTGGTCGGCTGGGGGCTCGATGGAGATGCGATCACCGCCCGCGCGACCGTCGCCGCGCAGGATCAGGTCGATATCGAGGATGGCGGCGCCTTGCAGGGCTTCGAAGGCCTTGGCGACCGCCTGTTGCCCAATCGCCGCGCCGACACCCCCGAAGAGGCCATGGCGCTCGCACAGGCCGATCTCGATGTGGCGGCGGCGCGCGCCAGGACATTCACCGGCCTTGCCGAGGGCGATCCGGCACTCCGGCCCGGCCGCCGCGTCAGCGTGGTCGGCGTTGGCCCCCGCGCCGACGGCATGTTCGTCCTCACTCGCGCCGTGCACCAGTTCTCGGCCGAACGCGGCCATGTCGTCGAGCTCGACACCACGCCGCCCGCCCGCCCGGCGCGGGCGATGCAGTCGACCTCTACCGTCGGGATCGTCACAAACTGCGACGATCCCGAGCAGCTCGGACGGGTAAAGGCGCTTTTGCCGGCGTTCTTCGACAATGTGGAGACCGACTGGATGCAGGTGCTGGCCCTGGGTGCCGGTGCCGGCAAGGGTGCGGCGATCTTTCCCGAAATCGATGACCGGGTGCTCGTCCTCTTTACCGATGGCGATCCGGCCCGCGGCGTGGTGCTGGGTGGACTATGGGGCCGCCAGGCGCTGCCATCGCCAGCCGATGCCGCGTCCCCGCGCGCCTATGTGCTGCGCACGCCCGGCGGCCAGCAACTGACGCTCGACTCGCACCGTCCCGCCATCCGGCTGGAGACCGCGGCAGGCGATCTGCTGGACATCTCGCCCGATGGCGCGCGGCTGCATGTCACCCGCGACCTGACCATCGAGGCGCCGGGCCGGCGGTTGCGCATCCGCGCCGACCGCGTGGACTTCGAGCAAGGCTGATGAAGTGGCTGACCGAAGACGCGCTGCTCGTGTGCGACCATCGGGGCAAGGTCGACAACCGCCCCTCGCAGGCTTTCGTGCGGATCGAAGGCCGGCGCGTGCTGGTCGCGACCGACCCGGAAGGCCGGGGCATTTCGGGCTGCCCCAATGCCAACCCTCTCGCCGGCATCCGGCCGTGCCTGACAACGATGAAGGTCGATGAGGGCTATTCGACGCTGGTGCGCATCGCTGGCCGGCCGGTCGCGCTCGACGCGCTGAAAGGCAGGACCGACGGCACACCGCCGGCGACGGTCGACTACATCGTGCAGCGGCCAGGGCAGTCGCTGGTCAAGGCGCGGAGCTGAGCTTTGGTAGCTGTCCGGGCCATCCGCTTCGAGGGCGCCGGCAACCAGCAGATCCGTCCTGATGCGGGTGCGGGACCGCTGCTCACGCCCGGCCGCCGCCTTGCCTTTGTCGCCGGGCCGGAGGCGATCCGCCAATCGATCCTGTTGCTGCTGACGACGGCACCGGGCGAGCGGGTGATGCGGCCCGACTATGGCTGCCCCCTCCACAGGCTGCTGTTTTCCCCCAATGATGCGACCACCGCTGGTCTCGCCATCCATTATGTGCGTCAGGCGATCGCCCGCTTCGAGCCGCGGGTGGAGATCGTCCGGCTGGATGCCGAGGCCGATCCGCTCGACGTCGGCGGGCTGCTGGTGACGCTCGACTATCGCATCCGCGCAACCGGCGAGACAGCACGCCTCGACCTTGCGATCGCGCTCGACGGAGGAGGCGGCGCATGACGGTGCCCCTGCCACGGCTCGACGATCGCAGCTTTGCGGAGCTGGTCGCCGCCGGCACCGCCCGCGCGCGCGCGCTGTGCCCCGAATGGACCGATCTGTCGGTCGGAGATCCCGGTGCCGCACTGATCGATGTCTTTGCCTTTCTCACCGAGGCCCTGCTCTACCGGGTCAACCGCATTCCGCCGAGACTGCAGCTCGCCCTGCTCAACCTGGCAGGCGTGCAGATGCGGCCGCCCGCCGCCGCTGTCGTCGAGCTGCTGTTCACCCGCCGTGCCGAGAGCAAGGGCCGGATCGAGATTCCCGCCGGCACCCGCGTGGCGACCGGCGATGCGAGCGTTGCCTTCACGCTGGTCGACATGGTCGTGCTCGGCGATGGCGACGCCGAGGCGCGCGGCACGGCGCTGCACTGCGAGCTGGTCGAAAACGAGGCGCTCGGTCGCAGCAGCAACAGCGGCAGCGGCGGCGGTGGCGGGCAGCTTTTCCGGCTGGCACGCGCGCCGGTGGTGCGCGGGCTGCCGGACGGGCGGGACTTCATGCTGGGCGTCGAAACCGACGACGACCTGTCGCCGGGGCGCGCGCTGCGGGCGGTCGATGGCCGCGTCTTCGAGATCTGGCGCGAAGTGGCGCATATGGCCGATACTGCGGCGGGCGAGCCGGTGTATCTCCTCGATCGTGGTGCCGGAGTCGTCCAGTTCGGCCAGGGCAGCAGCGGTGCCGCACCCCTGCCCGACCGGCAGTTGCGAGCCTGGTACCGGCGCGGTGGCGGGGCAGCCGGCAATGTTGCGGCGGGCACCCTGACCAGCATCGCTGCTGTGCCACAGGTGCAGGTGACCAACCCGGAAGCCGCACGCGGGGGCGCCGATGCCGAGACGATCGAGCAGCTGCTGCGCCGCGCTCCTTCCGCCATGGCCGCGCGCGATGTCGCGGTCACTGTCCGCGACTATGAGGAGGTGGTGCTCGAGCCGGGGGGCATTTCGCGCGCCCTCGCCTTCGCCCAGGCGCAGGTCTGGCGCCATGCGGCCCCCGGCGTGGTCGAAGTGCTCGCCGTGCCATCCATCGACGCCGACGCGCATCCGGGCACCGGCATCACCGCAGCGGTCGTCGCGTCGCACCGCACCGAAGCCGTGCGGGCCCGTGCCGAAGCAGCGCTCGACCGTCGCCGGCCGCTGGGTGTGCGCGCAACGGTGCGGTGGGCGAAAGTACGACCGGTCTCGGTGTCCGCGCGCGTCGTCATCGGGCCCGAAGCCGATCCCGCTGCGGTCGAGCACGGCATCTACCGTCGTATCCACGCCTTTCTCTCGCCGCTCCGCGAACTTGCCTTCGGCCGCCAGATTCGCGCCTCCGAAGTGTACGAGCGCATTCTGGGCGAGCCCGGTGTCCGCTATGCCGACCAGCTCGTCTTCCGGATCGACGAGACGCCGCATCGCAACGTCTGCGACCTGCGCGCCGACCCCGCGCAGCCGGGCCTGTGGTTTGCAGTCACCGACGTGGCACTCCACCGCAGCGAGGACGATGGCGACAGCTGGTCGGTGCTGCATCTGCAGGAAGGCGAGGCACCGCGCTTCGTCCGCCGCCATCCGACGCGGCCGGGGCTGCTGGCACTCGGAATCGCGCGGGGCACCGGGAGCGTCGTGCATCTGAGCCGGGACCTGGGGGAGACCTGGAGCCTCGATGCCGCGGCGATCGACGGCGAGCTGTCCGACGCCGCCTGGCTGGAGCAGGACGGGCAGCCGGCGCTTCTGCTCGCGACCAGCACCGGCCTGCTCCACTTCGCTCCTGGCTCGGACAAGGTGCCGGCGCCGGTGGTGGTCGATCCGGCCCAAGACGCCAAGGGCTTCTGGGCCGTGGCGACAGCGACATCGAGCTCGGGTCTTGTCCATGTCGCAGTCGCTGCCCGTGCCAGAGGCGGCGTGTATGTTTCGCCCGCAGGCGGCGTTTCGAACAGCTATCTGGCGCCAGGGCTCAAGGACCATGACGTGCGCGTGCTCGGTGTGCATGCGACCGGATCGCGGCTGTTCCTCTGGGCGACGATGGCGGCGGAAGCCGGCGAGGAAGGGCATGGCGCACAGCGGCTCGAACTGCGTGCGGACGGCGCCCGCGACCCCGCCGGCTGGGTCGAGTTTCGGGAGGGATGGCGCGGCGGATCGGCCCAGGCGCTATCCTTTGCCGGCAATCTCGTCATTGCCGGCTCCAATCGCGCCGGCGTGCTGACCCTCGATGTCGATGCTGCGGCGCCCGCATGGGTGCCCGCCCGCCTCGATGCCGGCCTGCCGCTGCTGAGCGAACGCCGATTGCTGCACGAGGTCCGCGCAGTGGCGGCGGCGCGCCGGCCGGACGGCCTGGTGATATTGAGCGGCGGCATCCGCGGCATCCATGCCAGCCTCGACGGTGGCCAGAGCTACACGCTTGCCTCGGCAATCGAGTATCGCGAGCGCGTGCCGCTGCCACCGCGCTGGCTCTATTGCTCGGGGGAGCACCGCCTCGTCATCGTTCAGGATGGAGGCGGCTGAAATGGAGCCCTCGCGCATCCTGCACTATCTGCCGGAGAATTATCAGGCGGCGGGTGCGCGCCAGGACGGGCCCTTGCTGGCGCTGCTCGCAGCGATGGACGCGATGCACGAGCAAGTCGAAGCCCTGCTTCAGGACATCGACACGATCGTGTCCCCGCATGCTGCACCCAACGACGCCCTGGTGCTGCTGATGGCGAGCTGGCTGGGGCTCGATCGATATCTCGACGGGACGGCTGACAGCCCGGGCAAAGGAACCCCCAGCTTCCGCGCCGGCACCCGCCAGTTGCGACTGCTGGTGGCCGAGACCGCCCGGCTCGGGCGTGCTCGCGGAACCCGCGGGTCGCTCACGCGCCAGCTCGAACTGGCGACCGGGCTGACGGGTTTCGAGATCAATGACGACGACGGGCGGCCCTTTCATCTCGATGTCAGGGCCCCTGCCGCCGCACGGCCGCTCGCGAAGCTCGTCGAGCGCATCATCGAGGGCGAGCGGCCTGCGCATGCGACCTGGTCGATCGAGTTTGCCGAGGCGCCGAACGCTTTGGATCCCGCTCCGGATCCCGCTCCGGAACCAGTCCCAACCCCTGCGCCGGAGGCATCAGAGCCATGATGCACCGGCGTTCCCCTGCTTTGGCTGATCGGGAGTCATGACCATGCCGAGTTTCGAAATTCCGGACGGACCCACCACCGTGGCGCTGAAAGGCGGCGGCCAGGCGCCTCAGACCGGCGCAATCCAGTTCAGCGTCACCAATCGGAGCGGCGGACCCCGCAGCGGGCGGCTGAGCCTGCGCGTGACCGGCGATACCAGGGCCGAATGGTTCAAGATCGAGGGCGAAACCGAGCGCAATTTTCTGGCAGGAGAGACGCACACCGCAAGCGTGGTCATCTCGGTCCCGCCAGGCACGGCGCCGGGCGATTATCCCTTCCGGCCGCGGGTGGTGGCGGTGAACGATCCGGACAATGACTTTGCCGACGGCCCGGCCTCGACCCTGAGGGTGGATGCGAGCGCGCCGCCACCGCCCAACCGGACCTGGCTATGGATCCTGATTGCGGTGATCGTGGTCGTCATCGTCGGTGGTGTGGCGTTTCTGGCCTTCCGCCCCGATGGCGACGAGCCTCCGCCCGCCGACCCGCCGCCAGTGGCCGATCCCGTGGCGACGCTGCCCGAGCTTTCTGGAAGGCCGCTGGCGGAACTGGAGGCGCTTGCCACGCAGCACGGCTTCCAGGTGACGGTCGCCGAGCGTGTCGAGGGGCTCGAACCGGGACATATCGTCAGCGTCTTTCCCGCGGCCAACACGCCGATCACAGCCGATCTGCGTGTCACGGCGATCGTCGATCCGGGTATTGCGGTGCCCGATCTGCGCAACAAGCGCTTGGCGGCCGCGCAGAACGAGATTCGGCAGGCGCGGCTCACGCTTTCGGAGATAAGGCAGAGTTGCCGGCAATCCGGCGTCGACGATCTGGTCATCAGCCAGGAGCCGGCGGGTGGCGTCAGGGTCAAGCTGAACCAGCCGCTGGTGATCACAATCACCGATGTGCAGACATCGTGCCTTGTCTTCCGCCCCGAAATCCTTCGCATTCCTTCGGATCTCGTGTTCAGGCGGATGTGACGGATGCGGCTAGCCGTCATCGTCCTGCTGCTCCTGGGGCTGAGCTTCGTCGTGCTGCAGGTGGCCGGCGCGCGGGAGGACAAGACTGACACGGACCGCGGATCATCGGGCAGCGGCTGGACTCCACCGATGAAGAGTGGCGAAGTCGATGAGGAGGCAGCAGAAGACTGGGAGCCGCCGGCGTTGATGGCGGGTGTGCTGCGCGTCTTCGGAGGCTTCGTGCCTGCAGTCGCGGTGGAGCAACCCGAAGTGATCGTCCGCGCTGGGGAAGAGGCCGTGCGATCGGTGCCGCCGGACACCGATAGCCGGATGCGGGCGGCGCGGGCGCGGCTGGTTGCCGGCAGTGTCGCGACGATATCCTTCCCCGTTCCCGAAAAGGGTCGGCGCACGCTCTGTCTCTGCCTGCCCGGTCAACCGATGACGCGAGACGCCACGACCGCCTGCCCGGCCGGCTGGCGCGACGAGAATATACCCTTTTGCCAGCGCGGCAGCGACGTGACGATGATCCCGGTCTCCGAGCTTGGCGCGCAATTTGTCTATGCGGCGCCGCGCGGGGCAACGGTGCGGATGGAATAGATCAGCCGTGTCGCAGGCTCGCCACCGCCTTGATCGTGCCGATGATTGCGAAAACGAAGAGCAGCAGCAGAAGGACGAGCCCGATGACCGCAATGACCACGGCAATCGCCGCGTCCGCGATGCTGATCAGGACAGCGGGTACCAGCGCATGGACAAAGGCAATGCCCCAGGTCAGGCCGAGCGACAGCAGCACATAGAAGAGCAGGCCCTTGTTCTGCAGGAACCGCTGCTGGGCGAGCAGGAGAAAGAGGGAAAACAGCAGCTTGAGTGCCATCACCAGTGTCAGGGTCGCCGCTGCGCCGCTTTTTGCAAAACTGCCCCAGCCTGCGACATAGGCGATGGTCCCGAAAGGTACTGCCAACAACAGGCCGACCATCAGCATGAGCAGCCCGAAGGCCAGCATCAGCGCTGCAAAGCCGGCCAGAAGCGCAAGCAGGGACAGGAGCAATGTCGTGATCGGCTGGACGCGACCAACAAGCTCGCGCGGCACGGGCACCGAAAGGCTCTGGCAGAGCAGATTGTAGAGGAGGGTGCCGTCGATGATGAAAAGATACTTGATGGCGAGCCCGGGCACTTCGTTTTCACCACGCGCAAACATGTCCGAAAGAAAATCGGCGGCTGTCAGTTCAATCAATGCAGCTAGCGCGAGCAGCGCGACGGCGAAAATGAAGAAAGGCAGTCGAAGTTGATCCATGGCGCATGCTCCAGGCAGGCGTTAATGCGTCGTAAGCAATTCATAGCCCTTGATGCAGTCCTATAATTCTGAACCGGGCAACAACATCGGTTGGCAAAACAGCATTATTGAGTTATATTAACATCAAAAGGTCGGATAGTATCGTTTCCATGCCCTCCCGGATGTATCGGTCCGTTTGCGGCGCGCACACTAGAAGTTGCTGGTTGGAAAGGCATATCTATGACTGCTTCAAGCACAACGAGCAATCCCACAGTCAAGAAAATCCTCACCGTGCTCGGCTATCTCGGGGTTGCCGCAGCGACGATCCTGCTCATCTATTTTTTCGTCCTTACCCGCGAGATATGGATGATCACGCTCGCCGCGACAACGTTGTTCGTGGCAGTGGTGGGCCTGATCGGCGGTCTTTCTGCGAAGCCGAAATTCGATTACAAGAAGAAGATGCTTGGCGGCGAGATCACCGGCCTGCCCGACTGGGCAACGATCGTCGCACTGGCAGGCCTTGTCGCCAGCCTTATCATCGGCGCGGTGACCTGACCTCTTCGAGCGCATGACGTCTCAAATGGTGCACGGACGATTGCCCGGCCTCCGCGCTGCCGTCAGCGCAGCGTCGGGAAGACGCCAAGCAGGTCGCGCTGCTCGGGCAGGATGTAGACTATGCCGACCGTGCCGAGGAAAAGCGGGCGGACCACATCATCGAAGAAATCGGCGGGCACATTGATGCAACCGTACGAGATGCGGTTGTCATCCGGGCTGTGCGACATCAGGCGGCGCTGGCGCTCGTCGGATGGCTTGCCGGTGACGACGCGGTGCAGCGACAGGCTGTTGGCATAATCGACCCATAATATATCGTTCTTGCCGAGGTCGTTGCCAAGCTCCGCGACATAGCGGCCGGCAGCGGTGATGCGATCTTCCGGCCCGATGGCGGACAGAGGCCGGTCGCCGATGCCGGGCGGATTGATGTCGCCGCGAGCGAGCCCGAGCAGCACGGGTGACGTGCCGCGCAGCGTGCCGTCGGCGGCATAGGCGAAGGCGCGGGCATTGTGCTTGTCGACGATGACATACGCCATGCCGGCGTTGTCGCCACCGGCACGGATGCGATCAGCGATCGTGGCAACATCGGCTGATGGCATCGTCATGGCCAGGGCCGATTCCGCAGCAGCGCCCGCAGCATAGGCACCGGCCGGCGCCGCCACGAGCGCCAGCGCGAGGCAGAGGTGCCGCAAGCGGCGCTCGGCGGCCCGGTCCATCAATTCCGCGACGGCTTGGGCTTCAGCACGGGGCGCGGTGCCGGCGCTACGGGTGCCGGCTGTGCAACAGGCTCAGGCGCGACTTCGACCGGAGCCGGTACCTCTGCCACCGGAACTGCGGGCATCCTGACTCCACCATCGAACACGGCGAACTGGATCCCGGCGAGCGGCATGCCGGTGACCACCGCAGGAATCGGTGTGGTCGAGATCGGCGACACCGGGAGCGGAGCGGGTGCCGGCGTCGGGGTGGGGGTAGGCGTCGGAGTCGGAGTCGGAGTCGGGGTCGGAGTCGGGGTGGGGGTAGGCGTCGGGGTAGGCGTTGGCGTTGGCGTTGGCGTTGGCGTTGGAGTGGGTGTGGGGGTCGGGGTGGGCGTGGGCGTTGGTGTCGGCGTCGGAGTCGGAGTAGGCGTCGGAGTGGGGGTAGGCGTTGGAGTTGGGGTTGGGGTTGGGGTTGGGGTTGGCGTTGGCGTTGGGGTCGGGGTTGGTGTTGGTGTGGGGGTCGGTGTCGGTGTGGGGGTAGGTGTTGGCGTGGGGGTGGGTGTCGGTGTGGGAGTAGGTGTTGGCGTTGGAGTTGGCGTTGGAGTGGGGGTAGGGGTCGGAGTCGGGGTCGGAGTAGGCGTAGGCGTCGGAGTAGGCGTAGGCGGTGTGACGACGCCAGCCGTGCGCTGCCCGGCTTCGCAGCACGAGCTCGCAAGTGCGTATTGCGCGGCATCGGCGCCGCCCAGCGTGTAGCCGCTGAAGCTGACGCCGCCGTCTTCACCCGGCACGGCGCTGTCGAAATCGGCCCGCGCATCGGGTCCGGCGACGAGTGTGACACCCGTCGGCAGCCCCGAGGTCGCGGTGCTGTTGAAGCCGCTGAGCACCACCGCGGTGGTCCCGTCGCCGACCTTTGTCGCCGTCGGGAAAACCAGCATCCGGGCATCGATCGTGGAGCCGCCGCTGAGAGTGAAGCGCGGCGTGAAGTTCGTCGGCGTCGCATAGGAGGTCGGGTTGTAGTTGATGGTGACGAGCGCCGTCGGGCCGGTGACGACGATCGGCGGCGCCGAAGCGCCGAAGATCACCGTGCCGCCCTCGACTCCCGGGCCGGTGCCGTCGAAGCCGGCGATCAGCGTCATGCCCGCTGGCACGCCGAGCGACTGCGCCGGGATCGTCGTGCCTCGGGTCAGCACGATCGCGCCCTGGATAAGAAGGTCGTGCCCGGCACAGAGCACCATGTTGCCGTCGGTGACGGTGAGCGCGGCGATGGTCTGGATGGTGACGTTGCGCCCGGCATTGACGATCATGCTGCCGTTGGTCGTCGTCATCGCCGCCGCCAGGTTCACATCGCGGCCGCAGCACAGCACGATGTTGCCATTGGTCGCGGTGATCGACGCGTTGACGTTGATGTCGCGCACCGCATTGAGCCGCAGCGTGGTGGTGCTCGGGCTGGCGGTCCAGGCGATCGCTTCGTTGACGAAGATGTCGCCATTGCCGGTCGCCGACGTGAACAGGTTGGTGGTCGGCGGCGTGCCGCTGACGGTGTTGTCGTTGCCCGGAAAAGTGCTGATGACGATGCTGTTGGTGACGAGCAGCGCCGAAAGCGCCGCGCCCGAGATGTTCTTGCCGGCCTCGATCGTGAAATCCTCCGGGTCGATCAGCCAGGTGCCGGTGGTGCCGCTCGCTGCCAGCGTCGTGATGCGTGCCGTATCGGCGATGTTGACCGAGGCCGCCGAGGTTTCGATGAAGCCGCCGTCGCCGCCATCGGGAGCGCTGGCATCGAGGCTGCCGTCGATGGTCATGGTGCCGCTGGTCATGTCGCCGAGCAGCAGGATGACGCCGCCGCGGTTGGCAACGGTCTGCGCAACGATGACCCCGGTGTTGTTGACAGCGGTCTTGAGCAACTGCCCCGCGGCCTGGGCGGTGAGCAGGACCCGGCCGCCATTGGCCGCGATCAGCCCGCCGTTCTCGACGATGGCCTGGATGGCGCCGCGCTCGATGGCGACGTTGAGGAGGCCGTCGCCGGCAAAATCGAGCGTCACCGCCTCACCGCCGACGAGCGCCACGCTGCCGAGCTGCGCCTGGATCGTTCCCTGGTTGCTCACCTGCGAGCCCATCAGCGCAACAACGCCGCCATCGGCATTGATGCTCCCCTCGTTGCGGACGCTGCCGCCACTGCCTTCGAAGCGGAAGCGGTTCGCCATGAAGTCGCTGTCGGAGATGCCGAGCGTCGAGGCGACAAGGCCGCCGACATTGACCTGGGCGTTGCGACCGAAAAGGATGCCGTTCGGATTGACGATGAAGACCCGGCCATTGGCCGACATCTGGCCCATGATGGCGCTGGGGTCCTGGCCAAGGACGCGGTTGAGCGTCACCGACTGGGCGTTGGGCTGGGCGAAGGTCACGCTCTCGCCCGTTGCGATGCCGAAGCTCTGCCAGTTGACGACGGCATTCTGGCTCGACTGGTTGATCGTCAGCGCCGCGTTTGCAGCCGAGATCGTCGCACTGCCGGCGACAACGACGCCGCCGCCGGGAAGTGCAAGCGCTGCGCCGGGCAGCGACACCAGCGCCGCGACCATGGTGCCGGCGAGGAGTCGAATGCGATGGGCCTTGGCGAGAACGGCGAGAAACATGGGCTTTACCTTGTGAAAATCATGCGTCCGCACCGGGTTCGGTGGCGGAACGGATCAGAAGAACTTGCTTGCCTGGAACCAGAACTGCCCCGACGCATCGGGGCCCGAGGTGACGCGCTGGTTGCCGAGGCGGTGGGCATAGGAGGCCCGGACCTGGAAATTGCCGTTGTCGGCCCAGGCGATGCCGCCGCCGGCACCGCTGAGGCTGGTGCTGTTGTCGGCGGGCGAAAAGCGGTTGCGGTTGAAGGTGACGCCGCCATGGTCGACGAACGCGACAAGCGAGACATCGCCGGGCACCGCGTCCGACACGCCGGCCAGTCGCAGCCGCGCTTCGGCGGTGACGATATAGCCCTGGTCGCCGAAGCCCTCGCCTTCCGGATAGGCGCGGACGCCATAGGCGCCGCCAAGCTGCATCTTTTCGGAAATGTCGAGGTTCTTCGACGCCAGCTGGCCGCGAGCAAAAAGGTACAGCGACAGGTTCTCGGTCAACGACTGGTTGCGGCCGGCGGCGAGGTTGAGCTTGTGGAAGCCGCCGTTGCTGCGCGCCGTCACTGCATCGATGGCGCGAACGGCGGGGGTGCGGATGTCGAGGTTGCCCATCGACCAGCCGATCGACCAGAAGCTGCTGCCGCTGGCATCGCGCCCGTCGCCTGAAAGGCCGAGCGAGCCGACCTGCGACCGCCGGTCGATCACGCTGTTGGTGGTGTCGACCTCATCGTGGAAGAATTTGAAGTCGGCGGCAGCGAGCAGATACACGTTGTAATCATAGGTCCGGAGCAGCGGGTAGCTGGCAAAGACGCTGAAGATGTCGGCCGAGCCATGGGCATCGAGCGCCTCGAATTCCTTGCCGAGCGAATAATCCAGCCGCGCATAGGCGACACCGAGGGTTAGGGCACCGACGGGAAGCTGATAGGCGCCGCGAACATAGGTGAGCCCGCCATCCGACACGAGGCCGCGGACGCTCAGCACATCGCCCAACCCAAGCGGATTGTTGAAGTTGAGGCTGCCGCCGGCGCGGTAATAGCCGGTGTAGCGGTTGCCGCCATTGTCGACATCGATGCTGCCGGTGATGCTGCGGCCGGGGGTGACGTCGACGCGAAGATCGGCGGTGCCGGTTTCGGCGCCGGGCGACAGCGTCGACTTGACCAGCGTGCCGGGCACGTCCGAGAGCAGCAGCAGCCGGCGTTCCAGTGCGCGATTGGCCACGATGTCGCCGCTGTCGAGGCCGGCGAGACGACTGGCGACAACCCCATTGGCAACGCGGGTGGTGTTGTTGGTCGTCACGGCGCCGTAGCGGCCCTCGATCACCGCAATGGTGACGGTGCCATCGGCAACAGCCTGCGCCGGCAGATAGGCCTGGGCGACGAAATAGCCGCGGGCGGCATAGAAGCTGGTGATCCTGGCGGCCATGGCGTTGAGATCACCGAGGCTGAGGCTGGCGCCGGGCACGAAGCCGGTGACGCTGCGCAGTTCGGATTCGGAAAACACCGTCATGCCGGTGATGGCGATTGCGCTGACCGAAAAGGCGGGGCCGGCATCGGCTGCAACGACAGCTGGTGCCGGCCGCTCGATGCGCAGTTCGGGATTGACGGGTGTCATCTGCGCCGGGGGTGGCAGCTGCCGCAGCTGGCCACCGGCACTGGGGAGCTGTTGCGCCAGTGCCGCCTCGGCGCCTGTCGACAGTATCAGTCCGATCATCGCAGTCCGCACGTTGGCCACCTTGCTGGAGTCGATGCCCGGAGCGGCGGAAATGCCGCTTGGACACGAATCTCGTGCCAAGGACTTCAGTTTTCGGCATTGTACGCGATGCTACACGCTGCAGAATGCTATAGGCCCCTAGAGAGACTAATATACGTGAACAAGTTCGACTTTCAAGTAGCAGAGATCATCTTAATTTTTGTTAAGTAATTAGTATTTCATATATATATAGTATTAGGTTTCTATTTACCATAATTTGAAATGGTAATGTATTTAATTTTTGAAGTATGGAGTGATTATTATTTCGACGAGAGGCGAGCTATTTTATGCATTCTGGCTTTGTTTGCATGCCCGCGCTGTACAAAAGCCAAGTTTCCGATCTTTCCGCCAATAGTGAATCTCATAACGGTCGTTTATGCTTTCGCATCTTTGCGGCATGTCTCCGCCAGTGGCGCAGGGCGGGGGTTTCGGGCGGCTGATCAATGCAGAGCGTGCGCTCCCTGTTGCTCGATTGACGGTGATGCTGACCGGTGCCGGGTTTGCCGGAGATTGCATTCCCCCGGATGGTGACCGCCGGGCCAGCCGCTTTCGCCACGCAATTTCGCTCCGGACTTTCCCAGCACCCCGACACAGCGGCTCCATCCGGCTGCACGATCGGGGTTGCGATGATGGCGCCGATCTTCCACTTTGTTGCGGCGCGGCAATCTGGTCGGCGCCACCACGGGGTTTTCGATGCTGATTCGTGCCGGGTACCGGATTGTGCTGGGGGTGAACGTGCCGACGGCGATGACAGCGCTTCTGAAGGTCCATCCATCGCGCCACGGCGATCTGCGGACGCCCGAGCAGGTGCTGACCAGCCCGGCGATCGAGCAGCACGACTATATCGACCAGTTCGGCAACATCTGCACGCGGATGACATTGCCGCCCGGCGACACCGTGCTGAGTTGTGACCTGCTCGTCGAGGACAGCGGCGAGCCCGACCGGCAGTCACCCGATGCCGAGCAGCATCCGGTGCACGACCTGCCCGACGACGTGCTCGTCTATCTGCTGGGCAGCCGCTATTGCGAGACCGACCGCATGTCGAGCATGGCGTGGAACATGTTCGGGCATCTGGAGCCCGGATGGTCACGCGTCCAGGCGATCGTCGACTATGCCCATCGCCACATGAAATACGGATACGAGCATGCCGACGCAACGCGCACGGCGTTCGAAGGGCATGTGCAGCAAGTTGGAGTGTGCCGCGACTTCGCGCATCTGGCCATCACCCTGTGTCGCTGCCTGAACATCCCTGCGCGCTATTGCAGTGGCTATCTCGGCGATATCGGCGTGCCGCCGGCGCCCACGCCAATGGATTTCCACGCCTGGTTCGACGTCTATCTGGGTGGGGAATGGCACGTGTTCGATGCACGGCACAACAAGCCGCGCATCGGCCGCATCCTGATGGCGCGAGGCCGCGATGCGACCGACACCGCGTTGACGACGACATTCGGCCCCGTGTGGCTGAACGGCTTCTCCGTGCATACCGATCAGATCGACGAGGCTTGAGCAGGCTTCGTTGCCGCCATGCCACCGCTTCGCTACGATACCCCCTTCCCTCTTGATATCTGGAAACGATCCTGTCGGTCATCGCCGCCCTCAACCATGTGACCCGGTACCGCTATGACGAGCCGACCATGCTCGGCCCGCATGTGGTTCGTTTGCGGCCGGCGCCGCACAACAGGACACGGATTCCCAGCTATTCGATGAAGATCACGCCGGCGGTGCATTTCATCAACTGGCAGCAGGATCCGCATGGCAACTGGCTGGCGCGAATCGTCTTTCCCGAGCCGACGACCGAGCTCAGCATTTCGGTCGACCTGACCGCCGAGATGGTGGTGATCAACCCGTTCGACTTCTTCGTCGAACCCTATGCGATGTCGCTGCCTTTCGAATATCCGCCGCAGCTGGCGCAGGATCTCTCCCCCTATCTGGCGATCGACGATGATGGCCCGGGGCTTGAAGCACTGGTGCGCGATCTTCGCCCCGAAGGTGCGGCGACGGTGGACTTCATTGTCGGCGTCAACGAGCGGATCGCGCGGCAGGTCGGCTATACGGTGCGCATGGAGGCGGGGGTGCAGACCCCCGACGAAACGCTGGCACTGGCGCTCGGATCGTGCCGCGACAGCGCATGGCTGCTCGTGCAGCTGCTCCGCAGGCTCGGCCTCGCGGCGCGCTTCGTCTCGGGCTATCTCATCCAGCTCAAGGCCGACATTGACCCGGTGGAAGGTGCGCAGGGCACGCGCACCGACTTCACCGATCTTCATGCCTGGGCCGAAGTCTATATCCCCGGCGCCGGCTGGATCGGACTCGACGCCACATCGGGGCTGCTGTGCGGAGAGGGGCATATTCCGCTTGCCGCGTCGCCGCACCACCGATCGGCGGCAGCGATCACCGGCGGCGCCAGCCGCCCGGCCGACCATTTCGACTTCTCGATAACCGTGACGCGGCTGGTGGAGCCGATCCGCATCACCCGCCCGTTCGAGAATGGCGACTGGGACGCCCTCGACCGTGTCGGCGAGCAGGTGGAGGCGGACCTGCAGAAGCAGGATGTGCGGCTGACCATGGGCGGCGAACCGACCTTCGTGTCGATCGACGATTTCGAATCGAACGAGTGGAACATCGACGCTTCGGGCCCGACCAAGCCGATGATCGCCGAAGCACTGCTCCACCGGCTGCGCGACCGGTTCGGCCGCAGCGGCATGCTGCATCACGGCCAGGGCAAATGGTATCCCGGCGAGCCACTGCCGCGCTGGGCGCTGGGGCTCTTTTGGCGGCGGGACGGCCTGCCGATCTGGCCGGAGGCAACGGCGGACCCGCTGAGGGTCGAGGCCGGGGTGACGACCGCAGATGCCGAAGCGCTGATCGCGCGCCTCGCAGGGCGGCTCGGGATCGACCCTGGGCTCGTGATCCCGGCACGCGAGGATGCGCTGCACTTCATCAAGGCGGAAGGCGACCTGCCCGCCAACCTCGTGCTCGACGAGTCGGCCATCGACGATCCGGCATCGCGCACCCGGCTGCGCCGCGCCATGCAGGGCGGGCTGTCGAAGACCATCGGCTATGTGCTGCCGCTGCGCCGCACCTTCGGCAAGGCCGAGGGCGAGGGCTGGGTAAGCGAGGCTTGGACGTTCACCCGCGAGGGGCTGTTCGTCATCCCCGGCGATTCGCCGCTCGGGCTGCGGCTGCCGCTCGACACATTGCCGGCGCTCGACCCCAAAGACTATCCGCATATCGTGCCGCTCGATCCCTATGCCGAGCGCGGACCGCTGCCCGATTTCAGCGCGCTGCCGCCGGCACCGCCACCGAAGCGCACGCGCCGCAAGCCGCCGGTGGTGCGCACGGCGCTCAACATCGAGGCGCGCGACGGCATGCTCTACGTGTTCATGCCACCCATCGCGCGGCTCGAGGATTATCTCGAGCTGGTCGCGCATCTGGCGGTGGCGGCCGAGGCGCTGCCGGTGCGGATCGAGGGCTACCCGCCACCCGCGGACGCGCGGCTCGGGGTGCTGAAGGTGACCCCCGATCCCGGGGTCATCGAGGTCAATGTCCAGCCGGCGTCATCGTGGCGCGAGGCGGTGGAGATCACCAACGGCGTGTACGAAGATGCCCGGGCCACACGGCTGGGCGCCGACAAGTTCATGATCGACGGGCGCCATACCGGGACGGGCGGCGGCGCGCATGTGGTGGTCGGCGGTGCCAGCCCGGCGGATTCGCCGTTCCTGCGCCGACCCGATGTGTTGAAGAGCCTGTTGATCTACTGGCAGCGCCACCCGTCGCTTTCCTATCTGTTCGCCGGGCTGTTCGTCGGGCCGACGAGCCAGGCGCCGCGAGTCGACGAGGCCCGGCACGATGCCTTGTACGAGCTGGAGATCGCGCTCGGGATGATCCCGGGGCCGAAGGCGAGGCGCCCGGCGCCGTGGCTGGTTGACCGGCTGCTGCGCAACCTGCTCACCGATGTCAGCGGCAACACCCACCGCACCGAGATCTGCATCGACAAGCTCTATTCCCCCGACGGCCCGACGGGACGGCTCGGGCTGGTCGAGTTCCGCAGCTTCGAGATGCCGCCGGATGCGCGGATGAGCCTTTCGCAGCAGTTGCTCATCCGGGCGCTGATCGCCTGGTTCTGGCGCCAGCCGCAAAGCGGGCCGCTGGTGCGCTGGGGCACCGGGCTGCACGATCGCTTCATGCTGCCGCACTTCGTCTGGAACGACTTCAAGGACGTGCTCGCCGACCTCGGCGGCGCCGGCTACGCATTCGACAGCCAATGGTTCGAGGCGCAGCGCGCCTTCCGCTTCCCGGTGCACGGCCGCGTCCAATATGGCCCTGTGTCGCTCGAACTGCGCCATGCCCTCGAACCCTGGCATGTGATGGGCGAAGAGAGCACGGGCTCCGGCACGGTGCGCTTCGTCGATGCCTCGGTCGAGCGCCTGCAGGTTCGCGCCGAGGGCTTCAACCCCGAGCGCCACATCATCACCTGCAATGGCCGGATGCTGCCGATGACGCCGACCGAGACCTCGATGGAGGCGGTCGCCGGGGTGCGTTACAAGGCGTGGAAGCTCCACAGCGGGCTGCACCCGACGCGGCCCGTCGATGCACCGCTGACCTTTGACGTCATCGACCGGGCGCACAACCGCTCGATCGGCGGCTGCGTCTATCACGTCACCCATCCGGGCGGGCGCAGCTACGATACCTTTCCCGTCAACGCCTATGAGGCACAGGCACGGCGCAAGGCGCGCTTCGACGAGCATGGCCATACCCCCGGCATCATCAAGCCGCCGGTGTCCGAACGGACAGCGGAGTTCCCGATGACGCTGGACCTGCGGCGCGCGCATGGGAATTGAGGCAGTAACGGCACGCCCGCAATCCGATCTCGGGCCGGAAGCAGCAGCGCGGCTTTCGGGCTGGCTGCGCGATTACCAGATGCTGCCGGGCGTGCCCGACGAGCTTTTCGACGTGATGCGCCGCCCGCGTGCCGACTGGCTGGAGCTGCTGGCCGGCTTTGCCGAATACCCCGAGGCGGAATCGCGGAGCCGCTTCTCGGTGGCGACGCGGCACATCCGCGATACCGGGGTGACCTACCGCGTCTATGGCGAGGAAAATGAGCGCATCTGGCCGGTCAACCCGCTGCCATTGATCCTGGGGCATCGCGAATGGGCGGCGATCGCCGCCGGCGTGGAGCAGCGCGCGACGCTCATCGAGGCGATCCTGCAGGACATCTACGGCGAGGCGAAGCTGGTCGAAAGCGGCGCCCTGCCCGCTGCGGCGCTGACCGGAAGCGTCGATTTCGTGCGCGCCATGCGCGGCGTCGAGCCGCCCGGCGGGCGCCACATGCCGCTCTATGCCTGCGATCTCGGGCGCGGCCCGGACGGGCGCTGGTGGGTGCTCGATGATCGCACCCAGGCGCCCTCGGGCGCCGGCTATGCGCTCGAGAATCGGCTGGTGCTGTCGCGCGCCTACCCTGCCCTCTACAACCGCATGAACGTCCAGCGGCTCGCGCCCTTCTTCGACGGCATGCGCAAGGGGCTGTCGGCAAGCGCCCAGCGCAGCGACCCGCGCATCTGCCTGCTCACCCCGGGGCCGTTCAGCGAAACCTATTTCGGCCAGGCGCAGCTGGCACGCTACCTGGGCTTGCTGCTGGTCGAAGGCGACGATCTCTTGGCGCGCGACGGCAAGGTTTATCTGCGCACCATCGCCGGCCTGAAGCGCGCCGATGTCATCCTGCGGCGGGTCGATGCCGATTATCTCGATCCGCTCGAACTCAACGGCGCCTCGCAACTCGGTGTTCCCGGCATCCTCGAGGCAATCCGCGAAGGCGGGGTGGCGATGGTCAACATGCCCGGCACCGGCGTGATGGAATCGAAGGCGCTGCTCGGCTTCATGCCCAAGCTCTGCCGCATCATGCTGGGCGAAACATTGAAGCTGCCCAATGTCGCGACCTGGTGGTGCGGCCAGCCGGCAGAGCAGAAATATGTCGAGGACAATCTGAGCCGGCTCGTCGTCGGCCCGGCGTTCAATGCCTCGGCGGGCCAGTGCAGCCGGTCACGGCTCATCGCCGATCTGTCGGTGGAAGACCGCGAGTCGGTCAGCGCTTGGCTTCGCGACCGCCCGGGCGACCATGTCGGGCAGGAGGTGGTGCGGCTTTCGACCATGCCGGTGCTGCGCGGCGACCGGCTGGAAGCCGCTCCCTTCGTGCTCAGGGTCTATGCGGCGTGGACGCCCGATGGCTTCCGCATCATGCCCGGTGGCTTCTGCCGGACCTCGGAGCGCCCCGACGCGCGCGCCGTGTCGATGGGCGAGGGCGCGCGCACGGCCGATGTCTGGGTGCTCGACGACAAGCCGGTGGAAGGCGCAACGCTGCTCGCCAGCCATGACGATGTGAAGATCCGGCGGGT
This sequence comes from Polymorphobacter multimanifer, assembly GCF_014205635.1. Classification (GTDB taxonomy): domain Bacteria; phylum Pseudomonadota; class Alphaproteobacteria; order Sphingomonadales; family Sphingomonadaceae; genus Sandarakinorhabdus; species Sandarakinorhabdus multimanifer. The sequence continues at coordinate 52,281 of NZ_JACIIV010000015.1, forward strand.
GGCCGGCACGCTGCCGAGCCGGGCGGCCGACAATCTGTTCTGGCTCGGGCGATACCTCGAGCGCGCCGAGGCGACATTGCGGCTGGCGCGCAGCCTGTGCACCAGCCTGATGGTCACCGAAACGGCCATCCACGGCAGCGGCGAAACACTGGAGGGGCTGCAGACGCTGCTCGTGGGCTGGGGCGCGCTCGACGAAGACGCCCTCGGAAGCGGCTCGCTGGAGGCAACGGTCAGCACGCTTCGCGACGAGGATGCCGATGGCTCGGTCATTCGGCTGGTCCGCGCCGCGCGGCGAACGGCGGCGAGCATGCGCGAGCGGCTTTCGGCCGACTTCTGGACCCTGCTGCTCGGCCTCGAGACCGAGCTTGCCGCCACCTGGCCGATGCCGCGCTCGGAAGCCGAGGCGCTCGGGCAGGTCGAGCGGGCGCTGCAGGTCCTTGCAGCGCTCTCGGGGCTGGCGCAGGAAAACATCAACCGCGATGCCGGCTGGCGGTTTCTCGACATGGGCCGCCGCATCGAGCGCGGGATCAACGCCTGCCGCATGGCGCGCACCTTCGCGCATGAGGCCGCGACGACCGACGACCTCGACCTGTTGCTCGATCTGGTCGACAGCCAGATCACCTACCGCGCCCGCTATCTTGTCGGCCTGTCGATGATCCCGGTGCGGGACACGGCGGTGCTCGACGGCTTCAACACACGGTCGCTGGCGTTCCAGGTGCTGACGCTGAAGGATCATCTGGCGAAACTGCCGACGCTGCTCGACGACGGCGTGCCGGAGGAGCCGCACCGCGTGCTGCTGCCGCTTTCCACCGAGATAGAGACCAGCGAAGCGGCGAGCCTTACCATCGAGCGGATCGCACATTTCGAGGCGACGCTGCTGCACCTGTCGGGCGTGATTGCCGACCGCTACTTCCTGCAGGGTGCCAAGGCGGTGCCCACGATCAAGCTCTCGGGTCTCGGATGATCTACACCATCCGCCACCGGACGACCTATGACTATGGCAAGCCGGTGGGGTTCGCGCGGTGCATGCTGCGGCTGACGCCGGTATCCTCGGCCACGCAGACCCTCATCGAAAGCGCGGTGTGCATCTCGCCCACGCCGCTGCGCCTGCTGGTCGGGCAAGGGCCGTTCGGCGAGACGACGCGGACGATCATCCTCGACCGGCCGCACGACCAGCTGGTGATCGAGGCCCGGTCGCGGGTCGACGTGCATGCTCCCGAGCGGCTGCCCTCGGCCGCGCCGGCGTGGGAGGCGGTGCGTGTCGCGGCCTTCGGCACCCGGCAACTGGGGGCGGATGGGCCGGCCGCCTATCTCTATCCGACACGTCGGACACCGTGCGTGGGGGCGATCACCGATTATGCCCGGGCCAGTTTCCTGGCCGGCCGCCCGATCATCGAGGCCGCCTGCGATCTGATGGTGCGCATCCACCGGGATTTCACCTATGATCCCGACACCACCACCGTCTCCACCCCTGCCATCGAGGCGTTCGAGGCGCGCAGCGGCGTTTGCCAGGATTTCGCACATATCATGATCGCCGGGCTGCGCGGGCTCGGGCTGCCTGCCGCCTATGTCAGCGGCTATCTGCGCACCAATCCGCCACCAGGAAGGCCGCGGCTGGAAGGCGCCGACGCCACCCATGCCTGGATCGCGCTGTGGTGCGGTGAAAGCGGCTGGATCGGGCTCGATCCGACCAATGCGGTGCCGGCGCTCAACGATCATGTCGTGCTTGCCACCGGACGCGACTATTCCGATGTGGCGCCGATCGACGGCATCATCCTTGCCCCCGGCAAGCAGGCGATCAAGGTCGAGGTGGATGTGGTTCCCGAGGCCGACTGACAGGCGCTTCACCCTGCCTGGTGCAACGAGGCAAAGGCCGCTGCGGCACCGAAAAGCCCGGGTTCGGCATCCGTCAGCAGCCGGACCGGCATGTCCGCCATCGCCGCGGAAAACCGGCCCTTGTCGATGAAACCGCGAGAGAAAGAGGCAAGCGCGCCATGGCCGAGCAGCCGATTGGCAAGGCTGCCGGCAAGGACCACGCCGGCAGCACCCTGGACAAGCGCCATGTCGCCGGCAAAGGCCCCGAGGCACAGGCAGAACCGATCGAGCGCGCGGGCGTGCCGCGTGTCGTGCCCTGCAATGGCACGCTGCCAGAGCGCCGCATCATCCGGAACATCGCCGCTCGCCGCATCGGGCGCCAACGCCCGGAAGATGTGCCGCAGCCCCGGTCCGGACACGACGCGCTCCGCTGAGACCCGTCCGAAGTGCCGGCGCAGCTGTGATGCAAGCGCCGCGTCCTCGTCGTCGCGCACGGCAAAGCTGCTGTGCCCGCCCTCCGACACCAGGATCTCGTAGCGGCCCGGCCATTGCGCAAGGCAGGCCACGCCGAGCCCGGTGCCAGGGCCGATCACCGAAATGCACCCGTCGGGCGGCAGGTCGCGGTCGGGGCCGCAGATCGGCTGGAATCGGTCTGCGGGAGCCTGGGCGACGGCATGCGCCACCGCAGCGAAGTCGTTGATCAGATGGACCGTGCGAACGCCGATCTCGGCGGCGAGGCATGAACGCTGCAGCACCCAGGGATTGTTTACGAGCTCGATCGTCTCGCCGCTGACAGGCCCGGCCACCGCGATCGCCGCCGCCGACGGCAGTGGCCGGCCGATCACGCCGGCATAGCGCGCCCAGCTGGCGGCGAAGCCCGGATCGTCGGCGCATTTGAAGCGATGCTCGTCGCGCAGCACGAGGACGCGCCCGGCGCTGATGGTGGCGATGGCAAAACGTGCATGCGTGCCGCCGATGTCGACGGCAACGATCTCGCGGCCACCCTCCCCCGCCCCCATCCTCATGCCGCCGCCCTCATGCCGCCTTCCTCATTGCGGTGTCAGTCGCCGTGTCGCGAGGGCAAAGCCGGCGATATAGACATAACAGGCCAGCGGCACGAACAGCGCCGCGCGCAACCCCAGCCCATCGGCCGCCACCCCGGTGACCAGCGGCACGATCGCGCCACCGACGATCGCCATGCAGATGATCCCCGACCCTTCGGCGGCGCGCGTGCCAAGGCCTTCGGACGCCAGGCTGAAGATCGTCGGGAACATGATCGAGTTCATCAGGCCGATGGCGATCAGCGACCAGCCGGCAACAAGCCCGACGGTGTTGGCCGAGGTCAGGAGCAGCAGCCCGGCGCCCACGGCAAAGGCGCACAGCACCAGCGCCGGCTCGAACCGCCGCAACAGGCCTGCGCCGATGAAGCGGCCAATCATGGCGCCGCCCCAGTAGAAGGCGATCAGTTCGCCCGCCGATTGCGCCGCCACCGCCAGCGTATCGGCCTGCATCAGGAAATTGGCGAGCAGGCTGCCGATCGAGACTTCGGCGCCGACATAGACGAAGATCGCCAGCGCCCCGAGCGCAAAGCGGGGCCGCTTCAGCAGGTCGAACGCCGCGAACATCGAGATCCTCGGCACCGGCGTTTCGGCAAGCCGATCGCGGCGCAGCCAGACCGCAACTGCCACGATCACCAGCGCCGCAGCGATGCCGAGATAGGTCGTCACGATGACGCCGGTCTCCTGCGCGCGCAGCGTCGCCAGCGCTGCGGCATCGAGCGCCGCCGGATCGATGTCGGGCAGCGATCCCAGGATCAGCCGGGCGCCGAAAAATGGAAACACCGTCGTGCCGAGCGCATTGAAGGCCTGGGCGAAGGTCAACCGGCTGTGCACGGTCTCGGCGCGCCCCAACATCGAAATCAACGGGTTGGCGACAACCTGGACGATGGTGACGCCACTCGCCAGCACGAACAGTGCGGCGAGGAACGCCGGAAAAACCGCGCTCACCGACGCCGGGATGAACATCAGGCACCCCGCCGTCATCGTCACCAACCCGAGTGCCGCGGTCCGCATGTAGCCGATCCGCCGCACGATCGCCGCCGCCGGCAGCGACACCAGGAAATAGGCGGCGAAGAACGCCGACTGCACCAGCATCACCTCGGCATAGTCGAGCGTGAACAGCGATTTCAGCTTGGGGATCAGCACATCGTTGAGGCTGGTGATGCCGCCGAAGATGAAGAACAGCGCAAAGACGAACCACCGCAGGTCGGCGGGGGTGTCGTCGTGGGACGCGAGCGAAGTCGAGGCAGGTGCGAGGGCCATGCGGATCCTTCAAGCCGTTGCGCGTCTTGCGTAGCGGCACGGTGGCGGAGTCGAAACCCCCGCCGGGTGGCGGGGGGCTTGCACTGGCTAGAAGGTCACCCGCCCGCGAAGCCCGAACGTGCGGGCATCGTTGAGGAAACGGATGTTCAGCGACGATCCGACAAGCGCCTTCTGTGACGCCTGCACATCGAACAGGTTCGATGCCCAGGCCTCGATCCGGTAATTGTCGATCGTATAGCCCGCCGCGATGTTGACGGTGGCAAACGCCTTCTGCTCGTCCGGAAACCCGACCTCGAGCGACGTCTGGCGCGTGCCATCCAGAAACACCACGTCGCGCTCGTTGAACTGCGACAGGAAGAACGCCGATCGATAATTGACCAGCGCCTGCCAGTCGAAGGTGCCGCTGCCGAGACCGATCGCCTGCTGGATCCGGGCGTTGACGTTCCACCGCGAGGCCAGCGGCAGCCGGTTGCCGCTCAGGTCGATCAACGGCGAGTTGCCGCCAGCGCCGAAATCCTGCCCGCGCGCATCGGCGACGATACCGCTGGTGACCTTGGTATCGAGATAGGTCAGGTTGAAATCGAGGCCGATCCGCGCCGGCAGCGAAAACCGCGTCTCCAGCTCGAAGCCGCGGATCCGCGACGACCCGATGTTGCGGTTCACCAGCGAATAACCGTTGCACACCGGCGGCACCTGCGTCTGGTCGAGATTGATGCAGGTCAGGTCCTGGAACACCTGATCGCTGTAGTCATACCAGAATCCGGTCAGATTGAAGACCGATCGGCGGCCGTCGAGTTCGAAGACATTGCGCGACCCGATTTCATAAACGACCACCTTCTCCGGGTTGAATGCCTCGGGAATCGTCGATCCGTTGAAGCTGTCGTTGAAGCCGCCGGCCTTGTGCCCGGTCGAAACCTTCGCATACACCTTGCTGTCGTCGCTCAGGTCGAAGTCGGCACCCAGCCGGAAGTCGAAATAATTGAACGCCGCACTGCCGACCTGCTGCGTCGGAATGCCCAGATTCGCATAGCTGAAGCCACCGTTGCGATCGCTCGGGTTGTTGACCGGGCAGGTCACGAAGCCGTTGTCGATATCCGGGCGGGTAAAGCAGGTGCCATTGGGGTTGGTGCCGTTGGCGATCGTCTGGATCTGCTGGATCAGCGTATCGCGCACCCCTGGCGTCTTGGTGCTCTCGATCAGGAACTGCGCCACCTGCTGCGGTGTCTGGACATTGCTCAGGTCGAAATTGGGCCGGTCGAGCAGGTTCGGGCGGAAACCCTCGGTGCCGAAGCGCGTGGCGATGCAGCAATCGAAGTTCTCGCCGCCCAATGTCAGGGCCAAATTGCCGCCGATGCCGTAGCGGGACTTGGTCTCGTCGGTATAGCGCATGCCGCCGAACAGCCGCAGCCGGTCACTCACGTCATAGGTCGTGTCGGCGAAGAAGGCATAGGATTTGCCCTCCACCTCGGGCATCACGAACTCGGTGCCCGAATAGCAGCAGAAGCCGCGGTCGGCGAGCGACAGGAACCCGACCTGCTGCTCTTCCTTGAAGTAGAAACCGCCCAGCGTCCAGCGCAGCGAAGACTCCTCGTCGGCAAACAAGCGCAGTTCGTAGATCTGGCTCTGCGAACGCGTCTCCCAGAAGTTGTTCGAAAAATTGTCATACTGGATGGCGTCGAGATCGCGGCCCGGCCAATTGATGCTCTCCGAGCTCGCATTGGCCTGGAAAAAGTCGACATCGCGGTAGCTGGCGTTGAACTCCGCCGACACGCTGCCGAAATCATAGCGCAACTTGCCCTGCACGCCCCAGTTCGTGTTGTCGAGCACACCCTGCTGCCCGCGATAGACGACATCGCGCAAGTCGAGCTGGTCAGGCCGCAGGCCCGTGGCAATCACCGCGGGGAAGATGTTGGCGCCAGGATAGCCGGTGCCGGTCTCCTTGCCATAATCGCCGACGATCGACACCGACAGCGCGCTGGTCGGCTCCCACAGCAGCGACAGCCGTCCGCCATAATTCTCCTCCAGCCCCGCCGGGTCGAGGGTGCGCGCCTGCGCCCCGGTGGCGGCGTTCCTGAAGCCGAAATCCTTGTTGGCATAAAAGCCCGAGGCGCGGACGGCCGCGGTCGCCCCGAGCGGCAGGTTGAGCGCGCCTTCGAAGCCATAGGAACTGCGGTTGGCGACTTCGCCCTGCACATAGCCGCTCGTCTCGCCCAGCCGTGGCCTTGCGGTGATGATGTTGATTGTCCCCGCCAGCGCGTTACGGCCATAAAGCGTCCCCTGCGGCCCCTTGTTCACCTCGACCCTTTCGAGATCGTAGAACATCGACCCCAGCCCGCGCGGCCGCGGGATATAGATGCCATTGAGATGCGGCGCCGCCGCCGGGTCGCCGAGCTCGGTATTGTTCGCCGACCCCACGCCGCGAATGAAGATCTCGATATTGCCTTCCTGGTTGGCGATGCTCAGCCCCGGGATCGCCACCTGCAACTGCCGCAGGTCGGCAATACCATCGGCGCGTAGCTGTGCCGCGGACAGGGACTGGACGACGCCGGTCACATCCTGGATATTCTGGTCGCGCCGCTCGGCCGTGACGATGATTGCCGCATCGTCCTCCGCGGCGGCCGGCGTGTCCGATTGTGCGGTCGTCGCCTGCTGCGCCAGCAGCGGGGTTGCGATGCCGGCGAGCAGCAGAGCTGCAACTGTGATCCGATAGGTCTGCATCTTCATCCTCCCCTTCTTGTTGTTATCGTGCGCCGTCAGCCGATCCGATCCTGATCCCCGAAATGGTCAGGTCGAGCCGGCCGGCGGTGCCGAGCTCGAACGGTGTGTCGATCCGCGCCATGTCGGCGCCGGCAGCGGCGATCCGCGCCAGCGGCACGGCGATGCGTGTCCAGCCCTTGCCGGCGGCAGCACGCAGCTGCGGCGCCACGTCGACGCTGCCGGCACAGCCATCGCCGCATCGCATCATCAGCGGCACCGCCGCGGTCGGCGGCGCATCGACCCGCAGGTCGATGATCAGCGCCAGCTCGCCATTGGCTTCGCGCTGCAGGTCACGCCCGGCGGGCTCGCGGATCAGCACGCTCGCCATCGCCGGCCCGGTCCAGGTGAAGCGCCGCGAATCCTCCTGCGCGCTGCGGTCGGCGGCGCGCGCCTGCAAGGATGGCAGTGTCGCCGCCAGCTCCACGCTCTGCGGCGCCATGCCATCGGTGGCGATGAACAATTGCCGTCCCCCGGCGGCACGCCCGGCGGTGAACAGCGTGCCCGGCGCGGCGCGGTCGGCGCTCGGGCCGTCCTCCGGCAAGGCTCCAAGGTTGCCCGCCGTCGCCAGCGTCCGGCCGAAGCCGAGCGCGAACAGCGGATCATAGCCCGCATCGCCCTTGTTGAGGACAACCTGGTCGGCACGGCGCGGCCAGGAATATGGCAGGGTGCCGCTGAAGTCGCTCTTGCCGAACAGCAGGTCGGCAACGCCGCCACCCTCCGATCCCGGCAGCCATGCGGCGACAAACGCCGTTGCCGCATTGATCTCGCGGTTCACCCACAATGGCCGTCCCGAAAGGAACACCGCCACCACCGGCACGCCCTGCTGCTGCAGCCGCTGCATCATCGCCAGCGTGTCGCGCGTGTCGTTGAAGGCGACATCGGCGCGGTCCCCCTGGAACTCCGCATAGGGATCCTCACCAAAGACGACGATCGCCGCATCGGGCCGCGTCTTCCAGCTGCCATCGGTCGACAGGGTGGCGCTGCCGCCCCCCGCCGCAACGGCCTCCTCGATGCCGCGCCAGATCGACTGGGCGTTGGGAAAATGCTCGGGCCTGGTCCCCGTCCCCTGCCAGGTCAGCGTCCAGCCGCCGGCCTGCTTGGCAACATTGTCGGCTCCATCACCGGCCACCAGGATGCGCGCGCCCGGCCTCAGCGGCAGCACGCCGTCGTTGTTCTTCAGCAGCACCAGCGATTTGCGCACCGCTTCGCGCGCCAGCGCCCGGTGCTCGGGCGATGCGAGCCTCGACCAGTCCCCGGCGAACGGCCGCGTCGATGGCCGCCCGGCCTCGAACACTCCAGCACGCAGCTTGACCCGCAGCACCCGGCGCACCGCATCGTCGAGCCGCGCCATCGGCAGCGCACCGCTTTTCACATCGGCAAGGGTATTGTGCCAGAGCCCCTTCCAGCTGTCCGGCGCCATGAAGATGTCGAGCCCGGCGCGCACCGAGGCGGCGCAATGGTCGACGGTGCAGCCCGGCACCTGGCCATGGCCGTTCCAGTCCCCGACGATGAAGCCATCGAACTTCCACCGGTCCTTCAGCACGCCGGTCAGCAACGACGCATTGCCGTGCAGCTTGACGCCGTTCCAGCTCGAAAACGACGCCATCACCACCTGCACGCCGGCCTGGAGTGCGGCCGGATAGCCGGCGGCATATACCGTGCGCAGCTCGGCTTCGCTGGCCAGCGTGTCGCCCTGGTCCTTGCCGCCGGTGGTGCCGCCATCGCCAACGAAATGCTTGGCGGTGGCGATGATGCGGGCGCCGCGCAGCCAGTCCTTGTCGCCGATGCGGCCCTGCAACCCCTCGACCAGCGGGCCGGCAAAACTCGCGGTGATCGCCGGGTCCTCGCCGAACCCCTCATAGGTGCGGCCCCAGCGATCATCGCGCACGACCGTCAGCGTCGGCGCAAAGGTCCAGTCGAGCCCGGTGACGCGCATCTCGAGCGCCGTCGCCGCGCCGATGCGGCGCACGAGCTCGGGGTCGCGCGTCGCGCCGAGCGCGATATTGTGCGGAAACAGCGTGGCGCCGACGATATTGTTGTGACCATGGACAGCATCGCTGCCCCAGATCGAGGGAATGCGCACCAGCTTGCCGTTCGGCCGCATCGACGCATCGTAAAAGGCATCCGCCGCCTTCAGCCATGCCGAGGCGGGGGCGAATTCATCGTTGCCGGGGCTGGAATTTCCACCGTTGAACACCGATCCGAGGTGATAATCGTAAACATCCTGCGGCGTGATGCTGGCGAGATCGCCCTGGATGATCTGGCCGACCTTCTGCTCGGTCGTCATCGCGGCCAGCAAGGCATCGATCCGCCGCTCGATCGCCGGATCGACCGCAAGCGGCGGCTGCAGCGCCGGCCAGGTCGCGGGATCCGCGACGGCAGACAAGGGCGCTGCCCCCGCCGCGTGGGCGGAAACCGCGCACGCGCCGACGGAAAGCGCGAGCGCTGCGGCCGCCAGCGGGCGCGCGATCAGCCATGAAGCACCTTGCCGTCCCACGATCACTCCCCTCACGTTCCTCTTTATGGAAACGTTACCAGAAAAGTGGATGGACAGCGCTTATCTGTCAAGAAGTTTCTGTTACATGTGTGTTTTCAAGATTTTAGGCGCTGTTGCGCGACTGTCGATCCGCGTATCACCAGCTCGAAATCGAGCTGCTGCCCACCAGTATCGGTGGCATCGATGAGCATCTTGGCAGCGGCATGGGCGAGCTCGCGCGTGGGCTGCCTGATCGTTGTCAGCGGCGGCCATACCAGCCGGGCAAGGTCGGTATCGTCGAACCCGGCGATGGCGATGTCGCCCGGCACTGCCAGCCCGAGTTCATGCGCGGCGGTCAGCACGCCAGCGCCCATGTCGTCGTTGCTGGCAAAGATCGCCGACGGGCGCCGCGCCATCGTCAGCATGCGCCGCCCGGCGGCATGCCCCGACGTGAAATCGAACAGCCCCTGCTGGATCAGTTCGGCCTCCTCCGCGATGCCGTGTCGGGCCAGCGCCCGCCGAAACCCCGTCAGCCGCTGGTTGCTGGCGACATGGTCGGGATGGCCGATGATGAAGCCGATGCGGCGATGGCCAAGCCCGACCAGATGGTCGGTAATCCTCTCCGCCGCCGCTTCATCATCGATGAACACGCGCGGCGAGATATCGAGCGACCCGCCCGGCGCGATCCGGACAAACGGCAGGTTGCTGCGTTGCAGCGCCGCAATCACCTCGGCCGAATCGGATACCGGCGGGGACAGGATGACACCGTCGAGATGGGTCTCGGCAAGCAGCCCGGCAATGTCGCGCGCCAGGTCCGCCGAGGTCACGTCGCATTCCTGAAAGACCACGCGAAAGCCGCGTTCGATGCAGTGCGCTCGGGCGCCGGTCTGGATGCTGTAGATGTAATAGGGACTGGGATTGTCGTACAGCAGCGCGATCTGGAAGGATCGCTGCCCGGCCAATGCGCGCGCGGCAACGCTCGGCCGGAAATCCAGCCGGGCAATGGCCTCCTCGACACGGCGCCGCGTCGCCGGCTTCACATAGGGCTCGTTGTTGAGCACCCGCGATACCGTCGTCACCGAAACGCCTGCGGCAGCCGAAACCTCCCTGATCGTGCTGCGCATCGCTCTCCGATCCTGCCGTTCCCCTGCCATCTTGTTGGCGGGCCGGCGGTCACAATGTCAACGCCCCGCGGTTCCCCCATGCTCCGCGCAACCACCGTTGTCCCGCAATCGGCAGGGGTGAACCGCGTCAGGCCTGCACGCTCGAAATCAGGTCCTCGCGAAACAACGCCTCGAGAAGCGCTGCCATGTCCGCGCGGATCTCTTCGAGCGCGCCGTCGAAACGACTTGCCATCACATGTGCGATCTCGTCGGTCGTGCGGGGTGTCTCCAGCAGGCACCAGGCCAGCTCTGCCGTATCGTCCACCACCAGATAGCGGCCGCTCTCGACATTCATCACCACATGCATCCCCGGCCCTCCGGGTGCGATGACCGCCGCCGGGTTGCGAGCGTAGCGGTCCCGGCACGAACGCCTCGGCGTCAGGGCACGCGGCTTCACGCCCACCTCGGACACATCGCAGCCATGCCGCAGGATATCGAAGGAAATGCACAGCCGCTCGGCCGACAGGCCGGTCGGCCAGGTCCGGTGCGCCAGATAGGACGGGAAGAGCAGAAGATCGCCGGTCCGCGGGGTCAACCGCATCGGCGGCCAGACAAGATCGGGTGCCGGCTGTGCCAGCGGGAGCGGACCGAACTCGATCTGCCCGGCATTGGGCGCCGGGCTCGCTGACAGCTGTGGCACATCGACATAATAGACGCCGCTCAGCCAGCCGTCCGGATGCAGGTGCCAGTCTTCATGGCCATCACCCCGGACACCCAGCGCCCAGCTCCTGATGGCGATCGTGTCCGGCTTCAGCGCCACCAGCGGATGGTCGCCGTCCAACGCTGCCATCGGCGTCCGGACATAGTCCGCCACGGCATCCTCGACCGCTGCGAACAGCAAATCCAGCGCCGGTGCCGATGCCAGCATGTGCAGCGCTTCGAGGCGGCGGCCGCTCCCCTTCGTCGCCTTGGTCCGCGGCAGAGGCCGCCAGTCCTCGACCGCATCGAGCTGCGCCTTGATGTCCGCAGCATCGATCCCGGCAGGCGTGCTGCGCGCAATCCAGCGCCCGCCATCGGTCATCGCCCGCACGCGCTCGGCCTGCGCCGGCGTCGTCGCAGCGAAGGCCAGCGCCGAGACCATCCGGGCCGTCCAGCGGCCCCGCGCGCGGAGATCGTTGCACAAGGCCCACAAGTCCGACCGTCGCCCGTCGGACAGCATCAGCCCGAACATCACCAGCGCGGCGGCATCATCGTCGGGCTGGTTTTCGAGCGCCAGCGTGGCAGCATCGCGCGCCGCATCGCGCTGCCCGAGTTCGAACAAGGCTTTCGCCCGGAGCCCCAGGCTGGCGTCCTGGCCCGCTGCCACGGCATGGGCAAGCGCGGTGTCTGCCAGCGCCGGATCGCCCATGGCAAGCGCCGCCTCGCCTACCAGCGCTGCAAGCTCGGGGGCGGCGCCCATCGCGCTCGCATCCCCGGCGCGGCACGCAAGCTCCTCCAACCGGTCGGTCTTCAGCAAATAGCGCATCAGGCGCTGAAGGCTGTCGCTGCGCTCGGGAAAGGCCAGGTTCGCCGCGCGCAGCACCGCGGTGAAATCGGGGCGCGCCGCCGGAATCAAGCCCGCTGTCCCGACAAGGCCGTGGCCGGCAATGGCGCAGCCCGCTGCATGGGCCGAAGCTCGGCAAGCTGGCGCAACCACACCTCGACAGCAATCGTGCGCACCAGCAGCGGCTCCGCCCGCGTCTGTCCGACGCACGCCTGGCGCAGCGCGTGCCGCCATTTGTCGGCATCGATCAGGCCGAGTTCCGCGGCCCTGGGCGCTTCGCCGAGATAGTCGAGCCATTGTGGCGAGCGGCGCAACCCCTCCACAAAGGTGCGCGATCCCATCCCGAAGCTGATGCGCGTCCGCATTTCGTCATCGACCAGCCCCTTGAGCGCGCGCCGCTGCAGGTAGCGGTCGCACGACGGGATCAGCTTCTGGGACCAGGGTATCGCCCATAGAAACTCGAAGAGCGCGCGCGTGAAGAGCGGATGACGCGATTCATACCCCTTGTCATAGGGCTGCGAGTCCTCCGCACAGCGCCAGAGATCGTCGAGGATCGCCTGCTGCCCCGGCGTGGCGCAACGCGGCAGCCCCGGGCCGGGTGCAGCGCCGTCGCCGGGCGTGGCCGGGTTCAGCCAGTCCAGCCGAAGATGGTAATGCGGCGCGCGGACAGGGCGGCGCGCCAGATGCCGGACCGAAGGCAGCACAAGCCCATGCACCGCCCAATATGCCGCCGACCGGTGCGGGAGAGCACCCCGCCGCCACCGCGCCACGTCGCTCAGCGTCTCGCGCAATCGCCCGCAAAACAGCGGATCGGCGAGGTGCATCGGCACGGGCGCGAGCTGCGCGCCCATGAAGCTGTCCCCACCATCGCCAGTCAACAGCACCGATCCGCCGATCAGACCGGTGAGCACACGGTCGAAGCGGCGGTGGATCACGGCGGTATCGGGCCCGCCGCAAAACGCGTCGGGAAAGTCGCCGAAGGGCAGCACGTCCTCGGCATTGATCGCATGCCAGGGAATGCCGGTCCTCCCGACAACACGCTCGATCCACGGCGACTCGTCCGCCTCGCGCCATTGCGGGGAAATGATCGAATAAGCCGTGAGCGACGGCGCATGCTGCAGCGCCGGCGGAAGCAGCGTGTTCGAATCGAGCCCGCCCGACAGGGCGATCCATGGCGAGGCGCTTCCGGCAAGCGCATCGCGGGTCGCCGCCGCGACAAGCTCCTTGAAGTGCGCGATGTAATCGCCGGACGTCGCCAACGCGATCGGCGCAACATCCCGAGGGTCCCAGCTCGTGAACACGGTACTGGCCCCGCCGGCGATCCACACGCTGCTCCCCGGCGTCAGCCGCCGGATCGAACGATACACCGTTCGCGCCGTGGTCCCGGTGCCCTCCTCGATATAGCGCCTGACCTCGGACAGGCAGATGTCTTCGCGCTCATCAGCGTCAACGATCCCGCTGAGACGCGTCGCAAACTTCAGCCGCCCGCCACGCATTTGCCAGTAGAGCGGCACAATCCCGAGCGCGTCATGCGTCAGCAGCACCTCAGCTGACTCCAGGTCGTGCACGACAAGCGCATATTGGCCGTCGAGCCGCGCCGCCAGCCCGCGTCCCCACCGCCGATAGGCCGCGGCAATCAACGCGCTCGTCGACACCCCGTCGATGCTGCTTCCGGCGGCCAGCTCGGCAAGATTGCTGAAATAGCCGCGGTGGTGGATGACGAGACCGTGCACGCGGTCCGCAGCGGCAAGATCGACCTCTCCGCTGAAGTGCGTCGTGGCCGGACGCTGCTGCATCTTCACATCATTGTCGCCAGCCGCGCGAAACCCTGCGGCGCCGGCGCCAGCACGCCCTGCCCATCCACCTCCACCCATGCATGGGCAGCAAAGGGTATCCGGCGGACACCGATCACATGCGTCGCGGCAACGCCGCTGGCCCGCAGGTAGCGATACAGCGACAGCGACCGAACCAGGCAATCATTGGCCCCGCGACGAAACAGGATCACATTCTCGGCAGCCAGGAACGGACGACCGACCACCGCGACCACTCCGCCCCGCTCGACAGCAGCCGGCCATCGCCGTTCAGCCAGCGCCCGGTAGGTGGGCCCGAAGCCGCGGACGCGCAACGAAAGCGCGGTCGCCACAATGGCGCCGAGCGCCGCAACACTTCCCGTGCGAAGCGCAATGCCAGCATCTGCCACGGGCGCCGGAGGCGGGTTGGACGCACCGGGCGTGCACAGCCATCCAGCCTTTACCTGCTCGGCCGCAAACGCCTCGAGCGACCGGTTTATCTCGGCGCGGCTGACACCATAGTCTGCAGCCAGCTGCGCAAGATCGCCCTCATCGTTCCCGTCGCGCGTCAGTACCGACCACAACGACGTCGCAAGTTCATCGAGCACCGAATAACGCTGCGAACCCAGGTCAAGCACGACGCCGCCTCCGTCGATGCAACGGTAACGGATCCGGTTGCTGGCAGTATAATGCGGCCCCACCACAACAACTTAGTCGCCAGGCGGCAGGATGACCTTTCCGCCTGCAGGCGCGTCGATCGTCAGGGCTTTCCACTTGTCGCCATCGGCCTTGTCGCCCACATTGCCCACGCCGGCAGTCGTCTGCTCGTCGATTGATCCCGCATCGATGATCTGCGGGCTCCGCCACGCCTTTTTCGGGCTGCTGCCTGTTTTCGGGCTGCTGTTTGTATCGCTCATCGGATATGCTCCCAACATGAATGATGCAACCTTGGCCTGTTCGGCTGGCCAGCGGCCATGCTACCCAAACTGTTCCTGGCTGCAAGCTCGCACATCGGACCTAGACTGCAGGCGGTACAAGTTGCCGAAAGGCAACGCTTCTCTCCCTGCGCAAATCTTCCGGCATATCGCCGCCGCGACATGCTTGAGGTGGCGCCAATTCTCGGCCAAGAACATCAGCCCGGCGAGCGGCAACAATAGTTGAAGCTATTGGCCTGTCGGGTCGGGGCGTGAGGAATCGACATGAAAGATGCGCATGATCAGACCAACGTGGAGCAGTTGCTCGCCACGCCCGGACTGGCCGACGCGCTCGAAAGCGAACAGTTCAAGCAGTTTCTGGATCATGTGCCGGTGGCCATCGCGGTCTCGGAGATCCAGCGCGCCGAAGCCATCACCTACTGCAACCTCGAGTTCGAACGCCTCACCGGTCGAACAGCCGCCGACATCCAGGGACATGACTGGACCGTCCTGTCAGGCGAAGCCCTGGCGCCCGGCGAAAAGGCATCACTGAGCGAAGCGGTGATGAGTGAAGACGAGTATATCGGCACATTCAAAATCGCGAATGGCGAGACGATCTGCGATGTCGATGCGTGGTCGAACATCATAGAGAACGACCATGGCACCCCGCTCTTCCGGCTGGTCGCCCTCGCCACAACCGGCCAGCGCATCCGCGCCGCGGGCGAGCAGGACGAGCAGCTGCTGCGCGACAAGGACGTGCTGCTGCGCGAGCTGCAGCATCGCGTGAAGAACAATCTCCAGATGATCACCGCGCTGATCCGCATGGAAGCGCGCAACCTGCCCGAGGGGGAGACCGGGGAACGCTTCACTCGGCTCGCCGGTCGCATCAACTCGCTGGCGCTGCTCTACGACCTGCTGGCAGGCGAAACCATGACCGACGGGATCGACCTTGGTGTCTATCTCAGCAAGATCGCCTCGTCGGTCATGGAAGCGCATGCAATCCAGGGCATCCGGCTGGAGCTGCGCGTCGATGCATGGCCCGTCTCCATCAATGTCGCCATGCCCACCGGGCTTGTCGTCAACGAGTTGATGACCAACGCGCTCAAACATGGCTTCGTCGGGCGTGACCGCGGGACGATCACGATGTCGAGCCTGGTCGACGAGACCGGCTGCCGGATTGTCGTCGCCGACGACGGCGTGGGGTTCGCCGAGGGCGTCACCTGGCCGACGTCCGGCAAGCTCGGCTCGGTCATCGTCCAGTCCTTGAAACAGAATGCCAGGGCAGTGGTGGACGTGCAGTCGTCCCCGAACAACGGCACGCGCATCAGCATATTCTTTGCACGCAAGGCAGCCGAGCCAGCCAGCAATCCCGTTTGAGCGGCGCCGGCGCGGTACCCCACAGGCCGCCGCGGCAAGTCGCCGGCGGCGCGCCTTGCCTGTTGTCAATGCAGCACACAGCCACGAACAACGCCGATTTCGTGCGGCACCATGCCATGTTCCGGATAGCAGTTTGACAACAAAATGTTATTCATGCGCGTCGTCGATTTGACCTTCGAACCGACCTGAACAGGGGTTGTACATGCTTGCTGGCAATTGGTGGGCGCGGATCGTCGAGGATGGGCTTGGCGAGTCCTATGTCTTCGACACAAGCACCTTCCGGTTCATCCTCGTCAACCGGCAGGCACGCATGAATCTCGGCTATGAGGCCGCCGAAATGGCGCTCATCACTCCGTGGCAGATCAAGCCCCTGATATCCGAGCAGCAGTTTCGGGAAATGATCGTGCCGCTTGTCGGCGGCGAATTGCCAATACTGACATTCGAGACCGTGCACGCGCGAAAGGATGGCTCGCACTACGACGTCAAGGTCCGGCTGCAGTTGCTGCGGTCCGATGAAGATGCCGTATTCTTCGCCGCGATCGAGGATGTGACCGCGACCAGGCGCGCCGAGCAGCAGCTTCGCCGGACCACCGACCGGCTCGATGCCATCGTCAACAACACCCGCATGGCGCTGTTCATGATGGACGACCACCAGCGGTGCATCTTCATGAACGCCGCAGCCGAAGCGATGACCGGCTTCAGCTTTTCCGAAACCCAGGGCCGGGTGCTCCATGACATCATCCACCACACCCATCCCGATGGCCGCCCCTTCCCGCTTGCCGACTGCGCCATCGACCGTGCCCTTCCCGAAAACAACCAGCAGAGCGGCGAAGAGGTGTTCGTGCACCGGGACGGCAGCTTCTATCCGGTGGGCTTCACGGCCTCGCCGATGCGCGACGAGACCGGCAAGCCGATCGGCACCGTCATCGAAGCCAGGCTGATCGCGGAGGAGATCCGTTCGCGTGAAACCATGCGCAACTACAACGACACGCTCAAGCGCGAAGTCGAAATGGCCGTCGCGCAACTGAAGCACGCCGAAGCACAGTTGTTCCAGGCACAGAAGATGGAGGCGATCGGCAATTTGACTGGCGGGGTCGCCCATGATTTCAACAACATCCTTCAAGTCATCAAAGGCAATCTGAATCTGTTGTCGCGCAATGTCGCTGGCAACGAGGTGGCCGAGCGCCGGATCCAGCATGCGATGGCCGGCGTGACGCGCGGCGCAAAGCTCACGTCGCACCTGCTGTCCTTCGCGCGACGCCAGCCTCTCGATCCCTCGCCGCTGCATCTGGGCCGCCTGCTCCAGGGCCTCGACGACATGCTGCGCCGGACGCTCGGCGAGACCGTGGACATCGAGATCATCGCCAGCGGCGGATTGTGGAACTGCAACGTCGACCGCGCCCAGATGGAAAATGCGATCCTCAACCTGGCGATCAACGCCCGCGACGCGATGGAAAACCGCGGCAAGCTGACCCTCGAGGTGAGCAACGCGGTGCTCGACGATCACTATGCGTCGCAACACACCGACGTCGCGCCGGGGCAATATGTGATGCTGGCGGTCACCGACACCGGATGCGGCATGACATCAGATACACTCGCCCAGGTGTTCGAGCCGTTCTTCAGCACCAAGCCCGAAGGGGAGGGCACCGGGCTCGGTCTCAGCATGGTCTATGGCTTCGCCAAACAGTCGGGCGGCCATCTCAAGCTGTACAGCGAGGTCGGCGTCGGCACGACCGTGCGGATCTACCTGCCGCGCACGCGCCTCGTGGAAGACGCCCCGGCCGAACCGCTTCCGCTTGCAGAGCAAGGTGGCACCGAGACCATTCTTGTGGTCGAGGATGATGATTCCGTGCGCGCCGTCGCCGTGGAACTGCTGACCGATCTCGGTTACCGGGTGCTCAAGGCCACCAATGCCGACAACGCGCTGGCGATCGTGGAAAGCGGCGTGGCCATCGACCTGCTCTTCACCGATGTCGTGATGCCCGGAAACCTGCGGAGCACCGACCTCGCCCGCCTCACGCTCGCAGCCCACCCCGGCGCCGTCGTGCTCTTCTCCTCCGGCTATACCCAGAATGCCATTGTCCACGCCGGGCGGCTCGACGATGGCGTCGAACTGCTGAGCAAACCCTATGGCCGCAACAGTCTGGCGCGCAAGGTCCGGCACGTGCTCGAAAACCGCGCTCTCGCCAGGGATGCACCGAAACCGCCGCAGACGGACGTGCCGAAAACGAGCCTGCGGGTCCTGGCGGTCGAGGATGAAGCGCTGATCCGCATGCTCCTTGCCGACATGATGATCGAAATGGGGCACCAGGTTACCGAAGCCGGCGACGTCGCGGAAGCAAGGACGCAGTTCGAGAGTGCCGAATTCGACATGCTGGTGACGGATGTTTCCTTGCCTGACGGCTCGGGCTTCGATTTCGCGATCGAGGCGGCGTCGCGAAACCCGAAACTGCGGGTTGTCGTTGCAACCGGCCACGTCCTCGACACGTCATCATGGCCGGCATCGTTCACCGCGCTGGAAAAGCCCTACAATGAAGCCGGATTGCAGGCCGCCATCGCGAAACTGGCGGCCGGCTGAGCCGTTGCGCCGTCCGGCGCCCTAGATCAGCCCGGCGAGCGGCGAGGACGGATCGGCATAGCGGCGGCGCTGCATACGGCCAGCGCGATAGGCCAGGCGGCCTGATTCGATTGCCAGCTTCATCGCCCGCGCCATCAGCACCGGATCGCGCGCCTCGGCGATCGCGGTGTTCATTAGCACGCCGGCACAGCCGAGCTCCATCGCCACCGCGGCGTCGGACGCGGTGCCGACCCCGGCATCGACCAGCACCGGCACCTTCGCCCCTTCGATGATCATCCGCAGCGTGACGGGGTTCTGCACGCCGAGCCCCGAACCGATGAGCGAGCCCAGCGGCATGATTGCACACGCGCCGAGCTCCTCCAGCTTCTTCGCCGCAATGGGATCATCGGCGCAATAGACCATCACGTCGAAGCCGTCCTTCACCAGGATCTCGGTGGCGCGCAGCGTTTCCGCCATGTCGGGATAAAGCGTGCGCGCTTCGCCGAGCACCTCGAGCTTGACCAGGTTCCAGCCACCGGCCTCACGCGCCAGCCGCAACGTCCGCACCGCCTCGTCGCCGGTGAAGCAGCCGGCAGTGTTGGGCAGATAGGTGAAGCGCCTGGGATCGATGAAGTCGGTGAGCATCGGCGCGCCACGGTCGGTGACGTTGACCCGCCGCACTGCCACCGTGACGATCTCGGCGCCCGAAGCTTCAAGCGCCGCGGCGTTCTGCGCGAAATCCTTGTACTTGCCGGTGCCGACAATCAGCCGCGAGGTGAAGCGGCGGCCGGCGACTTCCCAGCCGTCGTCTTCCATCCCGCCGCCGACAAAATGCACGATCTCCAGCCGGTCGCCCTCGGCAAGCTGGGTCTCGGCAAATGCCGATCGCCGCACGATCTCGAGGTTTCGCTCGACCGCGACGTGGGCGGCTTCCAGCTCCAGTTCCGTCAGCAGTGCCGCAACACTCTGGCCGGGGGTGATTCGGCGGGGCTCGCCGTTGAGGGTGATCGCATGGTTGCTCATGCGCTTCCAATGCCCCGGGGCATTGCAGCGAGCAAGGTGCAACGCTAACGCTGCGACATGAGCCTCGTCCTTGTCCTCAATGGTCCCAACCTCAACCTGCTCGGCAGCCGCGAGCCGGAGATCTATGGGAACGACACGCTCGACACCATCGCCGGCCGCCTCGAAGACCAGGCACAGGCACTTGGCCTCACGCTCGACATCCGCCAGTCCAACCATGAAGGCCATCTTGTCGACTGGCTGCAGGAAGCCGGCTCGCTCGGCGCGCTGGCGGTCATCCTCAACGCCGGCGCCCTCACCCACACATCGGTCGCCATCCACGATGCCATCAAGGCAATCAGCGTGCCCGTCATCGAAGTCCACCTCTCCAATCCGCATGCGCGCGAGGCCTTTCGCCACCACAGTTTCGTTTCCCTGGTCGCTCGGGGCACCATCGCCGGGTTCGGCGCTGGATCCTACACGCTGGCGCTGGACGCGGCCGCAGCATTGCGGCAATAGCAAAAGCCTTGGCCGGCGTACAACCGGCGCAGCAACGGGGTGAATTCATGCCGCAAGGCTCGAACAGCGAGGGCACCATGCAGGTCGACAGCGCATTGGTCCGCGAACTGGCGGAACTTCTTGATGCCGGCAACCTGACCGAAATCGAAGTCAAGGACGGCGAGCGCTCGATTCGTGTGGCGCGCAACATCACCGCCGCCCCGATGACCTTTTCGGCACCCGTTTCTGCCCCCGCAGCACCCCTTTCTGCCCCCGCAGCGCCCCCGGCTGCCCCTGCAGCCGATGATTGGAAGAGCCATCCGGGCCTTGTGAAGTCCCCGATCGTCGGCACCGCCTATCTGACGTCGGAGCCCGGTGCCCCGCCCTTCATCACCGAAGGAGCAACCGTTGCCGCCGGCGCCACCCTGCTCATCGTCGAGGCGATGAAGGTCATGAACCCCATCACCGCCCCCAGGGCCGGCACCGTCAAACGCATCCTCATCCGTTCGGAACAGCCGGTCGAATATGATGAGCCGCTGGTGGTGATCGAATAACCATGCCGATGTTCAAGAAGGTCCTGATCGCCAACCGGGGCGAGATCGCCCTGCGTGTGCACCGCGCCTGCCGGGAGATGGGCATCAGCACCGTGGCGGTGCACTCGACCGCCGATGCCGACGCCATGCATGTGCGCCTTGCCGACGAAGCGATCTGCATCGGGCCTCCGTCGGCCACCGACAGCTATCTCAACATCCCCGCGATCATCTCAGCCGCGGAGATCGCCCAGGCCGATGCCATCCACCCCGGCTATGGCTTTCTCTCTGAAAATGCTCGCTTTGCGGAGATCGTGGAGGAGCACAACATCGTATGGATCGGGCCCGACCCCGAGCATATCCGCAAGATGGGGGACAAGGTCGAGGCCAAGCGCACCGCCGCCGCCCTCGGATTGCCGCTGGTGCCGGGCTCGGACGGGCCACTGACCTCGACCGAAGAGGCGCTCGAAGTGGCAGAGCGCATCGGCTACCCCGTGCTCGTCAAGGCCGCTTCGGGCGGCGGCGGGCGCGGCATGAAGGTCATCCCCGACGCCGCCTCGCTGGCAGGGCTGGTGGCGCAGGCCAAGCAGGAAGCCAAGGCCGCCTTTGGCGATGATACCGTCTATCTCGAAAAATACCTGTCCGAACCGCGCCACATCGAATTCCAGATCTTCGGTGACGGCCAGGGCGGCGCCGTCCACCTCGGCGAACGCGATTGCTCGCTGCAGCGCCGCCACCAGAAAGTGCTCGAGGAAGCCCCTTCGCCCGCCCTCAACGCCAGCGAACGCGCCCGCATGGGCGAAGTCGTGCGGCAGGCCATTTCGAAGCTCAAGTATCGCGGCGCCGGCACCATCGAGTTCCTCTACGAGAATGGCGAGTTCTTCTTCATCGAGATGAACACCCGGCTCCAGGTCGAGCATCCCGTCACCGAGGCGATCACCGGGATCGATCTCGTCCGCGAGCAGATCCGCATCGCCGCCGGCCTGCCGCTGTCGGTCACGCAGGAGACCATCCGCTTCGAAGGCCATGCCATCGAATGCCGGATCAACGCCGAGGACCCCGCCACCTTCGCGCCCTCGCCCGGCCGCGTCACCGATTTCCATCAGCCGGGCGGGCTGCATGTGCGGGTGGATTCAGCACTTTACGACGGCTATCGCATCCCGCCCTATTATGATTCGCTCATTGCCAAGCTCATCGTCTATGGCGCCAACCGCAATGACGCGCTGATGCGCTTGCGCCGCGCGCTCGAGGAATTCGTCATTCACGGACCCAAGACGACGATTCCGCTCCACCAGGCGCTGATCGAGGATCAGGACTTCATCGACGGTGATTATTCGATCAAGTGGCTCGAACGCTGGCTGGCTTCACGCGCCGAACAATAGCAGGCCAGCCTTCTCTTTTCGCGCGCCTGGTGCCACGATCGCCCGATGTCATCCCGCCTCATCAGCCAGCGGCTCGATCCGGATGTTTTGCTCACGGCCTATGCCAGCGGCATCTTTCCGATGGCGGAGGCAGCCGACAGCCCCGATGTCTTCTGGGTCGAGCCGCGGCGCCGCGGCGTGCTCCCCCTCGATCGATTCCACGCCCCCCGCAGCCTCTTGAAGGCGCTGCGGCAGAACCGCTTCCACTTCACCCGAGACCGCGCCTTCGCGCGCGTGCTCGCGGAATGTGCCGCCGAGCAACCGGACCGGCTGCAGACCTGGATCAACCCCTTGATCGCCGAAGCCTATCTGGCGCTCCACGAGCGCGGCCATGCCCATAGCATCGAGGCCTGGACCGCCGATGGCACGCTCGCCGGCGGCCTTTACGGTGTGCGCCTCGGCGGTGCCTTTTTCGGCGAATCGATGTTCACGCGCGTCACCGATGGATCGAAGGCAGCACTGGCAGCGCTGGTGGTGCGGCTCCGCGCCGGCGGCTTCACGCTGCTCGACACGCAGTTCCTGACCGAGCATCTCGCGCGCTTCGGCACCACCGAGGTGGACCGCAAAGTCTATCGCTCGGCGCTGGGCGCTGCACTCCCGGTCTCGGCCGATTTCGGCGCGCTCGACGGGGCAGCCGGGGTGCTCGCTCCGACGACAACGGTATCGGGCCCCTTGTCGGGCCATTTCATCGCACAGGCCCTGATCCAGATATCATAACGCGGATGCTCGAGCGGATTGAGCGAAGGGCTCTCGGCGAACATCCAACCCGAATAGATGCGCGCAACCCCGTTGCGCCGGCGTTCATCGATCTGGAGAAATCCGCCGGTCAGCTTGGGCTCCCATGGCGGCGTCGTCTCGCACGTCCGCACCGCAACCGTCAGCGTGCCGAAGCTGAACCGCTGTCCGGGCTTGCCCCTGAACACCCGCATTTCGCCCGACCGCTTGTCGATCGCCGCCACTTCCACATCGCGCTCGGCATTGGGGGTCACGCCTTCGGGCAACGCATTGCGCGCCCGCGCCGGCGCCTGCGCCTGCGCCACGGCCGGCGCCGCAAGCATCAACGCAAGCCCAGCGAGCGCGAGCCGCTTATTGCTCGGGCGCATCGGCCGGCTTCGGCTCGTCACCGCCACTGCGGTTCACGACACTGCCGATCAGCGCCATGAGATCGGCCGCTCCCGACGTCTCGATGATCTCCTCGCCCGGCTTGAGCATCGTCTCCTCCGCCCCGGGGCTGAGCGCAATGAAATTGCCGCCGAGCAACCCCTCACTGGTGATCGCCGCACTCGAATCGATCGGCAGGTTGAGCCCAGGCTGGATGCCGATCTCGAGCACGGCCTGGTAGCTTGCCGGATCGAGCCGCTGCGCCACCACCTGCCCCACCTTGATGCCCGCGAGCCGCACATCGGTGCCCGGCGAGATGCCCGCCACGCTCGGAAAGCGCGCCAAGAGCGTGTAGCCACCGCCACCGCGCCCGGCCTGCGTCCGCTCCCACGCAAAGTTGATGAACAGCGCCGCCACGATCAGCACCAGCGCACCGAGCAGCGCCTCGATCACATTTTCCTTGAGCAAGGCGCGCATCAGTTCTGGTCCGGGGACCAGGCGCTGTAGTCGCCCGTTGCCGCCGCCCGCTTGCCACCCGATTCGAGCGCCCCCGAAGGGCGATAGGCTGCGAGCGTACCGGTGGCATTCGGCGCCCATTCCCGCTCCCACACCCGCGGCGTGAGCGGGGCTTCGCTCGGCGGCAGCGCCACCGTCTTGTGCATCCACAAATGCCATTCCGGCGGAATGCGCGTCGCCTCGGGCACGCCATTGTACATCACCCAGCGGCGTTCGCCCGGATCGCCGGCCTTGCCCGACCGGAAATACACATTGCCCTCGCCGTCCCGGCCCACTTCGGTGCCATTGCGGCTGGACCAGATTCGCGTGCCGAGCCCGGGGCCGTTCCACCAGGTGAAGATGCTGCCAAGAAATCCCATGTCGTTCTCAAACCGCATGTGGGGCGCAAAGGCAAGCCCCGGCTGCCGCAGCTCAACGCGGGCGCTTCACCTTGTCCCCCGGCTTGAGGCCGATCCGCGCAGCTTCGCCGGCGTTCAGTTCGATCACGGCGGCGGTCAGCCCGCCCGAGGGGATGAGCGCATCGGAATAGGGCTTGCCCTGGCCGATGCTCACCACCCGGTCATCCGGCCCGACAAAAATCAGATCGAGCGGGAGCGGCGTGTTGCGCATCCAGAAGGCGGTGGTCCGTGCCGGTTTGAACGGGAAGATCATGCCGGAATCGCGCGGCATCGCCTCGCGGTACATCAGGCCGCACGCCTGCTGGTCGGATGTCGCCGCCAGGTCGACCGTGTAGCTGTGCGTGCCCTTGGCGGTCGTGAAACTCACCGACTGACGCGAGAGGCCGATGTTGGGGCACGCGGCCCAGGCGGGGGCAGCGATCAGAAGCGCTGCGGCAAACGCAACCATACGCATAGGTTCATCAATCCTGTTCGGGCACGACCCCATCGGCAGCAAGCGACACTGCCAGCGGGCCCTTGTGGCCCGAAGCGATGCGCGCTTGCAAGGGCTGCCCCGGCTCGAGCTCCGGCAACCCCGCCCGGCGCACCGTCTCCATATGCACGAAGATATCCTCCTCGGTGCCCGGCCGAACGACAAAACCATAGCCTTTCAACCGGTTGAACCACTTCACCACGACCGGCTCGAAATTGCCCGCGGTGTCGAGAAGACCCTGCGGATTGACACGGTCCGCCGCGCGCACCGCAGCCGTTTCCGGATCGGGGCCGATGGCCGTGGTCAGGTCCAGGTCGACAATCTTGCGCGCCTGGCGCCCACGGTCGCGTGCGACGACAATGCAGGTGAGCGTTGCCCCCTCGGGAAGCGTACGACGACCCATCTCGCGCACCACCGTGAAGTGCACCAGCACATCGCCCTCGGCCGTGGGAATTTCCGGCACCAGAAAGCCGTAACCGCGAACCGGATCGAACCATTTCACCGCGCCGCGAACCACCGTCTCGTCAGCAGCCACCTCGTTCAAAAGCTGTTCCACATCGTCCCCCGAAACACACTACCTGAACCTAGGTAACATCCCCTAAATAAAATCATAGTATGAGTATGAACGCTACGCAAACGCGCATTGTTCCGCCATAGCATGTGGCTGGTGACTTCAGTCGGCGAACGCTACAAAGCTGGCACCGCAGTGGCTGGAAAGAAGTACGATGAATCTCGATGGCGCCGTGACGATCGCTGCCCCGCGCGCTGCGGTATGGGCCGCGCTCAATGATCCCGATGTGCTGGCGCGCTGCATAGATGGCGTGGAGAGCCTCACGCGCACGCCGCATGATGCAGGGGAGCGGCTGGAGGGCAAGATGAACGCCAAGGTCGGCCCGGTGCGAGCCACCTTCACGGGCTTCGTGACCCTCACCGATGTCGTGGAAGGGCAGAGCTATCGGCTGGTCGGCGAAGGCAAGGGCGGCGTGGCGGGCTTTGCCAAGGGCGAAGCCGATGTCACACTTTCGGACACGCCCGAGGGGAACACCACCCTTGCCTATGCCGTGCGCTCCTCGGTGGGTGGCAAGCTGGCGCAACTGGGCGGGCGCCTGATCGAGGGCACCGCCAAGGCCTATGCCGAAAACTTCTTCAACAAATTGAAGGGCGAGCTGGAAGCGGCCCCTGTTCAGGCTCCGGTTCAGGCCCCGGTTCAGGCCCCGGTTCAGGCCCCAGCCCAAGCTTCGGCACAAGCTTCGGCCCAGGCTACGGCCGAGGCTTCGGCCCCGGCAGGAGAACCGGCCCCGATGCCCATCGGCGAAGCAGTGGCAGCGCCGACCGCAGACGTCGCCCCGGGCAAGGGCATCTCGCCGCTGGTCTGGGGCGGGCTGCTGATTGTCGCCGTGCTCGGCTTTCTGGTCGTGCAATGGAGTTGACCGAAGATCTCGCCACCCTCGCCACCGCGCGCGGCTGGGCCGAAGCGGGACACCGCGTGGCGATCGCCACCGTGGTCTCGGCCTGGGGGTCGGCCCCGCGCCGCGCCGGAAGCCACCTCGCCATCCGCGACGATGGCCTGTTCGCCGGCTCGGTGAGCGGCGGCTGTGTCGAAGGCGAAGTGATCTTCGAAGCCCAGGCGCTGCTCGCCGAAACCACCGGGGTGCGCAGCCTCGAATACGGCGTTGCCGATGAAACAGCCTGGCGAGTCGGCCTTGCCTGTGGCGGTCGAATCACCGTGCTCGTGCAGCGGCTCGCCGATGATGGCTTTCCAGTCGCGATCATCGATGGCCTTGAAGCCGCTGCCCGCGCCGGCCGAAGCATGACGGTGGTGACCGATCTCGGCCGCGGCGCCAGCTGGATGGGCGACGCCGACGACATCCATTTCATCCGCCCCTGGGCACCGCCACGCCGGCTCGCCATCATCGGCGCCGTGCATATCGCACAGGCGCTGGTGCCGCTGGCACAGGGGCTCGGGATCAGCACCACCGTCATCGATCCGCGCACATTGTTCGCTGCGGATGATCGTTTTGCCGGGCTGCTGCTCGACCGGCGGTGGCCCGACGAGGCACTGGCGGCGTGGGCACCCAATGCCGCCTCGGCCGTGGTGGCGCTCACCCATGACCCCAAGCTCGACGATGTCGGGCTGGCAGCGGCACTTCGCTCGGATGCCTTTTACATCGCAGCGCTGGGCAGCCGGAAGAACCATGCCCTGCGCCGTGAACGGCTGGCAGCATTCGGCTTGGACAGCGAGGCCCTCGACCGGGTTCGCGGTCCGGCCGGTCTTGCCATCGGTGCGCAAGGCCCGGCCGAAATTGCGCTCAGCATTGCCGCCGAGCTGACGGCTGCCTGGCACGGCGTGCTCGCCCCGACGGCGCCCGCTTGATCTTCGCCGAATTGCCGCTGGCGGAGGCCGAGGGCGCACTGCTCGCCCATGGCCAGATGGTCGGCACGGCGCGCTGGAGCAAGGGCCGGCGGCTGACGGCCGATGATCTTGCCGAGGCCGCGCGCTCAGGGCTCGATCGACTGATGGTCGCGCGGCTCGATGCCGATGATGTGGCCGAAGATGCCGCCGCCACCGCCTTGGCAGCAGCGCTTGCCGGCGGGCATGTCGAGGTGCTGCCGGCGGCACATGGCCGTGCCAACCTTGCAGCGCGCACCGCCGGCGTACTCGCGGTCGATCCGGGGTGCGTAACGGCGGTGAACGCCATCGACGAGGCGCTGACCCTCGGCACGCTGGCACCGATGGCGCGGGTGCGCGCCGGCGAGATCATCGCCACGGTGAAGGTCATCCGCTATGCCGTCGCCCGCCCTGCCCTCGACGCCGCTCTCGCCGCATCGGCGCCGATGCAGGTCCATGGCTTCCGCCCATGCGATGTGGCGCTAGTTGCCACGCGGCTGCCGGGGGTGAGCGACAAGGCAATGGCGAAGACGCTGCGGGTCACGCGCGCGCGGGTCGAGGCGCTCGGGTGCAGGCTGGTGCCGCTGCCCGCGGTGGCGCACGACACTTCGGCCCTTGCCGCGGTGATGGCCGGTTGCACCGCCGAGCTTCTGCTTGTTGCGAGCGCGTCTGCCAGCGTGGATCGCGGTGATGTCGTGCCCGCCGCCATGGTGCGCGCCGGTGGCCATGTCGAACGGCTGGGGATGCCGGTCGATCCCGGCAACCTGCTGGTGCTGGGCGAAGTGAATGGCCGCCCCGTCATCGGCCTCCCCGGCTGCGCGCGCTCGCCCAGGCGCAACGGGCTCGATCTCGTACTGGAGCGGCTCATTGCCGGTCTGCCGGTCACAGCCGCCGACATCGCGGCGATGGGCGCCGGCGGCCTGCTGCCCGAAGCCGAGCGACCGGTGCCACGATGAGGTGCGGCGCGGTCCTGCTCGCCGCCGGACGCTCCTCCCGGATGGTCGGCGGCCACAAGCTGCTCATGCCGTGGCGGGGCAAGGCGCTGGTTGCCCATGCTGCCGATGCCGCACTCGCTGCCGGGCTGCCGCTGCTCGTCGTGCTCGGGCATCAAGCCGCGGCAGTGCGCGAAGCGCTCGGGAACCGGGCGATGTCGTTCGTGACCGCCGAGGATCATGTGCTGGGGCTGGCGCATTCGCTCGGCGCCGGGCTGCGGGCGGCACCCGAGGACTGGGATGCCGCCCTGGTGATGCTGGGGGACATGCCGCGCATCGAGCCTGCATTGCTGGCGACTTTGGCGGCGACCGATGGCGTGGCAGCGCCGGTCTGGGCCGGCCAGCGTGGCAATCCGGTCCGCTGGCCGCGCGCCCACTGGCCGGCGCTGCTGGCCTTGCAGGGCGATGCCGGCGCGCGTCACCTGTTCGACGGGCTGGCGGTGACTCTCGTTCCTGCACCCAGCGACGCGATATTGGCGGATGTCGATACGGCGGAGGCACTGGGCGCGCTGCGCCGGACATGAAAAGGCCCGGCGGTGGTGCCGCCGGGCCCGGAAGTCAGAACCTGTGCCGGCGGATCAGCGGCGGTCGCCCATGAAGCGCAGCAGGAACAGGAAGAGGTTGATGAAGTCGAGATACAGCGTCAGCGCGCCCATGATGACGGCCTTGCCTGCAAAGCTGCTGCCCTGCACTTCATAGTAGAAGTTCTTAATCTTCTGCGTGTCGTACACGGTCAGTCCGGCGAACAGGAACACACCGATGATCGAGATGCCGAGGTCGAGTGCCGACGACTTCAGGAAGAAGTTGCCGATCATCGCGACGACGATGCCGATCAGGCCCATCATCAGGAACTTGCCCATCGCCGACAGGTCACGCTTCGTGGTGTAGCCGTAGAGGCTCAACCCAGCAAAACCCGCCGAGGCCGCGAAGAAGGTCGTGGCGATCGAACCACCGGTGTAGACGAGAAAGATCGTCGACAGCGATGCGCCCATCAGCGCGGCATAGACCCAGAAGATGCTCTTCGCCGCACCTTCGGACAGACGATTGATCCCGAAGCTGAGCCACAACACGAGCCCGATAGGGGCAAACATCACGATATACTTCAGGAAGCCCGGCTGCGTGAAGATCTGCGCGGCAAGCGAGTTCTCGCCGCCCTGCGCCATCAGCAGCGCGACGATGCCGGTGAGCAGCACGCCCGAAGCCATGTAATTGTACACCGAGAGCATATGCGCCCGGAGCCCGGCGTCGAAGCCGGCGTTAGCGTCAGCCGCGGAGCGAACCGCGCCGATGCGTGGATCCAGCGGATTGGCCATTCTTTCCTCCAAAAACCCGGCGAAGCTGCCGGTCATCTCCCGCAATATCGGGCAAGCGCGCCCGTTTTTCAATGGTCCCTGCCGTCACAGTCCCCGCAAAACCGCATTCGGCCGAGCCGAGAGCGCGCTCCACGATCCCGCGAGCCCCAGCAACACCGTCACCACCGCCCCCAAACCCACCGTCGCGACAACCGGCCACCAGATCGGCTCCCACTCCAGCGAGAACACCTGGGTAATGACAAACCACCCTGCCCCGGTGCCCAGCGCGAGCGCCAACCCCGAGACGATTCCGGCAAGCAGCAGATATTCCGCCAGCGTCGCCAGCGCCACCTGGCCGCGGGTGGCGCCGAGCAGCTTGAGCAGCACGGCATCATAGGTGCGTGCCCGCGCGCCCGAAGCAAGCGCGCCGATCAGAACCGCAATCCCCGCCGCCACCGTCACCGATGCCGCCGCCCGGATGGCCGCCGAAAGCTGGGCGAGCAGTTCGCTCACCTGGCCGATCACGTCCTTGACGCGGATGATCGATGCCGTGGGAAAGGTCTGGCCGACAACGCGCTGAACGCCACGCTCCTGCGCGGGCTCGACGGCGACAGTCGCCATCCAGCCATGCGGTGCGGCTTCGAGCGCGCCGGGCGCGAACAGGATCGCGAAATTGAAGCCGAGCGACTGCCAGTCGATCTTGCGTGTGCTGGCGATCTTCGCCTCGATCTCCACGCCGAGCACCGACACGGTCAGGCTGTCCCCGATCTTCAGCCCCAGCGCCTTGGCGGCATCATCATCGAGGCTGATGAGCGGCGGCCCGGCATAATCCTTCGGCCACCATGTGCCGCTCACCAGCGTGTTGGCCTGCGGAAATTCGGCGGCATAGCTCAGGCCCCGGTCGCCGCGAAGGATCCAGGCCTCGTCATTGGCCTTAATCTCCCCCGCCGGCACCCCGTTCACCGCCGTCACCGGCCCCCTCAGTGATGGCACAACGGTCATTTCCGCCCCCGGCGCGACCCCTGCAATAGCCGTGCGGAACCCTTCGATGCCCTCGCGCGGGACGTCGATCACGAAAAAGCTCGGCGCCTTGTCGGGAATGGTGCGGTTGATCTGGCCGGAAAAATTGCTCTCGATCGTGGCCAATGTGGCGAACAGCGTCAGCCCCAGCCCTAGCGCCATCACCAGCTGCCGCGTCGGCGCGCCGGGGCGGTGCAAATTGCCCAAAGCCAGTCTCAACAACATGTTGCGCGGCCGCGGCGCCCGCGCCGCCACCGCCCGCACCCCCGAAGCCAGCGCCCAGAGCAGCAGCACCAGCCCGATCGCGGCGCCAAGAAACGCAAAAACGAACGGCGTATCCCCGGCGCGCAGCAACGTGATCGCCACAATGGCAATTGCAGCCAGCACAATGACGGCAATCGTTCCACCACCCGGCCGAGCCTTGCGCTCGGTAAGGCTGCGGTAGAGGCGGGCAGCTGGCATCTTCGCCGCCTCGGCGAGCGGCCATAGTGCGAACATGAGTGCGATAAGAAGGCCATAGGCCGCCGAAGCCGCCAATGCCCCCCATTGCGGCGTGAGGCTGGGCGGCACCGGCAGGCTGTCGGCGGCAAAACTGGCGACCGCCCATGGCGCCAGCGACCCGAGGCCCAGGCCAACGACGATGGCGCCGAGCGTGACCAGCCCGATCTGCCAGAGGTAGATGGCGCGAACGAGCGCACTGTCGGCGCCCAGCGTCTTCAAAGTGGCGATGGTGCGGGTGCGGGCGCCGAGATAGGCGCTCACACCACCCGCCACGCCGACGCCCGATACGACGAGCGCCGTCAACCCCACCAGCGTGAGAAACTGGCCGAGATTGTTGACGAAACGCTGGGTGCTCGGCGCACCATTGGTGGCGTCGCGAAACTGGAAGCCGGCGTCGGGCGCAGCCGCCTCAAGGCCTTTGGTGGTGGCCGCAAGATCGGTCCCCGGCGGCAAGCGCACGCGGTAGCGACTGCTGTACTGGCTGCCCGGTCCGAGCAGCCCGGTGGCTTCGAGGTCGGCGCGCGCCATCAGCAGATTGGGGCCAAAGCCCAGGCCGTCGCCCGCCTTGTCGGGCTCCTCCACGATGATGCCACCCACCTTGAGCGGAAGGCTGCCGATCACCACGGCATCGCCGGTCCGCAGGGCGAGCTTGTCGGCAAGTGCGGTGGAAAGTGCCACGCTGCCGGGCTCCACCCGGTCGCCTCCATCCATCCGGAAACTGCCATAGAGCGGCCAATTGGCGTCGATCGCCTTGATCTCGGCGTAGGTGCGCTCTTCATTGGCCGGGTTGCTCGCCATGCCGCGCAGCTTGGCGACTTCGGAGACCGGGCCGAGTGCCGCAAGCTGCGCCACCTCGTCCTCGGTCGCAAAGCGGCCCGAAAGCCGCGCCTCGATGTCGCCGCCCAGTATCAGCTGGCCGCGCTCGGCGAGCCCGGCGCTGATCGCCGAAGACAGGCTGCCCACCCCGGCTAGGGCCGCCACCCCGAGGATGAGGCAGACGGCGAGCAGCCGCAGGCCCTGCAGACCGCCGCGGAGCTCGCGCAGCGCGAGACTGAGCGCCAGGCTCAACCGCCGAGCACCTCGGGCAGGAAGGCCATCAGGCTCGCCCAGGAGCGGCGATCGGCATCGGCATTGTACTGGATGCCCCCGGCTGGGTTGGCGGCGCCGGCAAAGGTGAAGGCGTGCATCGTCTGGCCATAGGCATGGATCTGCCAGTCGGCACCCGCGGCGTTGAGTTCATGCCCCAGCGCAACGGTGGCTTCGGGCGGCGCCATCGGGTCGTCCCAGCCATGCAGCACCAGCACCTTGGCGCTGATCGGCGACTGCTCGCCCAGCCCCGGCGGTGCGTAGATGCCATGGAAGCTTACGGCGGCCTTCACCCGCGGATCGGCACTGCGCGCCACATCGAGCGCGCACAACCCGCCAAAGCAATATCCGATGATGGCGATGCGATCGGCGTCGAGCGCCTCATGCGCCGCCGCGGCCTCGACCGCAGCGAGCAGCCGGCGGCGCAGCCCGGCGCGGTCGGCAAGCCACGGGTTCATCAGCGCGCTGTTGTCGCCGTGCAGATCGCCGCGATTTCCGGCGCCATAGACATCGAGTGCCAGCCCTGCATAGCCGGCTTCAGCCAGCCGATCGGCCACCGCATTGTCCTGCGCGGTCTGCCCTGCCCAATTATGGGCAATCAGCACCACCGGGTGCGGGCCATCGCCCGTCGGCAATGCCAGATAGCCGGCGCACGCAGTGTCTCCGTCGTGATACTGGAATTCCATCGTCGCTCTCCCTATTCCGCCACGTCTGCAAGTGCTGCCATGGTGCTGGTATCCCGCACGATATGCCCGTCGCGCATTTCGATGATGCGGTCGCAACGCGCCGCCAGCTCGGCATCATGGGTGATCAGCACCAGTGTGGCGCCGGTCTCGGCGAGCCGCGCGAACAGCATCTCGACCACCGCCTCCCCGGTTGCCGCATCGAGGTTACCCGTGGGCTCGTCGGCAAAGATCAGCGCAGGGCGCGCTGCCAGTGCGCGGGCGATGCCCACCCGCTGCTGTTCGCCGCCGGAAAGCTGGGTCGGATAATGGGTGAGGCGGTGCCCGAGGCCGACCGATTCGAGCTCGGCAGCGGCGCGCGCCGCATGCCCTCCGATATTGGCGAGTTCGAGCGGAACGGCGACATTCTCGAGCGCCGTCATCGTCGGGATGAGGTGAAAAGCCTGCAGCACGATGCCGATGCGGCCGCGTCGTGCCCGCGCCAGCCCGTCCTCATCGAGCGCCGAGAAATCCGCGCCAGCGACCATCACCCTGCCGCTGTTCGCCTGCTCCAGCCCCGCCAGAACTGCCATCAACGAGGATTTTCCTGATCCGGATGGCCCAAGGATCGCCAGTCGCTCGCCGGCATGAACTTGCAGGTTGACGCTCCGCAAAACCTCCACCCGTGCTTCGCCCGTTCCGAAGCCAAGGGTGACATTCTCGGCATCAATGACAATACTGGGCTGCATGGAGTTTTCCCGAAAAGGCCAATTCATGTACGACTCGAAACGACGATATGGCAACGACCGAAGGATTTACCAGTTCACACTCGGATTGTTGCTGCTGATGCTGCCCTTCGCCGCACAAGCGGCGCCGCGCACAATCCTCGCCTATGGGGACAGCCTGACCGCAGGCTATCAGCTGCGCCCCGGTGAAGGCTTTGCTCCGCAACTCGAAGCGGCGCTCAAGGCGCGCGGCCATGACGTCAAGGTGGCAATGGGCGGCGTATCGGGGGACACGACCGCGCAAGGGCGGGCACGAATGGCATGGACGCTGGCCGGGATAAAGGCAAAGCCCGATCTGGTGATCCTGGAGCTCGGCGCCAACGACATGCTGCGTGGCCAGTCTCCCGCCACCGCCCGCGCCAATCTCGATGCAATGATCGTCGAATTCCAGAAGCGCGGCAGCCGCGTGTTGCTGGCGGGCATGCAGGCGCAGCCGAACCTCGGCGCCAAATATGTGCAGGAATTCAACGCGATCTTTCCCGGCTTGGCAAAGGCGCGCGGCGTGGCGCTCTACCCGTTCTTCATGGACGGAGTGGCGTCGGTGAAGGGCATGCAGCTCTCCGATGGCCTGCATCCGACTGCCGGCGGCGTAAAGGTGATCGTCCGGCGCATCCTGCCCAGCGTCGAGCGCGAACTGGCCAAGCTGCCGAAATAGATGCACCGGCTGTTCGTCGCCCTCGAACTGCCGCCGCTGGTCCGCGACGCGCTGCTGGCCGTGCATGGCGGTGTTGCGGGGGCCCGCTGGCAGCGCGACGACCAGCTTCACCTGACGCTGCGCTTCATCGGCGAGGTCGATCGCCATCAGGCGCAGGACGTTTCCGCCGCACTTGGTTCGGTCAACATCCAGCGTTTTGCGCTGTCGCTGGGGCTGCCTGGCACCTTCGACCGACGCGGGCGGATCGACACGCTGTGGGTCGGCGTGACCCCGCAGTCCGAGGTGGGAGCGCTGGCCAAGCGGGTCGATTCCGCACTTTTGCGTATCGGCCTGCCGCCGGAAACCCGCGCCTTTGTGCCGCACATCACCGTGGCGCGGTTCAGCCGCATCGCCGGTCCATTGGAAGGCTTTCCTGCAGCCCCGCTGCCGGCCACGCCCTGGGACGTGACCGGCTTTGCATTATGGGAGAGCCGCCTCGGCCATGACGGCGCCGATTATGCGGTGATCGAACGGTACGGCTCCCACTACGCAGCCTTATAGCCGAGCACCGGCTTTCGTGCCGCGGCCGTCTCGTCGAGGCGGCGACGCGGCGCGAGGTGCGGGCTGGTGCGGAAGTCGTTGGGGGAGGCGAGCATTCGTTCGGCCACCGAGCGCATGGCGCCGATGAGCTGGTCGAGGCTGGCCTTGCTTTCGGTTTCGGTCGGCTCGACGAGCATGGCGCCGTGCACCACCAGCGGGAAGTACACTGTCATCGGGTGAAAACCCTCGTCGATCAAGGCCTTGGCGAGATCGAGGGTCGTCAGCCCGACCGGGCCCAGGAAGTCATCGGCGAACAGCGCTTCGTGCATGCACGGGCCGGTCTCGGCGAAGGGAGCAGTGTAGATGTCCTTCAGGCTCGCCAGCATGTAGTTGGCGTTGAGCACCGCATCTTCGGCCACCTGCCGCAGGCCATCGGCGCCATGGCTCATCATGTAGGCGAGTGCGCGCACGAACATGCCCATCTGGCCGTGGAAGGCGACCATGCGGCCAAAGCTGTGGTTGTGGTCGGCACTCTCTCGGGCCTGCATTTCTTCAACCAGTTCAAAGCCTTCGCGGGTTTTCCTGACGAAGGGCAACGGAGCGAAGGGGGCAAGGGCTTCGGAGAACACCACTGGGCCGGAGCCGGGGCCACCGCCGCCATGGGGTGTGCTGAAGGTCTTGTGCAGGTTGATGTGCATGGCATCGATGCCAAGGTCGCCCGGCCGCACGCGCCCAACGTTGGCGTTGAAGTTGGCGCCGTCGCAATAGACGAAGCCGCCGGCGGCGTGGACCGCAGCGCAGATATCGACCAGATCGGGCTCGAAAAGGCCGCAGGTGTTGGGGTTGGTGATCATCACCGCGGCCACATCGGGGCCAAGACGGGCCTTCAGGGCATCGACATCGACCCGTCCACGGGCATTGGCGGGTATGTTTTCGACCGTGAACCCGCAGAATGCGGCCGTTGCGGGGTTGGTGCCGTGCGCCGACTCCGGCACCAGCACGACCTTGCGGGAATCACCGCGTGCGTCGAGCGCTGCGCGGATGGCGAGCATGCCGCACAGTTCGCCATGCGCCCCGGCCTTGGGGCTCATCGCGACCGCCGGCATGCCGGTGAGCGTCATCAGCCAATAGGCCAGCCGGTCGATCAGCTCGAGCGCCCCCTGCACTGTTGCTTGCGGCTGCAGCGGGTGAATATCGGCGAAGCCCGGCAGCCGCGCCATCTTCTCGTTGAGGCGCGGGTTGTGCTTCATCGTGCAGCTGCCGAGCGGAAAGATGCCGAGGTCGATGGCGTAATTCTGGCGGCTGAGGCGGGTATAGTGGCGCACCGTTTCGGGCTCGGACAGGCCGGGGAGATCGATCGGCGCCGTCCGCGCCAGGTCACCCAGGCGATCCATGGCCTCGGGGACGGACTGGAGGTCGACGCCGCAGCGGTCCGTGCTGCCGAGCTCGAACAGCAGTGGCTCCTCGAGCATCAGCGCGCGGTTGCCGGTGAAGGTGACGCCGCCGGGGAGCTCGGGGAGCTGGTCACCGGAAAGGCGGGTCACGCGGCCGATATTGTTCATGCTCATGCCAGCACCTCATCGAGAGCGTCTTCGAATGCGTCGAAATCATTGTCGGTGGCGGTTTCGGTCACCGCCACCACCATGCCATGGGTCAGTTCGGCGACGCCGGGGAACAGCCGGCCGAGCGACACACCGCCGAGCACGCCCTTGTCGGCGAGCTTGCGGATGACCGGCCGCGCTTCGACCGGCAGCTTCAAGGTGAACTCGTTGAAGAAGCGCTGCGTCACCAGCTCGACACCGGGAATGCGCGCCAGCCGTTCGGCAAGCTGCACCGCGCGGGCATGGTTGATGGCAGCAAGCTGGCGCAGCCCCTTTTCACCGAGCAGCGTCATGTGGACACTGAACGCCAGCGCGCAAAGCCCTGAGTTGGTGCAGATATTGCTCGTCGCCTTCTCGCGGCGGATATGCTGCTCGCGGGTGCTCAGCGTCAGCACGAAGCCGCGCTTGCCATCGGCATCGACCGTTTCCCCGCACAGGCGGCCGGGCATCTGCCGCACATGCTTGTCGCGGCACGCGAACAGCCCGAGATAGGGGCCGCCGAAGTTGAGGCCATTGCCGATCGATTGGCCCTCGCCCACCACAATGTCTGCCCCCATCTCGCCGGGCGACTTGACCGCACCGAGCGAGATGACCTCGGTGACAACGACGATGAGCAGCGCGCCGGCGGCATGGGCGGCCTCGGCGAGTGGCGTCAGGTCTGCGACATGTCCGAAGATGTTGGGGTTCTGCACCACCACGCAGCTCGTCTCGGTGTCGATCGCTGCGATCAAGGTCGTCATATCGTCGCCGGGTGTGCCCGAGGTCAGGCTCGGGGTGTGCGTCAGCACCTCATCGTCGGTGAAGCGGGTCAATGTGTTCAGCACCGCCACATAATGCGGGTGCACCCCGCCCGAGACGATGGCCTTCTTCCGCCGGGTGACGCGGCGCGCCATGAACACCGCCTCGGTCATCGCCGTCGAGCCGTCGTACATCGAGGCATTTGCCACCTCCATGCCGGTCAGCCGCGCCACCTGGGTCTGAAACTCGAACAGCACCTGCAGCGTGCCCTGTGCGATTTCCGGCTGATAAGGCGTATAGGCGGTGAGGAATTCGCCACGCTGGATGATATGATCGACGCTGGCCGGCACATGATGCTTGTAGGCACCGGCGCCCACGAAGAAGGGCACGGTGCCGGCGGTCAGGTTCTTGCCCGCCATGGCTGCCAGTTCGCGCTCGACGAGCATTTCCGGGCTGTGGTTCGGCAGGCCCGCAATCGGCCCGCCAAGCCGGGCACTCTCGGGCACGTCGATGAACAGCGCATCGATATCGGGGGCACCGATGGTGGCGAGCATCGCCTCGCGGTCGGCCTGGGCCAGGGGAAGATAGCGCATCGGGGTTACTCCGGAAGGCGGGCAATGAAGCGAAGGCGGACGTAATCGGCGGTCCAGCGGCCGGACTGGTCGCGGAGCACGGGGATGAGGCGTTCGACCGTCTCGGCGATGACCGCCGGGCGGTCCTCGTCCGAAACCCCGGCGGCATCGAGGAAGCCGCCGCGGAAGGTTTCGAGCCAGGCGGCCATGCCGGTGGCGAGCGGGGTCGGGCGCGGGACGATCTCGGCCGTTTCCACCACCAGCCCGGCTGCCGTGAGCATGGCGGCATATTCATCCGCCTGCGGGTAGAAATTTGCGTCCGAAGATTCGGCCAGCCCATAGGTGGCGAGCGTGGCGGCGAGGGCCGTACGGATCGCGGCGATATTGCCTTGGCCGCCGAACTCGCCCACGAAACGTCCGCCGGGCTTGAGCGCGCGCACCACATTGTCGATCACCGTTTCGGGTGGGCGGATCCAGTGCAGCGTTGCGTTGCTGAACACGGCATCGAACAGGCCCTCGTCGGCGAGCGCGCGCGCATCGAGGTGGCGCACCTTGAGGCCACGCGCCCGCGCTGCTGCGGCCATCGCCGCATCGCCGTCGATTCCTTCGGTGATGGCGCCGGTGGCGGCGATCCTGAGCGTCAGCACGCCGTCCCCGCAGCCCAGGTCGAGCACGCGCTCGCCGGGCCTGGGATCGAGCATCGCCAGCACCACATTGCCAAGCGCCGGCACGAAACCGGCGTTGGCGGCGTAGAGCGCCGGGTTCCAGGCGGCCTGGTCGCCCATCAGAGCGTGGCGAGGAACGCGGTATAGGCTGCTTCGTCCATCAGCCCGTCGAGCTCGGACACGTCGGACAGCTTGAGCTTGAAGAACCAGCCCGACCCTTGCGGATCGGTGTTCACAAGTGCGGGCTCATCGGCAAGGGCGGCATTGGCTTCCACTACCTCGCCGCTCGCGGGCGAATACACGTCGGACGCCGCCTTGACCGATTCGACCACGGCTGCCTCGCCGCCCTTGCTGACCGTGCGGCCTGCCTCGGGCACATCGGCGAACACGACATCGCCGAGTTGCGCCTGTGCATAATCGGTGATGCCGACGGTGGCGATGTCGCCTTCGACCCGCAGCCACTCATGCTCCTTGGTGAAATAGGTCGTCATCAGATCCCTCCCTCGCGCACGTAATTCTTTGCCTTGAACGGCATCGGCACCACTTTGGCTGCAAGCCGCTTGCCGCGAACCTCGATCTCGAGCGGGCTGCCATCGGCGGAATGGGCTGCGGCCACATACGCCATGGCGATCGGTGCCTGCAGGCTCGGGGCGAACCCCCCCGACGTGACCGTGCCGACCGGCAGCGCGCCGGCAAACACCGTGGCCCCCTCGCGCGCCGGCAGCTTGCCTTCCACCGCCAGGCCGACGCGGCGCTGGACCGGCCCATCGAGAAGCTCGGCCATCAGCGCCTCGGCCGCTGGATAGCCCCCCTCGGCCTTGCGGCGCTTGGAAATGGCATAGGCGAGCCCGGCCTGGATCGGCGTCGTCGTCTGGTCGAGATCATGGCCGTAGAGCGGCAGCCCGGCTTCGAGGCGCAGCGAATCGCGCGCCCCGAGCCCGATCGGCTTGACCCGCGCATCGGCAAGCAGCGCTTCCGCGAACGCTTCGGCGGCGTCCGCCGGCACCGAAATCTCATAGCCATCCTCGCCGGTATAGCCCGAGCGGCTGACCCAGAGATCATGGCCCGCCCAGCTGAAGCCGGCCGAACGCATGAAGCGCAGCGCCGCGACGCCGGGCACCAGCGCTTCGAGCACCGCCACCGCCTGCGGGCCCTGCAACGCCAGCAACGCCCAGTCCTCGCGGTAATCGACCGCCAGCCCGGCCTCGCGCATCACCGCCATGTCGGCGGCCTTCACCGCGCCATTGACGACGAGGTAGAGATCGTTGGCGCGGCGCGTGACCATCAGGTCGTCGCGGATGCCGCCGCTGTCGTTCAGCAGCAGCGAATAGCGAAGTACGCCCTCGCCCAGCCCGATGATGTCCCCCGGCAACAGCGTTTCCAGAAGCGGCGCCTGGTCCGGCGGCAGCAGGATCTGGCCCATGTGGCTGACATCGAAAAGCCCGGCGCTCGACCGCGTCCAGAGATGCTCGGCGATAATGCCTTCATACTGGATCGGCATGGCATAGCCGGCGAAGCTCACCATGCGCGCGCCAAGGCGGCGATGCAGCACATCGAGCGGGAGAGGCAGCATGGATTGATCAGAATCGGCCATGGGGCCTCCGGCAACAACGGGCGGTGCGGACCATCCGCGCCACCTGCCCCCGTCTGTCACCGGACCTGAGAGCTTTGACCAGGCGAAGCGACGAAGCGCTGCGCTGGCTTACCCCTTCGGTGGGGTGCGGTCCTGCGGCCCACCCACTTTCCAGAATGTCGCAGAATACGCCAGCGCGGTCCGTTGTGCCTGAGAGATTCCGGGGGCGGCTTGCTCCTTCGGCGGCGACGGTTGCCCGCCACACTCTCCCGCGCTGGCGCCAAGCTTTCGCCTGACGACGCCGTATAACTGTCGCATGCCGACGGGCGAGTCAATCGGCATGCGACACAGGATTTCGCAAATGCAGCATCGGCCGCGTTCGAGCACTGCCGATCGCCGGCACTTGCTATTTCGTGACGTTGTACGCCAGCTGCGCTTCGGACAGCTGGAAACCGACGAGCAGTTCGAACGTGGCGGCGCGCAAAGCCGCGCGCACCTGCGGATCGGCCAGCGGATCGACCGCGGCATCGGGATCGCCGGGCTTGCGCTTGCGGTTGATGATCTGCTGTATTTCCGCGGGAATGCTGGCGGCAGCGCGACTGACCACCGCAGTTGCCGACCCGCTGGCCTGCGCCCGCGCCTGCCCGGTGGGAAACTCCAGCGTCACCTGCCCGACCTGCTTCGACACCACCAGATTGCCGCCCTGCACGACGCTGGCAAACACCGGCATCGCCAGGCTGCGCGGGCCGGCGGTGTCGGTGCGGCGGGCGATCACATCATAGCGCGCCGAGCCGGTGAGCTGGGCATCCCCCTCCACGCACGATTCGCGGACATTGGTGATGGTGGCGACAAGATCGACATTGGCAGCATCCGGGGCGGTGCCGGGATAGAAGAGGGTCAGATCGTTGGTGTAGAAGGGCACGGCGACCGCCGGGCACGGCGAGCGCTTGACGATAAGCGGGTTGCGATCGCACCCGGCCAGCGCGATGGCTGCGACCCCCAACACCAGCAGCGGCCGAAGAGTCGAAAAACGATGGGACACGGACAAGCCTTTGTTGGTCGGCACCACCGGGTGCGACATTTCGCGGGCACCTTAGGAGCGCTGCAACCCCGCTGCAAGACAGTGGCGCCGCCTGCACCGATCGCTTAAGACACGCACATGACCCTGATCGATTTCGCCCCCTCGCAATCCACTGTCGGCGATCGCCGGCCATTGACCGTGCTTGTGGCAGCACCACGCGGCTTCTGTGCCGGCGTGGACCGCGCCATTCACATCGTCGAGCTGGCGCTCGAGCGCTATGGCGCGCCCGTCTATGTGCGTCACGAGATTGTCCACAACCGCTTCGTGGTCGATACGCTCAAGGCGAAGGGCGCGATCTTCGTCGAAGAGCTCGACGAGGTGCCCGATGGCGTGCCGGTGGTGTTTTCGGCGCATGGCGTGCCCAAGGCGGTGCCGGCGGCGGCAGAGGCGCGCGGGCTCAACTATCTCGATGCCACCTGCCCGCTGGTGAGCAAGGTGCATCGCCAGGCCGAGCGGCTTGTCGACGCCGGTCGGCACATCCTCTTCATCGGCCATGAGGGCCATCCGGAGGTGATCGGCACCTTCGGCCAGGTGCCGGAAGGCGCCATGACGCTGATCGAGACGGTGGAGGATGCCGCTTCGGTGCAGGTGGCAGACCCGGAGAACCTCGGTTTCCTCACGCAGACGACGCTGTCGGTGGACGACACTGCCGACATGATTGCCGAGCTGCAGCGGCGCTTCCCCAACATCAACGGCCCGCGTGGAGACGACATCTGCTACGCCACCTCCAATCGCCAGGCGGCGGTGAAGGCGATGGCGCCGCGCTGCGATCTGGTGCTGGTGATCGGCGCCACCAACTCCTCCAATTCGCAGCGCCTGCGTGAAGTCGCCGAGCGCGAGGGGGCCAACGCCTGGCTGATAAACCGTGCAGCGGACATCGATTGGGCGTGGTTCAAGGACGTGACCACCGTGGGCCTGACGGCCGGCGCTTCGGCACCCGAAGTGCTGGTGCAGGAAGTGCTCGCTGCCATGGGGGCGCGCTTTGCCGTGACGACCGAGAGCATCACCACGGCCGTCGAGGATGTTGTGTTCAAGTTGCCCCGCGCCTTGACCGCCTGACGGCGCGCCATGGCCGTCTACACGCAAGTCTCTGCCGAGGCGCTGGCCGGGCTGCTTTCGGGCTATGACCTGGGGGATGCACTGAGCTTCAAGGGTATCGCGGAAGGCGTGCAGAACAGCAATTATCTGCTGGAGACATCGCGCGGTCGCTTCATCCTCACCCTCTACGAACATCTGGTCGACCATGCGGCGCTGCCATGGTTTCTGGCGCTTACCACCCATTTTGCCGATGCCGGCCTGCCGGTGCCGCGGCCGGTGCGCGATCGGCAGGGCGAGGCACTGCAGACGCTGCTCGGGCGCCCGGCGGCGATCATCGAATTCGTGTCCGGCGTATCGGTGAGCACGCCGACGCCGGCGCAGGCGCAGGCCGCCGGCGCCGCACTCGGCCGGCTGCACGGCAGCGCGCCGGGCTTCGGCAAGGCCAGGGAGAATGATCTTGGCCAGCCGCATTGGCCGGCGATGGCGGCGCGCTGCCTTGAAGGTGCTGCGGCGATCGACCCGCAGCTTCCGGCGCTGATCGAGGCCGGCCTGCGCGCCACCCGCGACTGGCCGGCGGGATTGCCGACGACCGAAGTGCACACCGATCTCTTTCCCGACAATGTGCTGATGCTGGGCGACACGGTGACCGGGTTGATCGACTTCTACTTCGCCGCCACCGATCTGGTGGCCTATGATTATGCGGTCACCCATGCCGCATGGTGCTTTTCCGCAGATGGCCGCGACCATGATCCGGCGCTTGCGAGCGCGCTTGCCGCCGGCCATGCCGGCACGCGCGGGCTTTCCGCCGACGAGATTGCCGCACTGCCGCAGCTCGGCGTGGGCGCCGCCCTCCGCTTCACGCTGACCCGCACCCATGACTGGCTCAACACGCCGGCGGATGCCCTGGTGACGCGCAAGGACCCGATGGCCTTTGCCCGGCGGCTGGCCTGGTATCTGAAGGCAACGCCGAACATGGTCTTGGGGCGATGAGCGAAACCGAAGTTGGCAAGCCGCGCGTTGTCATCGCGACCGATGGTGCTTGCAAGGGCAACCCCGGCATCGGTGGCTGGGGGGCCATCCTGCGCGCTGCCAATGGGCAGGAACGCGAGCTTTCCGGCGCCGAGGCGCATACAACCAACAATCGCATGGAATTGATGGGCGCCATCGAAGCGTTGAACGCGCTGAACAAGCCCGCCAAGGTGACGCTCTTCACCGACAGCATCTATGTGCGTGATGGCATCACCAAGTGGGTGCATGGGTGGATGCGCAACGGCTGGCGCACCGCGGACCGCAAGCCGGTGAAAAATCTCGATCTCTGGCAGGCGCTGGTCGAAGCGGCGGCGCGCCATGATGTCGAGTGGCGCTGGGTGAAGGGCCATGCCGGCGATCCGGACAACGAGCGCGCCGATGCGCTGGCCAATGCCGCGATCCGCCTGGGCGCCGGCAGAGTGGCACAGGCGAAATGAGCGCCACCGGCCGCTACCATTATCTCGACGTCGTGCGCGCGACGCTGATGCTGCTCGGGCTGCCCTACCATGTCGCACGCATCTATTCGGCCGGCGCGCCGAACTTCCTCAACGCCGATGTGGCCAGTCCCATGCTCACCTTGTTGTCGGACACGCTGCACAGCTTCCGGATGGAGGCGTTCTTCAGCATTGCCGGCTTCTTCAGCTATCTCATCCTTGTGCGCGGGCCGACAGGAAAATGGCTCGTCGAGCGCCTGCAGCGCGTGGGACTGCCGTTGCTCGTGTGCACGGTGGCGCTGGCGCCGATCATGACGATGGCAGTGGTGCTG
This sequence comes from Polymorphobacter multimanifer, assembly GCF_014205635.1. GTDB lineage: Bacteria > Pseudomonadota > Alphaproteobacteria > Sphingomonadales > Sphingomonadaceae > Sandarakinorhabdus > Sandarakinorhabdus multimanifer. The sequence continues at coordinate 95,833 of NZ_JACIIV010000015.1, forward strand.
GGCGAAGCAAGGCTTGCCGGAGAGACCGGGCAGGACCTGCTGGCTGCAACCGCCGCGCGGCTGGCGGCTGGCCCCGGCGGTTGGTTTACCACCTCTGGTTCCTCCACTGCCTGTTGATGCTGTGCTTTCTCCTCGCCGGGCTGCGCGGCCTTGCGGCCGAGGGGCCCGTCGCACGGCTGCGGCCGGTGGCCGATGGGCTGACACGCTGGATCTGCAGGCAGCCGGGATGGCTCGGCGGTGTCGTGCTGTCACTGGCCAGCTTCATCTTCGCACTGGCGATGCTTGCCTTGCAGGGCCCGCTGGGGATCGATCTTTCGCCGTTCGGCGCGATGTTCCGGCTGACCAATGTGCTGCAATTCCTGCCGTTCTTCCTCATCGGTGCGGCGATGTGCCGGCATCGGCCGCTGCTCGACTGGATGACGCGGCCCGATGTCGCGACGCCGTTTCTGGCTATGGGATCGGCGCTGCTTTTCGCCACCGTCTCGCTCGACATCACGCCCGTGGCCGATCCCCGGTTGCAACGCGTGCTGGTGGCGGCCTTTGCCTGCCTGGCCGGCGTCTTCTGGCTGCGGCTGCTGCTGGGTTTCTCGTCGCGCCACCTCGCCGGGCCCAACCGGCTGTTCGGCTATTTTTCCGCCGCCTCCTACACCATCTACCTCGTTCACCTGCCGATCGCGCTCTGGATGGGCGCGCTGCTGATCGGCAGCGGGCTTTCGGCGGGCACGGCCTTTTCGGTCAATCTGCTGGTCACGCTGGGATTGTCGGTTGCCCTGCATGAGGGTGTACGGCGCTCGAGCCTGCTGACCTACCTGCTCAACGGCAAGCGCCCCAAGACGGTCGCCGCGGTGGCCTGACCTCAGCTGACGACCGCCATTTCGTGGAGGAAATCGACAAAACCCATGGTGCAGCCAGCCAGGCCTTCCACCTTGGGGTTGATCGATTCGACGATGAATTACTCGTTCGGCGCATGGGCGCCCGAGCCATGGCCGAAGCCGAACTGGCCGGCAGGCAGGCTGACCGGCGGTGCGGTGAAAATCTCGCCCGGCCATGACCCGGCGAGGCGCGGGTAAAGCGTCGCGGCTGCCCCCGAGCGGGCATAGACGGCTTGCTGGGCGCGGATGACCCGGCTGTTCTCGGCTGTCTCGGTCGGACCATAGCCGCCGGTCACCTTGATCTCGATGTCGGCAAAACCCCGCTTGTCGAGGTGCGCGCGAAGCTTCTCGAGCACTTCGGCCTTGGTCTGGTTGGGCACCAGCCGGAATTCGCATTTCGCGGTCATCCGGCCCGGCAGGATGGTCTTGCCGCCCTGCCCGGTATAGCCGCCGACAAGGCCCTGGATGTTGAGCGTCGGCTCAGCGGCAAGCCGCTCCATCGCCTGTGGAAACGGCAGGTCGTCGATCCACACTTTCACGCCGAAGCCCGCCTTCACATCGGCTTCGCTGGCGCCGGCGGCGTTGCGCGCCACCAATTCCTTCTCGCGCGCGGTGAGCGGCCGGATATTGTCCCGGAAGCCGTCGATCATCACGGTGTTGCCATCGTCGGACACCAGCGTCTTGAGTGCTGCCACCAGCCGCCACGCCGGACTGTCCACCATCGCCTTGTAGCTCGAATGAATGTCCCCCTGCGGACCCCGGCCCCAGCGCTCGCCGCTGGCAATGAGCTCGAACTCAACCGCACCCTTGGCGCCGAGGTTGATGCTCACCGCACCGTTGCGCGCCTGCCAGGCGGTGGGGATGATCACGCCCTCGCACTTGCGCAGCGCCGCCAGAACCTGCGGGTCGGTGACCACATCGCGAAAGTTGGGCGAGGCGATTTCCTCCTCGCCTTCCGCCACCAGCACGAGATTGACCGGCAGCTTCTGCCCGGCGGCGCGCATCGCGTGCAGGGCGGCCAGAAATGCCGCTTGCGGACCCTTCTGGTTGATGGCGCCGCGCCCGACGATCGCCTGCCCCCAGCCGGGCTTGTTGACGATGCGCGCCGCAAAGGGCGGGGTCGACCATTCGTCAGGGTTCACCTGCTTCACGTCATACATGAAGTAGATGCCCATGGTCCGCTTCGCACCGACATCGAGCGTGGCGAAGATGCCGGGGTGGCCGGCGGTGGGCATGCGCTTCACGGTCTGGAAGCCGGCATCCTTGAGCAGGCCCATCGAATAGGCGCAGGCCTCCTCCATCTTGAAATTCTCGGCGGCGATGCCGGGATTTTTGATCCAGTCCTGGATGCGGGCGATATTGTCCGGCAGCTGGGTGTCGATGGCGGCGCGGACCTTCTTGAGGTCCGCCGCCCGCGCGACGCCCGGCAGCACCAGCCCGGCAGCCCCGGCCAGCATCAGACTCCTGCGATCGATCATCAATGTTGCTCCCCTCTCGCGTGTCAGTCAGGCCGCGACGAACCGATCGACCCCCGCAGCATCGGTCATCCGCCGCAGCTTGCCGCGCTCTTCCAGCCAATGCAGGTGTGCCACGGCCTCGCCGGTAGCGATGCCGTAATCGCCCTCGCCGATCGGCTTGCGGAACAGCGTGGCGAAGCTTTCGAACGCGGTGCGCGGCTCGGCACAGAATGCCAGCAGCTTGTCGAGCTTGGCGTGATGATCGTCGCGCAGCTGGTCGAGTCGGATGTGCAGGCCCTTGAAGGGCTCATTGTGAGCGGGCAGCACCAGAATGTCCTTGTCGACCGCGCGCAGCGTCTCGATCGATTCGAGCCAGTCGGCGAGCGGGTCGGCATAAGGCTCGGTCGGATAGACCGAGACATTGCTGGTGATGCGCGGCAACACCTGATCGCCCGAGATCATCACCCCGTCGGACACCAGGCAGCTGTGCTCGGGCGAGTGGCCGCGCCCGGTCACCACCGTCCATTGCCGGGCGCCGATGGTGAGCACATCGCCATCGCGGATGCGCTTGAAGCCGGCGGGCATGGCATGCACGATCTTCGAGAAATTGCCCCAGGGCCGGCCGCGCAGCGTTTCCACCGCATCATGCGGCCAGCCGGCGCGGATCGAGAAGTCCACCGCCTCCTGCGGCGGCGCTTCGCGCACGTCGAGGGTGAGGGTGCGTGCCAGCAGATATTCGGTGCGGGCGATTTCCAGCGGCACATTCCAGCGCGCGCACAGCCAGCCGGCGAGCCCGAGATGATCGGGATGATAGTGCGTCACGATCACGCGGGTGACGGGCTTGCCCGCCATCGGGCCGGCGAACAGCGCCTCCCAATGCTTCTTGCTGGCGCCCAGGTTGACGCCGGTATCGACGATCGCCCACCCATCCCCGGCGTCGAGTGCCCAGAGGTTGATATGGTCGAGCCCGAACGGCAGCGGCATGCGAAGCCAGTGGACCCCGGGCACCACCTCGAACAGCGTGCCGCCTTCGGGCACCCAGCGGCCGAAGGGATAATGCAGCCCGCGCCGCTCCTCGGGCGCCCGCTCCGCCTCGGGAGAGCCAAGGACGGGGCCCGTATAGGCAGTGAGCGAAGCATCGGACATGCCATGGGTCTAGGCGCGCTTGCCGCGTGCGGCAACTCCGGCAATAGAGAAGTCGTGCATCCCAACCCCGCCTTCAGCACTGCCGACGATGCTGCCGCACTAGCCCATGTGTCGGAGGTGGCGTTCGCGCATCTGTTCGTGGCTGAAAACGCCCGGATGCTGGTGGCGCATGCGCCGCTGCTGGTGGTCGATGGCGTGCTCTGGTTCCATCTTGCAAACAGCAACGCCATGACGCCGCTGCTCCCCGGCCGCAGGGCGCTGGCGAGCGTGGGCGGGCCGGGAAGCTACATCAGCCCCGACTGGTACGAGAATCCGGCCAACATGGTGCCGACCTGGAACTACCGCACGACCGAGATCGAGGGCGAGGTGCAGGCGCTGGGCCGCGACGCGCTGGAGGCGCTGCTGGTGCGCGCTGCCGCCACCTTCGAGCCGCGGGTGGGGCAAGGCTGGACGATGGACAAGATGGAGCGGCGCCGCGCCGAGGCGATGATGGGTGCGATCACCGGCTTCAGCATGACGATCGACACCGTCCGCCACACCGACAAGGCGAGCCAGAACCGCAGCGATGCCGATGCGAAGCGGCTGGTCGCGGCGTTCGCGGCGGTCGGGGATGGCGAGGGAGCCGCACAGATCCGACGGGTGCGCGGATGGTGAAGCTTGCGGTGTTCGATTGCGACGGCACGCTGATCGACAGCCAGCGCAACATCATCCTGGCGATGAGCGAGAGCTTCGCCCGGCACGGGCTCGCGCCGCCCGAAGACCATGCGACGCGGCGCGTGGTGGGCCTGAGCCTTGTCGAGGCGATGCAGGCGCTGCTGCCGCAGGCCGAGCCGGCGCTGCAGGAACGGCTGGCACTCGACTACAAGACGGCCTTCCAGCGCCTGCGCGGCGAACTGCGGCTCGAGCCCGAGCCCATGTATCCGGGCATCCACGATCTGCTCGAGCGGCTCCATGGTGATGGCTGGCTGCTGGCGGTGGCGACGGGCAAGAGCGACCGCGGCCTTTCGCTGGCACTGGCACACCATGGCATCGACCATTTGTTCGTCAGCCTGCAGACCGCCGACCGCCACCCCTCCAAGCCGCATCCGGCGATGCTGCGCGCAGCGCTTGGCGAGGCCGGGGCGAAGGCCTCGCAGGCGGTGATCATCGGCGACACGGTGTTCGATGTGATGATGGGGGTTCGTGGCGGCGTGCGCGCGGTCGGTGTCGACTGGGGCTATCATGACGCTGGCGAGTTGATCGAAGCAGGTGCCGATGGCGTGGCGAGCGATGCCGCGCATTTGTGGGAGCTGCTGCATGGCTGAGCGCAAGCCGAAACTGCGAGTCGTGGACACGTCGCCGCTGCCGCCCGACCGGCCGATCATGGATGCGGGCACTGCCAGGCGGCGCTTCGCACTGTATTTCGGGATCAAGCTGCTCGGGCTTGCGGCGCTGTTCGGCGGCGTGTTCCTTGGCCGCGAGGGGATGAGCGTCGCGCCGGTCGCGCTGCTGGTCTTCGGCGCCGTGTCGCTGTTCGTGCGGCCCAAGATGCTCGGGCTGACGACAAGGGCCGATCCGCCGCGATGAAACGCTTCTGGACCGATGTGGCCGTCACCGGCGATAACCCGTTCGGCGTGGCCCTTGATGGCCGCGCCGTGCGCACCCCGGCGCGCGACCCGTTGCTGCTGCCGACCCGGGTGCTTGCCGAGGCGGTGGCCGACGAGTGGCGCGACGTGACGGGCGAGGTGAAGCCTGCCGCCATGCCGCTGACCGGGCTCGCCAATGCCGCCCTCGACCTGATGGCCGCCGATGTGGATGGGCATGCGCTGCGGCTTGCCGAATATGCCGGGAGCGACCTGCTCTGCTACCGTGCCGAAGGCCCGGGGCCCTTGGTGGCAAAACAGGCTGCAGCCTGGGACCCGGTGCTGGCATGGGCGCAGCAGCGTTTCGACACCGGCTTTGTCGTGACCGCCGGCGTGCTGCCGGTGACGCAGCCCCCGATGGCGGTGCCGCGCGTGGCGGCGACGCTCGCTGCACTCGGTCCATTCGGTCTCGCGGCCTGCGCGCAGCTCGTGCCGCTTTCGGGCTCTGCGCTACTGGCGCTGGCGCTGGTCGAGGAGGCGGTCGATCTCGACACCGCCTGGGCCGCGGCGACGGTGGACGAGGCCTGGTCGGCGGAGAATTGGGGCGAGGATGATGACGCCACGGCCGCACTGGCGCTCAAGGCTGCGGCATTTGCCGCGGCGCATCGCTTTCTTGTGTTGGGGCGTGGGCGCGGCTAGTCGCTTGGGGCGATCTTCGGGTGAGGGGTTTCGATGCGACAGGTGTTGGCGGAGCTTGAGCGGCGGCAGGCAGCAGCGCGCGCCGGCGGCGGGGAGAAACGCGTGGCGGCGCAGCATGCCAAGGGGCGGCTGACCGCCCGCGAGCGCCTCGACATCCTGCTCGATCCGGGCTCGCTCGAGGAGCTCGACATGTACGTTGAGCACAATTGCGTCGATTTCGGCATGGCCGAGCAGACCATCCCCGGTGACGGCGTCGTCACCGGCAGCGGCACCATCAACGGCCGGCTGGTCTTCGTGTTCGCGCAGGACTTCACCGTGTTCGGCGGCTCGCTCTCCGAGCGGCACGCACAGAAGATCTGCAAGATCATGGACATGGCAATGAAGCTGGGTGCCCCGGTGATCGGCCTCAACGACAGCGGCGGGGCGCGGATCCAGGAAGGCGTGGCGTCGCTCGGCGGCTATGCCGAAGTGTTCCAGCGCAATGTGCTCGCCTCGGGCGTCATCCCGCAGATCAGCCTCATCATGGGGCCGTGCGCTGGCGGTGCGGTCTATTCGCCGGCGATGACCGACTTCATCTTCATGGTGAAGGACAGCAGCTACATGTTCGTCACCGGCCCCGAGGTGGTGAAGACGGTGACCAACGAGATCGTGACGCAGGAAGAGCTGGGTGGTGCTGTCACCCATACCACCCGCTCGGGCGTGGCCGATGTGGCGATGGAAGACGATGTCGATGCGTTGCTGCGCACGCGCGATTTCTTCGATTATCTGCCGCTCAACAACCGCGATGGCGTGCCCTGCCGCCCGACCGCCGATGATGGCGCGCGGCAGATTCCCAGCCTCGACACGCTGGTGCCCGATTCTGCCAACAAACCCTATGACATGCACGAGCTGATCGGGGCCGTTGCCGATGAAGGCACGTTTTTCGAGGTGCAGCCGGCGCACGCCGGCAACATCCTGTGCGGCTTCGCGCGGATCGAGGGGCATACCGTTGGCATCGTCGCCAACCAGCCGATGGTGCTGGCGGGCTGCCTCGACATCAATTCCTCGAAGAAGGCCGGGCGGTTCGTGCGCTTCTGCGATGCCTTCAACATCCCGATCGTCACCTTTGTCGATGTGCCGGGCTTCCTGCCCGGCGTGGCGCAGGAGCACAGCGGGATCATCAAGCATGGCGCCAAGCTGCTGTTCGCCTATGCCGAAGCGACCGTGCCGAAGATTACCGTCATCACCCGCAAGGCCTATGGCGGCGCCTATGACGTGATGGCTTCCAAGCATCTGCGCGGCGATCTGAACTATGCCTGGCCCACCGCGGAAATCGCGGTGATGGGCGCCAAGGGGGCGGTGGAGATCATCTTCCGCGGCAAAAGTGCGGAGGAAATTGCCGCGCGCACCGCCGAATATGAAGCGCGTTTTGCCAACCCGTTCGTGGCGGCATCGAAGGGCTTCATCGATGAAGTGATCATCCCGCGGGACACAAGGCGGCGCATAGCACTTGGCTTGCGCAAGCTGCGCACCAAGCAGCTGACAAACCCGTGGAAGAAGCACGACAATATCCCACTCTGATGATCTACGAGATTGCCAAGTTCCTGCATGTGACGGGCGTGGTGATGCTGATGGGTAACATCACGGTGACGGCAATCTGGAAGTTCTTTGCGGATCGTGATGGGCGGCCGCAGGTGCTGGCCTTTGCGCAGAAGCTGGTCACCTACACCGATTGGTCGATGACGGTGTGGGGCGTCGTGCTGACGATGGGCGGCGGCTATTTCATGGCATTCAAGGGTAATTTCGATCTCCTTGGGGCCGGCTGGCTGTTCTGGAGCCAAGTCCTGTTCGTGGGGGCGGGGCTGATCTGGCTGCTGGCGATCGTGCCCATCCAGATCAAGCAGTCGCGGCTTGCAAGAGCCTTCGGGCATGGCGGCGATGTGCCGGCAAGCTACCGCGCACTGTCGCGTCGATGGTTGGCATGGGGGCTGGTGAGCACCGTGCCGCTGGTGACGGCAACCTGGCTGATGGTGGCGAAGCCGGGCTGAGCATGATGATTGCCGACCAAGGCGCAACGCAGCGCGCGAACCCATCGCGCATAAGCGCCATAGCGAAAGCATAATCGCTGTTTGTTACACTGATGTGACACATTTCGCTTGCGAGGCGGAAAATTTGGGCGCAGCATGTGATCACTGGCATTTGGGAGGCCAGTTGATCCCGCGTTCGAGACAGAAACGGGAAGAGGAGAACCCTATCGTTTCCACATTGTTGTTGGAGTGCCGCTCATGAACAAAGTCTTCCTGCCCCTTGCGGCAATCGCTGCGATGATCTCCACCAGCCCTGTTTTTGCGCAGGACATGGTCGACGCCTCGCAGATCAAGATTCGCTATGACAAGTCCGATTTGTCTTCACCGGATGCACGTCGGGGACTGGAGCGGCGGATCAATTTCGTGGTCAACAATGTGTGTGGCGATGTTGCACTCGGCACCAAGGAAGAAGTCGATGCGCTGCGCGCCTGCCGTGCCGAAGCGCGTGGCATGGCGGAGGCGCAACTGCCGATAAGCGTGGCCGATCGCGGCAACTGAGCCGACCGGACATAACGTCAAAAAAGGCCGGTCGCCCTGTGCGACCGGCCTTTTTGATGTTGTTGCAATGAAATCAGGGCCGGCGCCGCGGGTGGGTGCGGCGCCGACCGGAAGCCGGCCGGTACGGGCGGGTGCCATGCCGGCTTCGCCCGCCTGATGCGCCGGCAGCATCGGCAAGGCCAATGACTCTTCTTTGTCGCGGTAAGTGACAAAAGCGATTGCGCCATCCGGTGTGGCATCGGCCGACCGCGCTGTGCCGGGGCTTGCCTCATGCTTGCAGGCAGCTATGTGGGTTTGGTCCGGCTGAAGAGCGCCTTGGGGGTTAGCAGCGTGTTCAAGAAGATCCTGATTGCCAATCGCGGCGAGATTGCCTGCCGTGTCATCCGCACCGCACGCGCCATGGGCATTGCCACGGTGGCGGTCTATTCCGATGCCGATGCCGGCGCGCTGCATGTCGAGCTTGCCGACGAGGCCGTGCATATCGGCGGCTCGCCGGCGGCCGAAAGCTATCTGCTCGCCGACCGCATCATCGCGGCCTGCCAGTCCACGGGGGCCGAAGCCGTGCACCCCGGCTATGGCTTTCTTTCAGAGCGCGCTGCCTTTGTCGAAGCGCTGACCGCCGCCGGCATCGCCTTTATCGGCCCGCCCGCCGAGGCGATTGCCGCGATGGGCGACAAGATCGAATCGAAAAAGCGCGCCAAGGCCGCCGGGGTGAGTGTGGTCCCCGGCTTTGTCGGCGAGATCGACGATGCCGACCATGCAGCAACCATCGCTGCCGACATCGGTTATCCGGTAATGATGAAGGCCAGTGCCGGCGGCGGTGGCAAGGGCATGCGGCTGGCCTGGGACGAAGCCCAGCTCCGCGAGGGCTATGACGGCGTCAAGCGCGAGGCGCTGGCCAGCTTCGGCGACGACCGGCTGTTCATCGAGAAGCTCGTCGAGCAGCCGCGCCACATTGAAATCCAGCTCATCGGTGATCAACAGGGGAACATCCTCTACCTCAACGAGCGCGACTGCTCGATCCAGCGCCGCCACCAGAAGGTGGTCGAGGAAGCCCCCTCCCCCTTCGTCACGCCCGAAATGCGCCGCGAGATGGGCGAGCAGGCGGTCGCCCTGGCGCGCAATGTCGGCTATTTCTCCGCAGGCACGGTCGAATTCATCGCCGGGGCCGATCGCAGCTTCTACTTCCTCGAGATGAACACCCGGCTGCAGGTCGAGCATCCCGTCACCGAATGCATCACCGGCCTCGATCTGGTCGAGCTGATGATCCGCGTCGCGGCCGGCGAGCCGCTGCCGCTCACCCAGGCCGATGTGAAGCTCGATGGCCATGCCGTCGAGACGCGCGTCTATGCCGAAGATCCGTATCGCGGCTTCCTGCCCTCGATCGGCCGCCTGAGCCGCTGCCGCCCGCCTGCCGAGGGTATGCAGGGCGGCGCGCTCGTCCGCGTCGACACCGGCGTGCGCGAGGGTGCCGAAATCAGCATGTTCTACGATCCGATGATCGCCAAGCTCATCACCCATGCCCCCACCCGCGCCGAAGCCATTGCCGCGCAGGCGGCAGCGCTCGACCGTTACCTGATCCGCGGCATCAGCCATAATATCGACTTTCTGGCCTCGATCATGGGCCATGCGCGCTTCCAGGCCGGCGAGGCGGTGACCACCGGCTTCATCGCCGAGGAATACCCCGACGGGTTCCACGGCGCCCCGCTCGATGCCGGCACACGCGATGCGCTGATCGCCACTGCCGCCGTGGTGCAGGTGATCCGCGCCGACCGCGCACAGGAGATCGACGGCCAGCTCGGTGGACACACGCAGGGCCTGTTCGGCGCCGACTGGGTCGTCCAGCTCGGCGACGAGCTGGTGCCGGTGACCGTGAAGGGCGACGAGAGCGGCTTCGGCATCACCTTAGAAGGCCGCACGCTTGGCGTCAGCACCGACTGGCAGCTCGGCCAGCCGCTGTTCGAGGCCGATATTGCCGGCACACAGCGCGGTATTGCCGTGGCCGAGGCCGGCAGCTTCCTCCGCCTCACCACACGCGGCGCCACGCACATGCTGCGCGTGCTCACCCCGCGCGCGGCCGAGCTGGCGCGGCACATGATCGCCAAGGTGCCGCCGGACGTAGCCGGGGCAGATTCCCGGGCAGAGCGTCTTCCCTTTGGGTCGTAGCTGTGATTCACACTGCCGATGACTCTGGGAGGATCAGACCCTGTTG
>NZ_JACIIV010000016.1 GCF_014205635.1 Polymorphobacter multimanifer
CGCACCCGCCGACCCTCGCGCGGCCGCTCGGGCGAAACCTGCCCCTCAAGAACATCGCGGCCGGGAATGACGCCAGACGGAACGGCGGGCTGGGCAAGAAGCGGGCCGGCAACGGTGGCCAGCGCCAGCGCAAAGCCAAGGCACGGCATGCGCTTCGGGCGTCGTGCCCTGCTTCCCCCCCGGAAGTACAACTCTGCCCCCACATCCAGCTATCGGCATCCGGCGGGTGCAACCCGTTCAAATATCGATACGCCGAGAAAGTCCCCAAGGATGCGTTCTCCACCCGGGCGGCGGCGAGTGCAAGCAAATTTCTTTCCTGATCAGCCGCCGCGCTGCCACCCTTTTCCTTTCACGGCGCGCCGCTACAAAGGCTGCCATGGCAATGATCCTCACCCGTGCAAGCCCGGTCTCGCCGTGGCGTTCGCTCGGCATTCGGGTGCTCATGGTCGCTTCGCTCATCGCCATCGCCATCGCCGGCCACTGGTTCGGACGCGACGGGCTGCACGACAACCTCGATGGCGTCATCAGCTTCTCCGATGTGCTCTATTTCACCATGATCACCGTGGCGACGGTGGGCTTTGGCGATATCGTGCCCGTCTCGGAGGGCCAGCGCCTGTTCGCAACCTTCGTCGTCACGCCGATCCGGCTGTTCGTCTGGCTGCTCTTTGTCGGTTCGGCGTATGAATTCCTGATCAAGGGTGCCTGGGAGACATTTCGCATGACCAAAATTCAAGAGCAGCTCAAGGGCCATATCATCGTGGCGGGCCATGGCGAGAGCGGCTCGCAAGCGGTGAGCGAGCTTCTCCGCCGCGGATCGCTGCCGCAGGAAATCCTGGTCATCGAACAGAATGAAAAGGCGCGCGCCGCCGCGGTGGCACTCGGCGTCAACGTGATGGACGCCGATGCCACGCGCAACGCGACCCTCGAAGCCGCGCGCCTCAAGACAGCGCGCGCTCTCATCGTGTCGACCGGCCGCGACGATACCTCGATCCTCGTCACCCTCACCGCGCACGGCCTGGCCCCGGATGTTCCGATCCGGACCGTCATTCGCCATGTCGACAACGAAACACTGGCGCGCACTGCGGGTGCCGACACGGTCATCAATCCTGCAAGCTTTGCGGGACTGCTGCTGGCAGGCGCCTGCCACGGACCCCATACGGCCGACTATCTGGCCGATCTCGCTGCAACCGACGGCCGCGTGTCGCTCAACGAGCGACCGGTCGCACCCACCGAGATCGGCAAGTCGCTCGCCGACCTCGAAAGCGGTCTCGGCCTCCGCATCTACCGTGGCGAGCTGGCCATCGGCTTCTGGGAAGACGGAGCCAGAACCCTCAAGCCAGGGGACATGATCGTGGAGATCGTCCCCAACAGCTGACAAGCCTCAGCGTGGCGAGCGCTTCGCGAGGATCCGCTGCAGCGTCCGCCGATGCATCTTCAGCCGCCGCGCGGTCTCGGACACATTGCGATCGCAAAGCTCGTACACCCGCTGGATATGCTCCCAGCGAACCCGGTCGGCCGACATCGGCTCGGGCGGCGCTTCCGGGCGCTCGCCCTCGTCGGCCGACAACGCCCGAACAATGTCCTCCGGGTCGGCCGGCTTGGCGAGATAATCGACCGCACCCGCCTTCACGGCAGCCACGGCAGTGGCAAGGTTGCCATAGCCGGTGAGCACGACGATGCGCATGTCGGGGGACATCGCGCGAAGCTCGGTGACGAGATCGAGGCCATTGCCGTCATCGAGTCGCATGTCCACCACGGCATGGCTGGGCTTCAGCCGCGCCGCTTCGACCCGCGCTTCGCCCAGGCTGCCGGCGGCAGTCACCGCAAAGCCCCGCCGCTGCAGCATGACCGTGAGGCGCTGGCGGAAGGGGGCATCATCATCGACGAGAAGCAGCGGCATCAGTGGCGCGCTGCTCGGTGTGATCTCGCTGTCCGTGGGCATGGTCGCCATGGTGTTCACTCCTGTCCTGTCGCTTCAATATGGGGTCGCGGCCACCGAACGTCCACCTGCGCCCCACCGTCGCGGCGGTTGGTAAAGGCGAGGCGGCCTCCAGTGCGCTCAAGCAATGTCGTGGCGATGAAAATGCCGAGGCCGGTGCCGCCGCTGCCCGATTTCGAAGGCCCCAGATCGGGCTCGCCGAAACGCGGCAGCAATTCGGCCGGAAAGCCCGGGCCGTCGTCGAGCACGATGATATGGACGTCGCTGCCACTGGCCGTGGCGTGCAGCTCCACCGCCGAGCCAGCATGGCGCACGGCATTCCCGACAAGATTGGCAAGCCCGTGCAGCAGCTCGGGCGAGCGCTTCACATGCGGCAGCGCGCCCGGCGCATGGACGCGGATCGGCACCCGCGCCGGCTCGGCATTGCGCGCTACCTCGTGGAGCAGCACATCGAGACCGAGCGTCGCAAACGGATCTTCCGCCTCGGCCCGCCGCGCGATCCGCACGAGGATGCCGCGCGACCGAGCCGCTTCGCTTTCCAGCAGCCGGATATCGTCGCCGAATTCGGGGTCGTCGCCCAGCGCATCCGAAAGGCTGCGCGCGATCAGCGTGATGGTGCCGAGCGGCCCGCCAAGCTCATGGGCCGCAGCCGCGGCAAGGCTCCCGAGCGCGCTCATCTTGGCCTCGCGGGTGAGCGCCGCTTCGGTCGCCACAAGGGCCCGTGCCCGGTCGCGCGCCTGCGCGGACACGAGCCACAGATAAATACCAAGAAAGCCGATCGCCAGCGCCATCGAGGTTGCCACGCCGATCCGATACATCATCGGAAAATCAGGGGGCGTCCCGCCCTCCCAGGGCAGCGGCCGCGCCCACACCCAGAGTGCTGCCAGAATGAGCGCGGCCAGCCCGCCGAGCACCGCCATCGCGCGCGCCGGCAGCAGCGTGGCAGCAATCGTCACCGGCATGATCAGCAGGACGGCAAACGGATTGGCCAGCCCTCCGGTGAGGAACAGCATCACGCCTGCCTGCACAAGGTCGAACGCCAGATGCAGCACCAGGTCCATGCCCTGCAGCCGCGCATGGCGCCCGTAAAGCGTCACCAGCCCGATGTTGAGCACGGCAGACGCCGCCAGCGCTGCAATCAGCGAGGGCCAGGGCAGCGGATAGCCGAGCCCCAGCCCCACCACGATCAGCGTCGCGAACTGGCCCCCCACCGCGATCCAGCGCAGGAACGCCAGCGTGCGAACCTTCACCCCCGGCCGGTCGAACGCAGCGGCAGCGATTGACGGAATTTCCATGATCGCCCTCTAGCGACTCATGTCGCACCCCGCCATGCGACGAAAACGCGGGCAGCGCTCGCAAAATTTCGCGGCAGCCGGCCTCAGATCGACGGCCCCTGCGCCGGACGCACCTTCTTCTCCGCCACCTCCGCCAGCCGCTTGGCAATGGCTGCGGCACGTGGATCGGCCTTGGCGACGTCGCGGGCCGAGGTCCCGCTGTTGTCGGCGAGGTCGGGGTTGGCGCCGGCGCCGAGCAGCATCTCGACAATCTGCAGGTCGCGCGCCTGCACGGCCTTCAGCAGCGCCGTCTCGCCCAGCCGGTTCTGCAGATTGGGCTGCGCCTTGACGCGCACGAACAGGTTCACGCCATCGGTCCAGCGCGCCACCGTCGCAAGCATCAGCGGGGTGTTGCCGTCGCGATCCTTCATGTTCACATTGGCCCCGTATTTCAGCATGAAGCCGACCCAGGGCAGGTCGGTGCGCCGGGTGGTGATATGGATGCCGCCTTCGCCCGTGTCGGCATCGCGGGCATTGGCAACGATGGTGCCAGGCTTTTCCGCAAGCTCGGTGGCCTTGCCGACATCCTTGTCCTTCACTGCCTTGATGAAGCTGTAGCTGTCCGAAAATTGCGCCGCAGCCGGGGAGCCGGCCAGCAGCACTGCTGCCGCAAGGGTGCGCATCACCAGGTTCACGATTTCACTCTCCTCCAGCCCGAACGCCGCGCCGCATCGACAAGTGCGGGATGCCGGCTTATTTCGCGATGATGACATGGCATAGCCCCGGCAACCCTCGATGAACAGTATCTTGAAACGCGCCCGCATCGTGGCGCTGGTGCTGGCCGTCGCCCTTGCCGGCTGGATCGGCTGGCAGCAGTTCGGCAGCCAAAGCAGCCCCCAGGGCAATCTGGTCGGCAGTTCGCTCGGCGGCGCCTTCCAGCTCGTCGATCAGGATGGCCAGCCGCGCAGCGACGCCGATTTCAGGGGTCAGTGGCGCCTCATGTATTTCGGCTACACCTTCTGCCCCGATGTCTGCCCCACCGACATGGCGGTCATCGGCCGTGCCCTCCAGCAGTTCGAGGCCAGCGACCCCGCGCGTGGCGCGAAGGTGACGCCGATCTTCACCACGGTCGATCCGGCGCGCGACACGCCCGAGGCCATCAAGCCTTTCGTCAAGGCCTTTCACCCGCGCTTCATCGGCCTCACCGGGTCCGAGCCGGCGGTGGCAGCGGCAATGAAGACCTTCGGCATCTATGCGAAAAAGGCCGAGACGCGCGATCCGGAGAATTACCTCGTCGATCATTTCGCCGTCTTCTACCTGTTCGATCCCGAAGGCCGCCCGGTGGCCTTCCTGCCCCATGGCAGCGAGGCCGCCGAACTGACGGCGATGCTGAACACCCATGTCCGATAAGCCGTTCTGGGAGACCGTGCCGCTCGAGCGGATGACCCGCAAGGAGTGGGAGAGCCTGTGCGACGGCTGCGGCAAATGTTGCGTCCACAAGCTCGAAGACGAGGAGACCGACGAGATTTTCCACACCAACGTCGCCTGCCGCCTCCTCAACGTGAAGACCGCGATGTGCAGCGACTATGCCAACCGCAAGGCGCATGTGCCCGAGTGCGTGCGGCTCACCCCGGCGAAACTCGACGAGATCGAATGGCTTCCCGACAGTTGCGCCTATCTGCGCGTCCACCGGGGGCAGGGGCTGGCAGACTGGCACCCGCTGGTGAGCGGCGATCCGGATTCGGTCCGCAAGGCCGGCATTTCGGTAGCAGGCAAGGTCATCTCCGAGCTCGATGCCGGGGATCTCGAAAACCACATCATCGAGAACGAGCTTTGAGGCTGTTTTCACGATTGCCCGAAGCGGTGGTCGTGAACGGTCGCACGCTGCCGGTCGTCGCCACCCGCTATGCCCAGGCCCGCGCCATCCGCCTCAAGCCCTGCGCCATCGCAGGTGCGGTCAAGATCAGCTTGCCGGCGCGCGGCGGGGTGCGCGAGGCGATCGACCTGCTCGAGAGCCACCGCGGCTGGCTGGCGGCGCAGGTCGCGAAATGGCCGGTCGCCGTCCCGTTCGTCCATGGCACACGGCTGCCCTTCGACGGCGGCGAGCTGCTCGTCGACTGGGATGAAGCGCGCAGCCTCCGCGTGCTGCGCGCCGGAGACCGGCTGCTTGTCGGCGGCCCGGCGGCCGGGGTGGCGGACCGGGTGAAGCGCTGGCTGCTGCGCGAGGCGCGTGCGGCGCTGCTTCCTGAAACACAGTGTCTGGCCACCAGCGTGGACCGAACACTGGCCCGGGTGGCGCTGGGCGATCCGGTCGGCCGCTGGGGCAGTTGCAACGCCCGCACCGGCAGCATCAACTATTCGTGGCGGCTCATCCTGGCGCCGGCCTGGGTCCGGCAATCGGTGGTGGCGCATGAGGTGGCGCATCTCGTCCACGCCAACCATGGCCCGGGCTTCTGGGCGCTGGTCGCGGAGCTCGATTCGCGCGCCGGGGAAAGCAAGCGCTGGCTGGGCCGGCACGGACGCGGGTTGCATCTCGTCGGCCGGTGAGGGGTTCACGCACAACCCCCGAAGCGACTAGGGTTGCCCGATGTCCTACCAAACCAGTTTCGATCTGGCGCCGGCAGCGCCCCCCTCCCTGTCCACATCGCGCGATGCCGTCCTGCTCGATTTCGACGGAACGCTTGTCGAGCTCGTCGATCGGCCCGATTCCATCATCGTCGATCCTCACCTTGCTGCACTCCTGCAAGCGCTCGCGGTGCGCTTTGCCGGCCGCGTCGCGCTGGTGAGCGGCCGCTCGGTGGCACAGCTCGAACAGTTTTTCGGCGCAGCGCTGGGCGGGATTGCCCTGGTGGGCAGCCATGGTGCCGAAGTCGCCGCCGGCGGCCACCGGCTGGCCCCCGCGCGCCCGCCGGCGCTGGAGGGCGCCGAG
The DNA here is from genome assembly GCF_014205635.1 of Polymorphobacter multimanifer. Lineage (GTDB taxonomy): Bacteria > Pseudomonadota > Alphaproteobacteria > Sphingomonadales > Sphingomonadaceae > Sandarakinorhabdus > Sandarakinorhabdus multimanifer. Next base: position 6,143 of record NZ_JACIIV010000016.1, read on the forward strand.
CAGGCCATCCGCCAGGCCTTTGCTGGCGAGGAGGGCGTGGTCGTGGAGGTGAAGACGCTCGGCGTGGCGATCCACTGGCGCCTCGCCCCGCACGCCGAGGAACGCGCGCTGGCCCTGGCGCACGACCTCGCCGCCGCCTCCGGGCTTGCCGTGCAACCGGGCAAGATGATGATCGAACTGCGCACCGGCGGGCACGACAAGGGCAGCGGCATCGCCATGCTGATGGCGCAGGCACCGTTCAGCGGCAGCGTCCCGGTGTTCGTGGGGGACGACCTCACCGACGAGCCCGGCTTCGAGGCCGTGCGCGCGCTCGGCGGTCACGGCATCCTCGTCGGTGCCGAGCGCCCCACGGCGGCCCTGTACAGGCTGAACGACGTCGCAGCGGTGCGCGGCTGGCTGGAGCAGGCGGCATGATCGACCCTTCGGGCGTGGCCACGCTCGACCTGTGGCCCATCGGCAATTGCCAGGTCTCGGCGCTCATCAACCGCGCCGGCGACTTTGTGTGGGGGTGCATTCCGCGCGTCGATGGCGATCCGTTGTTCTGCAGCCTGCTCGGCGGCGTAGCACCGGACGACGCCGCCGCCTTCGGGCACTGGAAGATCGAACTCGACGGCGCCACCGAAAGCCATCAGGCGTATCTGCGCAACACGCCGGTGCTGCGCACCGTGCATGAGGACGGTCGTGGCAATGCCGTGGAAATCCTCGATTTCTGCCCGCGCTTCAAGCGCACCGGCCGCATGTACCGGCCGGTGGCATTCGTGCGGATCGTGCGTCCGCTGGCCGGCAGCCCGCGCATCCGCGTGGCGCTGCGCCCGGCGCGGCAATGGGGCACCGCGCGCGCCGGCACCACCCGCGGCTCCAACCATATCCGCTATCTCGTCGGCGATGGCGTGATGCGCCTGACCACCACGGCACCGATCAACTGGATCGAGGACGAGACGGTTTTCCGCGTCGAGCGCCCGCTCTACTTCTTCCTCGGGCCGGACGAGAGCTTTTCCGATGATCTCGCCGCCGGCCTCGAAACCATGCTCGATCGCACCATCGACGAATGGCGCCACTGGGTACGTGGCCTCGCCACGCCCCATGAATGGCAGCAGGCGGTCATCCGCTCGGCGATCACCCTCAAGCTCTGCCAGCACGAGGAGACCGGCGCCATCGTCGCCGCGATGACGACCTCGATCCCCGAACATGCCGGGTCGGGCCGCAACTGGGATTATCGTTACTGCTGGGTGCGCGATGCCTATTACACCGTGCAGGCACTCAACCGCCTCGGCGCCCTCGATGTGCTCGAAACCTATCTCGAATATCTGCGCAACATCGTCGACAATGCCGCCAGCGGCCATATCCAGCCGCTCTATGGTGTCGGCGGCGAGGCGCTCCTCGTCGAGCGCGAGGCCAGCGCGCTCGCCGGCTATCGCGGCATGGGCCCGGTCCGCGTCGGCAACCAGGCCTATGAGCAGGTCCAGCACGATGCCTATGGCCAGATCATCCTGTCCAACGCTCAGGCGTTCTTCGATCATCGGCTGCTGCGGATCGCAACGCTCGAGGATTTCCACGCCCTCGAGCCCGTCGGCGAGCGCGCGTGGGAGAAGTTCGATCAACCCGATGCGGGTTTGTGGGAGCTTCGCACCAAAAGCCATGTCCACACCTATTCGGCGGCGATGTGCTGGGCGGCATGCGACCGGCTGGCCAATGTCGCCGAAGTGCTCGGAATCACGCAACGCGAAACATTCTGGCGCGAGCGGGCCGCGGTGATGCGCGCCCGGATCGAGGAAGCGGCATGGCGCCCCGAAACAGGCAGGCTGTCGGCAACCTTCGCCGGAGACGACCTCGATGCCAGCCTGCTGCAATTGCTCGACCTGCGCTTCCTGTCTCCCGATGATCCGCGCTTTCGCGGCACATTGGCGGCCGTGGAGGGCGGGCTGCGGCGCGGCTCGCACATGCTGCGCTACGCCACCGAGGATGATTTCGGGCTCTCGCACACCGCCTTCAACGTCTGCACCTTCTGGCTGATCGAGGCGCTGCACTTCACCGGTCGCGATGCCGATGCGCGCGCGCTCTTCGAGGAAATGCTGTCGCGCTGCACTGCCGCCGGGCTGCTGTCGGAAGACATCGATCCCGTCACCGGCGAGCTCTGGGGCAACTATCCGCAAACTTATTCGTTGGTGGGCATGATCAATTGTGCGGTTTTGCTCAGCAAGCCCTGGAGCGCCATAAGGTGAGCAGGCTCATCGTCATCTCCAACCGCGTCTCGGCGCCGACGGCAGACAAGCCGGGTGCGCAGGGCGGGCTGGCGGTGGCGCTCAGCGCAGCACTGCGCGAGGCCGATGGCGTATGGTTCGGCTGGTCCGGCGAAACGGGAGAGACCGGCGAGCCGAACTTCCAGACCTTCGACGGCGTCACGTCGGCGACGATCGACCTGCCCGAGCAGGACGTCGAGGAATATTATGACGGCTATGCCAACCGCACGCTCTGGCCGCTCTTCCACTATCGCCTCGGGCTCACCGAATTCGAGCGCGAATTCCAGGGCGGCTACGAGCGGGTCAACCGGCTGTTCGGCGATGTCATCGCGCCGCACATCCAGTCGGACGACCTGATCTGGGTGCATGATTATCACCTCATCCCGCTGGGGTGGATGCTGCGGCAGCAGGGGCTGACCAACAGGCTCGGCTTCTTCCTCCACATCCCCTGGCCGCCGACACGGCTGCTGACAGCACTCCCCGAGCACCGCCGGCTGGTCGATGCGCTGTTCGCCTATGATGTCGTCGGTTTCCAGACCCGCGAGTGGCTCGAAACCTTCCATGATTATGTGGTCCGCGAAATGGGAGGATCGATCGGCGAGGACGATCTCGTCACTGTCGGCGGGCGGACGATCCGTGTCATTGCCTGCCCGATCGGCATCGATGCCGACGAGTTCATCGCCAATGCCACGAGCGAACAGGCGCAGGCGGCCTACACAAGGATGGTCGAGAGCTCGATCGGCCGCAGCCTCATCATCGGCGTCGACAGGCTCGACTATTCCAAGGGCCTCGAGGAACGGTTCAACGGCTATCAGCGCTATCTGGAAACCCGGCCCGATGCGCACGCCAATGTCTATCTGCTGCAGATCGCACCGCCGTCGCGTGCCACGGTGGAAAGCTATCAGATCATTCGCGCGCAGCTCGATTCGCTGTCGGGCCGCATCAATGGCGCCTTCGCCGATGTCGATTGGGTGCCGCTGCGCTATGTCAACCAGAGCTACCCGCGCGCCGCACTGGCGGGTATCTACCGCGCCGCGCGCATCGGGTTGGTCACCCCGCTGCGCGATGGCATGAACCTCGTGGCCAAGGAGTTCGTGGCGGCGCAGGATCCGGAAGATCCCGGCGTCCTCATCCTGTCACGCTTCGCCGGTGCGGCCGAGCAGCTGGACAGCGCGCTGCTCATCAATCCCTACAGCCCCGACGACATCGCCGATGCCATCGACAAGGCGCTCGCCATGAGCCGCGAGGAGAGGGTCGCCCGCTGGCGGCCGATGTTCGAGAATGTCCGCGACGAGAGCGTCATCTGGTGGCGCCGCTGCTTCACCGACAGCCTGATGCGGGTCTGAAGCTCAAACGAGCAGCGAACACGCCCCGGCTTCGGCATCCGTGCTGGCGTGGCGCATCAGCCTGAACAGCTCGCGTCCCAGCCCGTCGGGAGCCGGCGGCGGCGGGGCAGGGGGCCGGCTGGCAAGGTCGGCATCGGCCGATATCACCCCCGTGTCGGCACAGACCGTGACCATGTCCCCATCGCGCAGCCGGCTCAGCGGCCCGGCGGCATGGGCTTCGGGGATGAGGTGAATGGCGGCGGGCACCTTGCCGCTCGCCCCCGACATGCGCCCATCGGTGATCAGCGCCACCCGGTGCCCGCGGTCCTGCAGCAGCCCCAGCGTGGGGGTGAGCTTGTGCAGCTCGGGCATGCCGTTGGCGCGCGGCCCCTGGAAGCGCACCGCGACAATCACATCGCGGTCGAGTTCACCCGCCTTGAAGGCGGCAATTACCGAATCCTGGTCATGGAAAATCCGCACCGGCGCGGTGATGCTGTGCCGATCATCGGGAATGGCACTGGTCTTGATGATGGCGCGGCCGAGATTGCCTGCCAGCAGCCGCATCCCGCCTTCGGCTGCGAAAGGCGTCGCCACCGGGGCCAGCACCGATGCATCCTGGGTGGCTTTCGGTCCCTCGGTCCAGCCGAGCGTCTCGCCGTCCATCACCGGCACCTTGGTCCAGTCCGAAAACGGACCGGCGATCGTGGCAATGTCGCCATGCGCCAGCCCGGCCCCCACCAGTTCCGAAATCACGAAGGCCATGCCGCCGGCGGCATGGAAGGCGTTCACATCGGCGCTGCCGCCCGGATAGACATGCGCGATGAGCGGGGTAACCCAGGAAAGATCGTCGAAATCCTGCCAGTCGATGATCAGCCCTGCCGCGCGCGCGATGGCGGGCAGGTGGATGGCATGGTTGGTGCTGCCACCGGTTGCCAGCAGCCCGGTGATGGCGTTGACGATGCTGCGCGCATCGACCAGCCGCCCGAACGCCTTGGCCGGGTCGCGCGTGTTTGCCACCGCAAGGTGCATCGCCGCGCGGGTGATGGCGGTGCGGATCGGCGTGCCGGGGTTGACGAAGCTGCTGCCCGGCAGCTGCAGCCCCATCATCTCGAGGAACATCTGGTTGGAATTGGCGGTGCCGTAAAACGTGCAGGTGCCCGGCGAATGATAGGACTGGCTCTCGGCATCGAGCAGCTCCTCGCGGCTCGCCTCGCCCGCAGCATGGCGCTGGCGCACGGCGGCCTTTTCCTTGTTCGGCAGCCCCGATCGCATCGGCCCGGATGGAATGAACAGCGCCGGCAGATGCCCGAAACGCAACGCGGCGATCAGCAGGCCCGGCACGATCTTGTCGCAGATGCCGAGCAGCACCGTGCCCTCGAACATCGCGTGGGACAGCGCCACCGCCGTGCTCATCGCGATCACGTCGCGGCTGAGCAGCGAAAGCTCCATCCCCGCCTGGCCCTGCGTCACGCCATCGCACATCGCCGGCACGCCGCCCGCTACCTGTGCCGTGCCCCCCGCTTCGCGGGCAAAGATCTTCAGCGCCTCAGGATAGCGGCCATAGGGCTGATGCGCCGAAAGCATGTCGTTGTACGCCGTCACGATCCCGATATTGGGAGCAGCACCGCTGCGGATCGTCGCCTTGTCGTCGAGGGCCGCGGCAAAGCCGTGCGCGAGATTGCCGCAACTCAGGCTTCCGCGCCGCAGCCCTGCCTCGCTCTCGCGGTCGATCAGGTCCAGATACGCCGCACGCGGCCCCGCCGAACGGGCAATGATTCGCGCGGTCACGGCTTCGAGAACAGGGTGCAATGCCATCAGTTGGTGATCACTTCCTTCGGGTAGGTCCCCCAAAGATGCGCGCGCAGGATAAAGCCCGATCGGCCTTCGTTCGACACGCGGCACCACACATCCTCGCACAGCGTGATGTTGACGACCGTGCCGGGCTCGATCCGCCACGCCACCCGCGAGCGTGTATTGGGTGCAACATAAAGAATGCGCTCGCGTTCCGTCACGACCGCGGTGCGGGTGCCGGTGAGCAGCGCCTTGTTCATCCAGCCGACGGTGCCATCGACATCGCGCACCTGCCGCCAGATGCCATATTCGCGCACCACCTCGAGCGGCAGCCCCTTGCGGCGATACTCCCACAGGATCGGGAAGCGCTGGTCATCCGGCCCGGCGCGCATCATCGCCCTGTTCGAGCGCAACGATACGAATCGCGGCACCGGCAGCGTGGTGGTGCCATCGGCATTTTCCTGCGCGCGAACAGGTGTGGCGACAGAAGCGGCGAGCAGGCCGCACAGCAGGGTGAGGCGGAGGGAAGGGGGCATGGATGCCGTCTTGACGCACACAAGGCGTGCGGGCAAGCCTTGCATATGTCCGCACGTCCCCGCCCCAAGGTCCCCCGCCCAAAGGTGATCGTCACCCGTCGGCTGCCGCAGCCGGTGGAAACGCGGATGGCCGAGCTTTTCGATGTCGAGCTCAACCTCGACGATTCGCCGATGAGTGCCGCAGCACTCGCCGATGCCGCCGGCCGCTGCGACGTGCTGGTGCCCACCGTCACCGACGAGATCGACGCCGCCGTGCTCGCTGCCGGTGCTGCCGGCGGGCGGTTGAAGCTGCTCGCCAATTTCGGCGTCGGCGTCGATCATATCGACCTCTCGGCCGCCCGCGCCCACCGCATCGCCACCACCAACACGCCGGGCGTGCTCACCGACGACACCGCCGACATGGTGATGGCGCTCATCCTCTCGGTGCCGCGCCGGCTGGGCGAAGGCGAGAAGTTGGTCCGCAGCGGCGAATGGCTCGGCTGGAGCCCTACCGGCATGCTCGGCCACCGCATCACCGGCAAGCGCCTCGGCATCATCGGCATGGGCCGCATCGGCCGCGCTGTCGCCACCCGCGCCCGCGCCTTCGGCCTCACGGTGCATTATCACAACCGCCACCGCCTCCCCGCCGAAGTCGAGAGCGAGCTTGAAGCGACGTGGTGGCAGAACCTCGATGCCATGCTGGCGCGGGTCGATTTCATCACCCTCAACTGTCCGCACACCCCCGAAACGCATCACCTCATCGACGCCCGCCGCTTCGCGCTGATGCAGCGCCACGCCTATCTCATCAACGCCGCGCGCGGCGAGATCGTCGACGAGAATGCGCTGTGCGAAGCCCTGGCCGCCGGCCGCATCGCGGGTGCGGGCCTCGATGTCTTCGAGCGCGAGCCGGCGGTCGATCCCAGGCTGTTGGAACTCCCCGGCGTGGTGCTGCTGCCGCACATGGGCTCGGCCACCTTCGAGGGCCGCCAGGCAATGGGCGAGAAGGTCATTGCCAATATCCGGGTCTGGGCGGACGGGCATCGGCCGCCGGATCTGGTGTTGGAGGAGTGGGTGTAGCGCAGCGCGGCACAAAATAGCGGAGCTATTTTGCGACTCGCGCAAGCTCGGCCAGCGAGGCGGCTGGCCCTTAGCCAGCCGAACTCGTCTGACGTCAGTCGCGGCTTTGCCGCGACCCTTTGCTAGACCCCCCTCCCTCCAAAGCCAGTCGCCGCCACCCTTCCACACCCCTAAGCTCCCCCCAAAGGAGCCCTCCCATGCACGCCATCCGCCTCTACAAGCCCGCCGGTCTCGACAACCTCCGCCTCGAAGACCTCCCCGACGCCCCCGCGCCGGGCAAGGGCGAGATCAAGGTCCGCATCCGCGCATCGAGCCTGAACTATCATGATTACATGGTGGTCATGGGCGGCATCCCCACGCCCGACGGCCGCATCCCGATGTCCGATGGCGCAGGCGAAGTCCTGGCGGTCGGCGAGGGTGTTACCGAGTTCAAGCCGGGCGACCCGGTGGTGTCGGTATTCTTCCCCGCCTGGCCCGATGGCCTCCCCTCGATGGCTGGCTTCGCCAGCGTGCCCGGCGACGGTGCGGACGTTTTCGCCGCGGAGGAAGTCACCCGCCCCGCCACCGATTTCACCCATGTGCCAGTGGGTTACACCCATGCCGAGGCCGCCACGCTCACCTGCGCCGGGCTCACCGCCTGGCGTGCCCTCGTCGTCGAGGGCCAGTTGAAGGCCGGCCAGACGGTGCTGGTACAGGGCACCGGCGGTGTGTCGGTGTTCGCACTGCAATTCGCCAAGATCATGGGCGCAACGGTGATCGCCACCTCGTCATCCGACGAAAAGCTGGCGCGGATGACCGAACTCGGCGCCGACCATGTCATCAACTATCGCACCACACCCGATTGGGGGAAGGCGGCGCTGGCGCTCACCGGCGGCCGCGGGGTGGATCACATCGTCGAGATCGGCGGTGCCGGCACCATGCCCGAATCGATCATCGCGGTGGCGGTCGGCGGTCATATCTCGCTCATCGGCGTGCTGGCGGGCTATGCCGGGCCCATCTCCACGGTACATCTGATGGCCAAGCAGGTGCGGCTGATCGGCATCACCGTCGGCACAAGGCGCCAGCAGCAGGACATGATCCGCGCCATCGACGCCTCCGGGCTGAAGGGGGCCGGGCTGAAGCCGATCATCGACGATCGCCGCTTTCCGCTTTCAGAACTCGCCGAAGCCTTCAAGCTGCAGTCCAGCGGCGGCCATTTCGGCAAGATCTGCGTCGAAATTTAGAGCGTGTTTCGCAAAACTGGGCACCGGTTTTGCGATAAAAACACGCGACAACAATACACTAGCCCCGCGCCTCCAGCCAGTCGGCAACCTCCTGCACCGGCACCACATCGGCATATTTCAGCTGCAGGTCGGTCAGATTGGCGAAGTGATAACTGGCATGCTTGTCGGCGGTCGTCTCGATCGGCACGATCGTCCGGTAGCCGCGCGACAGGCTGTCGACCGCGGTCGCGCGCACGCACCCCGACGTGCTGCCGCCGGTCACGACCACCGTATCGACCTGGTGCCACACGAGCAAGGACTGCAGCGGCGTCTCGTGGAACGCCGAAGGCATGCGCTTGGTGAACTGCGTGTCGGACGCCTGGATGTCGCAGCGCTCGTCATAGGCATGCCGGTCCGAGCCATATTTGATGTTCTGCAGGCTGTCGGGCGTATCGGTGCGCGTGCCCCACACGCCAGCGTCCGACGCGTCGTCGGCGAAAGCCACGCGCGTCCACACCACTGGCATCGCTGCAGCCCGGGCGAGGCGGCTGATTGTGTTGGCATGCTCAATCTGGCGAGGGTCGGTCTCGTACGCCGTCTTGTAGCGGTCGATCCGCGTATAGGCGTTCTGGAAATCGACGTTGACGATGGCGAGCTTGCCGCCGAACCCGAACCGCGCGCGCGCCGGATTGGCCATCACATCCTCGAAGATCTCGCGCGCGGTGCGCCCGTCCTCGACCATGCGCGTGCCGATCATTTCGCTGTTTCCCTGATCAGCGTCCGCCAATGCTCCACTGCCGGCGCAATCGCCGCCAGCGGCACTCGCTCGTTGAGCCCATGCGCAAACGCATCCGCCGAGCGCATGAACAGCCCCGACACGCCGTAGCTCGGGATACCTTGGGCGCGGTAGAACACGCTGTCGGTTGCCCCCGCCGACATGTCCGGCGTCGGCTCCAGCCCGGCAAAGCGCGCCTGCACCGCCTTGCGCACCGCACCGGTGATCTCGGGGGTGAGCGGCGAAGCCGGGGTGGCCGGCCAGTCGGACACCGGCTTCACCGTGATCGCCGGGTCCCCCGCCAGTTCGGTGAGCGTCGCCTGCACCGCCTTCACATCGGTCCCCGGCAAAATCCGGCAATTCACGATCAAACTGGCGCGCTGCGGCAGCGCATTGGGGGCATGGCCGGCTTCGAAGATCGTCGGCTCGCAGGTGGTGCGGATCAGCCCCACCGTGCCCGGATCGGCAGTCAGCGCCGCAATGGCAGCCGCGTCCTGCTCGTTCGCCAGCAGCGCCTTGATCTGCCCGCCCAGCGCATCGGTGCGCCGCCGCGCCTGCTCGGCCAGCATCCCGCGCGTGATCGGCGAGAGCGCCACCGGGAACTTGTGCCCGCCGATCCGCGCCGCAGCCGCCGACAGGCGGGTGATCACATTGTCCCCCGTCGGCCGGCTCGAATGGCCGCCGGGGCCGGTGAGCTGCAGCGTGAAATCGGCATAGGTCTTTTCCGCCGCCTGCAGCCCATAGCCAAGCGGCCGCCCGGCATCGTCCAGTTCGCCGCCGCCGGCATCGGTGTTGAGCACCATCACCACGCCCGCCGCTTTCGCTTCCAGCGCCTGGGGGGCGGCGGTGAGGCCATCGGTCTCCTCGTCGCCCGAGAAGAACAGGTGGACATCGCGCCCCGGCTTGAACCCCTCGCGGCGCAGCGACGCGATTGCCGTCAGCGACATCGACAGGTCGAACTTGTTGTCCGCCACGCCGCGCCCGAACAGCAAACCATCCGCCGCCGTCGCCACGAACGGGTCGCGCGTCCAATCGGCGGCCTTGGCCTCCACCACATCCATATGGCTGATGATGGCGATCGGCGGCTTTTCCCCGGTCCCGCGCCACACCGCGTGCAGCCGGCTTTCATCGCCTTTCGCCGTCAATGTCACGTCAGCCGGTGCAAAGCCCATCGCCAGCAGCTCGCCGCGCAGGAACTCGGCATAGGCCAGCCCCTGGCCGCGCCCCTTCACCGTGGCGAAGCCCACCGACTTTTCGAGCAGCGTGCGCGCCTCGTCTGCCGGAGCGGCCTGAACCGAAGTGCTGACGAGAAGGGCGAGCGCTGCAAGTGTCTTCATGGCCGACGTGGTAGCCCAACGCATGCCGCACAGAAAGGGGTTGACGATACGCCGCCCCGCTTCCAGCGTCCCGGCATGGCGACCAACAAACTCACCCGAAACATCCTCATCGCCCTCGTGCTGGGGCTGGTGGTGGGATACATCATCAACCTGACCGCCGGCTCGCCCGAGGCGACGCGCGAAATCGCCCGCTATCTCGGCATCATCACCCAGCTCTTCCTGCGGCTGATCAAGATGATCATCGCCCCGCTGGTGCTCTCCACCCTCATCGTCGGCGTCGCGCACATGGGCTCGGGCGGCTCGATCGGCCGCACCTTCGCGCGCACCCTCGCCTGGTTCATCGTCGCCTCGGTGGCGTCGCTGTCGCTCGGCATCCTGATGGTCAACATCCTGCAGCCGGGTGTGGGTGTCGGCCTCACCCTGCCCGATGCCGCGGCATCGTCGGGGATCACCAAGGCGGCGTTCGACGCGACGACCTTCTTCCCCAACCTCGTGCCCAAATCGATCTTCGAAGCGATGGCGACCAACGAGATCCTGCAGATCGTCGTCTTCTCGCTGTTCGCCGGTGTCGGCCTCATCGCCATCGGCGAGCAGGGCGCGCCGATCATCCGCGGGCTTGATGCGCTGATGCACCTGATGCTGAAGATCACCGGCTATGTGATGCAGACTGCACCCTTTGCCGTCTTCGCCGCCGTCGCCTCCTCGATCGCGGTCGAGGGGCTGGGAATCATCATCACCTTCGGCAAGTTCATCGGCAGCTTCTATCTCGGCCTCGGGATGCTCTGGGTGCTGCTGCTCAGCGCCGGTGCCTTCGTCATCGGTGCCGCCAACGTCAAGCGGCTCATCGGCACCATCCGCGAGCCCTTCCTCATCACCTTCGCCACCGCCTCGTCCGAAGCCGCCTACCCCAAGATGATCGAGGCGCTCGATCGCTTCGGCGTGCCGACGCGGATCACCAGCTTCGTGCTGCCCTTGGGGTACAGCTTCAACCTCGATGGCTCGATGATGTACTGCGCCTTCGCCAGCATCTTCATCGCCCAGGCCTATGGCATCGAGCTGACACTGGCGCAGGAGATCTTCATGCTCGGCCTGCTGATGATCACGTCCAAGGGCATCGCCGGCGTACCGCGCGCGTCGCTCGTCGTCATCGCCGCCACGCTGCCCTATTTCGGCATCCCCGAAGCCGGGCTGCTGCTCATCCTCGCCGTCGACCATTTCCTCGACATGGGCCGCAGCGCCACCAACGTCATCGGCAATGCCGTGGCAACGGCGGTGATCGCCAAATGGGATGAAGCCGATGTCGTCAAGGCTGCCGCCGCTTCAGCGCTGCTGGCCAAGCCGGCGGAGTAGGGCAGGGCCATGGCAACGACCGCGACCGAATCGTCCGTCGATGCCTTTCTCGAAAGCGTTGCCCCCGAAGGCCGGCGCGACGATGCGAAGCAGCTTTGCGCGATCATGGCAGATGTGGCGCAGCTGCCGCCGGCCATGTGGGGCAGTGCCATCATCGGCTTCGGCAGTCATCACTACCGATACGCCAGCGGCCGCGAGGGAGACATCTGCAGAATCGGCTTCAGCCCGCGCAAGGCTGCCAATGTCATCTATCTCGCATGCGATCTGGCGCCGCTCGAAGCGATCCTTGCCCGCCTCGGCAAGCACGAGCGCGGCGCCGGCTGCCTCTACATCAAGAAGCTCAAGGACATCGACCGCACGGCGCTCGGCGAGCTGCTCAACGCCGCCTGGGCAGCGACCTAATCCCGGAAGGAAGCATCCGCCCGGTCGAGCTTGCGCAGCAGCGCCGGCCACGCCAGCATGTTGCCCACCAGCTTCAGCCCGGCGCGTCCCTGGTTCGCCGCCTTTTCCGGCGTCCCCTGCGGCGGGTGATTGAGCAGCGCGGTGCCGCCGGCCAGCGCCAGGCACTGCGCCTCGCAGGCGCGCTCCAGAAAGTACATCTTGATGAAGGCCTCCGCCACCGTCTCGCCCACCGTGAGTGTGCCATGGTTGCGCAGGATCATCGCCGATTTGGTGCCGAGGTCGGCCACCAGCCGTTCGCGCTCCTCGAGGTCGGTCGCGACCCCCTCGTAATGATGGTAGGCCAGCTCGTCGCGGATCAGCATCGCCGTCTGGGTGATCGGCATCAGCCCCTCCGCCTGTGCAGCCACGGCCTGCCCATGGGGAGTGTGAAGATGGATCACCGCATGCGCATCCTCGCGCGCCATATGAATGGCGGAATGGATGGTGAAGCCCGCAGCGTTGGTCAGGTACGGCGTTTCCATCACCGGATGGCCATCGACATCGATCTTGACGAGGCTCGACGCGGTGATCTCCTCGAACATCAGATTGTACGGGTTGATGAGGAAGTGATGTTCCGGCCCCGGCACCCGCACCGAGAGATGCGTGAAGATCAGGTCATCCCAGCCATGCATCGCCACCAGCCGATATGCGGCGGCGAGATCGACGCGCAGCGCCCATTCCGCGTCCGAAACCTGTTCCTGCACCGATTGCGGCTTCATCTGGGTGGCCATGGTCATCATCCTCCCTTCGCGCGGGCATAGGCCCCGCTGCGACATGCGTCGGAACAATAGCGCACATTTTCCCAGTCGCGTGCCCATTTCTTTCGCCAGCTGAACGGCCGCCCGCAGGCGGCGCAGTCCTTCGTCGGCAGGTCGGCCTTGTTGCGCATCCTTGCCACGCGGGGCATCCTCACAAACTGTCACATTCCCGCATTAACGGGGCCAGCATTCCTTATCCGGAGAACTGCAATGCGTCTCGCCCTCGATCGTCGCGCCTTCATCGCTGCATCCGCGGCCGGGCTGCTGCTGCCGGTGCGCCCCGCACTGGCGCAGCTCTGGCCGGCCTCGGGATTCACGCACGGCGTGGCATCGGGAGACCCCGGCGCCGATTCGATCCGACTGTGGACGCGCTATGCCAGTGCCGATGGCCGCGATGCCACACTCAAGGTCGAAGTCGCGCGCGATCCGGGCATGACCGACATCGTCGCCCGCAGCGAAGTGGTGGCGGGGCCGGCGAGCTGGGGAACCGCCCAGGCACGCATCGCCGGGCTGCCGGTGAGCGGCTGGCTCTTCTACCGCTTCACCGCCCCCGATGGCACCCAGTCGGCCGTCGGCCGCACCCGCACGCTGCGGCAAGGGCCGCTCAGCCGCTTCAACATCGCGGTGGTCAGCTGCTCGAACAAGCCGTTCGGCCATTTCAACGCCTATGCCCATATCGCCCAGCGCACCGACATCGATCTGGTCGTGCACCTCGGCGATTACATCTACGAATATCAGCGCGGCGCCTATCCGAGCGTGGCCGAGGCGCTCGAAGGCCGCACCATCGAGCCCGCGCACGAGATGGTGGCACTCGACGATTATCGCCAGCGCTATGCCAGCTACCGCATCGATCCGGCACTGCAGGAGCTGCACCGCAACTTCCCGATGATCGCGATCTGGGACGATCACGAGATCTGCAACGACAGCTGGAAGGCCGGCGCCCAGAACCACCAGCCGAACGAAGGTGATTACGCCGTGCGGCTCGCCGCCGCCACCAAGGCGCACAAGGAGTGGCTGCCGCAGGCCGACCGCATGTGGCAGCGCTACGACATCGGCAATCTCGTCAGCCTCATTACCGTCGACACGCGCATCCATGGCCGCGACCAGCAGCTCGATATCGTCCCCGTGCTGCGCGCCGGCCCCACTGCCATCGCCCAGTTCCGCGATGGCCCGCTGGGTGCGGCCGACCGCCAGCTGCTCGGCGCCGACCAGGAAGCATGGCTGTTCGATACGCTCGCCAGCTCGGTCAAGGCCGGGCAGAAGTGGCAGCTCCTCGCCCAGCAGGTCATCATGGGCAATGTGCTCACCCCGCCCAATGCGATGGAGTTCCTCAGCCCCGATGCCGATCCGCGCGCCAAGGGCTTTGTCGCGGCGGGGCTGGCGGCATCGCAGGCCGGCGTTTCAGCCGCCATGGACATGTGGGCCGGCTATCCCGCCGCCCGCCGCCGCCTGCTCGCCGCCGCCCAGAAGGCAAATGCCGACCTGGTGGTGCTGGCCGGGGACAGCCACAACGCCTGGGCGTTCGACCTCGCCAACGACGGCAAGCCCGCCGGCGTCGAATTCGCAGTCCAGTCGGTCACCTCGCCGGGCTATGAAAGCGCGCTCAAGTCCGATCCGGCAAAGATCCGCGACGCGCTGGTCGGCGCCAGCCCCGAGCTCAAATGGTGCGACACCAGCCAGCGCGGCTACATGACCGTCAGCTTCACCCCCGAGAAGGTGACGAACGAGTGGACCTTCATGTCCGGCATCCGCAGCGTCAGCACTGCCACCAGCGGCACGCGCGCCGCCACGGTCGCGCGCGGCGCGCGAAAGATGGTCATCGCCTGACCCGCGGCGCCGCGCGGGGTTGCGCGCTGCGGGGTGGCCTGCTTGAGTGCTGACGGTCGCAGCGATCGAGGCCGGGGATGAGTGTTTCCGCATCAGGCAGAGGTCGCCACCACACACTCGTGCCATTGGCGCTGCTGGCCGGTCTCCTCGTTTCCGGCCCGGCGCTGGCGACGCGCTGCGAAAGCCTTGTGCGCGATCCCGCACGGCAGCGCAGCATCCCGGTCGCGGTCACCCTGCCGGAGGCGGGTGCGGCTTTGCCGGTGGTGATCTGGAGCCCCGGCCTCGGCGGCGGGCTGGCACAGGGCCGCCGCTATGCGGAAGCCTGGGCCGCCGCCGGCATCGCCACCGTGCAGATCGAGCACCCCGGCTCCGATGCCACCGTCTATCGCGAGGCGGCGGCGCTGGCGAAGGCGGAGGATGATCCGGCCGCCGGCCAGCGGGCAAGCGCTGCCCGTGTGCGCGCCGGCGCCAGCGGCGGCCAGGTGGCGGCGCGGCTCGGCGATGTGGCACTCGTCCATGCGCTGCTGGCCGGCGGGGACACGCTGGGTGCCTGCATCACGTCGCGCATCGATGCGGCCAATGCGGGAATCGCCGGGCACAGCATGGGCGCCTGGGTGGCGCAGATCATGGCTGGCCAGGCGCTTCCGGGGCTGATGATGAGCAATCTGCCCCCGTTTCGCGCAGCCCTTGCGATCAGCGGCTCGGCATTGGCGCCTGCGGCCGCGCTGCCCACAAGCGCCGCCGGCATCGCCATGCCCTTCATGCTCGTCACCGGCGCGCTCGACGGCGCTCCCGAAAATGCCGACGCCGCCGCCCGCGCCGCCAATGTAAAGACGCGCACCGCGCTCTGGCCGCACCTGCCGGCCGGGGACAAATATCTGCTGGTCCTGGGCCGAGCCACCCACATGCAATTCGACGGCTCCGCACGCAACCTGACCGCCAGCATCGCCGCGCGCCTCCTTCCCGCCACCACCGACTTCTGGCGCGCCAACCTGGCCGATGACACCGTGGCGGCGGCGAGGCTGAAGGGCTTCAGGCCTGCCGAGGGCGAAGTGTTCGAGCTGCGCTGAACGTCAGCCCAGGACCTCAGCCCACCACCTCGGCCAGAAACGCCTCCACCTCCGCCAGCGCCACGTCCCGCGCCACAAAGGCTTGGCCGATCCCGCGCACCAGGATGAAGGGCAGGCGGCCGGCCGATACTTTCTTGTCCTGCATCATGTGCGCGATCAGCCTCGCCGGCGGTGCCGCCAGGCCGAGCGCCGCCGGCGAAAGGGTGAAGCCATGCGCTGCCAGATGCGCCTGCGCCCGCGCGGCATCGGCGGCCGGGCAGAGCCCGAGGCGGGCCGAGAAGGCAAAGGCCAGCGCCATGCCCAGCGCCACGCCTTCGCCGTGCAGCAGCCGGTCCGAAAAGCCGGCCTCAGCCTCGAAGGCATGGCCGAAGGTGTGGCCCAGGTTGAGCAGTGCGCGCACATCCTCGGTCTCGCGCTCGTCGGCAGCGACGATCCGCGCCTTGGCCCGGCACGAGACGGCAATCGCCTCGGCCTGTGCCGCCGCATCGCCCGCCAGCACCGCCGCCGCATTGGCCTCGCACCAGTCGAAGAAGCCGGCATCGCCGAGCAGGCCGTATTTCACCACCTCGGCATAGCCGGCGCGCAGTTCGCGCGGCGGCAGCGTGGCGAGCACCTGCGGGTCGATCAGCACCATCGCCGGCTGGTGGAAGGCGCCGATCAGGTTCTTGCCCGCTGCCGCGTTGATCGCGGTCTTGCCGCCCACCGAACTGTCCACCTGCGCCAGCAACGTGGTCGGGATCTGCACGAACCCGCAGCCGCGCCGCAGGATGCTGGCTGCAAAGCCCGTCAGATCCCCGACCACGCCGCCGCCCAGCGCCACAACCACATCGCGCCGCTCCACCCCAAGCGCCAGCAGCCCCTCGCACACCCGCTCCAGCCCGGCCCAGTTCTTCGCCCCCTCGCCGGGCTCGAGCACGATCGCATCGACGGCAATGCCTTCCGCTGCCAGGCTGGCCTCGAGCGCCGGCAGATGCAGGCCCGCCACCGCCCGGTCGGTCACCACCGCCAGCCGCTTGCCGCCCGGCTTCGCCGCCACCAGCGGCGCCAGCAATGCCCCGGCACGCGCCAGCAGCCCGGCTTCGATATGGATGGGATAGGTGCGCGCGCCCAGCGCGACATCGACGATCATTTGCGTCCCCGGTTCGCGGCAAAAAGTGCGGCGATGATGGCTTCGACGGTCTCGGCGTGCGGCCCGCCGCTGCTCCTCACGGTGATCGGCGCCTCGGCATAGAAGGGCGCGCGCACCTCGGCCAGCGCGCGCAGCACCGTCGCCGGGTCCGAGCCTGCAAGCAGCGGCCGCGTATCCCGCTTCTGCACACGCTCCACCAGCGTCTCGATATCGGCATCGAGCCACACCGCCAGGCTGCGCTCCAGAATCAGCGCGCGGGTATCGGCCTGCACAAAGGCGCCGCCGCCGGTGGCCACCACCTTGGGCGCCCCGTCGACCAGCCGCGCGATCACCCGGCGCTCGCCATCACGAAAATGCGCCTCGCCGAAGCGCTCGAAAATCTCGGGAATGGTCATGCCGCACGCCACCTCGATCTCGGCATCGGCATCGACGAACGGCAGCCCCAGCCGCGTGGCGAGCCGCTTGCCCACCGTCGTCTTTCCCACCCCCATCAGCCCGACAAGCGTGATCGGCCGCAAGGCAGCGGTGCGGAGCTTTCCGGCCACCGACCGAACCGAAGAGATTTTCGCGTCGCACTCCATCATCCCCCCCGCTATAGCTGCCGCCATGGGCGAAACACCATCCCCCCGCACACCGGCTCCCCGCAGCCCGGTCCCTCGCACCGCCAGCGCGCGGCGCGGCCTGCTGCTCGTCGCCACGGCAGCACTGCTCGTCACGCCGGTGGTCGGCCAACAACCGGAGCCCCCGCCAGCGCCAGCGCCGTCACCAAGGTCGCTGCTGCCCGAAGCCTTCCGCCAGTCGGACGAGGGGCAGACCGAAGCCGCACCGCTCCCCGGCGTCGCACCGCCCCCACCTGTCGGCGCGGCCGCACCCGAGGTGCTGTCCGGCGACGCGCTGCTGCAGCCACCACTCGATGGCGTCGAGCTCCCCGGCACCGCGGAAGCCCCCGATCCCTTTGCAAACGACCCCGTCCTCGATGCGCGAATGACCGGCGTGCTCGACACGGCCAGTGGCGGCTGGGGCAATGCAGTGTTCGCCGGCTCGGACGGTCGATACCTTGCCGCCCTCGCGCGCCGCATCGATGCGCCCGTTGCATCACGCTGGGCGTCGATCGGCCTGCGCCGCGCCCTCATCACCCGGGCAACGGCACCATCGCGCATTCGCGCCGGCGATTGGGTCGCGGCGCGCGCCTGGCTGCTGCTGCGGATGGGCGAGATCGACGCCGCCTCGCTCCTCATCAGCCGGCTGCCCGTCGAAGCGCACACCAGCAACACTACGCGCATTGCCGGCCAGGTGGCGCTGGCAGCCGGAGATCTCGGCGCACTGTGCCCCATCGCCCGCGCCGGGCGGCAGGCAAGTGCCGACACGATGTGGGAGCTCGCCATGGGCATGTGCGCAGCCCTCGAAGGCGATGACATCTCGGCTGCCGCGCTGTTCGATTCGCTGCGCAACCGCCAGACCGGCATTTCCGCCTTCGATGTGCGCCTCGGCGAGCGCATCGCCGTCGTTGCTGGTGGCGGCGGCCGCGCCACCAACATCGAATGGTCCGAGGCGCCCCGCATAACTCCCTATCGCTACGGCGTGTCGATGGCCGCCGGCGTGCAGGTCCCTGCGGACCGGCTGACGTCGCTCGGCGCCGGCCGGCACGGCTGGTTCGTTCGCCAGCCGGCGCTGGCCCCGGCAGTTCGTCTCGCCAGCCTCGGTCCCGCTGCGGTGCAGGGCAGCCTTTCGGTGCAGGAATTCGTCTCGGGGATAGCAGCGCTCGCCCCCGACGATGCGGACACCAGCCGCGGCGCGCGGCTGCGCCAGGCCTTTGCCGGCGCCGGCCCCGTGCAACGCGTGGCGGCAATGAAGGCGATCTGGGACGAATCCGCCGAAGGCATGACCATCGAAGCCGCACGCTACGCCGGGCTGCTGCAGACCGCCCCCGCCGCCGCCCGGCTGCCGGTGAGCGCCAGCGTGGCCGCCGACAGTGCGGACATCATCGCCAGCCTGCTCGCCGCCGGCAACACCGCACGCGCGCGCAGCTGGTGGCGCGTTGCGAGCGAAGCCGATGCCCCGGTGCGCGCCCGTGCCTGGGCGCTGCTGGCGGTGAGCGGCGGCATCGCCCCCACGGCAGACGCTTTCAGCGATTGGCAGGATGCGACCAACGCCGATGACCGCAGCGCAGCACGGCTGCTCGCCGCGCTTGCCGGGCTGGGTCTGGCGCGCGAAAGCGGCTGGAACGGCCTCAAGGACGATCTGCTGCCCAAGGCGGAAACCAGCTGGAGCCGTGCCATCAGCGCCGCCGGCACGGCGCGGCGGCCGGGCGAAGTGGCCATCCTCACCGCCACCGGCCTGCAGGGCGCCTGGGCCGATGTCCCGGCGCTGCACCTGTGGCGGATCACCGAGGCGCTCACCCGCGCCGGCCGCGTGCAGGATGCGCGGCTGATCGCCGCCGAAGCGCTTACCCGCGCCTGATGGCCGAGAGCGACCAGAGCCTCATCGCCCTTTTCCTGGACATGCTCGCCAGCGAGCGCGGCGCCGCACGCAACACCCTCTCCGCCTATGCGTCCGATCTCGCACAGGCATCCTCCGCCCTTGAAGGCCGGCTCGCCGTTGCCGACGCCGCGGCTCTGGCCAGGCTGGCCGCGCACTGGATGCCGCTGGCGCGCGCATCGGCAGCGCGCAAGCTGTCGGCCGTGCGGCAGTTCATGTCGTTCCTGCTGCGCGAGGGCATCCGCAGCGACGATCCGGGGCGTGATCTGGCAATGCCCGCACAACCGCGCACCCTTCCAAAATCACTCGGGCCCGGCGATGTCGAGGCGCTGTTCACGACGCTTGCCGCGCGATGTGCAGCGTCCCCCGATGATGCCCGGCTGGTGCGGCTGCAGGCGCTCATCGAGCTGCTTTATGGTTCAGGCCTTCGGGCTTCCGAGTTGGTCAGCCTGCCGCGCCATGCGGTGCGGCCGGGCAGGGGGCATCTGGTCCTCGCCGGCAAGGGTGGCCGCGAGCGGCTGGTGCCGATCGGCCGCGCCGCAGAGGCTGCGGTGGCGGCGCATGTGGCGAATGTGCCGGCGGATGCGCGCTGGCTGTTCCCGTCGGGCAAGGCCCATCTCACCCGGCTGCGCCTCTGGCAGCTGGTCAAATGGTTGGCTGCCGAGGCGGGCATCCCGCCAGCGCGCATCAGCCCGCACGTGCTGCGCCATGCCTTCGCCACGCACCTGCTCGAGGGCGGGGCCGACCTGCGGGTGGTGCAGACTTTGCTCGGGCATGCCGATATCGCGACGACGCAGATTTACACGCATGTGGCTGGGCGGGCGTTGATCGCCCTGGTGAATGAACGGCATCCGCTGCGCAGCGCGGCGACAAAATAGCGGCGCTATTTTGCGACTCGCGCAAGCACGGCCGGCGGGGCGGGCGCGCCTTCTGCGCCCGAACCCGTCCGACGGCGCGGGCTTTGCCCGCGCTCTTGCGCAGCGCGGCGACAAGATAGCGGCGCTATTTTGCGACTCGCGCAAGCACGCCCCGTCCGACGGCGCGGGCTTTGCCCGCGCCCTGTTCTTCCTTCCGTCCCTCCCTCTTGCTTCACCCAGCCACGCCGCCAGAAGAACAAGAAGAAAAGAGCGCGGGCAAAGCCTGCGCCGACGTCGGACGAGTTCGGTCAGCGAAGCTGCCCGCCTCGCCGGCCGGGTCTGATGCGAGTCGCGAAATAGCTTCGCTATTTCGTCGCCGCATTCAGACTTTACACCCCTTCGCCCGCGCCGTGCCCTTGATATACGACCGCCGCACCGTGCCCGCATAAACCGCCGCCTGCGCATAGCGCTCGCGCTTCTGCGCGCCGGAAACGAAACGGATCACCCCGGCAAACGGAATCAGGCTCCCCGCAATCGCCTCGGTGGCGCCAAAGGCGAACTCTGCCGGCGTCTGCTTCTTCTTGTCGGCGCGAGCCTCCGCCGAGTCGACATCGGGCCCGACCATCTCGGTGATCTTGGTGACTTCGGCCGCATATTGCCGGCACGTCTTCAGCCCGGTGAGCGCATAGGGATTTTCCATCATCGCTTCCAGCTCGGGCGGAACCTTCTTTTTCATCAAGTTGAGGTCTTTCAGCGGCTTGGTCGCAATATTCTCCATCGTGTCGAGCGCGCGATCACCGTCGTTTATCTTGTCGCTGCCCTTGTCCTTGGGGTCGGCAGTCTGGGCAGTGGCGGCCGCCGCGCCAAGCAGCAACGCCATGGCTGCGGCGAAGGTTGCCGTCGTTGTGGTCGGTCGTGACATGTAATTCTCCACAGGCGAAATTCACAGGATGCGGGTCGGGCTTGCCCGGCGCGAACGGGCGCAGTATAGCGATCGAACTTCCACATGGGTAACCGAGTGAGGTCGGCAGGGTTTCCTGCCGCCGCGCCCCGCTTCATGTGTCCATCAATCGCCTTAGCGGAATCTGACCTGTCTTGAGCCTGAACACCACTCTCGAAGCGATCATCGCCCCCATCGTCGCCGATCTCGGCTTCGCGCTCGTGCGCGTGCAGATGAACGGCCGCGCCGGGGGCTCGCAGACGTTGCAGATCATGGCGGAGGATCCCGTCACCGGCCAACTCACCATCGCGCAATGCAGCGCCATCAGCCGTGCGCTCGACGAGCCGCTCGAGGCCGCCGATCCGATCGAGGGCGAGTATTCGCTCGAAGTCTCTTCACCGGGCATCGACCGCCTGCTCACCCGCCTGGCGGACTGGGCGCGCTGGGCCGGCCATGAGGTGCGCCTCAAGCTCGCCGCCGCTGCCGAAGATGGCACCATCTCGCGCAAGACGACTGCGATGAAGGCCGTGATAATCGGCCATGAAGGCGACATGGTGCATCTCGACATGCCGGGCACCGGCAAGATGAATGTGCCTTTCGGCCAGATCGTCAGCGCCAAGCTGGTGCTCACCAACAAGCTCATCGCCGCCACCCGCCCGCTCGACATGGGCGACGCCGATGAAATGATCGACGAGCCGGGCATCGAGACCGACGCCGAAAACGACAACTGAGCCGAACCGAAGGACACACCCCATGGCCACCGCCATCACTGCCAACCGCGCCGAGCTGCTCGCCATTGCCGATGCCGTGGCACGCGAAAAGTCGATCGACCGCGGCATCGTCATCGAGGCGATGGAAGACGCCATCCAGCGCGCGGCGCGCGCCCGTTATGGTGCCGAGAACGACATTCGCGCCAAGATCGACGCCAAGAGCGGCGAAACCCGGCTGTGGCGCGTCCTCGAAGTCGTCGAGGAGCCTGAGGATTTCTTCAAGCAGATCGGCGTCAAGGAAGCACTCAAGAAGGACAAGTCGGCTGTGCTTGGCGATTTCATCGTCGATCCGCTGCCGCCCGTCGAATTCGGCCGCATCGCCGCCCAGGCCGCCAAGCAGGTCATCGTGCAGAAGGTGCGCGATGCCGAGCGCGAGCGCCAGTTCGAGGAATACAAGGACCGCGCCGGCGAGATCATCATCGGCGTCGTCAAGCGCGCCGAATTCGGCCATGTCGTCGTCGATCTCGGCAAGGCCGAGGGCGTGATCCGCCGCGACCAGCAGATCCCGCGCGAAGTGCTCAAGCCCGGTGACCGGGTTCGCAGCCTCATCCTCAGCGTGCGCCGCGAAGTGCGCGGGCCGCAGATCTTCCTCAGTCGCGCCGCCGGGGACTTCATGAAGAAGCTCTTCGCGCAGGAAGTCCCCGAGATCTACGACGGCATCATCGAGATCAAGGCCGTCGCGCGTGATCCGGGCAGCCGCGCCAAGATCGGCGTCATCAGCCGCGATTCGAGCATCGACCCCGTCGGCGCCTGCGTCGGCATGAAGGGCAGCCGCGTTCAGGCGGTGGTGCAGGAGCTGCAGGGCGAGAAGATCGACATCATCCCCTGGTCGCCCGATGTCGCCACCTTCGTCGTCAATGCACTGCAGCCTGCCGAAGTCGCCAAGGTGGTGCTCGACGAGCAGGACAACCGCATCGACGTCGTGGTCCCCGACGATCAGCTGAGCCTCGCCATCGGCCGCCGTGGCCAGAATGTCCGCCTCGCGTCGCAGCTCACGGGTCGCCAGATCGACATCATGACCGAGGCCGACGAGAGCGAGCGCCGCCAGAAGGAGTTCGTCGAGAAGTCGACGATGTTCGAATCCGAACTCGATGTCGACGAGACGCTGGCACAGCTGCTGGTCGCCGAAGGCTTTTCGGAGCTCGAGGAGGTCGCCTATGTCGAGCTCGACGAAATCGCCAGCATCGAGGGCCTCGAGGAAGTGGCGAGCGAGCTGCAGAGCCGTGCCGTCGAAGCGCTCGAGCGCCGCGACGCCACGGCCCGCGAAGAGCGTCGTGCGCTCGGCGTGGACGATGCGCTCGCCGAAATCCAGGGCCTCACCGAGGCGATGCTCGTGGTGCTCGGCAAGAAGGGCGTCAAGACGCTCGACGATCTGGGCGATCTCGCCACCGACGAACTCGTCGGCCGCTCGGGAATCCTCAAGGACACCCCGCTGACCGAGGACGATGGCAACCGCATCATCATGGCCGCCCGCGCGCACTGGTTCGAAGACGAAGCCTCCGACGAAGGGGACGCCCCGGCGGATGGCGGACAATGATCTTCCCCGGAATCTGACAGAGGCACCCGAACGCCGCTGCATCCTGACCCGCGTCAGCGGGCCGAAGGAGCAACTTGTCCGCCTGGCCCTGGGGCCGGACGGGCAGGTGGCGGCTGACCTCGGCGAAAAACTGCCCGGGCGCGGTGCCTGGGTGCGCGCTGATCGACCCCTCATCGAAAAAGCCATGGCGCGCGGCCAATTGAAGGGCACGCTGGTGCGCGCCCTCAAGCATGAGCCGATCGTGCTTTCGCCGACACTGGCGGACGATATCGCCGCCGGCCTGCGCAAGCGGCTGCTCGACCAGCTCGGGCTTTGCGCCCGCGCCGGGCTGCTGGTCTGGGGGCATGAGCGGATTTCGGATGCGCTCGGCAAGGGACGCGTCGAGCTGCTCCTCCACGCCGCCGATGCCGGCGAGGATGGATCGGGCAAGCTGGAAATGAAGCGACGCGCGGCCTGCCCCGATTCGCGGACCTTGAACCTGCCCTTCGACCGCGCCACATTGTCGGTGGCCTTGGGGCGCGGAAATGTAGTAAGTGCGGCACTTGTCGATGCGGGTGCCGCCGCGCGTGTATCCGCGGCGCTGGCACGCTTGATGGCCTTTGAGGGGCCGGAAGCGCTGCCCGGAATGACTGAATTTGAAGACGAGGTGCCATCGGCGGTTGCCGAGGGCGCTGATGAAAGGCATTAGGCGCGACCTGTATGAGTGACGACACCAAACCAAAGCTGGGCATGCGCGCCCCCCTCGGCCTCAACAAGGCGGTCGAAGTGGGCAAGGTGAAGCAGCAGTTCAGCCACGGCCGCACCAAGCAGGTGGTGGTCGAGGTCAAGCGCCAGCGCGTGTTGCACCGGCCGGGCGATGCGCCCGCTGCCGAGGTCGCACCTGCGCCAGCCCCCGCACCCGCCCCCGCCCCGGCGGTCGCCAGCACGGCGCCGGCACCCGCACCGGCACCAGCCCCCGCCCCCACCTCCGCCGTTGCATCTGCGCCGGCAGCGGCACCCGCTGCCGAGGCCCGGCGCGCGGCTGCCCCGCAAGCTGCCGAACCCCAGCCGGCACGGCCCACGCCGCCGCCGGTGATGTTCCGTCCCGTCGAGCGTGCGCCCCTGCCGGTTCGCCCGACCCCGTCGGAGCCGACGCCCGCAGCGGCTGCGCCAGCACCTGCACCTGCGCCAACACCAGCTCCCGCTCCCGCCCCCGCTCCCGCTCCCGCCGCTGCGCGTCCGGCTCCGGCTCCCGCCCCCTCACGGCCGGCTGCCCCCGTGCGTCGCCCGCCGCCGAGCAACCTCACCCCGCAGGAGCGTGCAGCGCTGCTGATGCGCCAGGCCGAAGAAGAGCGGCTGCGCCTGGGTGAAGAAGCCCGAATCCGCGAGGAAGCCAAGCGCGTCGCCGATGCCGAAGCCGAGCGGCTGCGCCTCGAGGAAAAGCGTGCCCGCGAGGAAGAGGAGCAGCTCCGCATCCTCACCGAGCCCGATCCTGCCCCCGTCATGCCCAGCGGCGAGCTCGAGGACGAGGACGGCATGCGTGTGCGTGCCATCCCCGGCCGCAAGCCCGATGCCCCCAAGCCCGGCGGCAAGCTCCGCAGTGCCGATGATCGCCGCAAGTCCGGCAAGCTCACCGTCACCCGGGCCCTCGAATCGGAAGATTCCACCCGCGTTCGCAGTCTCGCAGCCCTTCGCCGGGCGCGCGAGAAGGAGCGTGGCCGTCTGGGCAGCCAGGCCAAGCAGGTCCGCGATGTCACCGTGCCCGACAGCATCACCGTGCAGGAGCTCGCCGGCCGCATGGCCGAGCGCACCAGCAATGTCGTCCGCCTGCTCGCCCGCATGGGCGTGCCGACCGCGGCGCATGAGGAAATCGATCAGGACACCGCCGAACTGGTGCTGACCGAATTCGGTCACAACATCGTTCGCGTCTCCGATTCCGATGTCGAAATCGGCATGGTGGGTGCGGCCGATACCGATGAGCATCTGCTGCCCCGGCCGCCAGTGGTCACGATCATGGGTCATGTCGATCACGGCAAGACCAGCCTGCTCGATGCGCTTCGCGGCACCAGTGTCGTCAAGGGCGAGGCCGGTGGCATCACCCAGCACATCGGCGCCTATCAGATCGTGACCTCGGGCGGCGAGAAGATCACCTTCCTCGACACGCCGGGCCACGAGGCCTTCACCGCCATGCGCGCCCGCGGCGCCTCGGTCACCGATATCGTCGTGATCGTGGTGGCCTGGGACGATGGGATCATGCCGCAGACGATCGAGGCGATCCAGCACACCAAGGCGGCCGGCGTGCCGATGATCGTGGCCATCAACAAGATGGACAAGGCCGGCGCCAACGCCGCCAAGATCCGCACCGACCTGCTCCAGCAGGATGTGCAGGTCGAGGAGATGGGCGGCGACGTCCAGGATGTCGAAGTCTCGGCGATCGCCAAGACCGGTCTCGACGAGCTGATCGAGAAGATCCTGCTGCAGGCCGAAGTCATGGAACTGAAGGCCAACCCCGACCGCGCCGCCGAAGGCTCGGTGATCGAAGCGAAGCTCGACAAGGGCAAGGGCGCGCTCGCCTCGGTGCTCGTGCGCCGCGGCACGCTCAAGCAGGGCGATATCCTCGTCATGGGCCAGGAGTGGGGCAAGGTCCGCGCCATGACCGACGACAGCGGCAAGCAGGTGAAGACCGCGTTGCCCGCGACGCCGGTCGAAGTGCTCGGCATGACCGGGGTGCCGCTCGCCGGAGACCCCGTCACGGTCGTCGAGTCCGAAGCCCGGGCCCGCGAAGTGGCAGAATATCGTGCCGGCCTCGCCAACGCCAAGCGCATCGCGCAGGAGCCGGCAAACCTGGAAACGATGTTCTCGGTGCTCCGTGCGGCCAAGGTCGCCGAGTACCCGCTGGTCATCAAGGCGGACGTGCAAGGCTCGGCGGAAGCCATCGCCGGTGCGGTCAACAAGATCAGCACCGATCTCATCCGCGCCAAGGTGCTGCTGTCCTCGGTCGGTGGCATCACCGAGAGCGATGTCACGCTCGCCCGCGCCTCGGGTGCGCCGATCATCGGCTTCAACGTCCGTGCCAATGCCAAGGCTCGCGAACTCGCCCAGCGCGATGGCGTGGCGCTCAAATATTACGACGTGATCTACGATCTCGTCGATGATGTGAAGGCGGCGATGGCCGGCCAGCTCGGTCCGGAAATGCACGAGACCGTCGTCGGCCGCGCCCTGGTGCTCGATGTCTTCCAGGCGGGCAAGATCGGCAAGGCCGCCGGCCTGCGTGTGACGGAAGGCTATATCCGCAAGGCGCTGCGGGCGCGTGTCATGCGCGACGATGTCATCATCTACACCGGCAACATCGCGACGCTGCGGCGCTTCAAGGATGACGTTCCCGAGGTCAAGGTCGGCCTCGAATGCGGCATCACGCTGCTCGACTCGTCCGATGTGAAGGCCGGCGACATCGTCGAGACCTATGAGGTCGAGAGCCGCGAACGGATCCTGTAGTTGGCAAGGGCGACCCCCGACGCACAGGGCCGTTCGGTGCGCCTGCTCCGCATCGGCGAGCAGGTGCGCCACGCCCTCGCCGAGGTGATCGGCCGTGGGGACCTGCGCGACGAGATGATCGCGCGCAGCCTCGTCAGCGTGTCCGAGGTGCGGATGTCCCCCGATCTTCGCCATGCCACGGTGTTCATCAAGGCGCTGGCGAACAACGACGACCAGGCGATCGTCAAGGCGCTCGCCGGCCATGCCAAGTTCCTGCGCGGCGAAGTCGCGCGGCGGCTGGCGACCAAATACACGCCCGACCTGCGCTTCCGCGTCGATGAAAGCTTCGAGGCGAGCGCGCGCATCGAAGCCGTCCTCAAGCGCCCCGCCATCGCCCGCGACCTCATCCCGCCCGAGCCCAAACCAGCCCCGCTCGCCGACGAGCATGACGACGCTGATTGACGCACTCCACGTGCCGCTCGCCGCCGGCCGGGTGCGGCTGGAGCGGTTCGATACCGCCATCCACGCCGAGCTGCTGCGCACCGCCTGCGCGCAGGATCCCGACATCTGGCACATCTATTCGGTGTCGCTCAACGGCGACCAGTTCGAAGCCGGGCTGGCAAAGCTCACCGCCCCCGCAAACCGCGCCTATGCCATCTTCGACGGCGCCGCGATGGTCGGCTGCACCAGCTGGTACGGCTGGGACGACGCCAGCCGCAGCGTCGCCATCGGTTTCACCTATCTGGCACCCGCGGTGCGGGGCGACGGCTTCAACCTGGCGCTCAAGGCGCTGATGATCGGCCATGCCCGCGCCTGTAGCGTCATCCGCATCCACTTCGATATCGATGTCCGCAACACCCGCAGCCAGGCCGCCGTCCTCAAGCTCGGCGCCACCCGCGAAGGCGTGCTGCGCGCCAACAAGCGCACCTGGACCGGCCATCTGCGCGACACGGCAATCTTCAGCCTGCTCCCCGGCGAAGAATCTGATTCGCTCAAGGCCGCAATCGCAGCCTTGTCCCGTCGCTGAACTGGTCATATATTGCTGACCAGTTGGAGACCGATCATGGCCGCGCGCCGCGAAGAAACCATCACAGCCACCGACTTCAAGGCACGCTGCCTCGAGCTGATGAACCGGCTGGCGCGGCGCGAACTCGACCGCGTGCTGGTAACCAAGCGCGGCCGCGTCGTGAGCGTGCTGGCGCCGCCCCCCGAGCCCGAAGCCGCCGGTTTCGACGCCATCATCGGCAAGCTCAGCGGAAGCACCGGCCTGTCCGCCGATCATGGCTGGGAAGCCGCCGGCGATGACGACCTGCCCGCCCGCCTCGAAGAGAAGTTCAAGCAACTCCTGTGATCCTGCTCGATACCAATGCCCTCATCGGCCTCGCCGAGGGCTGGCCGTTTCGCGCGGCTGCCCGCGAGGCGATCGACAGCGCCAGCCGTTCCGGACGGCTGATGGTATCGGTCACCTCGGCTTGGGAAATCGGGCTTCTGGCGGTCCACACCCAGCGCACCGGCGCGCTGTTCGGCGGTGACCCTCGGCGCTGGTTCGATCGCGCGCTGGCAGCGCTGGGGGTGACCTCCGTGCCGCTCGGCACCGACATGGCGATCGAGGCAGCACTGCTGCCGCCGGGCCACCCAA
This sequence comes from Polymorphobacter multimanifer, assembly GCF_014205635.1. Classification (GTDB taxonomy): domain Bacteria; phylum Pseudomonadota; class Alphaproteobacteria; order Sphingomonadales; family Sphingomonadaceae; genus Sandarakinorhabdus; species Sandarakinorhabdus multimanifer. Next base: position 34,654 of record NZ_JACIIV010000016.1, read on the forward strand.
ACGATCCCGCCGACCGCTGGATCATTGCCACCGCACGCGCCCTCGATCTGCCGCTCATCACCTCGGACCGCGCCATCCTGGCCTATGCCGAAGCCGGCTTCCTGAAAGCGATCCGCCGATGACTGTTCTCCCCGGCTTCGATATGGACAGCCGCAATGATCCCAACCATTCTGCGATCGCCGGCTGACGCGCGACGGCCGACATGCTATCCAGAGCCATGCGCCGCGCAGAAACCAGCAGCCGCCTCAAGGCGCACGCCGATGCCCTCCGGCAGGCAGGCGTCGCGTCGCTCTTCGTGTTCGGCTCCACTGCGCGTGATGAAGCGACCGCTGCCAGCGACGTCGATATCTTCTTCGATCCGTCGCCCGCGCGCTTCAACCTCTTCGACGTGATGGCCGTGCGGGAAAAAATCGAAGAATTTCTCGGCTGCCGCGCCGACGTAATGACGCGCAAATCGATCCATCCGCATCTGCGAGACCGCATCGAAGCCGAGGCCGTGCAGATTTTCTGATGGTGAAGCGATCGCAGCGCTTGCGGCTGCTCGATATGCAACGCGAGATCGGCGCCATCGAAGCGGCTTTGGCGAAAGTCGAGGCCGCGCATTTCGAGACCGATTGGCTCCTTCGCAACGCTGTCGAACGAGGCATCGAGATCATTTCCGAAGCCAGCCGCCATCTCGATCCTGCCCTTACGGCAATGCATCCCGATGTGCCGTGGCGGCGCGTGGCCGACATCGGCAACTGGCTGCGACACGCCTATGAGCGCGTCGATCCATCGTTGATCTGGTTCATCGTGGTCGACGAGTTTCCGGCTCTCAAGGCGAGTGTGAAAGCGATGCTGGAGATGGCAGCCGATGACTGACCTCCACGGCTGGATCATCCTCGACAAGCCGCTCGGCCTGTCGAGCGCGCAGGGCGTCGCTGCGGTCAAGCGCATCCTGCGCCAGGCGGGGCATGGCAAACCCAAGATCGGCCACGGCGGCACGCTCGATCCGCTTGCCACCGGCGTGCTGCCGATTGCGCTGGGCGAAGCGACCAAGCTCGCCGGACGGATGCTCGATGCCACCAAAGGCTATGATTTCACCATAAGCTGGGGCAGCGCCACCTCGACCGAGGATGCCGAGGGCGAGGTGATTGCCACCAGCGCCGTGCGCCCGACGCCCGAGGCGCTGCAGGCCATCCTCCCCCAGTTCACCGGCCCGATCGCCCAGGTGCCGCCCGCCTATTCCGCCCTCAAGGTCGATGGCGTCCGCGCCTATGCCCTCGCCCGCGCCGGGGAGACGGTCGAGCTCGCCACCCGCCATGTCACAGTCCACAGCCTCACCGTCCTCGCCACCACCCCGGACAGCGCCACAATCTCGGCCAGCGTCTCCAAGGGCACCTATATCCGCAGCCTCGCGCGTGACATCGCGCTGGCCCTCGGCACCGTCGGCCATGTTACGATGCTGCGGCGGACAAAGGCCGGTCCGTTCGGGCTGGATCAGGCGTTATCGCTGGACAATCTGGCGCTTCTGGTGCAGGACCCCGGCCCAGAACAGGTCATCCTGCCACTGATGGCGGGGCTGGACGACATCCCGGCTCTTGCAATCGATCCCGATCAGGCGGCGGCGCTCAAGCAAGGGCGCCTCCTGACGGGACACCCCGCCGCACCCGGCACCTATCTCGCCTGCCTCGGCCCTGTTCCCGTGGCGCTTGTCGAGATCGACCAGAACCAGGTCCGGGTCTTGCGCGGGTTCAACGTCTGATTTGAAGGAGTAACCGATGTCGATTGCAGCAGAACGCAAGGCCGAAGTCATCAGCTCGAACGCACGCGGCGCCAATGACACCGGGTCCCCGGAAGTCCAGGTCGCCATCCTGTCCGAGCGCATCACCAATCTCACCGAGCATTTCAAGACGCACGCCAAGGACAATCACTCGCGCCGTGGCCTGCTCGTGCTCGTCAACAAGCGCCGTTCGCTCCTGAACTATCTCAAGAAGATCGACCAGCAGCGCTACACCGATCTCATCACCAAGCTGGGCCTGCGCAAGTAGCCAGCACCGAACGGCCCCAACCGGGGCCGTTCGCTTTTTCCGGCAGGCCGGCCATGGGGGTCGGCACCGGGCATGGTCCCGATAGGGGACCAACAGGCCGCCCGAGGCAATCTGGCCAAGGGCCGACAGGAAGACACACATGTTCGATATCAATACCGTTGAAATCCAATGGGGTGGCCGCACCCTCAAGCTCGAAACCGGCAAGGTCGCCCGCCAGGCCGATGGTGCCGTGATGGCCACCTATGGCGAGACCGTTGTGCTCTGCGCCGTCACCGCCGCCAAGTCGGTCAAGGAGGGCCAGGATTTCTTCCCGCTCACCGTCCATTATCAGGAGAAGTTCTCCGCAGCCGGGCGCATCCCGGGCGGCTTCTTCAAGCGTGAACGCGGCGCCACCGAGCATGAGACGCTCACCTCGCGCCTCATCGATCGCCCGCTACGTCCGCTGTTCCCCGAAGGTTTCTACAACGAGATCAACGTCATCGCCCAGGTGCTGAGCTATGATGGCGAGAACGAGGCCGACATGGTCGCCATGGTCGCCGCCTCGGCAGCGCTCACGCTCTCCGGCGTGCCCTTCATGGGCCCGATTGCCGCCGCCCGCGTCGGCTTCGTCGAAGGCGAATACATCCTCAACCCCACCAAGACCCAGATCGCCGAAGGCCGGCTCGATCTCGTCGTCGCCGGCACGCATGATGCGGTGATGATGGTCGAATCCGAAGCCAAGGAGCTTTCGGAAGACGAGATGCTCGGTGCGGTCATGTTCGCCCACCGCGGCATCCAGCCGGTCATCGACGCAATCATCGATCTCGCCGAAAAGGCCGCCAAGGAGCCCTGGGAGCTCAAGATCGCCGATGACAGCGCGATGCTTGCCACCATCAAGAAGGCCGTCGGCAAGGACATCACCGCCGCCTACAAGCTCACCCAGAAGTCCGAGCGCCAGCAGGCGCTCGCCGACGCCAAGGCAAAGCTGAAGCCGATGTTCGCCGACAAGGACAGCAGCACCCAGCAGAAGGCCGGCAAGCTGTTCAAGAAGCTCGAGGGCGAAATCGTCCGCGGCGCCATCCTCAAGGACGGCAGCCGCATCGATGGCCGCGACACCAGGACCGTCCGCCCGATCGTTTCGGAAGTCGGCCTGCTGCCGCGCACCCATGGCTCGGCGCTGTTCACCCGCGGCGAGACCCAGGCGATCGTCACCACCACGCTCGGCACCTCGGATGCCGAGCAGATGATCGATGGCCTCGATGGCCTGCGCTACGAGCGCTTCATGCTCCACTACAACTTCCCGCCCTATTCGGTCGGTGAAGTCGGCCGCTTCGGTGCGCCCGGCCGCCGCGAAGTCGGCCATGGCAAGCTCGCCTGGCGCGCTGTCCACCCGATGCTGCCGTCGAAGGAGGATTTCCCCTACACGGTGCGCGTGCTGTCGGACATCACCGAGTCGAACGGCTCGTCGTCGATGGCCACCGTCTGCGGTGCGTCGCTGGCGCTGATGGATGCCGGCGTGCCGCTCATCCGTCCGGTCGCGGGCATCGCCATGGGCCTGATCCTCGAAGGCAAGAAGTTCGCCGTGCTGTCGGACATTCTCGGTGACGAGGATCATCTCGGCGACATGGACTTCAAGGTCGCCGGCACCTCGGAAGGTGTCACCGCACTGCAGATGGACATCAAGATCGCCGGCATCACCGAGGAGATCATGAAGGTCGCCCTGGCCCAGGCCAAGGAAGGCCGCGCGCACATCCTCGGCGAAATGGCCAAGGCGCTCGATACCACCCGCACCGAAATGTCGGCGCACGCCCCGCGCATCGAGAGCTTCCAGATCGACAAGTCGAAGATCCGCGATGTCATCGGCACCGGCGGCAAGATCATCCGCGAGATCGTCGCCACCACGGGTGCGAAGGTCAACATCGACGATGACGGCACGGTCAAGATCTCGTCGTCGGATCCGGCGCAGATCGATGCCGCCAAGGCCTGGGTGCTCGGCATCGTCGAGGAGCCCGAGGTCGGCAAGATCTACACCGGCAAGGTCGTGTCGATGGTCGATTTCGGCGCCTTCGTGAACTTCATGGGCGCCCGCGATGGCCTGGTGCACATCTCGGAAATCAAGAACGAGCGCGTCGCGGTCGTGAAGGATGTCCTGAACGAAGGCCAGCAGGTCAAGGTCAAGGTGCTCGGCATCGACGATCGCGGCAAGGTGCGCCTCTCGATGCGCCTCGTCGACCAGGACACCGGCGAGGAAATCGCCGACACCCGCCCGCCGCGTGAAGGTGGCGACGATCGTGCGCCGCGTTCGGATCGTGGCCCACGCCGCGATGGCGACCGTGGTCCCCGTCGCGATGGCGGCCGCGATGATCGTGGCCCCAGAAGGGATTCGGGTCGTGATGGTGGCCGCGATGATCGCGGTCCCCGGAGCGATCGTGCTCCCGACCGTGCTCCCCGCGAAGAGCGCGCCCCGCGCAGCGAAGACGGCGAGGGCGGCAGCCTTCCCGACTTCCTGACCGGCGGCAAGGACTGATCGTCCAACCTCGAACACGGAAAGGGCCGCCCCCCGGGGCGGCCCTTTTCATGTCAGGTTGTTGGCCGCAGCCAGCCGCGCGCGCGCACCCTCGCCAGATGCGACGCACTCACCGGCACCTCACGTCCATCGTGCAGCACCAGCTTCCACCGCCGCCCGTCGCGCACCGCGCCACGCACCATCGCGGATGCGACCCAGGCACTGCGGCTGACCTGCAGCCCGTCCGCCGGCGCCAAGTCTTCGAGCGCATCGCCGAAGCGGTGGAGCAGCAGCGGCTGGCGGCCATCAGCGAGCACCAGCCGCAGATAATGGTCCTCGGCAAGAACGAGCCGTATGTCCGAAAGGTCGGCGATCCTGGCACGCGTGGCGAGCGGTGGCACCCGTTCGGTCGGCGGTGCCGCTACTTGCTGGCCGGGCAGGCTGTGCGACGCCCGCGGGGTGCGCAGCACGACCGCAATCGCCGAGATGCTCGCCGAAATCAGCACGGCCTGCACGAACAACGCCCACCAGTCCAACCTGAGCGGCATGCCGACGAGCCGATAGGCGGTCTCGATCTCCACCGGCAGCAGCGCGTTGAGCAGCACCGCCCCCAGCACTGCCGTGGTGATCGCCTCTTGCCGCCCCTCGGCGCGCTCGCCGACCCAGCTGTACCAGCCCCACCATTTGGCGCTGTTCCAGCCGATCAGCAGCAGCCAGAACAGCGCCCGCGCTGGCAGCGGCAGCACCTGTGTCCCGAACGGCCCGGCCAGCACGCACGCCAGCACGGCAGCAAGGCTGGCAACGGTGGTCACACGCGGGGAAGGGGTGCGGGTCGATTCCACGAAGCGTCAATCCTGCAACGGACAAGGTTGGCGAAAGCGCAGGCAGAATAGGCGAAACCGGCGTTGCAGCAAGCGTGCCACCTGCGGAACACCGGTCCGGTCAACAGGGGACCTCGCCATGTTCGCCAATCTCTCGCCGCTCATCCTCGCCCATCTCGTCGCCTCCTCCATCGCGCTGCCGCTGGGGCTCCACCAGCTCACCATCGGCCAGGGCACGCCACGCCACGCCCTGCTCGGGCGGATCTACATCATCGCCATGCTGCTCGCCCTGCTCACCGCGCTTGCCACCTTCCGCCCCGGCACGCCGTTCCTTCCCTTCTACATCCTGGCGTTTGTCGGCCTCTATTCGCTCATCGCCGGCACGGTCGCGCTGCGGCGCTGGCTGCGCCGGCGTGAGCCGAAGCACCTCCGCGCGCACAAGATCAACATGGCCTTCAGCTGGCTGGGCCTCGCCATGGCAGGCGTATCGCAAATATCCTCCAACCCGCGCTTCGGCATCGTCCAGGGGCTCGATCCGGTCGGCTTCTGGGTCTGGCTCATCCTCCTCAACCTGTGTCTCTACGGCATCGGCAGCTGGTGGATCTTCGCCAGGCTGGTCCGCGACGGTTCGGCGCCCAGGCGCTGACACTTGACCCAGGAGACCGGCCCCAGGGAACCAGCTGCAGGGGCTGCCGTTGTCCATGCGCATCCTCCCGCTAAAGGCGCATCAATGCAGCTTCGCGTCGGCTTCGATCTCCAGTTCAGTTGCCCCAAGCCGACCGAACTCATCATGATGCTCAGTCTCCACCCAAGCCAGGGCAGCCGCCTGCTCAGCAACGATGCGCTCACCGTGTCGCCGGCATTGCCGGTGCGCAGCTATATCGACAGCTTCGGCAATCGCGCGCACCGGCTCACCGCACCCGCAGGCCCCATCCGCTTCCAGTCGGATTTTCTCGTGCAAGGCGATGATTCGCCCGACGTGCTTCCGGTCGATGCTGTCCAGCACCCGATCGCCGACCTGCCCGACGACGTGCTCATCTTCCTGCTCGCCAGCCGCTACTGCGAGGTCGAGAAGCTGTCTCCCATGGCATGGCAGCAGTTCGGCGCGCTTCCCGATGGCTGGCCGCGCGTCCAGGCCATCCTCGATTTCGTCCACGGCCACATCCGCTTCGATTACAATTGCGCGCGCGGGGATCGCAGCGCCCATGATGCTCTCACCGACGGCGAGGGCGTGTGCCGCGATTTCGCGCATCTCTCGGTCGCCCTGTGCCGGGCCATGCACATTCCGGCGCGCTACGTCACCGGCTGGCTCGGAGACATCCGCTGGCCGCGCGTGCCCGGCCCCATGGACTTTTCCGGCTGGACCCAGGTGTGGCTCGGTGGCCGCTGGTGGGATGTCGATGCCCGCCATGTCACGCCGCGCCACGGCCGAGTGCTGATGGCGGTGGGGCGCGATGCCGCCGATGTCGCCATTTCCACAGCCTTTGGCGCGGCAACGGTCACCCGCTTCCACGTCATCTCCGATGAAGTCGATCCGCCGGCCGAGTGGCTCGGCAGCAATCATGAAACCGTTCCGTTCGCTGCGTGAACATTGCGGCGCAAAGGCCGCAGGCGCTTGCATTGCCGCCCTGTCCCAAGCATGGAAGCCAGTGAAGGGACGATAATGACAATCTTGCAGGGCATCGGCAGCATCACCATGGGCGGCCGCGAAGTCTGGCCGCTCGTCGAAGGCGGCAAGGGCGTGGCGGCAACCAACCACCAGTCCTCCGGCGCCTGGGCGATGGCCGGCGGCGTCGGCACCATCTCGGCCGTCAACGCCGACAGCTACGATCCCACCGGCAAGATTATCCCGCAGGTCTACAATGCTCTCACGCGACGCGAGCGGCACGAGGAGCTGGTGGAATATGCCATCGAGGGTGCCGCCCAGCAGGTCACCCGCGCCTATGAAATGGCGTCTTCCGAGCTGCAGCGCGGCATCGGCGGCATCAACATCAACGTGCTCTGGGAGATGGGGGGCGCCCAGCGTGTCCTCCACGGCGTGCTCGAGCGCACCAAAGGCATGGTCAACGGCGTCACCTGCGGTGCCGGCATGCCCTACAAGCTCTCCGAGATCGCCGCGCACTACGGCGTGCATTATTACCCGATCATCAGCAGCGCCCGTGCCTTCCGCGCGCTCTGGAAGCGCGCCTACAGCAAGGCCGCCGAATGGCTGGGTGCCGTCGTCTATGAAGACCCCTGGCTCGCCGGCGGCCACAACGGCCTCAGCAACGCCGAAGACCCGCGCGTCCCGCAGGACCCCTATCCCCGCGTCAAGGATCTGCGCGCCACCATGCGCGAAACCGGCATCAGCGATTCCGTGCCCATCATCATGGCCGGCGGCGTCTGGCGCCTCGACGAATGGACCGACTGGCTGGACAATCCCGAGCTCGGCACCATCGTCTTCCAGTTCGGCACCCGCCCGCTGCTCACCAAGGAAAGCCCGATTCCCGAAGGCTGGAAGGCCAGGCTGATGACGCTCGAAAAGGGCGACGTCCTCCTCCACAAATTCTCGCCGACCGGCTTCTATTCCTCCGCCGTCCGCAACCCCTTCCTGCGCGATCTCGAAGCCCGGTCGGAGCGGCAGGTCGCCTTCTCCACCACCGCCACCGGCGATCATCAATTTCAGCTCGATGTCGGCGTCGGCGCCAAGCGCTATTGGGTGACGCGCGATGATCTGCTGCGCGCCCGCGAATGGCACGGCGAAGGCTTCACCGACGCGCTCAAGACTCCCGACAACACGCTGGTCTTCGTCACCCCCGATTCAAAGGCGATGATCCGCAAGGACCAGGCCGATTGCATGGGCTGCCTCAGCCAATGCGCCTTTTCGAGCTGGTCCGATACCGAGACCAACACCACCGGCCGCCTCGCCGATCCGCGAAGCTTCTGCATCCAGAAAACCCTGCAGGACATCGCGCATGGCGGGGACACCGAGCAGAACCTCATGTTCGGCGGCCACAGCGCCTATCGCTTCGCCTCGGACCCGTTCTATTCGAACGGCTTCGTGCCGACGGTGAAGCAGCTGGTGGACCGCATCCTCACCGGCGCCTGAGCCTTCAGCGCCGCAGCACCGCCAGCATCAGCCCCGCCACCACCAGCGCCACGCCGGGCCACACGGTCACGAAAAACAGCATCCCCAGCCCCACCGGGTTGGGATTTGGCTCTGTCAGCCCCACCACATGCGCCGCCATGAACAGCAGCAGTGGCCCGCAGCCGAGCGCCAGCACCCAGAGCCCCCAGCGCAACAGGCCATTCATCCGCATGGCGTGAGTGTTCCGCACTCTTCCCCGCGCGACAAGCCCCGAAAAACCGATGCATCGTCGCATCACCCCGGCTATTGTCCGGACAAATGCCCAATCCTCCCGCCCCTTCCGACCCCCAGCTCTACGACCCCATCCCTGACCCGCGCCCCATCCGCTGGCCCGGCGGCAAGACCTGCGCCGTGTGGGTCGCCCCCAACCTCGAATTTTACGAGCTCGATCCGCCGCCGCACCCGCGCCGCAAGAGCTGGGCACGCCCGCATCCCGATGTCGTCGGCTACAGCCACCGCGACCACGCCAACCGCGTCGGCCATTGGCGCATGGCCGATGCCATGTCGCGCCACGGCTTCCCCGGCTCGGTCAGCCTGTCGGTGGCGCTCTGCGACCATATCCCCGAGGTCGTCGCCGATGCCAACGCCCGCGGCTGGGAGTTCTTCAGTCACGGCATCTACAACACCCGCTACGCCTATGACATGGACGAGGCCCAGGAGCGCGCGATCATCGAAGACAGCATCGCCACGGTCCAGGCCGCCACGGGCCAGCGCATCCGCGGCTGGCTGGCCCCCGCCCTCACCCACACCCCGCGCACCATGGACCTGATCGCCGAATACGGCCTCGACTACACCTGCGACCTCTACCACGACGATCGCCCTGGCCGGGTGCGCACCGCTTCGGGTGACCTGATCTCGATGCCCTACAGCCTCGAAGTCAACGATCACTACGGCTTCTTCATCTACAACATGAGCCCGCGTGAATACGCCCGAGCCCTCATCGACCAGTTCGACCGCCTCGCCCGCGAGGGCCAAAACAGCGGCACGGTCATGTGCATCCCCCTCCACGCCTATCTCATCGGCCAGCCGCACCGCATCGGCCCCTTCGAGGAGGTGCTTCGCCACATCGCCGCCGATGGCCGCGCCTGGATCACCACCGCCGGTGCCATCGCCGATGCATGGCGAACCGGGGGGAGGGCAGGGGAATGAGCCTCGATCCGAGCTACCTCGAATACCCGCACCGCCGCCGCGGGCTCGACCATGATCTCTTCCCCTGGTCCGCCCTCCACACGCGCCCGCCCATCACCTGGCCGAACGGCAAGCGTGTCGCGGTCGTCATCGTCATCAGTTGCGAATTCTTCCCGCTCACCCCCACTGATACGCCCTTCCGCGCCCCCGGCCACATGCAGACGCCATTCCCCGATTATCGCCACTTCACCGCGCGCGACTATGGCTCGCGCCTCGGCGTGCCGCGCCTCGTCGAAGCGGTGGCCAAGGTCGGCGCGCACGCCAGCTTCGCCATGAACAGCCGCTGGGCGGCGCGCTTCCCCGATCTGGCGCGCAGCATCGTCGCCGCCGGCCATGAAGTGGTGGCGCACTCGACCGACATGAACGGCACCATCGCCACCGGCCTGCCGGAAGCCGACGAACGTGCCCTCATCACCGCCTCGCTCGAAGTCCTCCACGCCGTCACCGGCGTCCGCCCCTCGGGCTGGCTGAGCATCGCCCGCTCGCAAAGCTGGAACACCCCCCGCCTGCTCGCCGAAGCCGGGCTTCGCTACTGTCTCGATTGGGTCAACGACGAGCTGCCCTACCGCATGACGACCCCCGCCGGCGCGCTCGTCAACCTCCCCCTCAACCACGAACTGTCCGATCGCCAGATCATCGCCACCTGCCAGCAGAGCGCCGCCAGCTTCAAGGAGCAGCTCCTCGATGCGCACGACTGGCTCGATGGCGAGGTCGATGCGCACGGCGGCCGGTTGCTCCCGGTTCATCTGACTCCCTATATAAGCGGATTGCCCTATCGCATCGACGCGATCGAGCAATTGCTGGTCACCCTCGCTTCCAGGCCGGGAGTCTGGTTCGCACGGGGTGCCGATGTCGTCGATGCAAGCGGGGCCTGAAACCACAGGAGCCTCCCGATGCGAATGACGACCCCCATCCTTCTCACCACCGCCCTTCTGGCCCTCGGTGCCTGCAACAGCGGCCGCAGCGGCGCGCTCATCGGCGGCAGCGCCGGTGCCGTCGCCGGCCAGGCGGTCGGTGTCGGCCCCGTCGGTGGCGCCCTCGTCGGCGGTGCCGCCGGCGCCATCGCCGGGGACCGCAACGAGAACCGCGACAACAAGGAATGAGCGCTGCGGCGACCGGCTGGCCCAGCCACCGGTCGCCGCTGCCGCCTCAGGCGCGGGGGTGCGCCCCGCGATAGGCATCCAGCAGCGCCGCTGCATCCACCGCCGTATAGATTTGCGTCGAAGACAGCGATGCATGCCCCAGCAGCTCCTGGATCGCCCGCAGGTCCGCCCCCGCGCCAAGCAGATGGGTCGCAAAGCTGTGGCGCAGTGCATGCGGCGTCGCACTTGTCGGCAGTCCCAGCGCCGGCCGCGCCGCGCGCATCGCTGCCCGTATATGCCCGGCATCGAGCGGCCCGCCCCGCCGCCCGCGGAACACCGCCCCTTCGGTCACCGCGAACGGCATCAGCGCCCGGTAGGCATCCACCGCCTCGCGCACCACCGGCAGCAGCGGCACCTGCCGCACCTTGCCGCGCTTGCCGGAAATCGTCAGCACCTCGCCGAGCGGCAGATCTGCCACGCTCAAGGCCAGCGCCTCGGAAATCCGCAGCCCCGCTCCCCACAGCAGCAGCAGCACGGCCGTATCGCGCAGTCGCTCCCATTCCGGCGCGTCTCCATCATTCGTCATCGCCAGCAGCGCATGTGCATCGGGCGCACTCAGCGGCCGCGGCACCCGCCGCGCCAGCTTGGGCGATTTCACCCCCGCCAGCGCCTCCAGCTTCAGGCCCGATCCCCGCACGAAGCGCGCAAAGGTGCGGAGTGCGGAAAGCTCGCGCGCCACGCTGGTGCTGGCCAGCCCCTCGCCCCGCCGCATCGCCAGAAAGCCGCGCACATCGGCGGCGGTCAGCGCCTCCAGATGCACGAGCGTCACCGCCCCGCCGAAATGCCGCGACAGAAAATCCTCGAAGCGCTCGATCGACGCCGCATAAGCGCGCAGCGTGTGCGGCGAGAGCCGCCGCTGGTGCGCGCACTGGTCGAGCCATTCCGCTGCCGCCGCGGCCAGCGGGCGGCTGCCGCTCAAATGATCGAACCGTTCAAAGGATGGATTGGCCGGACTTCGCCCAATCGGTGGCAAAGCCTTCCAGCCCCTTGTCGGTCAGCGGGTGGTTGGCCAGCGCGCGAATCACTGCCGCCGGCATCGTCGCCACATCGGCGCCGATCTTCGCGGCCGCCAGCACATGCGCAGGGTGCCGCACGCTCGCCGCCAGGATCTCGGTCTTGAATTCGTAATTGTCGTAGATCAGCCGGATGTCGGCGATCAGTTCCATCCCGTCCTGGCTGATGTCATCGAGTCGGCCGATGAACGGCGATATGAAGCTCGCTCCCGCCTTGGCAGCGAGCAACGCCTGGTTTGCCGAAAAGCACAGCGTCACGTTCGTCATCGTGCCTTCGCCCGAAAGCGCCTTGCACGCGCGCAGCCCGTCCATGGTCAGCGGCAGCTTGATGCAGATGTTGCGCGCCAGCTTGCGGAGCACCTCCGCTTCCCTGAGCATCGTCGCATAGTCCGTCGCCACCACTTCGGCAGACACGGGACCATGCGCAATGTCGGCAATCTCCTTCACCACCTCGAGGAAATTGCGCCCCGATTTGGCAATAAGCGACGGGTTGGTCGTCACGCCATCGAGCAGGCCGGTTTCCACAAGCGCAGTAATTTCGGCGATATCGGCCGTGTCGACGAAGAACTTCATGGGAAAGGGGCTTTCTGAAAGGAATCGGCCCTCTCTAGCCCAGCCGCGCGTCTAGAAAAAGAAGAACCAGATAAGCAGCACCACCGGCAACGGCACTCCGATCATCCACAACAAACAGCCCTTGCCCATGGTCACATCCTCGAATGATTGAGCATGTCAACTTGTGCACAAGCATCTGGTTCCCGAAGCGAAGCCGCGGGCTCCCCCCTCACGCCTCCAGCAGCGCCTTCAGGTCGCGCTTCAGGATCTTGCCATTGGCATTGCGCGGCAGCGGCTCGGCCTGCAGCATCACCGCCACCGGCACCTTGAACGCCGCCAGCCGGGCGGCAACATGCGCCTGCAACTCCAGCGCGCTCGCATCTGCCCCCGGTGCCAGCGTCACGAACGCCACCGGCTCCTCGCCCAGCGTCCGGTGCGGGCGGCCGACAAGCGCTGCGTCCATCACTGCCGGATGCTCGTAGAGCGCGCTCTCCACCTCGACGCAGTAGATGTTCTCGCCGCCGCGGATCAGCATGTCCTTGGCGCGGTCGAGAATGAAGCAGAAGCCCTCCTCGTCGAGCCGCGCCAGATCGCCGGTGCGCACCCAGCCATCGACGAACGTCTCGGCATTCGCCTCGGGCCGGTTCCAATAGCCCTTCACCACATTCGGCCCATAGCCGAACAGCTCGCCGACCGCGCCCGGCGGCAGCACACGCCCGTCCGGATCGCGCACCTGCAGCTCGCACACCGGCACCGCCGGCCCGCAGCTGTCGGGGCGATGCTCGTAATCCTCGCCGACATGGCTGGTGAAGGTGGCGCTCGTCTCGGTCATCCCCCAGCCATTGCCCGGCATCGCCTTGGGAAACACCGCCTTGATCTGCCGCACCAGCTCGGGTGCGGAAGGCGCGCCGCCATAGCTCACCGTCTCGAGGCTGGAGAGATCGAAACGATGCCGATCGGGATGCTCGATGATCTGCCAGGCGATCGTCGGCACCCCGCCGCATCCCGTCACCCGCTCGGCCTCGATCAGCCGCATCGCCTCCAGCGGCTCCCACTTCCGCATCAGCACCAGCTTGGCGCCGGCGAAGAGCGAAGGGGAGAGCACCGCATGGCAGCCGGTCGCATGAAAGAACGGCACCGAGAGCAGCGTCGCCTTCTGCGGCCCAGCAGGGTCGGGCACCGGCGGCATCTCGCCCCGCCGCAGATAGGCGCGCGCCCCCGAGCACGCACTCGCCATGATGTTGGACACGATGTTGCGGTGCGTGCCGAGCGCCCCCTTGGGCTTGCCGGTGGTGCCGCTGGTGTAGAACAAGGTCGCCTCGTCCTCGGGCTGCAGCATGATCTCGCCGAGCGACCGGTCAGGCAGCGCCGCCCAGCCATGCGGCGTCCCGATCACGTCTTCCAGCGCAGACACCCGCGGATCGGCCGTCTCCTGCCCATCGCCCCGCGCCACCAGCACTGCCTCGATCCCCGGCAGCGACCCGAGATGCTCCGAAAGCCGCGACAGCCGCTCGCCATCGATCACCACGAAGCGCGTGCCGGAATCGCCCAGCGCAAACTCCAGCTCCGCTCCCGTCCACCAGGCGTTGAGCGGTGTCACGATCGCGCCGCAAAGCGCTGCCGCAAAGAACGCCACCGGCCATTCGGGCAGGTTGCGCATGATCACTGCCACCCGGTCCCCCTTGGCGAGCCCCAACCCCTTGAAATGCTCCGCCAGCTGCAGCGTCGCGCGGGCAAACGCCTCGAAGCTCACCCGCTCGTCCTCGTTGACGAGAAAGATCTTGTCCCCATGCCCGCGCCCGGCGGCAAACACATGCGCCAATGATGGCGGTGCATGCTTCCACGCCTTCACCGGCCGCCCCTCGATCATCACCGTCTCGATCTCGAGCATCTGCCCGGGGGCGGTGAGTGCCGCGTGTGCCTGTGCGATCGACATTGCGGGCCATGCGGCCATGAAATTTCCCCTCAAGGCATGTTATGCTTGCGCAGCACGATGCGCGGCAGTCGGCACCCTTGCAAGCACTGCCCACATCGCTCACGTTCATATTGTCATTTCAGGGAGGGCCACATGGCCACCGCCATCAAGATCAACGATCCCGAGACCGCGATGCTCACGCTGCTCGCCCGCCAGCGCGCCGCCTTCGAGGCCGAGCGCCCGGTCAAGGCCGATGCCCGCCGCAGCCGGCTCGAGCGCGCCCTCGACCTGCTGCTCACGCATAAAGATGCGCTCGTCGACGCGATGAGCGAGGATTTCGGCCACCGCAGCCGCGAAATGTCGCTGGTCACCGACCTCATGGCCTCGGTCAAGCCGCTCAAGCACGCCCTCAAATATGTCGAAGTCTGGATGGCGCCCGAAAAGCGCAACCTCGATTTCCCGCTCGGTCTGCTCGGCGCCAAGGCGCGGATCGACTATTGCCCCAAGGGTGTCGTCGGCATCATCAGTCCCTGGAATTTCCCGGTCAACCTCACGTTCGCACCGCTGGCCGGCGTGCTCGCGGCCGGCAACCGCGCGCTCATCAAGCCCTCCGAATTCACCCCCGTCACCTCCGAGCTGATGGCGAAGCTCATCGCCGATTATTTCGATCCGTCCGAAGTCGCCGTCGTCACCGGTGATGCCACCGTCGGCCGCATCTTCTCCGGCCTGCCGTTCGATCATCTCCTCTTCACCGGTTCCACCCCCGTCGGCCGCCACATCATGGCCGCCGCCGCAAAGAACCTCGTCCCCGTCACCCTCGAGCTCGGCGGCAAGTCCCCCACCATCATCAGCCGCACCGCCGATGTCGCATCCGCCGCGGAACGCATCACCATGGGCAAGCTGATGAACGCCGGGCAGATCTGCCTCGCCCCCGATTATCTGCTCGTTCCCCATGAAATGCAGGGCCTCGTCATCGGCGCGCTCAAGGCCGCCACGGGCAAGCTCTATCCCACGATGCTCGCCAACCCCGATTACACCAGCGTCCTCGGCGATCGCCACCGTGCGCGGCTTGAGGCGCATGTCGAGGATGCCCGCGCCAAGGGCGCCACCGTCCACATCGTCAACCCGGCCAACGAAGACTTCGCCAGCCAGAACGGCAACAAGATGCCCCTCCACATCATCGAGAACGCCACCGACGAGATGACCGTGATGCAGGAGGAAATCTTCGGCCCCCTGCTGCCGGTGCAGGCCTATGACAAGATCCACGACGCCATCGCCACCGTCAATCGCCGCGATCGCCCCCTCGGCCTCTACTGGTTCGGCACCAACATGGACGAAGCCCAGCTGGTGCTCGACCGCACCCTCTCGGGCGGCGTGACGATCAACGACGTCATCTTCCACATCTCCGCCGAAGACCTGCCCTTCGGCGGCGTCGGCCCCTCGGGCATGGGCCGCTACCACGGCCATGATGGCTTCAAGGAGTTCAGCCACGCCCGCAGCGTCTATTCGCAGCCGAAACTCGATCTCGCCGGCCTCGCCGGCTTCAAGCCCCCCTATGGCGCCAAGACCGCCAAGGCGCTCGCCCGCGAACTGAAGAAATGAAGCCGCTCCTGCTCGCCCTGCTGCTGGTCGCCACCCCGGCACTTGCCGGCCCCAAGGAGGATGCCGTCCGCGCCGCCGGCCGCGAATGGGTCAGCGCCTTCAAGGCCGGCAACCTCGAAGCCCTCATGGCCCTCTACGCCGAAAATCCCGAAGTCGCCCTCCACGACCAGCCCAAACTCACCGGCCGGGACGCCGTGCGCGGCTATTTCGCCAACCGCCTCCGCACCCCGCCTGACGCCGATTTCCTGCTCCTCGAAGAAAGCCTCGAAGTCCGCGGCAACACCGCCCTCTCGATGAACAAATACTGGTTCACGCTTCGCACCCAGGGCCGCGAATACAAGGACGCCGGCCGCTCCCTCATCGTCTACACCCGCGACCGCAAAGGCCGCTGGCTCATCCGCCACGACATCGACCAGACCACCCCCGACGTGAAGTTCCCCGCCCCGCCCGAGGCGAAGTAAAGGGGCCTCCGGCGGGCAGGGGACTTGTCCCCTGCACCCCATTTTGGGAGGCATGAAGCCCAAAATTCACCGTCGCCCCGGGCTCGACCCGGGGCCCAAGGACCGTCCAGGCCGCCATCCCCGCGCGCAGCGCAATCAAATGCCTGCACCGAGCCCAGCCCTTGCAAAATGCGATAGTGTCGCTTGCAATCTATTGGCCGCTTTCTGCTCGGGCGCCGAATGGTGCAACAAGCTGCTGCGCGGAGGCTTCGGCAATCAGCGTGCCGTCATCTCTGCGGAAATCAGCGCGAACCGTAAGCAACCGCTGTGTCGTCGCCACGACCCGAGCTTCGATCCACAATGGGTGTGCCCGGCCGACCCTTATGAAATTGACGTGCAGATTGATGGTCCGAAAAGCCGCATCGGGCGGCACCATGGTCATTGCGGCAAACGCGAGTGCCTGGTCAGCCAGCGCAGCTATATAGCCGCCAAACAGCGAACCGTCGGAATTCAGCAGCTCAGGCGCTGGCGCCCAGTCCTTCTTGATCCAGCCCTCACCCCATTCCCGAAGGGTGCCAAGGCGCAGCGTCTCCACAACCGGCGGGGTAACCGCCGTGCCGGCAACAAGTGCGTCCAACCGCTCCTTGGCCCAAGTCATCACAATCTCCCCAACCTCGACTTCGACAACGCTATGAGCAAAGCTCCGCTTTTCTTACTCCAGTTCCAAAAGGGGCAAGGATAGGCAAGTATGACTGAACAAGTTGTTGCTATCCAGAGGGTTAGGCCGCGCCAGCAGCGCTCGCTGGCAACCGTGGATGTGATTCTCGAGGCGGCAGCTCAGATTCTGGAGATCGCGGGTGAGCCCGGTTTCAACACCAACGCCATTGCTGAACGCGCCGGCGTTGGGGTGGGCTCAATCTACCGTTATTTTCCGGACAAACATGCGATCCTGGTGGAGATGGGCAGACGAGAGATGGCGCTCGTAGGCGCTCAACTCAGAAACGATCCAGCACCCAAACCAGGCAGCGTCGCTCCCGACCGACAAGCGATCCGAACCTTTCTACGCGCTTTCGGCGAGCGAACACGCGCGCGGCGGGTGGTGGTATTGGCGTTGTTGCGTCAGCTCTCAGCAGCGGAGTTGCAGATGGCCTTTGCCCAGGCTGAAGCGGGTATGGCAAGTCGCAGCGCCGCTCCGCTTGATCGGATACAGCTCTTTGTGCTTAGCCGCGCCCTGCTCGGCGCGATGCGCGCTGCCGTGTTGGAGGACGCAGAGTTCCTGTTGTCGCAGCAGTTCGAGGATGAGCTTGTCCTGCTTGGGCGGGCTTACGCTGGTGCCGCGAGGGGCAAGCACGCTGACTAGGGCGACAGATATCCGCCATCCGGACAGCTTTGCAAACGCCCCAAACCCGCAACGCAAGGGGTCTGGGGGCGCCGCCCCCAGCCGCCGGAGGCCCCTTCCTACCCCATCACCCCCCGCGCCGCATCGATCCGCGCCGCAAAGCGCAGGATCGCTTCCGCCGTCTTCCCCGCATAAGCATTGGCATCGGCAAAGCGTCGTTCCTCGATCGCCTCGCGCACGCCGGGCAGGGTCTTGGCGCCATAGCCGGTGAAGCGGCCCGGGGCGTAGAGCGAATGCCGGTACCAAGGCCGGAACGGCAGCCCCTCGGGGATCAGCAGCGCCTGGTCGATCCCCATCAGCGCCTTGTTGAGCCGGTCGCGCGCAGTGGCATCGAGGCTGCCCCCCTTGGCGGCGAACGCCGCATCATAGGCGCGCGCGCTGGCTTCCAAAGTCGCCACCGCATTCTCCAGCGCCGCCAGCTCGATCTGCGGGGTCTTCTCCACCTCGGGCAGCTCCGCCACCGGCACCTTGGGGTCGCTCGCCAGCTTGTAGATGCCGGCAGCGGTCAGGCCCGCGCGCTTCTCGTCCTGCCGCTGGCGGTTGCTCACAAGTGCCCGCACCTCGGCCAGATAGCCCTTCACCGTCGCGGCGAGGTCGGTGAAGCGCACCGGCACAACCTCGGCCTCGGCGATCCGCAGCACCATCCGCCCCATCGTCTGCGAAAGCGTCGCGCCATACACCAGCCCCGGATCGTCGAAGCGCACGAAATGGTCATAGCTGTCGTAGATCGAATGGTAGCTGCCCGAGCTCTCGTTCTCGCCGCCATAGCTGATGTTGAGCGACGGGATGCCGAGATGCTGCAGGAACGCCGAATAGTCCGATCCCGAGCCCAGCGGCCCGATCGGCAGGTCGCCCCCGGCCTCGGCCGCCACCAGCGCTGCATCGCTCAATCGCCCGCGCCCGTCATAGGCATCGGCACGCACTTTCGCGCGAAGGCGAGCACCTGCACTCACCCCCGTCTGCGGATCCTTCACATCGTTCGCCACCGCGTTGACGAGCTTCTGATACTGGTGGCTGCCCTGTGCCGAGAAGAACCCGCGGCCGTTCGAATCGGAGTTGAGATACACCACCGCCTTCTTCCGCAGCTCGTCGCCATGGTGCTCGGCCCATTCGGTCGACCCCAGCAGCAGCGGCTCCTCGGCATCCCAGGCGGTGTAGACGATCGTCCGCGAAGGCTGCCACCCGGCCTTGGCCATCGCCCCCAGCGCCTTGCCCTCGCTCATCATCGCCACCATTCCCGAAAGCGGATCGGACGCGCCGAACACCCAGCCATCGAAATGGTTGCCGCGCACCACCCACTCATCGGGCCGGTCCTTGCCCACCAGCTTGGCGATCACATTGTTCGCCGGCTTCAGGGACCATTCGCTCTGCACCTTCAGCCGCAGCTGCACCTTGCCCGCCCCGCCGGTGTGGTAGGACAGCGGCAGCTGGCCCTTGAACTGCGCCGGCGCAATCGGCCCGCCGATCACAGCAAAAATCTTCATCGCATCGCCATAGGAGATCGGCAGCGTCGGGATCTTCATGAGCGCCGGCGCCGTCGCGCGGTCGAGCCGCTTGGCGCCCTTCACTGCACCATAGCCGGGTGTGAGCGGATCACCCGGATACAGCGTCATGTCCGCCACCGAGCCGCGCTGCACACCCGTCGAGGGCCGCCCGCCGCCGTTGGGATAGACCTCGGCATCGCCATAGCCATCCTGTGCCGGGTCCGAATAGATGAGCGAGCCGATCGCCCCCTGCTCCTGCGCCAGCTTGGGCTTCAACCCGCGCCAGCCGCCGCCATAGCGCGCCAGCGCGATCTTGCCCTTCACGCTGATTCCCATCCGCGCCAGCGCCTCATAATCCTCGGGCAGACCGTAATTCACATAGACGACATCGGCGGTCACATCGCCGTCCGCGCCAAACGCCACATAAGGCGGCAGCGCGCCCTCAAGCCGGTTCGACGTCTCGTCCTCGGGGATGCCCGGCTCCTGCCCCCCCAGCACGGGGCCACCAACTATCTCCAGCCGCGTCTCCAGCGGTGTCGGGTAGAGCACATCGAAGGTCTCGATCTCGGCCTGCCACCCCCAGGCACGGAACTGGTCGCGGATGAAGCGCGCATTCTCCAGATTGTGCGGGCTCCCGACATGGTTGGGCGCCGATGCCATCTGCTTGAGCCACGCCATCTGGTCGGCCGACTTCACACTGGCATCGAACCGGGCTTCAAGCGCTGCAATCTCCGCCGGCGTCGCTGCCCAGGCGCCCATGCTGCTGCTGCCGCTCATCAGCGCCGCAATCGCCAAAGTCATCATCCGCATCGAAAAGTCCCCTCCAGAATTGCCGCATCTTCCCGCAAAACCCTGCGCACGCAACCACCTAATGCAGGGGGCTTTGTCACGCCACGCGGCTGGGCTACACCGCTGCCATGCCAGTCTCCCAACAAGATATCGCCCTCATCCAGCATCTCGCCGATGCCGCTGGCGCCGTCATCCGCCCGCACTTCCGCCGCCAGATCGCCGTCGAAACCAAGAGCGACGCCTCCCCCGTCACCCAGGCCGACGAGGCCGCCGAAACCGCCATCCGTCAGCTGCTGGCCGAGCATCGCCCGAACGACGGCGTCATCGGCGAGGAGCATGCCAGCACCAACGCCAGCGCGGCGCGGCTCTGGGTGATCGACCCCATCGACGGCACCCGCGCCTTCATCAGCGGCCGCCCGCTGTTCGGCACGCTGATAGCACTTCTGGAGGACGGCGTGCCGGTGCTCGGCATCATCGACCAATGCATCATCGGCGATCGCTGGCTCGGCGTGGCGGGCGAGCCGACCCTCTTCAACGGCGAGCCAACCCGAACCCGCGCCTGCGCCAGCCTCGCCGAGGCGCGCATCGGCACCACCAGCCCGCACGCCTTCGAGCTGGCCGACCTCACCGCCTTCGCCCGCGTCCAGCAGGTCGCCCTCGATGTCCTCTACGGGGGAGATTGCCACAATTACGGCCTCGTCGCCTCGGGCCATCTCGATGCCGTGGTCGAAGCCAGCCTCAAGCTCCACGACTGGGCCGCCCTCGTCCCCATCATCGAGGGTGCCGGCGGCGCCATCACCGATTGGGAAGGCCACCCCCTCACCCAGACCAGCAACGGCCAGGTCATCGCCACCGGCGACAAGACCCTCGTCGCCCAGATCGCAGCCCAACTAAAGGGGTCTGGGGCCTAAGGCCCCAGCCGCCGGAGGCTACTTCCTCGTCAGGCCCGTCCAATACCCCGCAAACGCCCAAAGGTCCGCCGCCTCGGCGATGATCTTGTCGGTCGGCTTGCCGCTGCCATGCCCGGCGCGGGTTTCGATGCGGATCAGCTGCGGTTTCGGCCCCAGCTTCGCTGCCTGGATCGCGGCGGCATATTTGAAGCTGTGCCCCGGCACCACCCGGTCATCGGTATCGGCGGTGGTCACCAGAATGGCGGGGTAGGGGGTGCCGGCCTTGATGTTGTGGTAGGGCGAATAGGTCCGCAGCACCTTGAAGTCGGCGGCCTTGGCGGGGTCGCCATAATCGTCGATCCAGTAGCGCCCGGCGGTGAACTTGTCGAAGCGCAGCATGTCCATCACGCCGACCGCGGGCAGCGCCGCAGCAAACAGGTCGGGCCGCTGGTTGACGACCGCGCCCACGAGCAGCCCGCCGTTCGAGCCACCCTGGATGGCAAGCTGCGCGGGCGACGTCAGCCCCGCCTTCACCAGCGCTTCGCCGGCGCCGATGAAGTCGTCGAACACATTCTGCTTGTTCGCGAGCCGCCCGGCATCGTGCCAGGCCGCGCCATATTCGCCGCCGCCGCGCAGGTTGGCCTGTACGAAGATGCCGCCCATCGCCATCCACGCCAGCCGCGACGCCGAATAGCCCGGCGGCAACGAGATGTTGAAGCCGCCATAGCCATAGAGCAGGGCAGGGTGCGTCTTCGCGGGGTCGAGGTCCTTGCGGTGGCTCACGAACATCGGCACCCGCGTCCCGTCCTTCGAGGTGAAGAACATCTGCCGCACGACATAATCGGCGGCGTCGAACGCCACCTTGGGTTGGCGCAGCACGCTGGCGGCGTTCGATCGCGCATCATAGCGCCAGATCGTCGCCGGCGTGGCGAAGGACGAGAAGCTGAAATGCGTGACGCCGTCAGCACTCTCTTCGAAGCCCGTCACCGAGCCGATCCCCGGCAGCGGCACTTCGCCCACCAGCGCGCCGGTGGCTTCGTGCAGCCGCACCTTCGAGCGCGCATCGGCAAGCGTCTCGATCACGAAGCGGTTGCCCAACTTGGCAGCCCCCACGATCGTGTCGGGCCCTTCGGCCACCAGCTCCGTCATCGCCCCGGTGCGGGCATTCATAGCGACGAGCCGGTAGCGCGGCGCTTGCTTGTTGGTGGTCAGGAACAGCGTGTCGCCCTCGCTCCCTGCCAACCCCCAGCTATGCTCCAGCCCCTTGATCAGCGTGCGCGGCGCTTCGCCCGAGGCGAGATCGGCCACCGTCACCTGAAACCGCTCGTCGGTGCCTTCGGACGAGGTGATCACCAGCCAGCGGCCATCCTCGCTCACTTCAGCCGAGTTGTTCCACTTGGGGTTTTCAGGCGTCGCAAACACCAGCCGGTCGGCCGATTGCGGCGTGCCGAGCGCGTGGAAGTAAACCTGCTGGTTGAGGTTCTCCGACTGAAATTCCTGTCCCTTCGCCGGGGCGGCAAAGCGCGAGTAGAAAAAGCCCTTGCCATCCTTCGTCCAGGCCAGGCCTGAGAACTTCACCCACTCGATCCGGTCGGCAAGGTCCGCCCCCGTCGCCACATCGCGCACCTTCACCGTCCGCCAGTCGCTGCCGCCATCCTGCACCGCATAGAGCAGGTGCTTGCCATCCGGCGACGGCTCCCATTCCGCCAGTGCGGTCGCGCCATCGGCCGCCCAGGGGTTGGGATCGATCAGAACCTTGTCGCCCGCATAAAGCACCGCCTGGTTCTGCAGCCCCGAATTGCGCGTGTAGAATTGCACGCCCCCACGCACCCGCGGCACGCCGAACCGCTCATAATCCCACAGCGCCTTCAGCCGCGCGGCAATCGCGTCGCGCTCGGGCAGGGTGGCGAGATAGGCACCCGTCACCTTGTTCTGCGCCGCCACCCATTCCGCCACCGCCGGCGAGGTGCGCACATCATCCTCGAGCCAGCGATACGGGTCGGCAATCCGCTCGCCGTGCAGCGTCTCGGCCACCGGGCCGGTCGCCGTCACCGGATAGGTCTGCGCCGTTGCCGCCACACTCATGCCCGAGCCCATCAAAGCCACCCCTGCTGCCAGCAATCCACGCAAAGTCGTTCCCTCCAGCGCCTGAAATTCCGCAACGTCCGCGGCGCACACGCCACGCCGATCATTGCCCCGATTTCCCCCGCCAGCACAAGCACCCGCCCAAATCCGGGATATAAAGAAAGTTGCATATCAACCCCGCGGAGCGTATCAGCGCGCCATTCCCCACGATTCCGGAGCGCTACCCATGGCCACCCAAGCCAGCGAAACCCTCAACGATTATGCCATCGCCGATATCGGCCTCGCCGGCTTCGGCCGCCGCGAAATCGCCATCGCCGAAACCGAAATGCCCGGCCTCATGGCACTCCGCGAAGAGTTCGGCACATCCAAGCCCTTGAAGGGTGCGCGCATCGTCGGCTCGCTGCACATGACGATCCAGACCGCGGTGCTCATCGAAACGCTTGCAGAGCTTGGTGCCGACCTGCGTTGGGCCACCTGCAACATCTACTCCACCCAGGATCACGCCGCCGCCGCCATCGCCGAGCGCGGCATCCCGGTCTATGCCATCAAGGGCGAGAGCCTCGCCGATTATTGGGATTATGTCGGCCGCATCTTCGATTGGGGTGACCAGACCGCCAACATCATCCTCGACGATGGCGGCGATGCTACCATGTTCGCGCTCTGGGGCGCCAAGCTCGAAGCCGGCCTGCCGATGGGCGAGCCCGAGAATGAGGAAGAAGTCGAGTTCCAGCGCGCCCTCAAGGCGTTCATCAAGGCGCGCCCCGGCTATCTCACCGAAACCGTCAGGAACCTGAAGGGCGTCTCCGAAGAGACGACCACCGGCGTCCACCGCCTCTACGACATCGCGAAAAAGGGCGAGCTGCCCTTCCCCGCAATCAACGTCAACGACAGCGTCACCAAGTCGAAGTTCGACAATCTGTACGGGTGCAAGGAATCGCTCGTCGATGCCATCCGCCGCGCCACCGATGTCATGCTCGCCGGCAAGGTCGCCTGCGTCGCCGGCTTCGGCGATGTCGGCAAGGGCAGCGCCCAGTCGCTCCGCAACGGCGGCGCCCGTGTGATGGTGACGGAAATCGATCCCATCTGCGCGCTCCAGGCCGCGATGGAAGGCTTCGAGGTCGTCACCATGGAAGACGCCGTCAAGCGTGCCGACATCTTCTGCACCGCCACCGGCAACGCCGATGTCATCACCGCCGAGCACATGAAGAACATGCGCCCCAACGCCATCGTCTGCAACATCGGCCACTTCGACAGCGAGATCCAGATCTCTGCACTCAGCAACTACAAGTGGACCGAAGTGAAGCCCGGCACCGACATCGTCGAGTTCCCTGATGGCAACCAGATCATCGTCCTCGCCAAGGGCCGCCTCGTCAACCTCGGCTGCGCCACCGGCCACCCGTCGTTCGTCATGTCCGCCAGCTTCACCAACCAGGTGCTGGCGCAGATCGAGCTCTTCACCAAGGGCGAGCAGTATGACAACCAGGTCTATGTGCTTCCCAAGCACCTCGACGAAAAGGTCGCCATGCTCCACCTCGAAAAGCTCGGCGTGAAGCTCACCACCCTCACCGACAAGCAGGCCGGCTATATCGGCGTGCCCACCAGCGGCCCGTTCAAGCCGGACACCTACCGCTACTGATCTCATCAGATTATAATATACACTTTACGCGAATCATTCTCATGGGCATGAGGGAGCGATGATGGCTCTCCGCTCCCTGCTGCTGCTCGGTCTCGTCGTCCCGGCAGCAGCCGGGGCGCAGGCTGTTCCGGTCCCTCAACCCCCGCTTCCGCAAGCCCAGCTTCCCGAAGCCCAGCTCCCGAAGCCCAGCCCCCCATCGCCGCGCCCGGCGCCATCACGCCGGACGATTCCCCGCCGCCCCCTGAAACCGCGGTCGCCGCCACCGGCAGCCGCGCCGGGGAAAACGCCGTGCGCTCCGCCGGCGATGCCTTCGGCACCAGCATCGGCCGCGAGACCATCGGCGTCTACAGCCAGGGCAGCGTTCGCGGCTTCTCCCCCGTCGCCGCCGGCAACATCCGCATCGATGGCCTGTATTTCGATCCGGTCAACGTGCCGACCAGCCGGCTCCTGCGCACCTCCACCATCCGTGTCGGCCTGTCGGCGCTCGGCAGCCCGTTTGCCGCCCCCACCGGCGTCGTCGATTTCGGCTTCCGCCGCCCCGGGGACACTGCCGCCGCCAGCCTGCTGGTCAGCTTCAACAGCTGGACCAACGCCACCGCCGAAATCGACGCCGTGCTGCCGGCCTCCGATCGCCTCAGCTTCGGCCTCGGCGCGTCGGCGGAACGCGACATCAGCTACAACAAGACGCAGGAATACCGCGTCGAAGGCGCCCTGATCGCGCGCTGGCGTCCGGCGGAAGGTCTCGAATTCGTGCCCTTCATCAACGTCATCCGCAACATCGTCGATGATACCGGGCCCATCTACCAGCCCGCCGCCGACGCCCTGCCGCCGCGCCTTCCCGAACGTGTGTTCATCGGGCCGGACTGGGCCGAGGTGAAGGGCACCGACATCACCGCCGGCCTGCTCGCCGATTGGGACCTGTCGCCG
Organism: Polymorphobacter multimanifer; assembly: GCF_014205635.1. Lineage (GTDB taxonomy): Bacteria > Pseudomonadota > Alphaproteobacteria > Sphingomonadales > Sphingomonadaceae > Sandarakinorhabdus > Sandarakinorhabdus multimanifer. The sequence goes on from NZ_JACIIV010000016.1 coordinate 60,179, forward strand.
GATTGGCAGCTTCGCGCCGGCCTGTTGCGCTCATCGGTCGATTCCGAGCTGTCGGTCGCCAACATCCTGCGCGATGTCACCCCCGATGGCACCGGCAGTCACCGCGTGGTGGTCGATCCCGCCCTCGTCTCGATCAAGACCAGCGGCGAAGTGCGCCTCACCCGCAATTTCACCGACGGCGCGCGCCGCCATCTCGTCCATGCCATCGTCCGCGCCCGCGCCAACGACCGCCGCTTCGGCGGCACCGATGTCGTCGAGCTCGGCCGCGTGCGGCTCGGCGAGCGCAACCGCACCCCCCGCCCGGATTTCGATTTCTCGGCCCAGCAGGATGATCGCGTCCGCCAGCTCACCCTCGGCCTCGGCTATGAAGGCCGCTGGGATGATGTCGGCGAGCTGTCCGCCGGCCTCCAGGCCACCGACTACAGCAAGCGCGTGGGTTTGCCCGATGGCACCCTCGTCGAAACCGACGCCCGGCTGCTGCTCTACAATGTCACTCTCGCCGCCCAGCTCGCCCCGGGCCTCGTCTTCTATGCCGGCGCCGTCACCGGGCTGGAGGAAAGCGGCATCGCCCCGGCCAACGCCCTCAACCGCAACGAGGCGCTGCCCGCCATCAAAACCCGGCAATTCGATGCCGGCCTCCGCTATGCCGTCACCCCTGACATCACCCTGGTCGCCGGTGCCTTCGATATCGCAAAACCCTATTTCAATCTCGGCCCCGGCGGCCGTTTCGATGTGCTCGGCGATGTCATCAATCGCGGCGTCGAAGCCTCGGTCGCCGGCCCGATCACCGACACGCTCAGCGTCGTCGCCGGCGGCGTCCTGCTCTGGCCTCGCGTCACCGGCCTCGCCGTCGATCTCGGCACCGTCGGCCCCCGCCCGGTCGGCGCCATCAGCCACCGCATCGAGGTGAGCGGCGATTGGCGGCCAACGTTCGCCCCCGGCATGTCGCTCGACATGCGCCTCTCCTACCGCAGCGCCGAAACCGCCACGGTCAGCAACCTCACCGCCATCCCCGCCCGCGCCGTGATCGATCTCGGCGGCCGCTACGCCTTCCGCCTCGCCGACAAGGCCGCCGTCCTGCGCCTGCAGGTCGCCAACCTCCTCGACACGGAAAGCCTCGAACTCCGCGGCGCCGGCGCCTACTCGCAATTCCCGCGAAGGCTGATCCAGGGCTATGTCACGGTGGATTTCTGAGGGACGCGTCAACAGGAACGCGTCAACGAGCATAGCCGGCCGACATCCGCGGCCCGAGGCAGGTCATCCAGCGCCAACCGTCCTCAAAGCAACCCCAGCACCCGCTCCGCTGCCTCTGCCGAAGACGCCGGGTTCTGCCCCGTCACCAGCTTGCCATCCACCACCACGAACGACTCCCAATCCGCACCCTTGCGATAGTCGCCGCCCTTGGCCACCAGCATGTCCTCCAGCAAAAAGGGCACCACATCGGTCAGCCCCACCCCCTCTTCCTCGCTGTTGGTGAAGCCCGTCACCGTCCGCCCCGCCACCAGCGGCGCGCCATCGGGCCGCAGCGCATCCTTGAACACGCCCGGCGCATGGCACACCGCGCCCACCGGCCGGTCGCTCACCGCAAAGGCCTCGATCAGCGCCCGGCTGTCGGCATCCTCGGCGAGATCCCACAATGGCCCGTGTCCGCCTGGATAAAACACCGCGTCGAATCCATCGGCGGAAACCTCCGAAAGCACCACCGTGCCCGCCAGTGCCGCCTGCGCCTCGGCATCGCCCTTGAAGCGCGCCGTCGCCTCGGTGTGCGCATCGGCTTCGTCGCTCTTCGGGTCGAGCGGCGGCTGACCGCCCTTGGGGGAGGCAATCACGATCTCCGCCCCGGCATCCTTGAACACATAATAGGGCGCTGCAAACTCCTCCAGCCAGAAGCCGGTCTTCTTCCCCGTGTCGCCCAGCCGGTCGTGCGATGTCAGGACCATCAGGATCTTCATGGGCAAGCCTCATTTGCTGGGGGGCCGCAGTCGCACGGCATCCCACCCGCAACCCCCGCTCCGGCTTTTGGTTCCGTCAGACAGGTCTTGACCCCGCCCCCGCGCCGAGGCTCAAGCCTCCCATGGCAATCGACCTTCCCGATGAAGCGGCAACCGCAGCCCTTGGTGCTGCGATGGCCGCCGTGCTGCGCGCCGGTGATGTCGTCGCCCTGTCCGGCGCGCTGGGAGCGGGCAAGTCGACGCTGGTCCGCAGCATGCTTCGGGCACTCGGCTGGGAAGGCGAAGTCCCCAGCCCCACCTTCACCCTTGTGCAGGAATATGACGTCACCCCCCCGGTGTGGCATATCGATCTCTACCGGCTGAACGGGCCGGACGAGGCCGATGCCCTCGGCCTGTTCGAAACCGATGCCGCCCTGCTCATCGAATGGCCCGAGCGGCTGGAGGACCGGCTCCCCGCCGATGCGCTGCGGCTCACCCTGTCGGGCTCCGGCGATGCACCGCGCCGCTTGACTTGGAACCTGCCTGCGGCTTGGAAGGGCCGGTGGCCACCTCTCCCGCACTCATGATCCCCCCCGCAACCGCGCCCGCCTTCCTCGCCGCCAACGGCTGGGCGGGGGCCGACATCCGACCGCTCGCCGGCGATGCCAGCTTTCGCCGCTATTTCCGCATCCATCATGGCGAGCGCACCGCCGTGCTGATGGACGCTCCGCAGCATCTCGAGGATTCGCGCCCCTTCCTCGCCATCGGCGCCCGTCTCCACCAACTCGGCTTCTCCGCCCCCCAGCCGCTGGCGGTCGATCTCGACGCCGGCCTCGTCCTGCTCGAGGATTTCGGCGATGCCCGTGTCACCCCCGCCCTCGCCATGGACCCCGCCCCCGAGGTGCAGGTCTATGAAACCGCGGTGGACATCCTCGCCGCGCTCCATGCCCACCCCCCCGGCGATTCCGCCCCATACACCCGCGCCGAGCTGCTGCGCGAAGCCCGGCTCTTCCCCGATTGGTATCTCCCCGCCGTCGGCCTGGCCGAAGCCCCCGGCTACGACACGGCGTGGGAACAGCTCTGGCCGCACATCTTCACCCACCCCCCGGTGCTCACGTTGCGTGATTACCATGCCGACAACCTGATGATGCTGCCGCGCCCCGGCCTGCAGTCCCTCGGCCTCCTCGATTATCAGGACGCGCTCGCCGGCCACCCGGCCTATGATCTCGTCAGCCTGCTCCAGGATATCCGCCGCGAAGTCTCCCCGGCGCTCGAAGCCGCGATGCTCGATCGCTACCTCGCCGCCCGCCCGCACATCGACGAGGCCGCCTTCCGCACCGCCTATGATGTCCTCGGCGCCCAGCGCAACATCAAGATTCTCGGCGTGTTCACAAGGCTCTACGTGCGGGACGGCAAGGCCAGCTACCCCCGCTTCCACCCCCGGCTGTGGGAGCTCGTCACCCGAAGCCTCGCCCGGCCTGCGCTCGCCCCGGTCGCGGACTGGTTTGCGCACCACGTGCCCGCCCACGCCCGCCACGGCGTCCAGGTCCCTGCATGAGCACCCGTGCCGCCGCCCCCATGCGCATGCGCCCCCGCGTCGAGGTCACCATGCCCCCCGTCGCCATGGTGCTCGCCGCGGGCCTCGGCAAGCGCATGCGCCCGCTCACCGCCACACGGCCGAAGCCGCTCATCGAGGTCGCCGGCCGCACCTTGCTCGACCGCGCGCTCGACCGTGTCGAAGCCGCCGGCATCGGCACTGCGGTGGTCAACGCCCATTATTTCGCCGATCAGATCGACGCCGCCCTCGCTTCCCGATCCGGCCCCCTCGAAATCCGCAAGTCGGACGAGCGCACCCAGCTCCTCGAAACCGGCGGCGGCGTGGTGAAGGCCCTCCCGCTCCTCGATGCCGACCATTTCTTCGTCGCCAACGCCGACAACATGTGGATCGACGGCAGTCAGGACACGCTCCGCCTCCTCGCCAGCCGCTGGAACACGCAAGAGATGGACGCGCTGCTCCTCCTCGTCCCCATGGCGCGCGCGCATGGCTATGATGGCCGCGGCGATTTCCACATGGACCCCTGGGGGAAGCTCCGCCCGCGCGGCGATGTCCGCGTCGCCCCCTTCGTCTTCGCGGGCGTCCAGATCATCGCCCGCCACCTGTTCGAGGGCGAACCCGTCGAACCCTTCTCGATGTGGCGCGCCTGGAACAAGGCCCTCGCCAGCGGCCGCCTCTTCGGCAGCGTCCATCAGGGCATCTGGTTCCATGTCGGCACCCCCGCCAGCATCGGCGCCACGGAGGCCCTGCTTGGCATCCTCTAGGCGGCATAATCTCTTCAACATCCCGGCGCATGTCGGCTTTGTCGATGCGCTCGCCGCCGGACTTCTGGCGCGCACCGCCGACCCGCTCGACCGCGCGCGGATGCTGGTGCTGCTCCCCAACCGCCGCGCCGTCCGGGCACTCACCCAGGCCTTCGTCCGGCAACTGGGCAGCGCAGAAACTGCAGGCCTTCTGCTGCCCCGAATGGTGCCCGTCGGGGACCTTGGCGAGGACGATTTCGACCGGCTGATGACCGGCGACATACCCCTGGCACCCCCTGTGGATCCCCTTGTCCGCCGTCTGGAACTCGCCCGCCTCGTCCGAGCACTCCCCGCAGGCGACACCGGGCGCAGCGCCATCGAGGCCCTCAGGCTCGGCGATGCTCTCGGCAACAGCCTCGATGCCATGCTCGCGGAGGAAGTGTCGCCCACCGCCCTGCGCGATGCAATCGCCGACAAGGAGCTTGCAAGCCATTGGGATGAAACGCTGCGTTTCCTCGAAGTCATCATCACCCATTGGCCCCCCGTCCGCGATCGCATGGGCGCCAGCGACGGCGGCACAAGGCTCGCCGCCGCCATCGCTGCCCTCATCGCCCGCTGGCACGGCGCACCGCCGCAAACCCCTGTGATTGCAGCCGGAATCGTCAGCGGCACTCCCGCCTTGGCGCGCCTCCTCAAGGCCGTTCTCGATCTCCCGAACGGCCAGGTCGTCCTCCCCGGCCTCGACACCGACCTGTCCTCCGCCGGAAATTCCCGTTTCGATGCAATCATTTGCGCCGAAGCCGAGGAAGATCCCCCGCTGGCGCGCGACTCCGAGGCGCATCCGCAGCACGCCTTCAAGCTCCTCCTCGCCCGCCTCCGCCGGACCCGCGAGGATGTCGCCGAGTGGGGCCATGCCGCCGGCCCCGATGGCCCCGCCACCCGCACCCCGTTGGTCATGGCCGCAATGGCCCCGGCGCAAGCCGGCGAAGGCTGGCTCGACACCGAATCAGCGCCATTCGCCGCCCAAGCCTTTGAAAATGTGCGTGTCGTCGAAGCCGCCACCGCCGCCGAGGAAGCGCAGGTCGTTGCCCTCGCACTTCGCCGCAGCCTCGAAACGCCCGGCGCCACCGCCGCCCTGGTCACCCCCGACCGCGCGCTCGCCCGCCGCGTCGCAGCCCATTGCCGCCGCTGGGGAATCGCCGTCGACGACAGCGCCGGCACCCCGCTCCCCCGCACCCCGCCGGGCGCGCTGGCACTGGCGATGGTGGCCGCCATGGCCGGGCAGTTCGATCCGGTGCGGCTGCTCGCGCTTCTCAAGCACCCGCTGGTCTCCCCCGAATCCGAAGCCCGCCCCGCCTGGCTCCGCCGTGTCCGCCAGCTCGATCTGGCGCTGCGCGGCGTGCGCCCCGCCCCTGGCCTCGAAGGCATCGGCGCACAAATAGATTATTGGCTCCACGATCCGCGCAGCGCCGGCCGCGACGCCACGCTGGCGGACTGGTGGGACGATGTGGCAGCCCTGCTCGCCCCCCTCGAAGCCCTTGGCAACGCGCGCGAAATCCGGCTCGACGCTTTGGCCGAAACGCTGCGCCGGATGGGCGAAGCCCTCACCGGCGAGCGCCTTTGGTCCGGCACCGATGGCCGCGCCCTCGCCGCCCGCATCGAAGCACTCATCGCCGAAGGCGCGCTGTTCGGGACGATGGACATTGCCGAAGCCCCCGCCCTCGTCGACGCGCTGCTCGCCGACGTCGCGGTGCGGCCGGGCTGGGGCGGCCACCCCCGCCTCTCCATCCTCGGCCCCGTCGAAGCCCAGCTCGCCCGCGCCGACCTGATGATCCTCGCCGGCCTCAACGAAGGTGTATGGCCCGCCCAGCCAAGCCCCGATCCCTGGCTCGCCCCCGCCATCCGCGCCGCCCTCGGCCTGCCCGGGGCGGCGCGCGCCATGGGGCTGGCCGCCCAGGATTTCGTCCGCGCGCTGGGGGCGCCGCAGGTGCTCATCACCCGCGCGCGGCGCGATGCCGGCGGCCCGATGCGCGCTTCGCGGCTGCTGCTCCGCCTCGATGCGCTGGCGGCCCGGCTGGGCGTCGGGCCGGACGCCCTTCTGCGCGACGACCTGCTGCTGCGGCTGGCGCGCAGTCTCGACACCGGGCTGCCGCCGGTCCGCATTCCCCGGCCGGCCCCGGCCCCGCCGGCCGCCGACCGCCCGCGCACGCTCAGCGTCACCGAAGTCGATACGCTGATCGCCGATCCCTTCGCGCTCTACGCGTCGAAGATGCTGCGACTGCGACCTCTCGATCCGCTCGACGACGATCCGGGTGCAGCGTTCCGCGGCGAAGTCATCCACGAAGTCCTTGAAATCTGGGTCAAGGACGGACACCCCGATCTCGCCAGCCTCGCCCGCCTCACCGAAGCCATGCTGCAGCGCGAGGGCCGCGATTTCCCGCTCCTCCGCGCCCTGTGGGGCCCCCGCGCCCGCGCCGCGATCGAATGGGCCGGCACGGCGCTGCTCGAAGCCGTCGCCGCCGGCCGCGTGCCGGTGGGCGCCGAGACCCGCGGCGCGCTGACGCTCGGCAACGGCGTGCAGATCAACGGCAAGGCCGATCGGATCGACCGCGATGCCCAGGGCGCTCATGCGATCATCGACTACAAGACCGGCAGCGTGCCCAAGGTCGAGAATGTCGAGCTCGGCTATGCCAACCAGCTGCCGCTGCTGGCACTGATGCTCGAGCGTGGCGACATGCGGCTGCCGGCAGGCACCCCCGACAATGCCACCGTCAACGCGCTCGAATACTGGAAGCTCGGCGGCAACCTCGCCAAGCCCGGCGAGATCAAGGCCGCACTCGGCAAGCGGCAGGCGGAGACGATTCCCGGGCATCTGCAGACCGTCCACGAGACCGTCACCGATTTCACCACGCAGCTGCTCTGCGGCACCGCCCCCTTCCGCTCGCAGGTGCATCCCGCCCTTGTCTGGGGCGATTACAACCATCTCGCCCGCGTCCTCGAATGGCGCGATCGGCCGCGCGGCAGCCGCCCATGACCGCCGCCCGCCCGCTGGCAAGGCTGCTCGCCACCCAGGCCCGCGCCGCCGATCCGGAGCACCATGCCTGGGTCGCCGCCTCCGCGGGCACCGGCAAGACGCAGGTTCTCGTTGCGCGCGTGCTGCGGCTGCTGCTCGCCGGCGTGCCCGCCAGTGCCATATTGTGCATCACCTTCACCAAGCTCGCCGCCGCCGAGATGCAGGAGCGCGTGCTGCAGCGCCTCGGCTTCTGGGCGCGCGCCGATGAAGCTGCCCTCGCCGCCGATCTGGCCGCCCTCGGCGAACCGACCGACGAGCCCACCCGCCTGCGCGCGCGGCGGCTGTTCGCGCAGCTGCTCGACAGCCCGCAGGGCCTCGCGGTGCAGACGATCCACGCCTTTTCGCAGTCGCTCATCGCCAGCTTCCCGGTCGAGGCCGGGGTGGCACCTGGCTTCCAGACCCTCGATGATCGCGCCGGACTGGCGCTGCGCCGCGATCTGCTGCGCAGTGCCATCGAAACCGCCGACGCCGATGCCGACACCGATTTCCTGGCCGATGTCGCCATGCTCAGCCGCCAGGGCGGGGAAGGGCGCCTCACCGCCATCCTCGCCAGCCTCGGCCGCCACGCAGAAGCGCTCGCCGCCCTTCGCAATGTCGCGCTGGAGCCCATGCTCCGCCGCGGCTTCGGCCTGCCGACCGACATCGACGCCGCCGCCGATCTGGCCACAATGGTGGCGCAGCACGGCCTCAACGCCGGCACCGAGCGCCTGCTCGCATCGTGGCGCCGCTTCGCCAACAGCACAGCCGCCGATTGCGGTGGCAAGGCCGCAGCATGGCTCGCCGATCCCGGCAGCGCCGAAAAGCTCTGTGCGCTATATCTCACCGGCAAGGGCGAGCCGCGCAAGGTGGCCGTGGTCGCCGCACAGGAGAAGGCCGAGCCCGGCCTCAAGGACCATTTCGCCGCCATGGCCGAGGCCGCCTGCGCCATCGACGCCCGCCAGCGCCTCCACGCCGCCGTCGCCAATGCCGCCCGTCAGCTGCGCGTCGCCCGCCGGCTCGCCGCCGACTGGATCGCCGCCAAGGCGCGCGCCGGCGTCATCGATTATGAGGACATGATCAGCGCCGCCCGCCGCCTGCTCACCGCCCCCGGTGCCGCAGACTGGGTGCGCTACAAGCTCGACGCCCGCATCGATCACCTCCTCGTCGATGAAGCGCAGGACACCAACGCGGCGCAGTGGCAGATCGTCGATGCGCTGGCCGCCGAATTCTTTGCCGGGGCAGGTGCGCGCGGGCCGGGTCGACGGCTGTTCGTGGTCGGCGACTACAAACAGGCGATCTTCGGCTTCCAGGGCTCCGATCCGCGCGTCTATCGCGACCAGCGCCAGCATTTCGAGCAGCTTGCCGATGATGCCGGCACGCCGCTGGAAGTCGTGCCGCTCGCCACCAACTTCCGCTCGGTCGCCGCCGTGCTCGATGTCGTCGATGCCGTCGCCGCGATCCTGCCCGCCGATGCGCTCGATCCCGACGGCGTGCCCCCCCATCTGCCGCACCGCGCCCCCGCCGCCGGCGCCGTCGTGCTTCTCCCCCCCACCGGCGAGAACGACGCCGAAGACAGCGACGACGACGAACCCGAGGAAGAGGGCGAGCGCCCCGGCCAGCGCGAGATCGACCATGCCCAGGCGCTCGCCCAAACCATCGCCCGCTGGCTCGATCCCGCCGATCCGCTGCGCCTTCCCCACAACGGGAAGCCCGTCGCCCCGCAGGACATCATGGTCCTCGTCCGCCGCCGCACCGCCTTTTCCGCCGCGCTGGTTGCGGCGCTGCACAGCCACGGCGTGCCGGTGGCGGGCGTCGACCGGCTCAAGCTCGCCGAGCCGCTCGCCGTGGCCGACATGCTGGCGCTCATCCGCTTCGTGCTCCTCCCCGAGGATGACCTGACGCTGGCCTGCCTCTGCGTCTCCCCCTTCCTCGGCCTCACCCACGACCAGCTCCACGCGCTGGCGTTCGCCCGCCCCGGCGCCGGTTCCCCCGGCAGCCTGTGGTCCGCGATGCGCGCCAGCACCGATCCAGCGATCATAACCGCCCGCAGCTGGCTCGAAGCCTGCCTCGCCTTCGCCGACTATGCAGCACCGTACGAATTTCTCGAACGCATCCTGTCCGGCCCGCTGCAAGGCCGCGCAAAGCTGCTCGCCCGCCTCGGCAGCGAAGCGCTCGATGCCATCGACACCATGCTCGATCAGGCGCTGGCCTTCGAAATGCTCGAAGCCCCGTCGCTGCAAGGCTTTCTCGCCTGGGTCGAAAGCGAGGACATCGAGATCAAGCGCGATCCCGATGCTCCCCACGGCGATGTGCGGCTGATGACCGTGCATGGCGCCAAGGGCCTGCAGGCGCCGCTCGTCATCCTCGCCGATACCACCCATGGCATGCGCAAGCCCGATTCCGGGCTGCTGATGGACTTCGATGGCCGCCAGCTCCCCATCGAGCCCGGCAGCACCAGGGGCCTCACCGGCCCCCTCGCAGTCGCTTGCGATGCAAAAGCGGCCGAGGCGACGCAGGAGCATTGGCGGTTGCTCTATGTGGCGCTCACCCGCGCCGAAACCCTCCTCTATGTCGCCGGCGCACTGCCGAAAAAGGGCCTGCCCGAGGACAGCTGGTACCTGCAGGTGCAAGCCGCCCTCGCCACCCTCGGCGCCGGCACCGAGGCCGATCGCTTCCATGGCAGCGACGTCATCGCCTGGCGGCAAGGCACCCCCGCCGCCGATGCACCCTCCGAGCTGCGCCCCGACGCCACGCTGCTCCCCATCCCGGACTGGGTGCGCAGGCCCGCCCCCGAGGAGGCCCGCCCGCCGCGACCGCTCAGCCCCTCCGCACTGGCACCGGACACGCTCGCAGCCCCCCCCGCCGGCCCCGCCGCCGCGGCCGCCGCCCGGCGCGGGTCCGCCCTCCACGCACTGTTCGAGCGCCTCCCCGGCGTCGCAAAGGGTCGCCGCCGCGCGCTCGGGGAAGCCTGGGCCGCCACCCTCCACCCCGGCGCCGACGCGGCCGAACTTGTCGATACCGTGCTGGCGGTGCTCGATGATCCCGCCTTCGCCACGGTGTTCGGCGGCGAATCGCTCGTCGAAGCCCCGGTGGCCGCACGGCTCGGCGAGACGGTCATCGCCGGCCAGGTCGATCGGCTGCTGGTGACCGATCAAAAGGTGACGATCATCGATTACAAGACCGGCCGCCGTGTCCCCGCCGATGCCGCCGCGGTGCCGCCGCCGCATGTGGCGCAAATGGCCGGCTATGTGGCAGCTCTCGGCGCCGTCTTCCCCGGCCGCCGCATCGAGGCCGCGCTGCTCTACACCGCAGGCCCGAAGCTCATCACCCTGCCCGCAGCACTGCTCATCGCCCATGCAGCCCCGGCACTGCTGCCGTTCGTTACGATTGCGTTGAACTCCTCCGCGCACACTCCTATCTTGGGTCCAGATTGAGCCGGCGCTCCGGCCGGCCGCACCCGAGGACCATTCCCATGACCCGTCCCGTCACCGACGCTTCGTTCCACACCGATGTCATCAGCGCGACCAAGCCCGTGCTGGTCGATTTCTGGGCCGAATGGTGCGGCCCCTGCCGCCAGATCGGCCCCATCCTCGAAGAGCTGAGCAACGAGATGGACGGCGTCGAGATCGTCAAGATCAACATCGACGACAATCCCGATGCCCCCAGCCGCTACAATGTGCGCGGTATCCCGACGATGATCCTGTTCAAGGACGGCGCCCCCGTCGCGACCAAGGTGGGTGCCGCCCCCAAGGGCCAGCTCAAGAGCTGGCTTGAAGGCGCGCTCGGCTGAGCTTGACCCTCAGCTCCGGTAATCGGCGTTGATGCTGATGTAGCCATGCGTCAGGTCGCAGGTCCACACCCGCGCCCGCCCCGTGCCCATTCCCAGGTCGACGCCGATCGCCACCTCGCTGCCTGCCAGATGCGCCGCCACCGGCGCCTCGTCATAGCCCGGCACCACCGCGCCTGCTTCCGCCACGCGCGTGGTGCCGAAGCTGATCGCCAGCCGGTCGCGCTCGGCCGGCTCGCCCGCCTTGCCCACCGCCATCACCACGCGCCCCCAATTGGCGTCGCCCCCGGCAATTGCCGTCTTCACCAGCGGCGAGTTGGCGATGCTCATCGCCACGCGGTGCGCCGAGGCATCGTCGACTGCGCCCGCGACGCGGACCTCGATGAGCTTCGTCGCACCCTCGCCGTCGCGCACCACCAGCCGTGCAAGCTGCCCGCACAGGTCTTCGAGTGCAGCGGCAAAGGCATCGGCGCCGGCTGAGTCCCACCCCGTGATGCACGGCGCCCCCGCAGCACCTGTGGCGAACGCCAGCACCGTGTCCGACGTCGACGTGTCGCCATCCACCGTGATGCACGAGAAGCTGCGCGCATTGGCGGCAGCGAGAATGGCCCGCAGAAACCCCGGCTCCACTGCGGCATCGGTGAAGATGAAGCCCAGCATCGTCGCCATGTCGGGTGCGATCATCCCCGAGCCCTTGATGATGCCGACGAGCTCGACCCGCACCCCACCCACAAGCGCGCTCGCGTGCGCCGCCTTGGGGAAGGTGTCGGTGGTGCCGATGGCAGCCGTCGCACCGGCGAAATCGCCAGCCCCGAGTGCCGCATGCGCCGCCGTCACCCCCGCCACTGCCTTGTCCCGGGGCAGCGGCACCCCGATCACTCCCGTCGACGCCTGGAAGATCGCATCCGTCGCACAGCCGAGCAGTGCCGCCGCCGCCTCGCCCTGCGCCAGTGCGGCCGCGCGCCCGGCCGCCCCCGTAAAGGCATTGCTGTTGCCGGCATTGACCACCAGCCCCCGCGCCCGCCCCTGCGGCAACCGCTCCCGGCACAGCTCCACCTCGGGCGACGGGCAGCGCGACCGCGTCGTCACCCCCGCCACCGCGGTGCCTTCGGCAAATTTGATCAGCAGCACATCGGCGCGCGTCCAGGGCTTGTAGCCGGCAGTGGCGGTGCCGATGCGCACGCCGCCGATGGCGGGAAGGGAAGGGAAGGGCGTGGCGAGCGGGGAAATGGTCATCCAGCCCCTTTGCCAAGTGCGCGACGACGCGTAAACAAGCCTTTCTTGACTCTGTCGCCGGCTTTGCTCTATGCGCTGCCGCTCAATTTGGTGTCGTAACGGCGCCCAGCTACCGGATTTTGACATGAAGCGCACTTATCAGCCCTCGAAGCTCGTCCGCGCCCGCCGCCACGGCTTCCGCGCCCGCATGGCAACCGTCGGTGGCCGGAACGTCATCCGCAACCGTCGTGCACAGGGCCGCAAGAAGCTCTCTGCCTGAGCCGATGATCCGCGGCGATGGCCTCCCCACCGCCGACAATCGCCAAGCGCGCTGATTTTCTCGCTGCCAATCGCGGCAAGCGCTTCGTCACGCCCGGTTTCATCCTGCTCATCCGGGCCCGCGAGCCCGATGCGCCAATGCGCGCCGGCTATACCGTCACCAAAAAGGTCGGCAATTCCGTCGTGCGCAGCCGCCTGAAGCGCCGCCTGCGCGAAGTCGTCCGCCTCGGCCTTGCCGATCATGGCCATGCCGGCGCCGATCATGTCCTCATCGGCCGCAACGCCGGCCTCACCCGCGATTTCACCGACATGCAGGCCGATCTCGCCAAGGCCTGCGCGCGGCTGCGGGCATGATCAAGCGCCTGCTCATTGCCCCCATCCGCTTCTGGCAATGGGGGCCATCGCGCGTGCTGCCGCCCAGTTGCCGCTTTGCGCCCAGCTGCTCGGCCTATGCCATCACCGCCATCGCGCGCCACGGGCCCTTGAAGGGCCTGTGGCTCGCGGTGCGACGCATCGGCCGCTGCCATCCCTGGGGCGGTTCGGGCTATGACCCGGTGCCCTGAATGGCTATGACCGCAAGCATATCGCGGCTATAGCGCCCGCAACCCGACCTGTTCCAGACTTCCGAAAGACGCGCGTGACCCAGGAAAATCGCAACATGATCCTTGCCGTCCTGCTGTCAGCCATTGTGCTGATCGGCTGGACGCTGGTGAGCGAGCGCTATTTCCCGCAGGCCGCCGCCCCGGTAGCGACCACAGCCGCTCCCGAAGCCGCTCCCGGCGTTCCGGCAGCAGCCGGCTCGGCGCCCGCCGCCGTGGCGACCGCGGCACCGCTGCCTGCCGCCCGCCGCGCCGAAGCCCTTGGCGCCGCCCCGCGCCTCGCCATCGAAACCCCGCGTCTGCGCGGCTCGGTCAACCTGCGCGGTGCCCGCTTCGATGATCTCGAGCTCATCACCTATCGCCAGTCGCTCGAGCCGCAGGCGCCTGCCACCCGCCTGTTCAGCCCCAGCGGTGCCGCCGATGCCTATTTCGCCCAGTTCGGCTGGAGCGGCCCCGGCGCACCGCCGGTCAATGCCTTATGGGCCGCGAGCAGCACCCGCCTCACCCCCACCACCCCCGTCACGCTCAGCTGGACCAGCCCCAACGGCCTGGTGTTCGAGCAACTGCTCGCCGTCGACAGGGATTTCCTGTTCACTGTCCGCCAGCGCGTCCGCAACCCGACAGCTGCGGCGGCGGTCGTCCAGCCCTGGGGCCTTGTCTCCCGCCTCGGCAAGGGCGTGGAGGAAAATGCCTTCAATCTCCACGTCGGCCCCTTGGGCGTCCTCGGCGGCACGCTGAAGGACAGCGGCCTCGACTATGATTCGCTGCGTGAAGACGGCAACCAGAGCTTCACCTCCAAGGGCGGCTGGCTCGGCATGACCGAAAAATACTGGCTGGCAGCGCTCGTCCCCGACCAGACGCGCGATCTCAAGGCCAATTTCATCGCTGCCCCGAACAACCTCTATCAGGTCGATTATCTCGGCAGCCCGCTCGCAGTGCCCGCCGGCGGCAGCAGCGAAACCGTCCAGCGCCTCTTCGCGGGCGCCAAGGAAGTCGAGCTGCTCGACCAGTATCGCGACGAATTCGGCATCCCCCGACTCGATCGCGCGGTCAGCTGGGGCTGGTTCGAAGTCATCGCCCAGCCGATCTTCTATGTGCTCGCCTGGCTGTTCAAGTTCACCGGCAATTTCGGGCTGGCCATCATCGGCCTCACCATCCTTGTGCGGCTGCTGCTCTTCCCCATCGCCAACAAGCAGTTCGAGAGCATGGCGAAGATGCGCATCGTCGCCCCGCGCATGAAGGCGCTGCAGGAGCGCTACAAGGACGACAAGCCAAGGCTCCAGCAGGAGATGATGGCGCTCTACAAGACCGAGAAGGTCAATCCGCTCGCCGGCTGCCTGCCGCTGGTCGTGCAGATCCCCATCTTCTACGCGCTCTACAAGACGCTGCTCGTGTCCACCGAAATGCGCCACCAGCCCTTCGTGTTGTGGATCAAGGATCTGTCGGCCCCCGATCCGCTCACCCCGCTCAACCTGTTCGGGCTCATCCCCTGGCAGCCGCCCGCCATCATTGCATTGGGCGTGCTGCCCATCCTGCTCGGCATCACCATGTGGCTGCAGCAGCGCCTCAATCCTGCCCCGCTCGATCCCGTGCAGAAGCAGGTGTTCGCTATCCTGCCGTGGATGTTCATGTTCATCATGGCACCGTTCGCGGCCGGCCTGCAGCTCTACTGGACCGTCAACAACATCCTCACCATCGGCCAGCAGGCCTATATGCTGCGCAAATATCCGATGCCCGCCACGCCGCCCGAAGCTGCGGCACCCGCCGCTCAGGTGGCCGTTGCCCCCAAGCCACCGCGCAACCGCCCGGCAGCGAACGGCAACAAGCCCCGGCCCAAGGCCAAATGAGGTACGAGCCCGATCCCATCGAGGAGGCGCGCCGCCGCTTCGCCGGCCCGGTCAGCTTCATGCTGTCGGCTCCAGCACTCGAGTTCCTGCCCGCGCCCAAATGCTCCGAGATCGCCTTCGCCGGTCGCTCCAATGTCGGCAAATCCTCGCTCCTCAACGCGCTCACCGGCCGGCAGGGGCTGGCCCGCGCCTCCACCACGCCGGGCCGCACGCAGGAATTGAACGTCTTCGAAGTCGGCGAGCCGCTGGTCTTCCGCCTCATCGACATGCCCGGCTACGGCTTCGCCAAGGCGCCGAAGGATATCGTCGCCCGCTGGCAGGCGCTGGTCTTCGATTATCTGCGCGGTCGCGCCGTGCTCAAGCGCGTCCTCGTCCTCATCGATTCGCGCCATGGCGTGAAGCCGGTCGACAAGGAAGTGATGGACATCCTCGACAAGGCGGCAGTCAGCTACCAGCTGGTGCTCACCAAGGGGGACAAGATCAAGCCCACCGAGCTTGCCAAGGTGCTCGCCGAAACCGAAGCGGCAGCGCGCACCCAGGCCGCCGCCTATCCGCAGGTGCTTGCGACCAGTGCCGAAACAGGCTTCGGGATCCCCGAGTTGCGCGCTGCGGTTGTGCAGGCAGGAGAAGCGGCATGAAGCTCATCATCGCCAATCGCGCCTATTCGAGCTGGTCGCTGCGCGGCTGGCTCGCGGCAAAACTCTCGGGCCTGCCGTTCAGCTGCACATTGGTGCCCATGGACACGCCCGAATGGGATTCTGGTGCCGCAAAGGGCGAAATCCCCTCGGGCAAGGTGCCCGTGCTCTGGGATGGCGGCGAGCCGGTGTGGGACAGCATGGCCATCGTGATGTGGCTCGCCGACAAGGGCGGCCACGACCGCTTCTGGCCGCGCGATCTCCACGCCCGCAAGCTCGCCTATGCCATGTCCGCCGAGATGCACGCCGGCTTCTTGGGCTTGCGCAGCGGCTGCCCGATGAACCTCAAGCTGCGCTTCCCCGATTTCGCCGCCTCGCCAGACGTCCTCGCCGATGCCGCGCGCATCGACAGCCTGTGGGATGAAGCCCGCACCCGCTTCGGGGAAGACCTCGACGAGCCCTATCTGTTCGGCCATTTCTCCGCCGCCGACGTCATGTACGCCCCCGTCGTCTATCGCTTCGCGCATTACGGCCTGCCGCTGTCGGATCGCAGCCGCACCTATCTCGAAGCCATGCTGGCGCACCCCTGGATGCAGGAATGGCAGGCGGAAGCCCGCGCCGAGACCTGGCCGCTCGCACGCTACCTTGTCGAAGGAGGCATCCCCGCATGACGCCCGTCCGCTGGCCCCGCAACCTGGCGCTGCTCACGCTGTTCGCCGCCTTCCTCGTGCTCATCGCCGGCCCCGGCATCAAATCGGGAATCCTGCCCTGGCAAGCCGCCCTGCTCGGCTTCGCGGTCGGTGCCCTGGTCTGCGGCGTCGGTGCCGTGGCGATGCTGGTGGCGCTTGTCCGCCGCCATCGCAGCCCGCTGGTGATGACAGCCCTTGTGGTCGGCCTGATCGGCTTTCTCATCCCCATGTCGCTCATCGCCGAGGCGCGCGGCGTGCCCCCCATCCACGACATCACCACCGACACCGGCAACCCGCCCGAGTTCTTCGCCATCACGCCTGAGCTGCGTGGACCCGGCACCAATCCGGTCACCTATGATCCCGCGATCGCCCCCCTGCAGGCCGCCGCCTACCCGCTGGTGCGCCCCGTCACCCTCGCCGTCACCCCTTCGGAGGCCTTTTTCCAAGCCGAAAAGGCCGCCCGCGCGATGGGCTGGGAGATCGTCGCCACCGATTCGATCACCGGCCGCATCGAAGCCACCGACACCGTGCCCTGGTGGGGCTTCAAGGACGATATCGTCATCCGCCTGACGCCCGAAGGGCAGGGCACCCGCATCGATGTCCGCTCCAAGTCGCGCGTCGGCAAGGGCGATGTCGGCGTCAACGCCCGGCGCATCACCGACTATATGAACAACCTTGCGAATGGCTGACGTTCTGGCGCCGGTATTGGCGCCGGTACTGGCGTTGGCCCAGGCGCTGGTCCGTTGCCCGAGCATCACCCCGGATGATGCCGGCGCGCAGGATGTGCTGGCCGCAGCACTCGCCGGCCTCGGCTTCACCATCCACCACCTGCGCTTCGGCGGCCCGCCCGATGGCCCGGTCGACAATCTCGTCGCCGTCATCGGCGAGGGCACGCCGCATTTCGCCTTCGCCGGCCACACCGATGTTGTCCCCACCGGGGACCGTACCGGCTGGAGCGTCGATCCCTTTGCCGGCATGATTGCCGATGGCCAGCTGGTCGGCCGGGGTGCGGCCGACATGAAGAGCGCGATTGCTGCCATGGTCGAAGCCGCACGCCGCCACGTCGCCCGCGGTGCCAACGGCCGGCTCAGCTTCATCATCACCGGTGACGAGGAAGGCCCGGCAGAGCACGGCACCAGGCCGCTGCTCGAATGGCTTGAAGCCCATGATCTCGTGCCCGATGCCTGCCTCGTGGGCGAGCCTACCTCGTTGCAAACGCTGGGCGACATGATCAAGATCGGCCGCCGCGGCTCACTCAACGCCTGGATCACCGTTCGCGGCGCCCAGGGCCATGTCGCCTATCCGCACCGCGCCATGAACCCGATCACCGGCCTCATCACCGCCCTTGCCGAGCTCAAGGCGCGCGAGCTCGACACCGGCACCGACTGGTTCCAGCCGAGCAACCTCGAAGTCACCGATCTTGGCGTCGGCAACCCCGCCACCAACGTCATTCCCGCCCTTGCGCGCGCGCGCCTCAACATCCGCTTCAACGATCTCCACACCGGTGCCGCCCTCGAAGCCTGGCTTCGCGAGGTGGTGGCGCGCCACGCGCCGAACAGCGATATCGACGTGCGCATCTCGGGCGAGGCGTTCCTCACCGCGCCCGGCGCGCTGTCATCCCTCGTCGCCGATGCGGTCACGGCGGTCACCGGCACCACCCCCGAGCTTTCGACCTCGGGCGGCACTTCGGATGCGCGCTTCATTCGCCGGCTCTGCCCGGTGGTCGAATTCGGCCTGCCTGGCCAGTCGATGCACAAGATCGACGAGCACGCCGCCACCGCCGACATCGAGGCGCTGGCCGAAGTTTATGATCATGTTCTGCAACGGGTGTTCGCCAACCGTTGACGCCAACCGGCTTTTGCGGTTGGTTGGAGAAAATCCGGGGAGAGAATGATGCGCGGAATTTCGATCGCAACCATCGCGGTGCTGGCACTCGGTGTAACAGCCTGCGGGCAGACCAAGGCGGAGGCCGAGGCCGATCTGGCCGCCAAGAACGAAGGTGCAACCCCCCGCCCCGCCGATCCGGGCGACATTTACGTGGGTGAAGCGCCCCCGACGCCGCTCGCCGACCTTGCGGCGCCCGCCACCGCGGCGGACGCTGCAGCCGACCCGGAAGCCGCAGCCGAGGCCGAAGCCGACACCGAAGCCGAAGCAGCGCCGTCCAACTGACGGTCGCTCAGCGCAGGGGGCCTTCCCCCTCGCCATAGCGTTCCTCCATGAAGCGACCCTGGATGATCACGGCATCCCGGTCCCCTTCGGCGAGCTTGAGCGACGCCCGGTGCAACTCGCGCTCGACCACCGTCAGGCTGGAGACCAGCGTCGCGCCAAGGCTCGGGTCCGCCGTGCGCTGCGCCTGCGGCACCTTGGTGTAGCGCTCGATCAGCTCGGGAAGATGCTTCTTGAGCAGCCGGTCGATGTCCTGCGTCACGTCATTGGGCGCGGTCTGGTTGCGAAGCTGGTCCTCGAGTGTCGCGAGATGCGCGCTGATCGCATCGATCTTCGGCCCGGCCGCCGCAGGCAATTCACGGCGCTTGGCATGCAGCCATGCATCGGTGACCGTGGGCAGCACATCGATCGTGGCAGCATCGAGCTTCTGCGCGCTCGGCGCCGACCCATCCCAAATGAATCCCGCCATGATCGCCATCGCGCCGAACAGCACCAGCAGCACCAGCGCCGTCGTGCCGATGGGGCCGATCACCAGCCCGTAAAGGATCGGTGCCAGGATCAGCACCGAAGCGATGATCAGCGCCCGGCGGAAGCGGCGCGCAAAGCTCGCCTGAGTCCGCGCACGGTTCCGGCTCCGCGCCCGCTGCGCCGCCTCGCCGCGCGCCAGCCGGTCGAGCCGGTCAGCGTTGCGCGAAAGGATGATGTCGGGGTCGGCCATCAGTTCAGCGCTTCGAACGGCAGCTCGGCGGCGCTCCCGCCAGTGCTCGGCCCGCTCACGCGCGCCTGCGCCTGGCCCTCGGCGCGAGCAATATAGGCGCGGCTCTTGTCGACTTCGGTCGAGAGCGAGTTGACCGTCGTTTTCATCGAATCGAGCGCCTTGAGCTTGAACGTGTCGATCGCATCCATCGTCTGGTAGATGTTCTGGAACGCGCGCTGCAGCGTCTCGAGCGGAATCGTGCTCGAAGCCGCCTGCTCATGGATGCGCGCCGTGTTCGATTTCAGCAGCTCGCCGGTCTTGTCGATGATCCCCGCCGTCGTCGCATTGAGGCTGGTGATCTGCTCGAGCACCAGCTTCTGGTTGCTCATCGCCTCGGCCACCGTCACCGCAGTGCGCAGTGCCGCCACGGTGGTGGTGCCGGCACGGTCCACGCCCTTCATCAGCTCGATGTTGTTCTTCTTCACGAGGTCGAGCGCCAGACAGCCCTGCACGCTCACCGCAAGCTGGGTCAGCAGGTCCTGCGTGCGCTGCCGCGTCTGGAAAAGCGCGCTCTCGCGCAGCACCTTGGCCTTGGCCGGGTCGGAATAATCGAGCTCGTTCGACTTTTCCTCGAGCCGCGCATCGAGCGTCTTCGACACATGCACCATCTGCTCCAGCCGCCCCATCGCCTCCCACAGCTTGGCGCGTTCCTGGTCGATCGCGGCATTGTCCATCAGCAGCTCGTCCTTGCCGTCCTTGAGACGGCCAAGGATCGCCTGGATGTTGGTCTGCGCCGACTTGTAGCCATCGAAATAGCCTCGCAGCCGGTCGCCGCCGAAGGGGATGAGCCCGAACAGCTTCTTGCGCGTGGTCAGGTCCCCCTTGCCGCCCGGATCAAGGTCCTCGATCGTGCGGCGAAGTGCGGTCAGGTCGGCGCCGATGCCGGTATCCTTGTCGATGGCGCGCGTCGGCCGATCGAGGAAGCGGTTGGACTGGCCGGCTGCCTCGGCAATCTCCTTGGCGCCCAAATTGGTCAGCGCATCGACCTTCTTGCCGAATTCGGGGCTGGCGGCATCCTCGGCCACCAGCGCATCGATGAAGGCATCGACCTTGGCATCGAGCTGGCTCATCTGCTCGGGCTTCAGCGGCACCAGACCGGCGGCCCTCGCCGGCGCAATGCTGGCCACCGGCTGCGGCGCCTCGAGCGTGATCGGCGGCTCAAGGGTGTCGGTGGGCTTGCTGGCCATGCGTGGCTCCTGTTCTGGAATCGAACGTGGTTGTAACACCGGTATTAGCACCGGTACTGGCACTTCTCTACTGTGTTGGGATAGTGGGACGCCATTTCAAGGGCGCATGGACTGGGGGCGCATGGAATGGGGGCGCATGGACTGGACGCAGGTCAGCCAATCGATTATCGGTCCAGGCATGATTGCGCGCGCCCTCCCGATTCTGCGACTTACACGCCCTTGGGCGTGAGCGACCCTGCGCCGATGCGGCCGGGGTGCCGCGCCTGAGGGGACCTTCCGACCAGATCCCGGAAACTTCAGACCCGAGCAGGCCCATCATGACCGACCATATCCGCATTTTCGACACCACGCTGCGTGACGGCGAACAGTCTCCCGGCTGTTCGATGAACCTCGAAGAAAAGCTGAAAGTTGCCGCCCAGCTCGAAGCACTCGGCGTCGACATCATCGAAGCCGGTTTCGCCATCGCTTCCGAAGGGGATTTCGAAGCCGTCTCCGCTGTCGCCAGTCAGTGCGAGCGCGCCATCGTCGCCAGCCTCGCCCGCGCCGCCATTCCCGATATCGACCGTGCCTGGGCGGCCGTGAAGGGGGCGCGCCAGCCGCGCATCCACACCTTCATCGCCACCTCGCCGCTCCATATGCGCGCCAAGCTGAACAAGACGCCCGAAGAGGTGCTCGACGCAATCGCCTTCTCGGTCGGGCACGCCCGCAATCTCTGCGAAGATGTCGAATGGTCGGCGGAGGATGCTACCCGGTCGGATCCGGACTTCCTGTGCCGTGCGGTGGAAACCGCGATCCGCGCGGGTGCCACCACGATCAACCTGCCCGACACCGTGGGCTATGCCACGCCCGAAACCTACGGCGCCATGTTTCGCGATGTCATCGGCCGCGTCCCCGATGCCGACAAGGTGATCTTCTCCACCCATTGCCACAATGATCTCGGCCTCGCCGTCGCCAACACGCTCGCCGCCATCATGGCGGGGGCGCGCCAGTGCGAAGCCACGATCAACGGCATCGGCGAGCGCGCCGGCAATGCCGCGGTCGAGGAGATCGCCATGGCCATCCGCGTCCGCCACGACGTGCATCCGGTGCGCACCGGCATCGTCAGCACCGAAATCACCCGCGCCTCGCGGCTGGTGAGCGGCATCACCGGCATGGCAGTGCAGGCCAACAAGGCCGTGGTCGGCGCCAACGCCTTTGCCCACGAAAGCGGCATCCATCAGGACGGGATGCTCAAGGACGCCGGCACCTACGAGATCATGACGCCCGAGAGCGTGGGGCAGGGCGCCACCAACCTTGTCCTCGGCAAGCACAGCGGCCGCGCCGCCTTCCGCCAGAAGCTGTCCGAAATGGGCTACAACCTGTCGGACAACGAGTTCGGCGATGCCTTCAAGCGCTTCAAGGATCTCGCCGACGCCAAGAAGCAGGTCTTCGACGAGGATATCGTGGCGCTGGTCGATGACGAAGTGCTGCGCGGCCACGACCGCATCCAGGTCCTCGAGGTCGAAGTCTATTGCGGCTCCAACGGCCCGCAGCGCGCCATCCTCACGCTGAGCATCGACGGCACCGAGCACACCGCGGCGGTGCGCGGCAACGGCCCGGTCGATGCGCTGTTCAACGCCATCCGCAAGCTGGTGCCGCACGAAGGCGCCATCCTGCAGCTCTACCAGGTCCATGCCGTCACGGCCGGCACCGATGCCCAAGCCGAAGTGAGCGTGCTGCTCGCCGAGGATGGTCGCACCGTCCGCGGCACCGGCGCGCACACCGACACGCTTGTCGCAAGCGCACGCGCCTATGTGAACGCGCTCAACAAGCTCGTCGTCAAACGTGGCCGCAGCGCGCTTGCTGCCACCGCCTGAAGCTCAGGCGCGGGCCCGGCGCAGCATCGCGAACGCCATCAGGTGGCTCGCCCCTGAAATGCCCACGCCATAGAGCACGACCAGCGCCAGTGGCAGCGATGCCACTGGCGCCATTCGCAGGTCCCCGAGCAGCGTGAAGCTGAGGCCGGTGCCCACCGCCACCACGAAATCGGCAAGGCCGAAGCGGTGGAAGCCATGGATTTCGGCTGCACTCAGCGTCGGCTGGCGGGCCAGCCGCAGCGCATAGGCGCCAGCCACCAGGTCGCCGCTGCCGGCAAGCACCCAAAACAGCGGCGGCAGTTCCCCCGCCATCCCGAACCAGAAGAACAGCAGCGCCGCGGGAATCCGCCAGATATGGAAGATGATGATCCGCCGGTGCCCGATGGCGGCAATAGTGCGGCGGAAGCCTGGCAGTGCGGCATAGGCGAGCATCGGCAGCATGATGGTGGCAGCGACCATGGCTGCGATCAGCGGCGGATGCAGGGCTGCAAGCCAACCCGAAGCAGCGGCGATGATGACGGCGAAGAGCCAGAGCGCAAGAACAAGGGCAAGGATCATGTCAGGGCCTTTCGTTTAAGTGTAATTACACGTTTAGGGTGCGGGTCTTCATTCCATTTCGGTCAGGATCGCCCGCGCGCCTGCAGCAGGCCCAGCCAGCTGCGCCTCGGTCGCCTTTTGCGCCGCCTGCCAATGCGGTGTGGCGAGGGTGAGCAAGGCGCCGCCAGTCTGGGTCAGCACCAGCCGCCGGCGGCGGGCATCGTCGGGGTCGGCCTCGGTCGCGATCACGCCCTCGGTTTCGAGCGGCTTGAGATTGCGGGTGAGGGTGGTGCGGTCCATTCCCATCCGGTCGGCAATCTCGCCGAGCGACGCTCCCTTCGATGCGGCGATCGCCACCAGGATCGAGAATTGCCCCGAGGTGATCCCCATCGGTCGCAGCGCATCATCGAAGCGCCTTGCAGTGCGGCGTGCAGCGCGCATCACTGCAAGGCACAGGCAGGAATCGGCGATGGCAGCAGGCGTGGTGTTCATGCCGCTTTATATGTGCAACTACACTCATAAGTCAACGGCGCCGCAGCGCGCGATGCGAATTGCTTTTCGCCGCCAGCCCTGCAACCAGAGCAACGAGTTGTGGGGGCAAAGACAATGCGGACGATCCTGGCTGGCACGCTGATGCTGGCAGCAACAATGGCGCAGGCCCAGCCGGTCGGCCCGGCCGAAACCGCCACGCTCGCAGCCCTCGCCCGCATCGAGGCGCGCAACCCCCAGGTCAACGCCGTGCTTGCCATCACGCCCGACATCGCCGCACAAGCCCGCGCCATGGACCGGCAGCGCATGGCGCGAGGGCCCCTGTTCGGCCTGCCGATCCTGATCAAGGACAATATCGACGTGAAGGGCATGCCCACCACCGCCGGCAGCCTGGCACTCAAGGACAATCTGAGCGAGCGCGACGCGCCCCTCGTCGCGCGGCTGCGCGCGGCGGGTGCGGTCATCCTCGGCAAGACCAACCTCTCCGAATGGGCGAATTTCCGCGGCGATCATTCCATCTCCGGCTGGAGCGGTCTCGGCGGCCAGGTCCGCAATCCGCACGCCCTGGGCCGCACCCCCTGCGGCTCCTCCTCGGGCTCGGGTGCTGCGGTCGCCGCCGGCATGGTCGATGCCGCCATCGGCACCGAGACCGATGGCTCGGTGGTCTGCCCCGCCAGCATCAACGGGATCGTCGGCTTCAAGCCCACCGTCGGCCTTGTCAGCCGCACCCATGTCGTGCCGATCAGCAGCTCGCAGGATACCGCCGGCCCGATGACGCGCGATGTGCGGCTGGCGGCCCGCCTGCTCACAGCCCTCGCCGGCACCGACCCTGCCGATCCGGCCACCACGCAAGCCGATGCCCGCCGCACCGACTATGAAGCCGGCCTGCGCCCCGATGCGCTCCGCGGCGTCCGCATCGCCGTGCTGCGCTCGGCCACCGGCTGGCTGAAACCCGTCGATGCGCTGTTCGAGACCGCTCTCGGCGTGCTCGAGGCCCAGGGTGCGGTGCTCGTCGATGTCCAGGCGCCCGAGGGCCGCACTGCCATGGGGGCGGCCGAATACACGGTGCTGCTCACCGAGTTCAAGGCCGGCCTCAATGCCTATCTCGCCTCCACCCCCGCCGCCGTCCAGGTCCGCAGCCTCACCCAGGCCATCGCCTTCAACGAAGCCAATGCGGCGCGTGAGATGGCGCTGTTCGGCCAGGACGATTTCACCAAGGCCGAGGCCACCAAGGGCCTGACCGACCCCGAATATCTGAAGGCCCGCACCGAATCGCTCCGCCTCGCCGGCCCGGACGGCATCGACGCCATGCTCAAATCCGCCAATGCCGTCGCCCTTGTCGCCCCCACCACCTCGCCCGCCTGGATGATCGACGCCGCCTTCGGCGACCAGAGCCCCGGCCGTGGCAGCCCCACCGGCTACGCCGCGGTGGCCGGCTATCCTCATCTCACCGTGCCCATGGGCGCCGTCCAGGGGCTGCCCGTGGGCCTGAGCTTCGTCGGCGCCAAATGGGACGATGCGCGCATGCTGGCGCTGGGCTTCGCCTATGAAGCTGCTGCCGGCATCAAGCTCACCCCCAGCTTCCGTGCCAGCGTCGAAGCTGATCCTGCCATTGCCCCTCTGCTCGCACCGCCGCGCTGAGCCTTGCTTTTCTCCCGAGGCTGGCCCATAGCCCCCGCTCCCTGCCAACCGGCGGGGAAAAGCAAGCCGGAGGGGCGTTCGCATGGGGCGGCGTCAGCGATCGGCAAGGAGAATG
The DNA here is from genome assembly GCF_014205635.1 of Polymorphobacter multimanifer. Lineage (GTDB taxonomy): Bacteria > Pseudomonadota > Alphaproteobacteria > Sphingomonadales > Sphingomonadaceae > Sandarakinorhabdus > Sandarakinorhabdus multimanifer. Next base: position 85,259 of record NZ_JACIIV010000016.1, read on the forward strand.
AAGCATGCCGTTTTACGAGCATGTCTTCCTCGCGCGGCAGGATCTGGCCACTGGCCAGGTTGAAGCGCTGACGGAAGGCTTTGCAAAGATTGTCACCGATGGTGGTGGCACTGTTGCAACCCAGGAATATTGGGGCCTGCGCACGCTGGCCTATCGCATCGCCAAGAACCGCAAGGCGCATTACGTCATGCTGGTCCTCGATGCCCCCCCCGCGGCCGTCGCCGAGCTCGAGCGCAACGTGGCGCTCAACGAAGACGTCATCCGCTACATGACCGTCCGCACCGATGAACTGCCGACCGAAGCCAGCGCCATGCTGCGTCGCGGTGAGCGTTCCGAGCGCGGTGATCGTGATGGCGGCGCTCCCCGCGGCGACCGTGGTGATCGCGGTGACCGTCCGGATCGTGGTGACCGCGGCGACCGTGGTGATCGCGGCGACCGTGGTGGTGATCGTGGTGATCGGGGTCCCCGTTCCGATGGGCGCTCCGACCGTGCCCCGCGTTCGATGGCCTGAGGAGGATAGATCATGGGACGTCCGTTTTTCCGCCGCCGCAAGAGCTGCCCTTTCTCGGGCGCCAACGCACCTGCCATCGACTACAAGGATGTGCGCCTGCTCCAGGGCTTCGTCTCGGAGCGCGGCAAGATCGTGCCGGCACGCATCACCGCCGTTTCGGGCAAGAAGCAGCGCGAGCTGGCACAGGCCATCAAGCGAGCACGCCATCTGGGCCTGCTGCCCTATCTCGTGAAGTGAGGAGCAGACAATGGATGTGATTCTGCTTGAGCGCGTCGAAAAGCTCGGTGCCATTGGCGATGTCGTCAATGTGAAGCCCGGCTTCGCCCGCAATTACCTGCTGCCGCGCGGCAAGGCGCTCCGCGCCACCGAAGGCAACCGCAAGAAGTTCGAAGCCGATCGTGCGCGCATCGAAGCCGACAACGCCAAGCGTCGCGATATCGCGCGTTCGGACGCGAAGGACATCGATGGCGCCAGCGTTGTGATGATCCGCCAGGCCTCCAACAGCGGCCAGCTCTATGGTTCGGCCGCCGCGCGCGACCTTGCCGAAGCGCTCACCGCCGGTGGCCACAAGGTCCACAAGGGCCAGATCGTGCTCGACAAGCCGATCAAGGCGCTAGGTCTGCACACCGTCCGTGTGGCGCTGCACCCGGAAGTTGTCGTCACCGTCACCGTCAACGTCGCGCGTTCGACCGAAGAAGCCGAGCTGCAGGCCAAGGGCGTCGATGTGAACGCCGATCTCTACGCCCGCGAAGAGACCGGCTTCACCGAAGCCTATGATGCCAACGCCGAGCCCGGCATCCCGCAGGACGCTCCGGCAGCCGAGCCGGACGCCGGCGCGGAAGCCGCTCCGGATGGCACCGAGGCCGAGCCGGAAGCCTGAGCTTCGCTTCGAACTCGATCTGATGGCCGCGTCCCGCAAGGGGCGCGGCCATTGTCGTCTTGACCCATAGTCGCCGCTGCGTCACTGACACGCCATGTCCGAAGAACCCGAAACACCCGCCGAAGCTCCCGCCGCCGCTGCTGCTGGCGACACCCCGCCCGACCGGGTGTCCGCCTCGCCGCGTAGCCCCTTTTACGCGCCCGATCTGCTCGAGCGCGGCATCGGCATCATGTTCAACGGCACCGAGCGCACCAACGTCGACGAATATTGCGTGTCCGAAGGCTGGGTGAAGGTCGTCGCGGGCACCGCGCGCGACCGCAAGGGCTATCCCCTCACCATCAAGCTGCAAGGCGAGGTCAAGCCCTTCTTCAAGAGCTGATCGATGGGGGATCTGTTCGGCCCCGACCCCGAAAAAGCACCCCTCGCCGAAAAGCTGCGCCCCAAATCCTTGGCCGATGTGCTCGGCCAGGCGCATCTCACCGGCGCGCAAGGCGCCATCGGCCGCATGGTCGCCAGCGGCCGGCTGTCCAGCCTCATCCTCTGGGGCCCACCCGGCACCGGCAAGACCAGCATTGCCCGCCTGCTCGCCGATGCAGTGGGCATGCGCTTCGTCGGCATCTCGGCGGTGTTCACCGGCGTCGCCGAGCTGAAAACCCTTTTCGCCGAGGCGCGCATGGCGCCGACGCGCACCTTGCTCTTTGTCGACGAGATCCACAGGTTCAACCGCGCCCAACAGGACGGCTTTCTCGGCGTGGTCGAGGACGGCGTGGTGACGCTGGTAGGGGCGACCACCGAAAACCCGAGCTTCGCACTCAACGCCGCCATTCTCAGCCGCGCGCAGGTGCTGGTGGTGCGCCGGCTCGATGCCGAGGCTCTCGAAGCCCTCCTCGCCCGCGTCGAGGCCGCCGAAGCCGCGCCGCTGCCGCTCACCGCGCAAGGCCGCGAAGCCCTCATTGCGTCGGCCGATGGCGATGGCCGCTTCCTGCTCGGCCAGGTCGAAACGCTCCTCGCAGCAAACCTCGCCGAGCCACTGGGGCCGACCGAACTCGCAGCACTCCTGCACCGGCGCATGCCGGTCTACGACGCCAGCGGCGACGGTCATTACGGGCTGATCTCGGCGCTGCACAAATCGCTGGGCGGCTCCGATCCCGATGCCGCCCTCTACTGGCTCGAGCGGATGCTGGTGGCGGGCGAGGAGCCACTCTATCTCGCCCGCCGCATGGTCCGCTTTGCGAGCGAAGACATCGGCCTCGCCGATCCGCAGGCGCTGCTGGTGGCGATGGCAGCGGTGCAGGCCTATCAATTGCTCGGCTCGCCCGAAGGCGAACTGGCATTGGTGCAGGCCTGCCTGCACCTCGCCACAGCGCCCAAGTCCAACGCCGCTTATGCCGCAGAAAAGGCAGCGAAAAAACTCGCCACCGCCACCGGCTCGCTCAGCCCGCCGGCACATATCCTCAACGCCCCCACCAAGCTGATGAAGCAGCTCGGCCACGGCGCCGGTTACGAATATGATCATGACGCGCCCGACGGCTTTTCCGCCGCCGATTACTGGCCTGAAGGTGTGGGCGCGCAAAGCCTCTACAACCCCAGCCCCCGCGGCCATGAAGCCCGTCTCGCCGAACGCATGGCCGAATGGGCGCGCCGGCGCACAGCGCGGCGGGGCAAGGACTGACGCAACGCACTGTCCATTCGCCTGCTGCCCAAAAAAACTGTATCAGGCACGTCATGGACAGCTATCTCGACCATATCGAATCGCGGCCCGGTGTCTTGGGCGGCAAGCCCTGCGTGAAGGGCACGCGCATGCGTGTCCGCGATGTCCTCGCCTATCTGGCCGGCGGGGATAGCGTCGACGATCTCGTGGCGGCATTTCCCTATCTCAGCCGCGCCGACGTGCTCGCCTGCCTCGCATTTGCCGCCGACCAGGCGGATCATCCGGTGCTCATCGCCGCCGAATGAACTTTCTGGTCGACGCACAACTGCCACCCTTGCTGTCATCCCAGCTCAGGGAACTGGGCCATGAAAGCTGGCATATCGGCGAACTGGCAGCACTCGATGCCACCGACGTCGAGGTTTGCGCACACGCCGCGGACAGGCAGGCGGTCATCATCACCAAGGATGCGGATTTTCTGCGATTGGCTCTGGCAACGCGCCCGCCTTTGCAACTGCTCTGGGTGCGACTGGGCAATTGCAGCAATGCACGGCTGGTCGAGCAACTGATCGCCCATCTGGGCGATGCAGTGTCGGCATTCGCCAACGGCGAGCAGATCGTCGAGCTTCGATGAGGTTCACCCGCTTCGTCGGCATCGACTGGTCGGGCGCGGTCGGGCGCCGCCACCCCAGCGTGCAGGTTGCGCTCGCCGAAGCCGATGGCCCGCCGCGGCTGGTGTTGCCCCCCGGCGGGGTCTGGTCACGCAGCGGCGTTCTCGATTGGCTGGGCGCGCTTTCGGGCAATGTGCTGGTCGGCATGGACGCCGGCTTCGGCTTTGCCGCCGTTCAGGGGTTCGAGGCACCAGCGCGCACCCTATGGGCCGAGATCGAAACCGTGTGCGCCGCCGAGCCCGATCTCGCCGGCCACGCCTTTGTCACTTCCCGACGAGACGCCTTCTGGATGGGCGCCGCCGATGGGCCCCGCCACCTGCGCGCGCATCTGCGGGTCTGCGAGCAGGTCTATGCGACCTCGGGCCTCGGCGTCCCCACCTCGAATTTCGTCCTGCTCGGCGCCTCCCAGGTCGGCAAGGCTTCGCTCAGCGCCATGCGGCTGCTGCACCGCCTCGGCTGGCCGGTCTGGCCGTTCGATCCGCTGCCCGCATCCGGCCCGGTCATCCTCGAAATCTATGCCCAGGCCTTCGCCCGCATGGCCGGCACCCGCGGCAAGCTCCGTGATCGCGCCGCCCTCGCCACCGCCCTCGCGCATTTCGGCAGCAAAGCCCCCGCCGGCCTCCCCGAGCGCTTCCCCGATCATGTCGGCGATGCCCTCATCACCGCCGCCGGCCTCCGCGTCATCGCAGCCCAACCCCATTGGTGGCAACCACACGCCCTCACCCCCGCACTTGCCACAACCGAAGGCTGGACCTTTGGCATTGCCTGATCCGGCGCCTGATCCGGGCCTGATCCGGGGCCTGATTTGGCGGATTCCGCACCCTGCGCTAGGAGCGTCGCACACATGACCGCCCTCGCATCCCTGCCACCCGTCCTGCTCGTCGCTCTTGGCGGCGGCACCGGTGCGGCATTGCGCTATCTCATCGGCGTCTGGGCCGCTTCCAGCCTGCCGCCCGGCTTCCCCTGGGGCACCTGGATGATCAACATCGGTGGCAGCCTACTGCTCGGGCTGCTGCTCTCCCGGCTGGGTAGTGGAAGTCTGGGCGGCCAGGACGAACCGCTGCGCCTGCTGCTCGGCGTCGGCGTGCTCGGCGGCTTCACCACATTTTCCACCTTCAGCGTCGAGCTGGTGGCGATGGTCACGCGCGGCGAACTGCTGCTGGCCACCGCCTATGCCGTCTCCTCGGTCGCCGGCGGCATCGTCGCGGCCCTGCTCGGCGTGCAATTGGGACGCAACTGATGCCAAACGCACAAATCACCGAAGAGGATGATGGCATCCGCGTCGATCGCTTCTTCAAGCGGCACCACCCGGAAATCACCTTCAACATCGCCTCCCGCTGGGGCCGCACCGGCCAGCTGCGTGCCGATGGCACCAAGGTCGGCCCCGGCGACCGGCTTGTTGCCGGCCAGAGCTTCCAATGGCCCGATCTGATGCCCGAAGTCGCCGCCCCCCGCCCGGTTGCCACCGAGCGCACCCCGCTCAGCCCCGAGCAGATCGAATACATGCAGGCGATGGTCATCCACATGGATGCCCATGCCATCGTCATCAACAAGCCCCCCGGCCTCGCCACCCAGGGCGGCACCGGCACCAGCACGCACGTCGACGGCATGCTCGATGCGCTGCAATTCGACATGACGACCCGCCCCAAGCTGGTCCACCGGCTAGACAAGGACACGTCGGGCGTCCTGCTCCTCGCGCGCACCGCCCGCGCCGCCGCCTTCTTCTCCAAATCCTTCGCCAGCCGCGATGCGAAAAAAACCTATTGGGCGCTCACGCTGGGCGTGCCGAAGCTCTACGAAGGCGAGATCGACGCCCCGCTCGCCAAGCAGCCCGGCAGCGGCGGCGAGAAGATGTGCGTCGACGAGGCCGCGGGCCTGCCGGCGCGCACCCGCTACCGGCTCATCGACAAGGCCGCCGGCCGCGCCGCCTGGGTCGAGTTCTCGCCGCTAACCGGCCGCACCCACCAGATCCGCGTCCACGCCGCCGCCATCGGCAACCCGCTGATCGGCGATGCCAAATATGGCGGCAAGGAGAGCTTCCTCACCGGCGGCATCAGCCGCAAGCTCCACCTCCACGCCCGCCGCCTCGTCATCGATTCCCCCGGTGGCCGCATCGATGTGGAAGCACCGCTGCCGGCACACATGGTCGAAAGCTTCGAAATGCTCGGCTTCGATCTCACGCTCGGCGTGCCGGTGTTCGAAGCGCCGCCCACACCCAAGCCCCGCCCGCGCAAACTCTCCCCCAACACCAGCGGCAACCGTCGCGGCGAGCGCCGCTCGCGCGGGCAGCGCGAATAGGAGACGCCGCGGGCAGCGCGAGTAAGCTGCCCTCAGTCCGCCACCATCGCCATCAGCGTCGCGATGGTATCCGCCTCATCCGCCGGCTTGTCGGGCCGCAAGCGGAAAAACCGCGGAAAGCGCATCGCCAGCCCCGATTTGTGCCGCTTCGACAGGTGCAGCGAATCGAACGCCACCTCGACGACATAGGTCTTCTCCACCTCACGCACCGGCCCGAAGCGCGCCACCGTATGGCTGCGCACCCAGCGGTCGAGTCCGTTCAGCTCGGCATCGGTGAAGCCCGAATAGGCCTTGCCCACCGGCAGCAGCGCGCCATCCTCGCTCCACGCGCCGAAGGTGAAGTCCGAATACAATCCCGAGCGCTTCCCATGCCCGCGCTGCGCATACATCAGCACGCAATCGGCGGTCAGTGCTGCCCGCTTCCACTTGTACCAAAGCCCGGCGCGCCGCCCGGCGATGTACGCGCTGTCCCGCCGCTTGAGCATCAGCCCCTCGATCGCGGCATCGCGTGCCCCTTCGCGCAGCGCTTCGAGCGCCGTCCAGTCCGCCGCCTCGATCAGCGGCGACACGTCGAACCTTGTCGGGTCGAGCCGCGACACCAGCCCCTCCAGCGCCGCCCGCCGCACCGTCCAGGGCTCGGCGCGCAGGTCCGCCCCGTCCACCGCCAGCGCATCATAGAGCCGCACGAACGCCGGCGCCTCGCTCTGCAGCTTCGCCGCCGGCGCCTTGCGCCCGAGCCGTTGCTGCAGCGCATTGAAGCTGGCCGCCGCCAGCTCGGCATCGCCGGTGCGCACCAGCAGCTCGCCATCGAGCGTGGCCGGAAACGGGGCCGGCGTCGCAAACGCCGCCGCCACATCGGGAAAGCTTGCCGTGATATCATCGCCCGAGCGGCTGTAGAGCCGCGTCTCGCCCCCGGCATGCACAAGCTGCACCCGGATCCCGTCCCACTTCCACTCCGCCACATAGGCGTCGAGGTCGAGCGGCGTCTCCTCGAGCGGATGCGCCAGCATGAACGGCCTGAACACCGGCAGGTCGCTGGCCAGGGGCGCCGGCGCCCGTCCCTCCGCCCAGGCAAAAAGTGTCGCATAGGGTGGCGCCAACCCGTGCCACACCTCCTCCACCGCCTCGACATCGAGCCCGAAGGCATCGGCCAGCGCGGTCTTCGCTAGCCTTGCCGAAACACCGATCCGCAGGCTTCCGGTGGCGAGCTTGATGAGCGCATAGCGCCCCTGCGGATCGAGGCTGTCGAGCAGCGCCTCCACCACCGCCGGCGCCTCCGCCCGGCTCAGGCCGGAAAGCCGCCGCACAACCTCGTCGAGCGACGGCGCCCCTTCCGACACTGGCACCCCCGGCCACAGCAGCGAGATCGTCTCGGCCAGATCCCCCACGAAATCATGGCTCAGCGCAAACAGCACCGGATCGACCCGCGCGGTGACCAGCGCCTTGAGCAGGCTCGGCTGCACCGCCTTCAGGTCGAGCCCGCCGGTCAGCGCCGCCAGTGCCCAGCCCCGGTCGGCGTCGGGGGTGCTGCGCAGATAATCGCCAATCAGCCGCAGCTTGGCATTGCGGCTGCCGGTGAACAGCAGCGCATCGAGAAGGGCCGCAAACGCTTGCACGGAATATGGTTAGCACGCGCGCTGCCACGTATCCAATGCGTGCGCGGAATGATATGACAAGAACATGCGAATGCGAGAGCTTGAAGCGGCAAGTGGAATCGGGCGGGAGACCATCCGCTTCTATATTCGTGAGGGCCTGCTTCCCGAGCCGGCGCGCACCAGCCGCAATTCGGCCACCTACAGCGATGTCCATGTCACCCGGCTGCACACCATCAAACGACTGCAGGAGGAGCGTTTCCTCCCCCTCGCCGTCATCCGCACCCTGCTCGATGCCGATGACAGTGCGTCCTGGCTCGCCCATACCCGCTTTCCCATGCTCGATGCCTTGATAGCGCCGCTCCTGTCGCCTCCCGGCGGGCGCCGCTCGCTCGCCGAGATCATGCGAAGCCAGGGACTCGACCCGGCTCTTGCCGATGCCCATGTCGCCACCGGCATGATCAAGCCCGATGCCGCTGGCACAGTGTCTGCCGGCGATGCCGCCATCCTCGCCATCCTCAAGCAGATGTGGGAACTGGGGCTGACGCGCGATCAAGGCTTCCTGCCCAAGGACATGCGGATCTTCGTCGATCTCGTCGACTGGCTGGTGCGACAGGAAATGAAGTTGTTCTTCGGCAATATGGCCGATCGGATCGGGGAGGCACAGGCCGTTCAGCTTGTCACCAAGACCGTGCCGCTCCTCAACGATCTGCTCGCCCATCTCCACAATCGCGCCGTGCTCCAGCAACTGGGAGACCGGCGCACCATCGCCAACGACAATCCGGCTGCCGCTGCCGCGCGCCGGCAGCCGGAGTGCGATCAGAGCTAGGCGGGGAGGGCCTGGCCCCTTGCTGCATCACCTTCGGGTGGTACCGCAGGGGGCCGAACTTTCCCCAACCAGGCGTTAAAACGCTGTGCTCACCGTCAGCACCGGCCCACTGTCCGGCGCCGCCGTGCCCGCCACCCGCTGCCGATAATCGGCAGATACCGCAAAGACCAGCCGCCTGCGATTTACCCGCACCGCCGCCGTCGGCCCGATGTCCGTCCGTCCGATCGTGCCGCCGCCAGTCGATTGCACGCTGCTCCAGGCGCCCAGCCCGGCGGTCACGTCGAGCCCCGGCCGCTGCCACAGCCGCGCGCGGCTCCGCACCTGGCTGCCGATCAGCCAGTCGCCATTGCCGAGCAGGCTGGCCTCCGTATAGGCGTCGAGCGTCCACGGCACGCCCAGCCTGAACGCCTTCTCGCCGCCGCTGCTCAGCCGCACCAGCCAGTCGTCGCGCGCCAGGTCCCCCGCCGAGATCAGCCGCTCTGCCGCCACCGCCACGCCCGGCAGCGGCTGAATCCGCAGTCCCACCGCCGCCTGTGCGGTCCGCCGGTCGACAGCACCGGTTGCATCGGTTCCGGCATTCAGCCGTCCGATCAGCGCCACCGGCATCTGCCCGAGCGGGTTGAACGTGTAGCCAAGCTGGGCCCCAATCTGGCCGCCGCCGAGCACCGGCAGCGCTGCCAGCCCGGCCGCCGGATCGATGGGGGCGGCGCGCACCAGCGCCCAGCCCTCGCCGAACCAGCGCCGCCGCAGTGCTGCGGCATCACGGTGCCACTGCGCCTGCCGCGAATCGATCGCATCGGGATCGGCAGCAAAGGCCGCATCGAACAGCCGCGCTGCCTCGCGCCTGTCCCCCGCCTTCAGCCGCGCATATGCCGCCTCAGCGAGCACGCCTGCAGCCGGCGGTCGAGGCGGCGACAGTGGCGATGCCCTGCTCGAATCGAGACCTGTCGGCTCGGCCCCCTGCTCGACCCCCTGCTCGGGAGCGGGCACCGGCGCCTGCGGCGGCCACACCCAGTTCGGCGCAGCCGGCGCCGGCGCCGGTGCGGGCGCTGCAACAGGATATGGCACTTGAATGTACACCGGATAGGGCCGGTCGACCGGCACCGGCCAGCCCCACCCCGGCGGCGGTCCCACCGGCAGGCCGGGCACCACGGCCGCAGCAGCCGAACCCGCGTCTGTCACTGGCCCCGCCCCCGCTCCCATATCGGGCGCCAGAAGCGAAGCCTGCAGCAGGGCACGCTCGCTCACCAGCGCCGGCAGCCGCGCCGCCCCCCAGCCCACCACCGCTGCCCCCAGCAGCGCCAGCGCCCGCAGCGGCTGGCTGCCACCGCCAAAAGCCTGGGCAGAAGCCGATGCTGGGGCCGAATCCGATGCTGGGGAAGGGCGCATCATTCGGCCAACCCCGCCGCCGTCGGGAAGCGGTGCTGCGTCTTGCCCCATTCGCCAGCACTGCCGGCGGTGCGCATCGCCCGGTAGCGGCGGATCGCCGCCAGCGCCGCGGCGGCATTGATGATGTTGGCCACAAGTGCGCGCGGCACCGCGCAAAGCCCTTCGCGCCAGCCATGCGCCGCCCCGGTGAAGCCCGCACGCATCAGCAGCCGCCAGCCAAACATGGCAATGTTTGCCGCCAGCAGCAGCGCCAATCCGGACTCCGGCAGCACCAGCGGTGGCCGCAGCGCTGCCGCCGGCAGCACCAGCCGCAGCACCGCATCAAGCACCACCAGCAGCGCCAGCGCATAGCCCGCAAGCCCGAGCAGCGCCGTCAGCACCGCCTTGCGGTCGCGCACCAGCATGTAGCGCGTGGCAAGGCCCGGCGGCCAGCCAATCCGGTCCCACCCCGCCAGCGCAATGCCCGCCAGCCAGCGGCTCTTCTGCCGCACCGCCGCGCCGAAAGTCGCTGGAAAATGCTCGCGCGTCGCCACCACCAGCCGCTCGCCGCGGCTGCGCATCCGCACCAGCGCCGTGCGCCCGCCCAGCGCCCGCACCCGGTGGCCCAGCTCGTAATCCTCGGTCAGGCTGGCCGCGTCGAACGGCGCCCGCCCGGGCTGTGTCGCGGCAATCGCCGCCACCATGTCGCGGTCGAGCCCGGTCGCCACCCCGGCTGAAGGCACCGCCGCCCCCAGCGCCTCGCGGACGATCAGGTCCTTGCCATGCGCCTCGGCGAATTCATCGAGATAATGGCCGCTCACCCAGCGCGAATCCGGGTCGGGCAGCGGCCGCACCGGCAGCTGCACCAGCGCCAGCCGCGGGATCAGCGCGTTGAACAGGTGCAGCTCCTGCGGATGCACCACATCCTCGGCGTCGTGCAGAACCACCGCCTTGAAGCGCCTGCCGGCGCGCACTTCATGGCGAAGGGCCGCCGCCCAGAGCTGGTTCAGGCAGTCCGCCTTGCTGGTGGGGCCGGGGGCGGCACAGCGCACCTGCTGCACCCGCCAGTCCACCACGGCCGCCACCGCCGCTGCACCCACCGGATCATTGGGATAGATGCCCACGAACACCCGATAATCGGGATAGTCGATCCGTGCCGTCAGATGGCGCAGCATCGCACCGATCACCGCCGATTCGTCCCATGCCGGCACCAGGATCGCGATCGGCGCCGGCGCCGCCTGGCCGGCCAGCGCCTGCACATCGGCGCGCGGGTGGCGCTGGTACACCGTCAGCCGCCGCCAGCCGAGCCGCACGAAAAAAACCGCATCGATCAGCAGGTCGTCGATTCCCGAAAGCAGGAAACCCAGCCCCACCAGCAGCAGCGCTTCGGCGAGCATCAGGTGCCAAATGGTCAGAAGCTCGGTCATTGCCACTCGGGTTGAAGGGTCAGCTCGGAGTCAAGGGGTCGGGTGCCCCGGCAGTCCTGGGCCTGGCAGGCGGGGAGGGCCGCATGCATCGGTCTTCGGAATGCCGGAGCACCCTCGGCAACGGGCAGGGATGGCGAAGGGTCAATGCGCCATGGGCCTGCCAGCACCGATGGGGAGAAGTGCGAAAAAGCGAACCGCGCTGCGGTTGGTCAGCCGCTTGCAAGCAGCAAGGCTTCCAGCCGATAGAGGGCATGACGCGCGAGAAAGACGGGCCTGAAGCACACTGGCCTGAAGCTCATTGGCGCGAAGCACACGGGCGCGAGGGAGAAGATAGTGGGTCAAGACGGCAGCGCGCGGCATCCCGAGCACCAGTATCTCGATCTCGTCCGCCGCGTGTGGGAGGAGGGCAGCACCCGCATCGATCGCACCGGCGTCGGCACCCGCGCGCTGTTCGGCGCCACCATGCGCTTCGATCTGTCGGACGGCACGGTGCCGCTCCTCACCACCAAGCGGGTGTTCTGGAAGCCCGCACTCCGCGAACTGCTCTGGTTCCTGTCGGGCAGCCGCAACATCCGCCCGCTTGTCGCCGATGGCGTCCACATCTGGACCGATTGGCCACTCGCCAAATACCGGCAACAAACCGGCGAGGCGATTTCGGCGGAAGATTTCGAATTGCGCATCATCACCGACGATGCCTTTGCCGAACGCTGGGGAGACCTTGGCCCCGTCTATGGCGCCCAATGGCGAAATTGGCCGCGATACACCCCGACCCCCGATGGGCAGTTCACCCGAGAACCGCACGGCCACGACCAGATCAGCACCCTCGTGCATCAATTGCAATCCAACCCCCATAGTCGCCGCCTGATCTTCTCGGGCTGGAATGTTGCCGAGATTGACCAGATGGCGTTGCCACCCTGTCATATGACATACCAGTATTTCGTCGAGGACAAGAGACTTTCGTGCATCTTGTATCAAAGATCATGCGATTTGGGACTCGGCTTTGCATTTAACATTTTTGAAGCCAGCGTTCTTCTTCACATGCTTGCAAAGCAATGTAAAATGCTGCCCGGCGAAATGGTCTGGATGGGTGCGGATTGTCATGCCTATCTCAATCACGAGGCATTGATCACCACCCAATTGCAGCGCGATCCAAGGCCATTCCCCAAATTGCACATCACCCGCACGCCCGACTCGATCTTCGAGTACAAATTCGATGATTTCGTCGTCGAAGGCTATGATCCGCACCCCGCCATCAAGCTGCCGGTCGCCGTCTGATGGCCCGCGAAGTCGTGATCGTCGTCGCGCGCGCCCGCAATGGCGTCATCGGCAACGGCGGCGCGCTGCCGTGGCACCTGCCCGCCGATCTCAGGCACTTCAAGGCGCTCACCGTCGGCAAGCCGGTGGTGATGGGCCGCAAGACCTTCGAATCGATCGGCAAGCCGCTGCCGGGCCGCCACAACATCGTCCTCACCCGCCAGCCCGGCTGGGCGGCGACAGGCGTCACCACGGTCCCCAACATGGCCGAGGCGCTCGCCGCCACCGGCATGGAGGCGCGCACCTTCGGCACCATCATGATCATCGGCGGTGCCGAAATCTACGCCCAGGCGCTGCCCTTCGCCACCCGCATCGAGCTCACCGAGGTCGATGCAGCTCCGGCAGGGGACACGCATCTGCCGCCCTTTGCACCTGCGGACTGGCACGAGGTTGCGCGCACCGCCCATCCATCCGAAGAGGGCAGGCCCGGCTTTGCCTTCGTCACGCTGCTGCGGCGCTGAGGGGGCCACCACATGCGCATGATCGTCCTGACCGTCACCGGCCTGCTCCTGCTCGCCATCGCCGGCTTTCTCGCCTTCGGCCCCGGCATCGCCGAGGGCCGCATGAACCGCGTCGCCGGCCCCGGCCGCTGGCCGGTCAGCGAGGAGGCGCGCCGCCTCCACGCCCGCCTCACCATCGTCGATCTCCACGCCGACACCTTGCTCTGGCAGCGCAACCTGCTGTCGCTCTCCCGCCGCGGCCATGTCGATCTGCCACGCCTCCAGGCCGGCGGCGTCGCGCTGCAGGTCTTCTCCAGCGTCACCAAGACACCCAAGGGCCAGAATTACGACAGCAACACCGCCGATTCGGACAACATCACCCTGCTCGCCATCGCCCAGCTGCAACCGCCGCGCACCTGGAACAGCCTGCTCGAACGCTCGCTCTGGCACGCCGAAAAGCTCGAGTCCGCCGTGCTCCAGTCCGAAGGCCTGCTCTGGCCGGTGCGCTCGGCGTCCGATCTCGATGGCCTGGTCGATGCCCGCAGCAATGGCCGCCTTGTTACCGGCGCACTGCTCAGCACCGAAGGCGCGCACAATCTCGAAGGCAGGCTCGCCAATGTCGCCCGCCTCCACGCCGCCGGCTTCCGCATGATGGGGCTGGTGCACTTCTTCGACAATGATGTCGCCGGCTCGATGCACGGCGTTGCCAAGGGCGGCCTCACCCCCTTCGGCACAAAGGTCGTCGCCGCCATGGAAGAGCAGGGCATCATCGTCGATCTGGCCCACGCCAGCCGCAAGACCTTCTTCGACGTCCTCCGCATCGCCCGCCGCCCCGTCCTCGTCAGCCATGGCGGGATCAAGGCGACCTGCGACACCCCGCGCAATCTCGATACCGAGCAGCTTCTGGCGCTGAAAGCCAATGGCGGCATGATCGGCATCGGCTATTGGGATGCCGCCGTCTGCGCCCCCACGCCGCAAGCCACCGCAAAAGCCATCGCCGCCGCCATCGCCATCATGGGCCCCGATCATGTCGGGCTGGGCTCGGATTTCGACGGCGCCGTCACCACCGGCTTCGACACCGCCCACCTCGATGCCCTCACCCAGGCGCTGCTCGATGCCGGCCTCTCCGAAAGCGTCATCGAGCAGGTCATGGGCGGCAACGCGCTGCGCCTCATCCGCCAGGGCCTCATCCCGCTCGCCAAAACGCCACAAGCCCCCGCTCTTCCCGAACCCGAGCCCGCCCGCTAAAGGCCGATGATGGACTTGATCACCGGGGGAGCGCCGCTGCCGGCGAACATGCGCGGCGGCGTGGTGGCGCTCGGCAATTTCGACGGCTTTCACGCCGGCCATCAGGCGGTGGTCGGTGCTGCCCTTGCTGCCGCACGCGCCGCCGGCGTCCCCACCCTTGTTGCCAGCTTCGATCCCCACCCCGCCCGGCTGTTCCAGCCCGGCCTCCCCCCCTTCCGCCTCACCGATCCCGCGCAATGGCAGGCGCTGCTCGGCGCGTTCGGCGTCGATGCCGCGGTCCTCATCCCCTTCGACGGCGCTCTCGCCAGCCTCTCCGCCGAAGCCTTTGTGCAGGAGTGGCTCGTGGGTCGCCTCGGCGTCTCGGGCGTCGTCACGGGTGCGGATTTCACCTTCGGCCGCGCCCGCGAAGGCGATGTGACCCATCTGGCCGCCCTCGGAGCCACCCATGGCTTCACCGCCAAGGTCGTCGGTGCGGTCACCGACAGCGGCGGCACCATCTCCTCCACCCGCATCCGCGCAGCCCTGCGCGCCGCCGATCCCGCCGCCGCCGCCGCCCTCCTCACCCGCCGCTTCGCGGTGCGCGCCGAAGTCATCCACGGCGCCAAGCTCGGCCGGCAATTGGGTTTCCCCACCGCCAACATGGCGCTCGGCGACTATGTCCGCCCTGCCTATGGCGTCTACGCCGTCTGGGTCCGCCTGCCGTCGGGCGAGCGCATCGGCGGCGTCGCCAACCTCGGCGTCCGCCCCATGATAGAGCCCCCCGTCGAGCTCCTCGAAACCTGGCTCCTCGATTGGGACGGCGATCTCTACGGCCAGACCCTCGAAGTCGAGCTCGTCGCGTATCTCCGCCCCGAAATGAAGCTCGACGGCCTCGATGCGCTTATCGCCCAGGTGATGCGCGATGCCGAGGACGCCCGCACCGTTCTCAAACTGTCAGTTGAACCGTGACAGCAAGGTGATGGGCCACTAGACGCAATCCCCATGAACAAGCCAGACTATCGCACCACGGTGTTCCTGCCGCGCACCGACTTTCCGATGAAGGCCGGCCTGCCTGAAAAGGAGCCGCTCATCCTCGCCCACTGGCAGGCGACCGACCTCTACGCCCAGCTCCGCGCGGCCCGCGCCGGCAAGCCCAAATGGATCCTCCACGATGGCCCGCCTTACGCGAACGGGGACATGCACATCGGCCACGCCCTCAATCACACGCTGAAGGACCTCGTCGTCCGCACCCATTCGCTGCTCGGCTTCGATGCGCCCTATGTCCCCGGCTGGGATTGCCACGGCCTCCCCATCGAATGGAAGGTCGAGGAAAAATACCGCGCCAGGAAACTCAACAAGGACGAAGTCCCAAAGCCCGAGTTCCGCGCCGAATGCCGCGCCTATGCCCAGGGCTGGGTCGATGTGCAGGCCGGCCAGCTCACCCGCCTCGGCATCAACGGTGACTGGAAAAAGCCCTATCTCACCATGGACTTCGCCGCCGAAGCCACCATCGTCGCCGAGCTTCTGAAGTTTGCTGAATCCGGCCAGCTCTACCGCGGCGCCAAGCCGGTGATGTGGTCGCCGGTTGAAAAGACCGCGCTGGCCGAAGCTGAAGTCGAATATGAGGACGTCACCTCCACCCAGATCGACGTCGCCTTCCAGATTGTCGAATGCCCTGGCGCTCCAAAATTAGTAGGGGCGTTTGCTGTCGTCTGGACCACTACCCCTTGGACCATCCCAGTCAATCAGGCGATCGCGTTCAATCCGTCACTAGGCAAGGAAGGCTTTTACCAGCAAGCATATGTGGTCGTGCGTAACGAAGTCGGCCGGCGCTTCCTCCTGTGTCGCGAACTTATCGAAAGTTTCGCTGCGCGCACCGGGTTTGTGTTGACAGAGGAGACACTTGTCACTCCCGAGGCACTGGCCACAGCCACCGCCCGCCACCCCATGCACCACCTCGGCGGCTTCTTCGCCAAGCCCCGCCCCTTCCTCCCCGGCGAGTTCGTCACCACCGACGCCGGCACCGGCCTCGTCCACATGTCCCCCGATCACGGCGAGGACGATTTCGCGCTGTGCAAGGCCAATGGCATCGCCCCGGTCTTCGCCGTCGAAGCCGATGGCCGCTACCGTGCCGATTGGCCCTGGCTCGGCGCCACTGGCAATGTCATCAACGAAAAGTTCAACGCCCCCGATGGCCCGATCTGCTCGGACCTGCGCGACGCCGGAGCACTCCTCTCCGCCAGCCCCTTCAAGCACAGCTATCCCCACAGCTGGCGCTCGAAAAAGCGTGTCATCTACCGCTGCACCCCGCAATGGTTCATCCCGATGGACACCAGGCTGCTCGCCCTGTCCGCCGATGCCCGCGCCGATCTGCGCTGGGAAGGCGAGGGCGGTGCCACCACCCCCGACGATGTCACAGCCCCCGGCACCCGCCTCACCCTCCGCGAAACCGCGCTGCAAGCGATCGCCGAAACCCGCTTCATCCCCGAAAAGGGCCGCAACCGCATCGGCGCCATGGTCGCCGATCGCCCCGATTGGGTCATCTCGCGCCAGCGCGCCTGGGGTGTCCCCATCACCCTGTTCGTCGACAGGAAGTCCGGCGAATATCTGAAAGACCCCGCCATCAACGCACGCATCATCGCCGCGGTCCGCGAACACGGCGTCGATGCCTGGACCCCCGAACTCGCGCAAACCCTCCTCGGCGACCGCGCCGACGATTACGAGCAGGTCACCGACATTCTCGATGTCTGGTTCGACAGCGGCTGCACCCATGCCTTCGTCCTTGAAAGCGGCCGCTGGCCCGAGCTGCAATGGCCTGCGGACCTCTATCTCGAAGGCTCGGACCAGCATCGCGGCTGGTTCCAGTCGAGCCTGATGGAAAGCTGCGGCACCCGCGGCCGCGCCCCCTACAAGGCCGTCCTCACCCATGGCTTCACCATGGACCAGTCGGGCCGCAAGATGTCCAAATCGCTCGGCAACACCATCGATCCGCTGGTGCTGATGAAGGATTATGGCGCCGATATTCTCCGCCTCTGGGCCGCCACCGTCGATTTCACCGAAGATCACCGCATCGGTGCCGAAATCCTCAAAGGCGTCGCCGACCAGTATCGCAAGCTGCGCAATTCCTTCCGCTATCTCCTCGGCGCCCTCGACGGTTTCGACGAGGCCGAGCGCCTCCCCGCCGCTGCCATGCCCGAGCTCGAACGCTGGGTCCTCCACCGCCTCGCCGAAATCGACGCCGCCTTGCGCGCCAACATCGCCGATTTCGATTTCAACGCCTATGTCGCCACCCTCTCCACCTTCGTGAACAACGATCTCTCGGCCTTCGTCTTCGATATCCGCAAGGATTCGCTCTATTGCGATGCCGCCACCAGCCCCCGCCGCCGCGCCTATCGCACCGTGCTCGACACGCTCTTCCACGCGCTCACCCGCTGGCTTTCCCCGGTGCTGGTGTTCACGGCGGAAGAAGTCTGGGGAACACGCTACCCCGATGGCGGCTCGGTCCACCTCCTCGAATGGCCCGCCATCGACGCCGGCTGGCGCGACGACGCCCTAGCGACCCGCTTCGAACGGCTGCGCGCCCTTCGCAGCGCCGTCACCGAAGCCATCGAGCCGCTCCGTCGCAGCAAGACCGTCGGCTCGGGGCTCGAAGCCGCCGTCACTCTCACCACGACAGCCGAAGACCGCGTCGCCCTCGAAGGGCTGGATTTCGCCGAGCTCTGCATCACCGCCGACATCGAGATCGTCCATGGCGAAACCACCGGCGCCCAAATCACCGCCACCACCGATCCGCGCTGCGAACGCTGCTGGCGCCATCTCCCCGATGTCACCGAAGCCTCGGGCCTGTGCGGCCGCTGCGAAACCGTGGTCGCCGCCTGAAATGCGCCTCGGCTATCCCATTGCAGCGCTGGTCTTCATCCTCGACCAATTGTCCAAATACTGGATTCTCGAAGTCGTGCGCCTCCCCGAAATCGGGTCGATGCCGGTGCTGCCGGTCTTCAGCCTCACCTTCGTCCAGAATCCCGGCGTGTCGATGGGCCTGTTCACCGCCGACTCCGATCTGCAGCGCTGGTTGCTCGTGGCGGCCACCGGCGCCATCGCCATCGCGGTGGCGGTCTGGATCACCCGCGAAAAGCACCGCTGGGATGTCGCCGCCCTCGGCCTCGTCCTCGGCGGAGCGGCGGGCAACATCCTCGACCGCGCCCGCTTCGGTTATGTCGTCGATTTTCTCCACGTCTTCTGGCGCGAGTGGAGCTTCTGGGTGTTCAACATCGCTGATGCAGCCATCACCATCGGTGTGCTAATGCTGCTCGGCCGGGCGTTGCTGCCCAACAAGGATCAAACGCATGCGTAATCTTTCCCTGCTCCTCATCGGCGCTGCCGCCATGGCGCTCACCGCCTGCGGCGGCGGCAAGCGGCTCGGCGATCGTCGCGGCCCCGATGAGCTGGCAATCAGCCGTTCCGCCCCGCTGGTGGTGCCTTCCGAGTTCAACCTCACCCCGCCGCGCCCCGGCACGCCGCGCGCCACGGGTGCCGATGCGCAGAGCCAGGCGATGGAAGCGCTGTTCGGCCCCGGTGTGCGCGTGCCGCCGCGCTCGCCCGCCGAGCAGCAGCTTCTCGATCGTGCCGGTGCCGGCACCGCCGATCCCGCCATTCGCTCCAACGCCGGGGATATGGCCACCAACACCGTCAACAAGGGCGCCTTCATCCGCGAGATCGTCAGCGCCCCCGCCGGCACCGTCGATCCCGAGCGCGCCCAGGTGACGATGGGGCAGTAAACGGCGCAATTCCCTCCCCTTGCGGGGAGGGCGACTCGTGCCCCTCGGCACGAGCGGGGTGGGGGCTCTTGCTGTCCCTATTTGAACAATCCCCCCAGCAGCCCGCGCAGCAATTTCTGCCCGGTCCGCCCACCGAGCTGCCGCCCGATGCTGCTCGCTGCCGACCGTGCCATCGTCGTCGCAATCTGCTCGGTCATCGATTTCGGCCGCGCCCGCTCGCGCGCCGCCTCGGCCCGCGCCGCGGCGGCAGCAGCCTTGTCCTGCGCCGCCCGCTCCCTGGCTGCCAGCGCCTCGGCCTTTTCCGCCGCCTTTGCCGCCTCGGCCGCCGCCGCATGGTCCGCTGCCTGCGCTGTGCGCTTGCCGAGCAGCTCATAGGCCGATTCCCGGTCCACCAGCGTCGCATATTTTGCCGCAAACCTCGACCAGCCGACAATCCGCCCGCGCTCCTCGGCGGTCAGCGTCCCCACCCGGCTGCGCGGCGGTGCGATCAGCGTGCGCTGCACCGGTGCGGGCGCGCCATCGGGCTGCAACAACGAAACCAGTGCCTCGCCCACCTTCAGCGCGGTGATCGCTTCGGCCACATCGAGCCCTGGGCTGGCGCGGAACGTCTCGGCCGCCTGTTTGATCGCGCGCGCATCCTTGGGGGTGAAGGCGCGCAGTGCGTGCTGCACGCGGTTGCCGAGCTGCCCCGCCACCGTCTCGGGAATATCGACCGGGTTCTGGGTGATGAAATACACCCCCACGCCCTTGGAGCGGATCAGCCGCACCACCTGCTCCACCTTCTCGAGCAGCGCTTTCGGCGCCTCGTCGAATAGCAGATGCGCCTCGTCGAAAAAGAACACGAGCTTGGGCTTTTCCGGGTCCCCCACCTCGGGGAGCGTCTGGAACAGTTCGGAGAGCAGCCAGAGCAGAAAGGTTGCATAGAGCCGCGGCGAGCGCATCAGCCGGTCGGCAGCGAGAATGTTCACCTGGCCATGGCCATTGGGGTCGATGCCCATGAAGTCATGGATATCGAACGCCGGCTCGCCGAAGAAATGTGCGCCGCCCTGGTCCTCCAGCGTCAACAGGCTGCGCTGGATAGCGCCCACCGAGGCCGCCGTCACATTGCCGTAGCGGGCTGAAAGCGCCTTGGCGTTCTCGGCGGTGAAGGCGAGCATCGCCTGCAAATCCTTCAGGTCGAGCAGCAGCAGCTTCTGCTCGTCGGCGTAGCGGAACGCGATGCTGAGCACGCCCTCCTGCGTTTCGTTCAGCCCCATCAGCCGGCTGAGCAGCAGCGGCCCCATGTCGGAAATCGTGGTGCGGATCGGATGGCCCTGCTCGCCGAAAATATCCCAGAACACCGTCGGGCAGGGCGAATAGCCATAGTCGGGCACGCCGATCTTGAACTGCCCCGGGTTTACCGGAGGGTGGGCGGTTCAAATGTCAGGCGGCGATATCGAGTTTCTTGAGGTTTGCATAGAAGGCCAGTTCGGCCTC
>NZ_JACIIV010000017.1 GCF_014205635.1 Polymorphobacter multimanifer
TCACGCTGTCATCCATGGCAGCATGATCAACCCGGCCAAGCCGGAGATCAAAGCGGCGAGACCGCGAACCTACACCACGCTGTGGGACACGATCCTCTTAATCAGCGGGTCCTTGGTTCGAGCCCAAGTGTGTCCACCATTTTCAATGATTTGGTATCGGTTGGCTCGTGTAGCCCGATATTTTAGTATCGCGCAGACGTTCGCGGCAGCGGAGATCGATTCGAACCGCAGCCTCGGCATTCGTTTGTTGCAGATCTCGGTGGTATCGAGCTTGGTGTGATCGCTGATGGCGCGGATATCGACCTAGCCGCATCAGCCGCATCCAGCCGCCCCGAAACGCACGCCCGCAGCTCGGCCGCACAACCTCCAGGTCAGATGCGACTGCAAGCCGATACATGATCGTTCACTGGAATGGATGCGTGCGGAGGCCGCTCGACGTGCACCTTCATTTGCCGGCCGCCTGTACCAAACGCCGGAAATGACGGCGCAAGGTGACGGGCGGCCGAAGCTGGGCTTCAGCGCCGCCAGTGCAATGTGACCAGTGCGCTATGGGCGGTGAAATCGCCACCCAGACGGCCGCGATAGGCGGCGCCGATGCCCCAGCCGTCGCCGAGTGCGACATTACCGGTCACGCTTGCCTCAAGCGCATTGTCACTGCCCCCGGGCGACCGCAGACGATAGGTGTTGCCCGGCGCCCCGGCGAAAGCCAATCTGGTTTCGGTGAAGTCGCCGGCGGCGCGGTCATAGGCAACGCTGACGTCGACGCGGCCGGTGCCCGACACCCAGTTGGCAAAGCCGCCTGCGCCCCATGATGTCAAGCTGTCGCTGTCATCGGGACCGACGATGCCGAGGCTGGACGCGCCGGCCTCGACAAAGCCGTCTCGGCTGACCCTGGCATGGGCGACGTTGGCGATCGGGCCGATGCTGATGCTTTTGCTCATGGCAAAGCCATAGCGCGCCTCGGCGGCGAGCGTGGTGGTCTTGAGGGTGTAGACGGACATCGCCGTGCGGTTGATCGTGTTGACGGCAATCTGCCGGGTGACATCGGCGTCGCCCGAAGACCAGGCGAAGCTGCCGGCCAGCGTCAGCCCGGTGCGGCCGGTGCCGACCCGGCCATAAGCACCGAGATGCCAGCTATCGAGCTCGGCCCGCGAGCGGCGCGCACTGGACGTGACATTGCCGCTCGACCAGCCGCCGGCGACGCCGAGAAGCGTGCCCGACGCTGCATCGACGAAATCGATGCCGCCGGTGATACCGCGGCGGCTGCCGTCGAGGCGGGCACCATTGCCGTCACCCTGGATACGCCCGTCGATGAGGCCGCCCGACAGCCAGGCGCCGAGCTGGAGGCCTGCCGCGCCGCCGGCGCCGCCGCCGGTGGCGCGGACCCTGTTGTGCATGGCGTCGGTGAGGATCTCGCCCTGGTGCACCCCGGCGGCCAGCACCGAGGCGTGGATTTCACCCGACATGGTGTCGAAGCCGGTCAGCGCCTGGTCGGTGGAAGCTAACACCAGCGCATTGATGACGGTGCGCGTGTCGCCGGTCGCTGTTGCCTCGACCGCATCGAAGACGCCGGCGACCTGCCGCTGGTTGAATGTACGCGCCACGCTGGCGAAGGCCACCGGTGGGGGGGTGGGTGTCGGGGTTGGCGTCGGGGTCGGAGTTGGCGTCGGCGTCGGAGTTGGCGTGGGTGTCGGGGTGGGAGTGGGAGTGGGAGTGGGAGTGGGCGTGGGCGTCGGCGTCGGAGTCGGCGTCGGGGTCGGGGTCGGGGACGGGGTCGGAGTGACCGCCCGTGCCGCCGTCAGCTGCACGTCATTGGCATTGTGGACCAGCGCCAGCGTCAGGAACGGCAGGTCGACCTCCGACACCCCGGAGAACGTCCCCGTCACGCCGCCAGTCGCCGACAGGATGGTGAACGACGTGCTGCCGGCAAAATTCGCCTCCGGCGTCAGCGAGCGCACCACGACACTGCCGCCGCCCAGCGTCGCCGCCCCGGTAACCGCGACCCGGTCGCTGGTGCCGTTGCCGAGCACATCGACCAGATAGCGGCTGCCGGCCGCCGTCGTGAACGTCCCCAGCACGTTCGCCGTCGCGATCGTGCCCATCCCGCCGGGCGACAGGTCGCCGGCCACGCTCAGGTTGAGGATGCTGCCGGTCAGGTTGAACAGCGTGCCCGCACTCGTCGCCACATCGACGGCATTGAGCGTCGCGCCGAGGTTCAGCCGACCTTCGCGCAGCTCATAACGCGTTGCCAGCGGCGCTGTGCCATTGATGGTCACCGTCGCATCGCCGAACTGGGCAATCGTTTCGACGTTGCTCACCATCAGGCCGCCGATCTCGGGCACAACGAAAGTCGCGCCGGCGGCGAGGTTGAGGTTGATGGTGTCGTTGCCGGCGCCGCCGTCGACGCTGTCGATGGCCAGGATGTCGGCCAGCGTCGGCGTCTGGAAGGTCAGCACATCGTCGCCGGCGCCCAGCGCCACGGTCCCCGACAATGTGCCGTTGATGATGGTAACGCTGTCGTTGCCGGCGCCGAAATCGACGTTGCCGACCAGCCGGCTGCCCGCCTCGAACGCCAGCACGTCGGCACCGCCGCCAAAGCGCAGGTTGCCGGTGACGACGCTGGCGTTGCGGGCGCGGAAGGTCGTCGCGACATCGCCGTCGACGAGCAGCGCCGCCGATCCCGCTGCGACCGTCACATCGGCGGCATCGATCGTCACCGCCGCTGTGGAGGCCGTGCCGACGACGACGATGGCGTTGGAATTCGCGCCGCTGGCGATGACATCGCCGGTCGTTGTGAAGCGCATCACCGAACCGGCACCGCTGCCGACCAGCCCGACGACGTCGGAAGCCGCGCCCGTGGTGCGCAGCGTCGCGCTGTTCTCCACCGTCACGTCATCGGCAAAGCTGATGATCGCCGTGCCCTGCGCCAGGGTGATATCGCCGCTGTTGCGGATCGTGGCGATGCCGGGATTGTCGCCGGTGCCGGCGCCGTCGAGGTTGACCGACAGGCCCACCGAATTGATCGTGTTGGATGCCAGCCCACGGATGGTGCCGGAATTGACCAGCGTCACGTTCGCCGTGTCATCGCGCGTCGCGAACACGGTGATGCCCTGCGCGAACAGCGTGCCGAGCTCGATGGCGCCGCTGTTGTCGATGTTCATGGTGTAGTTGCCGTTGGCCGGCGCACCGCTCGACGACACCGCGATGCCGCGGCTCGACGCGCCCGACACCGAAGTCAGCGCCGCGTCATTGTCGACGGTCAGCGTGCCTGTGCGGGCCTGGTTGAGCACCAGCATGCCGTTGCTGTTGGTGGCATTGGTCATCCGTACCGTACCGGCGGCGCCGTTGATCACGGTGAGGTCGACGCCCTCGCCGCGGCCTTGTGCGAACAGGCCATTGTTGTCGGCGCCACTGATGGCGATGGTACCGGTGTTCTCGATGCGCGCAAAAGTGCCGTCGCCGCCGACATTGCCGGCGGCAAAGTTGGTGATGCCGTGGGTCGCCTGGCCCTGCGCATCGATGGCGCCGCTGTTGACGATGGTGGAGCGGCCGCCCGACACCAGCGTGTTGACCACGATGCCCGACGCGATGCCGTTGAAATCGCTGTCGCTGGTCGCCGCCGCCGGGCGCACCGTGATGGCGCCGCTGTTGGTGATGCGCGTGGTGCCGCCGGCGGCGCCATGCACGGCGAAAATGCCCGCGGTGACGCCGGTGCGCTCGCCGCTGCCGCCGGTGGTGGCACTCAGCACGCCCGAATTGACGATGGTGATGTTGCCGGTCGCCTCGTTGGAGGAGGCAGCGAGGGCAAAGCCGCTCTGGTTGGTGGTGGTGACGGTGACGGCGCCGCGGTTGGTGATGCTGGCGTTGCTGTCGCCCGAAAACACCGCCGCCTCGATGCCGGCATTGGCCTGCGCGCCGCCATCGGCAAAGATCGTCGCGCCACTGTCGATGGTGGCGTCAAAACCGTTGCGCACGATAAGGATGATGCCTTGCGCCGGCTCGGTGATGCCGAGGTTGTCGAGGGTGCGGATGACGACACCGTCGGCGACATTGATCGTGAGGTCGCGGTCGCTGCGGTCGGCGCCGATGCCGAAAAGGCCGGGAGGCGCGATGTTTCCGGTTACGTTGTTGACGTTGATCGTGCCGACGGCGGCATGGCCTGCCGACTGCTGCGAAGTTACCCCGCCCGACAGGTTGCCGGTGCAGGTGGCGACGCCCGCCACGACCGGGCATGCCGGCGAGCCGACGACGACCTGCTGGCTCGCCCCCGGGCCCGCCGCGAAGCCCAGCGCCAGCGTCGATACGCCGACCAGCCAGTTGCGCCGCTGCCGTGTCAGTCCGAAACCGTCGATCATGTGTGTCCCCCGGGGCCAGCGCCAAGCCGCTGTTGTCTTCAAAGGCGCGGCCGGACCGCCAAACGGCTCACGCCTCCGCGGGCTTTTTCACACGATGCTTTCGAGAGGGCTTTACGACCGCCAACAAAGCGTTAACCTGCGGGAGTGGCGGGAGTGGCGTGAGTGGGCGAGCATGATACACGGGCCTTGCTGGTCCGCTGGCGGGCTGGGGACATGGGCGCCCGCGACGCGCTGTTTGCCGCCTTTTATCCCGATCTGCGCCGATCGGCTGCCGCGATGCTGCGCGGCGAGCGCGGTTGCTCCTTGTCGACGAGCGACCTTGTGCAGGAATCGGTCGCGCGCCTGGTTGCGCTCAATCGGATCGACTGGGCCGATGCCCAGCATTTCAAGGCATTGTCGGCGACGATGATGCGGCGCGCGTTGCTCGACCACCTGCGCTCGCGCCGCACCAACAAGCGCAAGCATGAAAAGGTGGAGCTGCTCACCGGCATCGCCCTCGACGACCCCGATTGCGAGATCGAGCGCCTGTCCGCCGCCCTCGACGACCTCGCCCGCATCGACCCGGAACGCGCGGACATTGTCGAGATGCGCTATTTCGGCGGTCTCGAAATTCGCGACATCGCTGCCGTCCTCGGCTGTTCGGAGGCCACGGTGAAACGCCGCTGGACGTCGGCGCGGCTCTGGTTGCTTGCCGAAATGTCCGACGCCTGATGGCCGACGCGGCGCTCGATGCCCGCGCGCTGCCCCTGCTCGACGCGGCGCTGGCGCTGCCGCCCGACGCCCGCGATGCCTTCATCACCGATGCCAGCGGCGATGATCCCGCCCTTGCTGCTCGTCTGCGCCGCCTGCTCGCCGCCAGCGACGATTCCCGCCTGCGCACCGGTTCGGCCGCCGCCACGGTTGCCGATGCCCCCATGCCCGACCGCATCGGCCGCTATCGCATCACCCGGCTGATCGGCGTCGGCGGCATGGGCGCCGTCTATCGCGGTGAGCGCGACACCGGCGATTTCGACCATGTCGTCGCCATCAAGCTGATCCGCCCCGGCGCGCTGTCCGACGTCTTCATCGAGCGCTTCGCCCGCGAACGCCAGACGCTCGCCCGCCTGTCCCACCCGCATATCGCCCGACTGTTCGACGGCGGCGAAACCCCGGCCGGCGAGCCCTATATCGTCATGGAGTTCGTCGACGGCATCCGGCTCGACGAATGGCTGGATTCCGGCCCGACCACCGGCGCCCGCACCACGCTGTTCCTCGATGTCTGCAGCGCCGTCGGCTTTGCCCACCAGAACCTCATCATCCACCGCGACCTGACGCCCGCCAACATCCTTGTCGACCGCAACGACAATGCCAGGCTGATCGATTTCGGCATCGCCCGGCCGCCGCTGGCGTCCCCGCCCGATCGCGTGCCCGGCGTCGTCGCGCGCAGTCTGACGCCGGGCTTCGCCGCGCCGGAACGCATCGCCGGCGATCCCGCCACGACGCTGTCCGATGTCTATTCGCTCGGCGTCCTCCTCGCCCTGATGCTGCCCGACACCACTGGCCGCGGCGACGCCGATCTGGCCGCGATCATCGCCCGCGCCCGCGCCGTCGATCCGCAGGCGCGCTATGCCAGCGTCGACGCGCTTTCCGCCGATGTCCGGGCCTGGCAGCGCGGTGACGTGGTGGCGGCGCGCAACGGCGGCCGCCGCTATCGGATCGGCCGCTTCGTCGCCCGCCACCGCGCCGGCGTCGCCGCCGGGACCACCGCCGTCGTGATGCTCGTCGGTGCGCTCGGCACCACGCTGGCCGCCAATGCCCGAGCCGAAACCGCCCGCGCCGAGGCCGAGCAGCGCTTTGCCCAGACCCGCGCCATCGCCAAGTCGCTGCTGTTCGATGCCTATGACGAGGTCGGCAAGGTTCCGGGCAGCGCCATCGCCCGCGCAAAACTCGCCGAAACCGGGCAGACCTACCTGCTGGCGCTGGCCGGCCAGGAGGATGCGCCCCGCGACGTCCGTGTCGAAACCGGGCTCGGCTTTCTCCGCCTTGCCAAGGTTGTCGGCAACGGCGGCGACAACCAGCTCGGCCGGCTCGAGGATGGCAACAAGCTCATCGGGCGCGCAGAAGCCATCCTTGCGCCGCTGCACCGCCGCTACCCCGATGATCCCGCCGTCACCATTGCCTATGCCGACCTGCTCGTCGAACAGACCGCCACAGCGCTCTACACCGACAACGACCCGCCGCTGGCCAAGCGCAAGGCGCTCGAAACCCGGCGGCTGCTGGCGGCCGACCCGGCGCGCAACGTCGATTCGGCCCGGCTCTATGCGCTCGCTTCGCAGGGGCTGGGCGACAGCTACGCCTGGGGCGACGATTATGCCGCCGCCCGCACCGAATATCGCGCCACCGAGGCCTTCATCACCGGCCTGCCGCCGGCGCTCGCCACCGCCCGGCCGCTGCGCATGGTCCGGTCCGCCAACCTGCGCCTGCTCGGCGAGGCCAACCACAAGCTCGGCGACGAAGCCGCAGCACTCGCCGCCGTCGACCAGGCCGTCGCCATCAACCGCACGCTGGTCGCCGCCTATCCCGACGATCCCGCCCTGCCGCGCAAGCTGGCGATGTCGCTCTGGTACCGCGCCATCCTGCAACGCGCCGGCCATGACGAGGCCGCGGCGATGTTTTCGATCGGCGAAGCCACCGACCTTGCCCGTGCGCTGCGGGTGCGCAGCAACGGCGACGCCACCTCGCTGCAGCTGCTCTCCACCGTCGGCGAGGTCCAGGCCCAGCTGCTCGGTGACCTCGGCCGTCATGCCCAGGCCTTTGCCATGTCCGATGAAGTCATCGCCGCGCATCGCCGCATGGTGGCGCTGGCCGGTGACACCGCCGGCGCCCGCCGCAGCATGGCGACGGCACTGACCACCAGCGGCGGCAATTTCTACATCGGTGGCGCCCGCGACCGCGCCTGTGCCGCCTGGCGCGAGGCGCTGGCCCTGTTCGAAGGCAACCGCAACGTCGGCGAAGGCGACCGCACCAAACTCATGCCGCGCCTGCGCGGCGCCATCGCCCAGTGCACCGCCGGCGCCAAGGTCACCGTTTTCGACGATCTGTGACAACGCTTGAGAAATGATTGCGTCTGGCGTTGCGTGACGGGGAGTCACACCGCGCGCCTGGCGGTCTCGCCCGTGCTCCGTCCCATACAGCCCTGGGATTTCAGCGAGGCCCTGAACGCTTGTGCAGGAGG
The DNA here is from genome assembly GCF_014205635.1 of Polymorphobacter multimanifer. Lineage (GTDB taxonomy): Bacteria > Pseudomonadota > Alphaproteobacteria > Sphingomonadales > Sphingomonadaceae > Sandarakinorhabdus > Sandarakinorhabdus multimanifer. Next base: position 7,570 of record NZ_JACIIV010000017.1, read on the forward strand.
TGTCGGGCTTGAGATTGCCGGCGACGTCCTCGGCATCCCGCCTTCCGCAAGACAGTCGTCGAGGCGGCGCCAGGTCTCGACGCGGGCCGGGAGCTCCATCGGCGACATCTGGTGCGGCAACGCGGCCAGCAGTTGCCCGGTTGGCACCCAGCTGCCCCGGCTGCGGAAGCCTGCCCTCGCCATGGCGACGGCGACCGGCCTGCCCGCGAGGGTCGTGATGCGGTGTTCGAGATAGACCCAGCGATCGTCCCAGCCGAGCAGTTCGGTCGCGGCGACAGCGCGTTCCCACAACCGAAGCTCGCGGCGGAACCGGATCGTCGTGCTGCCAAGGATCGGTTTCCAGCGTTCCCGCAGGATGGTCTGGGCGACGCCGGTGCGCAGCAGATACTCCATGCGATTGACATCGATGACCTGCAGATAGCGGCCATTGTTGAGATGCCGGTTCATGTCGATGTCGTGCGGCAGCACGCGAAAGCGGCTTGTCACCACCTCGGTCGGGTGCAGCCTCGGGCCCGACAGCCCACGCGCGGCGGCGGGGATCATGCGTCCGAACAACTTGATCATCGGGTCATCCTCAAAAGCCGCAGGTGAGTTGCAGAAAGCCGGCTGACAGTTCGCGCACGCGGCCGAAATAGCTGAGGCGGGGGCCGACGAAGATGTCGGCCGCGACGGTGAGGCGGAGGCGATCGTTGATGGCGTAGGTCATTTTGGGTCGGATCGCGGCGTCGCCGGTGTTGAGGTAGACGATCGAAGCGAGTTCGACGTCGAGCGTGTCCTGCAGCCATTTGCGCGCCACGCGGGCCGTCACGCCGTGCTGGGTGCGATCGAGCTGGTTGTTGACCGCCGCCGATTGGCTGGCGACGGCGCGATCGATGGGGTCAGCGAGGTCGCGCGGGTCGGAATGGTCGAAGACCCGGCGGACACTGTATTGGAGGTTGAGGTTCCATCCGGCGACGTCGGTGTCGAAACCGGCGACCAGCCAGAGATTGTCGTTCTTCCTGAAGATGGTGTCGGCACCGCGATAGCGGCTCCAGGCTGCCTCGGCGCGCCAGCCGATCCGCCCCCAGGTGCCGGCCACATCGGCGGCGAGCACATCGACGCTGGGGAATTGCTGCTGCACGCCGGTGAACGCGCCGGCCGGGCTGCCCGCGGGCACGGCAACGCGCACGAAATCGCGGGTGCGGTCGGTGCCGTGGAACCAGCCCAGCGACCAGTCGATGCTGCCCCCGCTGCGATCGAGCTTCAGCGCGAACTGGCTGCGATCCGCGACGCGCTGGTCGGCGACGACAATGGCGCCGGTGGGGTTGCGATCGAGCGGAAAGCGGTTGTCACGAAATTCCGGCAGCCAATAGCCGTCGAGGGTGTAATCGCCGAGCCCGAGACGGCCCTGGACCATCAGGCTGCCGCGCCGCTGTTCATCGTCGCTGGCGACGAGGAGCGTATAATCGCGCGAACTGAGGACGTCGGACGGGTTGAGGCGGTCGGCGCGACCCCAGACGACAATCTGCCGGCCGGCCTTGATTGCGAGGGGGCCATGTGTCCAGCGCAGCCAGCCTTCGACGAGGTCGGCGTCGGCCCCGTCGACGCTGTCGGCCTGGACATAGCCTTCGGCGAAGGCGTCGAGCGCACCGGCCCGGGGCGCCAGCCTTGCCCGCACCCCGCCGACGGCGGTCAGCGTTTCGTCGTTGAGGTCGCGGTCATGGGTCCAGGCGCCGGCGCGAAAGGAGGTTGCCAGCCCCACCCGCTCGGCAAGGCCCGGCCGCTCGTCGGGCGCCTCCTGCGCGCCCGCCGTGGTCGCCACCAGCGCCGCCAGGAAGCCGATTGCACGCATGACGATCAGAGACCCCGCTCGAGCGAACGCGGCTGGAACTGTTCGGCAGCGACGGGGACGTCGGTCTTGAAGCTGGTATATTCGATGACCGTCATGTGGCCGGTGGCGACGTTGCGCATCACCTGGCGCATCGGCTGGAAACACCGGCGCGCCGGATCGACGAGGCGGATGTCGGTGGCCGTATAGACCTTCATCAGCGTAGCCTGCGGGCCATAATACTCGGCCTTCACCGGCACCCGGTCAGCGGTGCGCAGCCAGCTGAGCCGGCGGCTGTAGCCGGTCGCCGCTGCGACCGCGGCATCGCGCGGCAGCGATTCGACCACCGAGGTCGCGGCGCCGTCGACGGTTTCGGTCCGCAGCAGCCGGTGCGTCCATTCCTCGACGGGGTGGCCGAGCACATCGCCATAGGAGAAGTCGGTGCCGACAAAGGCATCGCGGCGATTGGAGGCAGCCAACCGTCGTACCTTTTTCAACGCCGGCAGATAGACCCAGATGTCGTCATCACCTGCATTTTCAACCGTCAGCACCGCAGTGCCGGCGATATCCGCCGGCGAATTGAAGCGGGTGACGCGGCGATTGTTGGCGCCATCGCTCTTCAGTTCCGTAATGCTCGTCGTCTGCCGCACCCGCTGTTGCCCGGCGGAGTTGATGAGGACGAAGCGCCCGACAGCAAGCGAGCGCTGCGGCTTGCCGGCTTTCAGGCTGTCGGCCATCAGCGTGGCGGCATCGACATTGGCCGCGGACGTGGTCGAGATTTGCGCGTGGCCAGGCTCGGCATGCATGAGAGCGGCTCCTGTCAGCACGAGGGAGAGGGCAATGGCGGCGGGGCGGCTGACGAGACCGGCACGTTTGGCCTTGTCCTGTCGGCGTGCGGCAAAGATCACCCGCGGCCGCACGGTCAGCAGCAGCGCCGCATAAAGCGTGAGGGCCGAGACCGCCGCCGCCACCATCGAGACGCTGGTCAACAGGCCGAGCCAGAGGTGGACGTTGAAGCCCAGCGACAGCATCAGCACCGCATAGCCACCGGCAACCGCTGTCGCGACGAACAGCACCGCCTTGCCGGCGCTGGCATAGGTCGCGGCGACGGCGTCGGCCTCGTCAGCACCGTCCTTGAGCTCCTCGCGCAGTCGCCAGGTCAGGTAGATGGCATAATCGGCGCCGATGCCGACGGCGAGCGCCGCCATGGTGGCGGTGGCGATCTGCAAGGGGATGTGCAGCAGGCCCATCACCCCGAACACCGCCAGCACGGTTGCCGCCAGCGGCACCAGGATCAGCGCCCCGAGCCGGGCCGATCGGAACATGACCGCGGCGACGATGAAGACCACCGCAAAGATCTGGAGGACGTTCCTTACCTTGCCGGCAACCATGACCTCGTTCATCGCCGTCGGCGTGGTGATGCTGCCGCCCAGCCGCACCGTGACATTCGACGGGAAATTGGCCTGGATGACCGGCAGGATGCGCTTGTTGATGTCGGCGACGAACACCGAGCTGTCGGTCTTCACGAACGCCTGGATGATGGCGCTGCGGTAGGGATAGTCGACCAGCCCGTCAAAATCTCCGGGTTCACCCGACATCGAATAGAGCAGCAGATATTGCGACACGAGGTCGGCATTCGCCGGCAACATGCCGGCCGCCTTGGCACCGCCGTTCATCCCGCGGTTGATCTGCTTCAGCAGGTCGACGACCGACAGCGTGTGGCCGATGCCCGGCTGGGCGGCGAGCCAGCGTTGCGTATTGTCCATTGCCCGTAGCACCGCCGGGTCCTTGATGGCATCGTCGCTGCGGCCCTCGACCAGCACATAAAAAGTGTTGGTGCCGGCGAGTTCGCTGTTGAGCGTGCTGTCATCGACGCGCGCCGCGAGGTCCGCGCCGAAGAAGCTGCGCAGCGAATTGTCGATATGGACCTGCGAGGCGCCGGCGGCGAGTGCCACCGCCGCAATCCCCGCGACGACGAACACCCGCCGCCGCGCCGGTGCCGTGGCGACGAGCTTTGCCAGCCCGGCAGCGAGGCGATCCCAGAAGGTGATCTTCTTTTCGGCACGCGTCTCGCGGTGCTTCGGCGCCGGCAGCATGGCGCGCAGCGCCGGCGTGAAGGTGAGCTCGACAACGGCGATGCTGATGATGCCGAGCCCGCAGAAGATGCCGAACGTGCGGATCGCCTGGATGTCGAACCAGGCCAGCGACATGAAGCTGAGCGATGCAATGGTGCAGGCGGCGAGCATGACCGGGCCGACCTTGATCACCGAGGCGACCACCGCGGCGCGATTGGCGGCGCGCGGGTCGAGCGCGGGATCGGCGCGCAACCGGTCATACTCCTCATAGTAGCGCTTCAGCATCTGCACCGCATGGCCGGCGGCGACAGCGAGGATCAGGATGGGGGTGACGTTGTTGAACGGGTCGAGATGGACCCCGGCCATGGTCATGATGCCGAGCGACCAGACGAGCGCCAGGACAGCGGTGACCAGCGGCAGCACAAGACCCTGAATGGTGCGAAACGCCTCGAGGTGAATGATGCCGATCAGCAGGATGGCGATCGGCAACAGCCACGCCATGCGCTTCGAAAAGGTTTCGAGCAGGCCGAGGAACACCGGCTGGCCGGCGACCTCGATCCGTGTGTCGGCATCGCGGATCGGCGCCACGGCTGCCTCGATCTTCGCCATCACGGCGCCGAAGCCCTTGGGGTCCTTCTTGAACTCGACGTAAATGGCGGCGGTGCCGCCGTCCCGGCTGACCAGCACGTCGCGATACTGCGGATTGGCGGCCAGCCGCGCCTTCACCGCCTGTGCTTCGGCGAGCGTCGCCGGCACATGGTCGAGCAGCCGGGAGACGGCGAGTCCTTCGGCATTGCCGGCGATATCCTTGGCGCGCGGGGCGGCGAGGCTCTGGATATTGCCTGCCGCCACCCCGGGCGTTGCCACCAGTGCATTGGTGACCGCGAGGACCTTGCCGAGCGTTTTGGGCGTGAAAACGTCGCCGTTCGCCGGCGTCACCCCGATAACGACGGTATAGCGATTGCCGAACACCGCCTGCACGCGTTCCGTCACCTGGACGAAGGGATGGTCGCGCGGCAGCAATTCGTCGGCGTCGACGATGACGTCGAGGTTGCGCAGCTGCAGCCCCAACAAAAGGGTCAGCAGAAGCGACAGCGCCAATATGACCTTGCGGTGCTGGACGACGAGGTCGGCATAGGTGCGGAGCATGGCAATTCCCCTTCCATTCGATTCGCCACCACGACGGTCGCGGCAACGACAACAAGGGCTTGCTAGCGCGACCAGAAGCGCCAAGGCTGTGACCGGCGTCACAAACATGGTCTAAATCGATCTTCGGGGCTTTTGCCGCGCGCCGCGGTCGGCATATTGGCGTCGCGAAAGGAGTACCCAGGACGACGCCATGACTGCCGCCCCGCGATCAACCCATGCCTGCTGCACCGGCTGCGACGCCCCCGTCGATATCGGCGATTCGTTTTGCCGTGCCTGCGGCACCCGCTTGTCACGCCCCCGTGCCTCTCCGGCGACCGCAACCGTCGGCGATCGCCGCCAGCTGACCGTGATGTTCTGCGACCTGGTGGGGTCGACCGAAATGGCGTCGCGCCTCGACCCTGAAGATGTCCAGGCGGTGCTCCGCGCCTATCAGCAACTCGCCGCCGAGATCATCCGCAACGTCGACGGCCATGTCGCCCAGTATCTCGGCGACGGCATGCTGATCTACCTGGGCTATCCGGCCGCCCATGAGGACGACCCTGCCCGCGCGGTCAGTGCCGCCATGGAGATTGCGGGCGAAGTTCCGCGCCTTGGCGAACGCTTGCGGGCGAGCGTCCCGCATCTGCGCGCCGGCGACCTTGCCGTGCGCATCGGCATCCACACCGGGCCCGTCGTCGTCGGCTCGGTCGGTTCCGGCCTGCGGCGCGAAACCCTCGCCACGGGCAGCACCGTCAATGTTGCGGCGCGCCTTGCGGCCGCGGCCGACGCCGGCACCGTCATGGTCAGCGACGCCACGGCCGGCCGCACCCGCGGCGCTTTCGAGCTCGAGGCGCTGGGGCCAAAGGCGCTGAAGGGCCTCTCCACCCCCGTGATGGCGTTTCGCCCCACCGCCCCACGCGGCATTCGCAGCCGGATTGCAGCCTGGTCCGATGGCTCCGGCCGCACGATCGTCGGGCGCGACGCCATTCTCGCCGATCTCGCCCGCGACTGGAGCGCCATCTGCGCCGGTCAGCGTCGCGTCACCATCCTGCGTGGCGAACCGGGCATCGGCAAGACGCGGCTCCTCCAGGCCTTGCGCCAACACCTCGGCGCCGCCCCGCATGGCTGGATTTCCTGCCACGGCGCCGCCCTGCAACAAGCCAGCGCACTTTACCCGATCGTCGAGGCGATGCGCGCCAGCCTCGGCCTCGACGGCGACGAACCGGCGGGCGTCGCTCGCGACCGCCTGACCGCGGCGCTTGCCGAACTCGGGCTCGAAACCCCGGGCTTTGTCGATCGCCTAGCGCGCCTCCTCGGCTTCGACGGCCTGGCGCTGGGGCCGGACGACCGCGCCCCGGCCCTTGATTCGCTCGCCCGCTGGTGCGTTCACCTTGCCCGCGGCAAGCCGCTCGTCATCGCCGTCGAGGATCTGCACTGGTACGACCCCTCGAGCCTCGAGCTGCTGCAGCTGATCATCGACGCCGCCGCCGATGTCCCGCTCTATGTGATCGGCACGATGCGTCCGGAAACGACGCTGCCCTGGCCGCCGGCGCGTTATCGGATCATCGACGTGCCCGGTCTCGGCGCTGCCGACATTGCGGCGATCGTCCGCGAAATCGTCGGCGGCACCGATCCCGGCGCCGTCGCCGCCCTTGTCGATCGCTGTGACGGCGTGCCCCTTTACGCCGAGGAACTTGCCCAGGCCTTTGTCGAGCATGTGAAGCAGGACGCGCCCGGCGCCGGCATTCCGGCGACGCTGCAGGATTCGATCATGGCCCGCCTCGATCGCCTGGGTCCGGCCAAGCGCCTGGCGCAGGTTGGTGCGCTGCTCGGGCGGTCGTTCGGTCACGAGATGATTGCCGCGGTCACCGGTCTCGATGAGGCCTTCCTTGGCCCGGCACTCGCCGAGATCGTGTCGCGCGGGATCCTTCACCGCGATGGCATCCCGCCGCGGGCGACCTATACGTTCCGCCACGCGCTGCTGCAGGATGCGGCCGCCGATTCGATGCTGCGGCAGCAGTATCGCCAGAACCACCAGCATATTGCCGCCACCCTTGCCGGCCAGTTCCCGGCAATCGCCACCGATAACCCGATGCGCCTCGCCCATCATTTCGCCGAGGCGGGCGCCGGCCCGGAGGCGCTCGACTGGTATCGACGCGCCGGCAGTCGCGCCCAGGCGCGCGCCGAATATCGCGAGGCGGAGACGGCCTTTCGCCGAGCCATCGCCATCGCGGAAGCCGCTGAACACGGCGATGCGGTCCATGGCCTGTATGGCGAGCTCGGCCGTATCCTCCAGCTGACGCAGGGCTATGCGGCGGCGGAGACGGTGGAGGCGACGGTTCGCGCCCGGCAGCCCGACGAAGCGGGCAACGTCGCGTTCCTCGCCGAAGAGCGCCGGTTGTGGCAGGCGACACTGACCCGCGGCGACCATGATGCCGCCGGCACCCGGGCCGATGAGGTGATGGCCATGTGGGAGGCCGATCGCAGCGATGGCGATCTCCTCATGTTCGCTCTCGGCGCGCGCATCCAGGTCGATTTCTTCACCGGCGCGCTCGCCGCCATGGAGGCGAGCTATGCCCGGCTTGCCGGTCTTGTCGACGGCATCGGCCGGCGCCAACCGCCCGGCAACACCGTCAGTTCCATCGGCGTCGCCGCCATGGCCGCCTGGTGGCGCGGCGACACGCCGACGGCCCGGGCGCGCCTCGACGCCGCGTTCGATTTTGCCACCGCCAGCTGCAATCCCTACGATCTTGCCATGGCGCTTCACTACCAGAGCCAGCTCCTGCTCTGCGAACGCGATGCGGCGGCGGCGGAGCGGGTCGGAATGCGGTTGCTGGCGCTCGCCGAGGAACAGGGGTTCGCCTATCTCGCGGCGCTTGTGCAGGGGCCGATCGCCTGGGGCCGTGCCTATCGCGGGGTCGGCAACGGCCATGCCGCGCAGGTGCGCGCCTCCCTGCAAGGCCAGATCGACGCCGGCGCGCGGATCGCCGTGCCGACGCAACTCAATCGCCTTGCCGAGATCGAGCTGGCCGAAGGCGATACCGAAGCGGCGCTCGCGACCGTCGAACAGGCTCTTGCCTTCAATCCGCAGGAACGCCTTTATCGGCCCGCCAGCCTGCTTCTGCGTGGCCGCCTGCGCACCGGCGCCGCCGCGGCGAGCGACTTTGCCGAGGCCCTGGCCCTTGCCGGCGCCATGGGCGCGCGCGGCATCGAACTGCCGGCGGCGTGCGCGCTGGCGGCCTGGCATCTCGACCGCGACGATCCCGCCGCTGCCCTTGCTATCCTTGCGCCGGTCGCCAAACGATGCCCGACGGGCTGCAACCCGCTGGACCATGCCGAGGCCGCACGGCTGCTGGCGGCAGCAGCCGCCAGCGACGGCGTTGCACCAATCACCGGCAGGCCATAGAAAGGCACGGGGTTGGAATGACGACCGTATCGGGGGGATGAGGTGGCGGGTGGGCCGGATTGGACAGGGGCGGCTCCAGCCGGCTTCACCGCCGCCGACCTTGCCCATTTCACGCTTTTTGCCGAGATGCCCGACGCGGCCGCCAACAAGTTTGTCGGCCGCATCCGGATGCGCCATTTCAGCCGCGGCGACACGCTTGTTTCCTTCGGCGCCGGCGGCAGCGACGTCTTCCTGCTGTGCGATGGGCCGCTGCTCGCCAAGCGCTTCTCGGCGTCCGGACAGGAGTTCGGCTACCGTCGCATCCCGGTGCACGGCTATTTCGGCGAAATTGCTGCGCTCGATGGCGGCCCGCGTTCGGCAAGCGTCGTCGCGCTGGGCGAGGCGCGGGTTGGCGTCATCGCCGCCGCCGACTTCCGGGCGCTGGTCGCCGACCACCCGGCCATCGCCGCGGCGCTGCTCGCCGACCTCGCCAGCCGGGTCCGCGAATTGAGCGACCGGCTGTTCGCCGCCAGCACTGTCAGCCTGCCGGGCCGGGTCGCCGCCGAGGTCACCCGCATGGCACTCGCCGCCGGGGTCGTCGGCGATGGCGGCATCGTGCCCGACCTGCCGACCCATGCCGAACTTGCAGCAATCGTCGGCGGCCAGCGCGAGACGGTGACGCGCGCCTTCAACCGCCTTGTCGACGCCGGCATCGTGGCCCGCCAGGGGCGCAGCCTCGTTATCCGTCGCTTCGAGGCGCTGCTGGCGCAGACGGGGGATTGATGGCGGGCGATTGCTTCGATGTCATCGTCGTCGGCGGCGGCCCGGCCGGGGCTACGATGGGCTGGGCCCTGGCGCGGCAGGGCATCAACGTCGCCGTGCTCGAGCGGACGCGCTTCCCGCGCGAGAAAGTCTGCGGCGATTTCGTCGAGCCGGCCGGGCTCCGGTTGATCCGCGCCATGGGCTGCGGCGCCGCGCTCGATGGTCAGTCGCGCCTGCCGATCACAGCTAACCGGGTCTATTTCGGCCCGCACCTCGCCTACCACAACACCATTCCCTATTACGACGGCGAGCATGGCCAGCCGCGCCACAGCCTGATCATCCCGCGCGCAGAGCTCGACACCATGCTGCTGCAGAATGCCGCTGACACCGGCGCGACGGTGCTGATGGCGACCGAGGCGACCGCCGTGCGCCGCAGCGACGGCATCAACCAGGTCGATATCCGCTCCGGCGACGCCAGCCGCACGCTCTCGGCGCCTCTCGTCATTGGCGCCGACGGCTTTGAATCGCTGATCGGGCGCAGCGCCGGGCTGCCGCGCCGCGACCGCCGCCACATCGGTATCGCTCGCCGCATGTACCTCGAAGGCGTCGAGGTCGACGCCGGCGAAACCACCATCTGGTTCGACGAGGACCATATCCCCGGTTACGGCTGGATGTTTCCGATGCCGGGCGGCCGCGCCAATTTCGGCATCGGCGTGCTCAGCGAAAGCGCCGATCGCTTCGGGCTGTCGGTACCGAAAATTTTTGGAGAAAGCCTTGCCCGCCTGCGCCTTCGCCACCCCGGGTGCCGCAACGCACGCGCCGCCAGCAAGCCGCTGGGCGGCGTGGTCAAGGCCTATGGCGGAATCGATCACAACCATTTCGACGGCGGCTTGCTGATCGGCGACGCCGGGTCCTTCGTCGATCCGATAACCGGCGAAGGCATCACCCAGGGCATGGAATCGGCGATCATCGCGTCGCGCACCGTCGTCGCAGCGATGGCGGCCGGGCGCTTCGACGCCGATTTCCTCGGCCGCTACGAGACCGACTTCCGCGCCCATTTCGATCCGTCGATGCTCTATGTCGGCTTTTGCGCCGCCCTCATGCGCAACTGGCACTTCCGCGAGATCCTGTGGCGCGTTACCCGCCGCGGCTTCGAACGCGCCAACCCCGATCCCGAATTCGGCCGCGTCGCCGGCGCCGGCTTCGGCGGTGTCGATGTGCAGCCGCGTGCCATTCTCATCCAGCTGTGGAGCGCGGTGTTCGGCCATCTCGCCCGGGGCGGCGTCGATGCCGTCAGCGCGCTGCTCGCCGGCCGTGCCCCCGGCGGCAGCGCCCGCGACATGCTCGGGGATCTCGGCGCCTGGCACCGGGGCTGGCAGGCATCGATCGCCGACGATGCCGCCTGGCATTATGCCTGGCTGGCCGATGTCGCTCGCGCCTTTGCCCGCATGGGTCCGGCGCTTGCCACCACCGACAATCCGCGCGTCCGCGGCCTCGAACTCTGAAGGGAACTGCCATGGCCAAGGCCCGATCCCGCAAGGCAAGCCCGGCGAAAGCCGCCCCGGCCCGACCCGAGGTCGCGATCATCGGCGGCGGCATCGCCGGGCTCAGCGCTGCCCTCCGCCTCTCCCAGCGCGGCTTTGCCGTGACGGTCTTCGAGGCCAAGCCCGAGCTCGGCGGCAACATGTCGTCGACCAACGTCCATGGCATCGACCATGACGTCTATCCGCACATGTTCTGCGACTGGTACGCCAATTTCTGGACGATATTCGAACAGGATCTGGGGTTCGCGCGCGCCACGCACTTCGAGCCGCAGGACGGCGTGAAGCTGCTCGAACTCGGTGCCGAAACCTATCTCGACCTCCGGAACCCTTCGACCCTCTCCACCGTCTGGGAAAACCTGACCTCGGGCATCCTCTCGGTGCCCGAGATGATCGTCCTGATGTTCTCGATGCTCGATCTTGCCGCCCACCCTTTCGGCGGCGACGTCACCGACAATCTTGAACGGATCGACGTCAACGGCTTCCTCTATTCGCGCGGCTATGTGACCGAGGATGTCGCCAAGGTTCACAACTATATCCTCACCCTCGTCTGGTCGATGAACAGCGACGTCACCGCTGCCAAGACTTATCAGGATTTCCTTCGCCATTTCAGCAGCTTTCCCAATCAGCGGCCGCTCGCGTGGCTGCTGCGGGGCAGCCTGCGCCAGAAGATCATGCAGCCGCTCGCCGACAAGCTGCGCGACCTTGGCGTCACCGTGCACACCGACACCATGGTCACCGCGCTCGACATCATCGACGGGCGCCCCCGCCTCATCGTCGAAGCGCGCAATGGCGTCGCCGCGCCGCAAGCCTTTGACCATGCCATCATCGCGACGCCGGCAGGTGCCATGATCCGCCTTGCGATGGGCGCCCCTGGCGAGGACCCTGCGACCAAGATTGTCGCCGTGGAGCCCCGCATCGCCCAGCTCCAGCATTTCCACGACGCCGCCATCCCGGTCGTCGACATCTATTTCAAGAAAAAGCTGGCCGGGGTCCCCCAGGGCCAGATCGGCCTCACCGGGTCGTCGATGATGCTCAGCGTCATCGATATCTCGCAGCTTTGGGAGACGAGTTCGATGATGCGGGAGCGTACCGCGCTGGTTCTTGCCGCTTCCGATGGGTTCGCCATTCCCGCCGTGGGGCCCGAGGCGCGTGGCTTTGCGATGATCGAGCAGTTGCACCGCTGGCTGCCGATCTTCAACCTCGGCACGCACTGGGGCGACCCCGACAGCGACATCGAATGGGCGATGAGCCATTTCCGCGCCAACGACACCAACCGCCTGTTCATCGACGACGTCAGCAGCTGGGCCTTTCGCCCGACGGCCAGCGACCCGGCCGCGCTGTCCAACATCTTCCTCGCCGGCGATTACTGCCAGTCGAGCGCCGACATGGCGACCATCGAGGCTGCGGTGCAGACTGGATTGCTGGCGGCGCAGGCGCTGCAGGCGGCGGATGCCCGCAGCCATGGCAAGATGCGCGGAGAGCCCATCACCCTTGCCGCCGAACAGCTCGATGGCAGCGCCAAGCTGCTTGCCGCCAAGCTGGCGTTGCTTCCCGCCGCCTATGGCGCCAGTGCCTGGGCAGCACTTTCGGAAAGCCTCGCAAATCCGGGCGGTGAGCGTCCGGGGACCGAGAACTACCCGCTGCTGCTGCCGTTGTCCTGCACCCTCGACTGGTGGACGACCGCCTATTCGCTCGCGCTCGAACTGGCGCCGGGGATCAAGTCGGCCAGCCTTGCCGACGCCGGCAAGGCGACGCTGCTGAAGGCAGTGGACCTTCTGCAGGACTTTGCCCGGCACCAGCCCGGCCGCGGCGACCCGCGGCCGCCGCCGTCCGAGCTTGCCACGACGTTTTCGGCATTCGCCGGGGCTGCCATGCGCGCTGCCGAAGCCGCGCTGACGAAAGCCGCGCGGGGGAAACCACCCGCGCCGGATGCTCCCTACAAGCGCCGCTGGCGGGTGAAACCATGACCGACACCATCACCCGCGATATCATCGAGCATCTCGGCTTTACCGACGAGATCGAGCGCCTGCGCCGCTATATCGAGGCCTGGGTCGCCGGCTGCAGCGCCGAAATGCGCCCGTTGCTGGAATGGCAGTTCATCGCCAAGCCCAAATACTTCCGGCCGCTGACGATCTTCAGCTGTTACCGCGCCGTCCGCGAGGGGGAGATTCCCGAAAGCATCATCCGCTCCGCCGCCGTGCTCGAGATGATGCACAATGTGTCGCTGGTCATCGACGACATCCTCGACAAATCGCCCGAGCGTCGCGGCAAGGCAACGATGCACACCAGGTTCGGCGAATTGAACGCGCTGATGGCCTCGGGCTTCATCGTCGCGGAAGGCTATCGCCTGTCGGCCGAGGACCCGCACGACATCCTGCTGTTTTCCGACCTGTTGAAGCGCCTCGGAGTCGCCGAATGCGCGCAATGGCGCCTGCGCCGGCAACCGCTCGGCGTCGAGGACTGGCTTGCCATTGCCGGCGAAGACACGGGTTCGATGTTCGAAACCTGCGCCTGCCTCGCCACCCGCGACGATGCCCTGCGCAAATTCGCCCACCTGCTCGGCGTGCTCTACCATGGTTGCGACGACGTCGGTGACGTCAAGGGCCTCGAATCGCTGGGCGGTGGCGGTGAGGAAGACCTGCGCGACGGGATTCTCACCTTGCCGGCCTCGCTCGCCATCGCCGACCCGAGCATTTCGGCGCTGTTCTGCAAGCCCGATCCGACGCCGGAAGACCTGACGATCATCTCGGCAGCGATGATCACAGCACTTCCGGCGGCCGACAAGAAGCTTGACGAACTCGCCGCCGAAGCAAAGTGGGAGGCTCAATTGCACACCGCGACCCCCGCGACCCTGTTCGCGCTGGTTGATTACACGCGCGAACTCTCACGGCGATAGGGGCTGCACCGGGTCTTTCAGGCGCCGACGCGCACCGTGCGCAATGCATGTCAGGAGCCGCCCAAGAGATCCTGAGGCTCGAAACGATCGGCAATGGTCTGGACTATAGGTTTGTCCTCGCGGCCAGTTAAAGACATTGGCGATCCCGCCTAACTCGCCGGCATCTCGGAAAATACCTTCAGATATGCTGGCCGCTTCTTCAGCCGCTCGAAATAGGCCCGGAACTCCGGCTGCTCGGGCAGCGTGCCAAACTGGAGGCCCCAACTCACCGTCGCGCCGACATAAACGTCGGCCGCCGTGAACTGACTTCCCGAAATCCACTCGTCACCCGTCGGCATCGCACCTGCCAGCGCTGCAACTGCCTCGTCATAGCGGCCGTAGCCTACCATCACCTTTTGCTCGTCCGACACTTCCACCTTCATGTGTCTATCCATTATCGCGGCCTCCATCGGCCCGGCGCAGAAGAACATCCAGCGGAAGTAGGCCGCTCGGCCGGTCATGTCGGGCAGAAGCCCGGCGTCGGCGAAGGCTTCCGCCAAATAGGCACAAATAGCTGCTGCCTCCGTCACCACCACCTCCCGGCCGCTCAACCGGTGCACCAGCGCCGGCACCTTGCCCATTGGGTTGATTGCCAGATAATCCGGAGCTTTCATCGTGGTCCCATAGTCGAGGTTTACCAGCTCGAACGGCTGTCCCAATTCCGCCAGCATCCAGTGCGCAATCATCCCGCGAGACTGCGGGTTCGTGTAAAGCGTCAGATGGCTCATCCCGGTTCTCCCTTCATATCGGTTTGTTGGAACATATAAAGAACACGCGAAGTGGGCAAGCCCCGTAGTGACAAAGCGCCGTTGATCGATACCTCCCCGGCGCTGCTCAATCTGGACCTTCGGTGGTCGGCCGTGTCCGCCCAAAGAGACCTGCTGGCGGTCGCGAGCCCGCCAGCAAGCCCGTGGCAATATCTTCGGCATTCGATGACCAGGAGAACTCACAGCGAAAACATTTCTGGTCAGTTGCAACCACTCATGCTAGTAAATATGTTCTTAACCATTTGTTCAGCTGAGATTGAGTTTGAAACCCGTTCTTCTTTGCGTTGTGGCGCTTGCTTTCTTCACCTCCGCCGTGCCGTCCGCTGCATCGCAAGGGTCTGTCGACCACGAGCGCGGCAAGGTCGCTTTGCTCGACACAACCGACTTTGCCGAAGCGCGTCGTGTCTCCGACTGGATCGTGGCCACCAACGACAGCGTCAACCAGCCTTTCATGGTGGTAGACAAGGCGAACGCGCGACTGTTTCTGTTCGACGCCGCAGGCAAGCTCCGTGCGACGACGCCCGTGCTTCTGGGTCTGGCTCGCGGGGACGACTCGCCGCCTGAAATTGGCACGCGAAAACTGTCCGAGATTGCGCCACAGGAACGCATAACCCCCGCGGGCCGCTTCGTCGCACAGATCGGGCAGGATCTGGACGGATCGCAAATCCTCTGGATCGACTATGACACTGCAATTGCGCTGCATCGAGCCTCGGACCGAAAGCCGGGGCTCAGCAGCAAAAGCCGGTTGGCACGCTTGTCCAGCGCCACGCCGGCTGAAAAACGTGTTTCGCTTGGCTGTATCAATGTTTCAGGCACGTTCTATGAACGTTTCATCCAACCGACCTTTGCCACTACCAATGGCATTGCCTATATTTTGCCCGAGACACGCTCAGCCGACGACCAATTTGGAATCACCAGTCGTGACGTATCGGCGAGCAGCTGAGCAGGATGCGATGAAGTAGCCAAAGCTCAGCGAGGCGAAGATCGCGTTGGTGCTCAACGAGGCTGAGGAAGGCACGACGCTGGGCGAGACGATTGCACCACCGGTGACTCGGCTTCGTTCTGTTGAGCAACTGCCGACAACATAGCTGCTTGCGGCTTGGAAGCGCATTCTGGCGCGGCATGCCGGACATGCTCCAGACTATCTGCATTGAGGTCGACCTGCATGCACCGACGCCACGTTGTTGCGTTTGGCGGCGCATCTGGTTGCATTGCGCCGTGGCCCCGCAAAGCCCCCTTGCCTCGCCGGCGGCGCTGGGCATGATCCGGCAGGGATTGCTGACCGTCGCAGAGGCGGGGGCAACCGAGCAGGGAGAGCAATGTGACCAGCCCGATACATGCGCCGCCGCTGGCGGCCCCCGACTATGCGACGCGGTTCGGCGAGTTTGTGGGGATCGGGCCCAACGGCAATCTCTGGGTGGATGGATGCGATGTGGCGGCACTGGCCGAGGCCTATGGCACGCCGCTCTATGTGATTTCGGAAAACCAGTTGCGGCACAATTACCGGGCGTTCCGGGATGCCTTTGCGGCGGAGTATCCCGATGTCGAGATCCTGTTTGCTAACAAGTCCAACAACGGGCTCGCAATACGGCACATCATGAATCAGGAAGGTGCTGGCGGCGACTGTTTCGGCGCGCAGGAGATGTACATGGCGCTGCTGGCGGGCACCGACCCGGCGACGCTGGTGCTCAACGGCTCGAACAAGCAGGACGAAGAGCTGGAGATGGCGCTCGCCAACGGGCTGTGCATCAACATCGATGCCGAGGACGAGCTGGACCGGATTGCCGACATTGCCGCGCGTCTGGGGGTGGTGGCCAATCTGGGCATCCGGCTGAAGCTCGACCTCGAGCCGTTGCGCGACCGGATGGGCGTTTCGATGCACGGGCCGGGTTCGCTGAAGCAGCAGAGCGACAGCACCAAATGGGGGATGACGCGCGAGCAGACCGTCGACATCGTCCGCCGCGCGCTGGCGATGCCGGCCATGCGGCTGAAGGAGACGCATTTCCACCTCTCGCGCATGTCGAACGAGCCCGCCGACTTCGCCGTGATGGCGCGCGAGATGATCGTCTGGTCGGCCAATCTGCGCGACGAAACGGGGTGGACGCCGCCGACGATCGATATCGGCGGCGGCTGGACCTTCGGCAAATGGTACGGAACGGGGCCGAACCGGCAGATCGACGGGCCCGATGCGCCGACGCCGGCGGACTATGCGCGGGCGGTGTGCAGTGCCATTCGGGAGGAAGCGGAAGCGCGCGGGTTGCCGCTGCCCAAGCTGCGGCTTGAGCCGGGGCGCGCCCTGTCCGGCCCTGCAGGGGTGGCGGTGGGCCGCGTGGGTGCCGTGAAGCGCGGCGCCAAGACCTGGGTGAACCTCGATCTTTCGACCAACCATCTCTCCTGGGCGTCGGTGCTCGACTGGTATTACCATGCCGTGCGGGTGCGGAATGCGGCCGATGGCGACTGCGAGACGGTCGATCTGGTGGGGCCGCTGTGCAACTCCGACGAACTTGGCGCGCATCGGGAAATGCCGGCGCTGGCGCGGGGTGACCTGGTCGCGTTCCTCGATGCCGGGGGTTACACCGAGAGCTCGGCGGCGCGGTACAATGCGCAACTGCTGCCGGCGACCGTGCTGGTGAGCGGCGGCCGCCATGCGCTTATCACCGAGCGCGAGCAGATGAAGGACGTGGCGGGGCGCTTCCGGGTGCCGGCACACCTGCTCGCGGCGTCGTTCGCGCGGCCGGAGGCGGCGTGATGTTGCGGATGGGGGCCCTCATTGCGCTGATGCTGGCGGCGCCGGCGATGGCTGCGCAGGTGCGGGTGACGTTGGGGCCGGGGCAGCCGCAGCGCGACTATGACGGCCGGGTGCTGGTGGTGCTGACGAAGGACGGCGCCAGCGAGCCGCGCTTCCAGGCCAACCGCAGCAATACTTCGGCGCAGGTTTTCGGGGTGGATGCGCAAGCGATGCGTGCCGGGCAGGCAGTGAGCCTGGGCGATGAGGTGACCGGTTATCCGCTGGAAACGATGCGCGAAATTCCCAAGGGGCGCTATTTCGTCCAGGCGATTTTGCACAAGTATGACACTTACAAGCTTGCCAATGGCAAGACGGTGAAGCTGCCGGCGGCGCGCGGGGCGGGGCAGAACTGGCGCAAGGAGCCAGGCAATCTGGTGAGTGCGGTCAAGGAGATCGAGTTCGATTCGGCATCGGCGGACACGATTGACCTGGTGCTCGACAAGGTGCTGCCCGAGATCGCGCCGCCGGTCGACACCGAATTCGTGCGGCGGTTCAGCTTCAGAAGCCCGAGCCTTTCGAAATTCTGGGGGCGCGACACCTTCCTCAACGCCTATGTGCTGGTGCCGAAGGACTTCGACCGGCACCCGCAGGCGCGCTACCCGGTGATGATCAACCACGGGCATTTTCCCGAAGGTTTCAGCGGCATCCGTGCGACGCCGCCCGCCGCGGATCTCGTTTGCGAGCCGAGCGCGCGGTTCAATGACTCCTGCTACAACCGGGTGGAGCAGCAGGAGGCGCATGGCTTCTACAAGACATGGACATCGGCCGATTTTCCGCGGTTCCTGGTGGTCGAAATCGACCATTCCAACCCCTATTTCGATGACAGCTATGCGGTAAATTCGGCCAATCTCGGGCCTTATGGCGATGCAATCCAGTACGAGTTCATCCCCGCGCTGGAGAAGAAGTTCCGCGGCATCGGCGCCGGCTGGGCGCGGTTCACCTATGGCGGCTCGACCGGCGGGTGGGAGGCGCTGGCGGTGCAGGTGTTCTATCCGGACGAATATAATGGCGCCTTTGCTGCCTGCCCGGACACGATCGACTTCCGCCAGACCAAGGTCGTCAACATCTATGACGACGATAATGCTTTCTGGATGCAGGGGCCGTTCGGGCGGGTGCCGCGCTTCGTCAACCGCAACTATCTGGGCCATGTGAACTGGACCAACGAGATGGAGAACCGGTACGAGCGGGTGATCGGCTCGAAATCGCGCTCGGGCGGCCAGTGGGACATCTGGGACGCTGTGTATTCGCCGATGGGTGATGATGGTTATCCCAGGCCGATCTGGGACAAGACAACCGGGGTGATCGACAAGGCAGTGGCGGCGCATTGGCGGGAGAATTATGATTTGCGGCACATATTGCAGCGTGACTGGGTGAAGCTGGCGCCCAAGCTGCAGGGGAAGATCCATATCCATGTCGGCGACATGGACAATTTCTACCTGAACAATGCCGTCTATCTGATGGAGGATTTTTTGACCAAGGCCGACCCGCCGTATGAGGGCGAGGTGACCTATGGCGACCGGGCCGAGCATTGCTGGAACGGTGATCCGACGCTTCCCAATGCCATCACCCGGCTGCGCTACAACACCATGTATGTGCCCAAGATTCTCGACCGCATGGCGAAGACCGCGCCGGCCGGGGCGGACATGACGAGCTGGCGCTATCCCTGACCCTATCGCCATTTTCTGGGATGGTCGGCGGCTGCCCGCGCGGCCGGGCGAGAGCCTGCTGGCGGCGCTGACCGCAGCGGGGGTGACAACGTTGCGCCATGACGCGCAGGGTGCGGCGCAAGGGGCGTGGTGCGGCATGGGCGCGTGCCAGGCTTGTCTGGTGAATGTGGACGGCGTTTCCAACCGCCGGGCATGCATGGTTAAGGTGGCGGACGGGATGGTGGCGGTACCCGGCGGGGGCCTTGAGGGGCTGTCGGCGGGTAGCGGAGGGGCGATTGAAGGGTTTCTGCGGCGGGCGGCGGACCTGCCCGAGCGGCGGCCCGATGTGCTGGTGATCGGTGCCGGGCCGGCGGGGCTTGCGGCAGCGCTGGTGGCGCGGCGCGCGGGCGCCGAGGTGCTGCTGCTCGATGAACGCGGCAGTGCCGGCGGGCAATATTACAAGCAGCCGGCGGTGACCGCCGGGCCGGCGGCGGACGCACAGGCGCGCGAGGGGGCGGCGCTGATCACCGAGGCTCTGGCGGCGGGGGTGGAGATGCTTGCCGACACGCTGGTGTGGGGCGCGTATCCGGGGCCGGTGTTTGTTGCCAGCCGCGGTGGGGCTTCGTTCCGGGTGGTGCCCGGCGCAACGGTGATCGCGACCGGGGCGCAGGAAGTGGCGTGGCCGGTGCCGGGGTGGACGCTGCCGGGGGTGATGACCACCGGGGCGGTGCAGGGGATGTGGCGGACGGCGCGGCGGGTGCCGCCGGGGCGGATCGTGATTGCCGGCAATGGGCCGCTCAACCTGCAGTTGGCGGCGGAGCTCGTCGCAGCGGGGGCGAACGTGGTGGCGCTGGTGGAGGCGGCGCGGGCGCCGGGGATCGGGCAGGCGGGGGTGGTGGCGCGGATGGCGGCGAGTGCGCCGGGGCTGGTGCGGCAGGGCCTTGCCTATCGGTTGCGGCTGCGCGGGGTGCGGATGCTGTGGGGGGCGCAGGTGCGGGCGGTGCGGCCGGGCCTCGAGATCGAGACCGACACCGGGCAGGTGCTCGCGGCCGATACGCTGTGCCTGGGCTATGAGCTGGCGCCGGCGGATGAGCTGGGGCGGGGGCTCGGGCAACAGCCCGGAGTGTTTTCGGCGGGCGATTGCACCACGATCGGCGGCGCGCATGTGGCGGCGGCGGCGGGGGCGCTGGCGGGGGCGGCGGCGGCGCGGCACCTGGGGCTGGTGGCCGATGCCGGTGATGCCGAAGTGCGATTGGCGCGGCACCGGGGTTTTCAGGCAGCGCTGTGGACGCTGTTTGCGCCGGCGCGGCCTTTGGTCGGGCATCTGACGGCCGAGACGATCGTCTGCCGCTGCGAAGGCGTGACCGCCGGCGATGTGGCGGCGGCGCAGGCCGCAGGCGCGGCGAGCCATGCCGCGATCAAGCAGGCGACGCGGCTGGGGATGGGGCCGTGCCAGGGGCGGAGCTGCGCGCCGCTGCTGGCACGGCTGGCGCCCGAGGCAATGCCCGCCGGGCTGGCGCCGCGAGCACCGGTCCGGCCAGTGCGGATTGCGGACCTGGCGCGGTGACACCAAGGTTACCGCAGCGGGCCGAGACGGTGGTGATCGGCGGCGGCATTGTCGGCACCTGCATCGCCGGATTTCTCGCCGAGGCCGGGATGGCGGTGACCCTGCTCGATTCCGGTCATGCGGCAGGCTCCACGAGCAATGCCGGCAGCCTGCATGTGCAGATGCAGAGCCGGTTCATGCGGCTTTATCCGGCACAGGTGCCGGGGCTGGAGGCGCAGCTGCCGCTCTATCCGCTGGCAGTGCGGTTCTGGGCCGAGCTGGGCGCGCGGCTGGGGCTCGATTTCGAGATGAAGCTGACCGGCGGGCTGATGGTGGCCGAAAGCGAGGAGCAGCTGGCGTTTCTCGGCCACAAGGCGGCGCGCGAGCGGGCGCTGGGGCTCGATGTCGAAATTCTCGGGCGCAGCGATGTCGAGCGGATGGCGCCGTATCTGGGGCCGGCGATCGTCGGCGCCGAACTCTGCCGCGACGAAGGCAAGCTCAACCCGCTCGCGGCGAACAAGGCACTTGCCGGATGGACGCGCGGGCTGGGGGTGGACCGGCGACCCGGAGTGCGGGTGACGGCGGTGGCGGCGGATACGGATGGCTTCGTGGTCGAGAGCGACGCCGGGCGGATGGCGTGCCGGCGGCTGGTGATTGCCGCAGCCTGGGACAGCGGGCGGCTGGCGGCACCCTTCGGACTGGCGATCCCGAGCGTGGCCGAGCCGCTCAACATCGCCATCACCGAGCCTGCGTCACCGCTGATCGGGCATCTGGTCCAGCATGCCGACCGGATGATCACGCTGAAGCAGCTCGGCTCGGGACAGGTGGTGATCGGCGGCGGCTGGCCGGCGCTGCCCGCTGCGGGCAATGCGGCGCCGGGACTGGAACTCGACAGCCTGATCGCCAGCGCGACACTGGGGCTGCATGTGGTGCCGGCACTCGGCCAGCTGCGGATCCTGCGCTGCTGGGCGGGGAACAACACCGTTGTCGACGGGCGCGGGGTGCTGGGGCGCGTGGCGGGCCATCCGGGGCTGGCGGTGGCGATCCCCGGGGACGCCGGCTACACGCTGGGACCACTCGCGGCACGGATGGTGGCCGACGATATTCTCGGCCGCGCACCGATGGTGGACATCGAACAGTTCCGCCCGGAGCGCTTCAATGTTGCGTTGCCCGCACAAGCGGCAGGCGACGGCGGAGGCAACGGGCAATAATCTTGGTCATACCTTTGTAATTGTTCGCATTTTTCTGGAATGGTTAAGGGCTTTCGGGGTCGGCTGGACTATGGTCCGCTGTTGTTGATGGTCTTGCACCGGACGACGGTCCGGCGGATGGTGGAACCGACGTGCCGGGGCGACAGGCGCGCAGGAGAAGGGGACGATGACCGGCAAGCCAGCACTCAGCGACACGTCGTCGCTCTGCGACCGGCGGAGCGTGCTGGCGGCTGCGCTGGCGCTGCCGGTGGCGGCGTGCGGGGCGCCCGACGATCGCAAGCTGCTGCGCTGGTGGTCCCCGCAGGCCGCACCCGCGCAGGCGCGTGCCTACAAGGCACAGATCAAGCGCTTCGAGGCGGCGAACCCCGGCTACCGCGTGGCCTTCGAGCAGACCTCGGACGATGGCTATCCCGCGCAGTTCGCCGCGGCCTTTGCCGCCGGGCAGGTGCCCAATATCGTGACGCACCTGCCGTCTTTCGCGGCGCAAAGCTATTATGCGCAAGGGCTGGTCGAGCCGATGGACGCCGTGGTGGCGAGCATTGGCGCCGACCGCTTTCTGCCCGGCGCCAATGCGCCGTATCTGGCAACGGACGGACGGCTGAGTGCGGTGGCGCTCGGCGGCACGGCGGTGGACATGCTGTGGCTGCGGCGCGACCTGATGGAAGCGGCGGGCCTTGCAGCACCCCCGCGCGACTGGGACGAACTGCGCGACGCCTGCCGGCGGATGCAGACGGCACGGATCTATGGCGCCCCCCTGCCCTTTGGCACCAACAGCATGACATCCTTGGTGTTCATCTCCTTCATCCACCGCGCCGGCGGGCAGGTTTTTGCCCCCGACCTGACACTGACGCTCGACAGCCCGGCGACCTATGCGGCGCTCGACTTCTACCGCTCGATGCGCGAATTCTGCCCGCCGAGCGCCAGCAGCTTCGGCTGGGCGGACAGCCTCAATGCCTTTGTTTCGGGTGCCACGGCGACGGGCATCTATGGCGGGCGGGTGCTGGTGAATGTGGCGCGGCAGAACCCGGCGATGGCGCGACAGCTGCTCTGCGTCCCCTACCCCGGCCAGACCGCAGCAACGCCGGCCTGGACCTTCAACGATTTTCCTTGCCTGTTCATCCCCAAAGGCGCGAGCGAAATGGCGGCCACGCGCGCGCTCGCGGTCTCGCTCTACGAGCCCGAGGGTTATATCGGGCAGATGCTGGCTGCACCCGGCCATGTGCTGCCGGTGCTGCGCGGGATCACCAACAGCCCGGACTATTCCGGCAATCCGATCACCACGATGTTTGCCAAGGAAATCGCCACGATGACGGCGGCGGCGGCGGCGGGGCATAATCTGGGCTTCGAGAGCGCTGCACATGCGCCCAATGTGAAGGCGGGCGAGATCATCGCCAGCAACGCCATTGCCGAGATGGTGCAGCGGGTGACGATTTCGGGCGAACCGGCGAAAGCCGCTGTGGCGCGGGCGACCGACCGCATCGCGGCCATCATGCGCGCCGGGACCGACCGCGGATGATGGCGGCGACCGCAAAGCTGCGCGGCGACGGCTGGCTGGGGCCGCTGCTGATCGCCCCGGTGGTAGTCGTGCTGGGGGCGGTGATCGGCTATCCGCTGTTCACCGCACTGGCGCTGTCGCTGTTCGAGGTCGACACGCCGACGCTGCGCGCCAGCTTTGCCGGCATCGGCAATTACGCCGAACTGCTCGGGCCGGGCGGGCGCTTCTGGCCTGCACTCGGCGTGACTTTGGTGTGGACGGCGGCGACGCTGGCGCTGCAGGTCGTGCTCGGGGTGGCGATGGCGCTGCTGCTCAACCGTGACCTGTGGTTGCGCAGCCTGGCGCGCAGCCTCGTGCTGTTTCCCTATTTCGTGTCGACGGTGGTGGCGGTGCTGGTGTGGCGCTGGCTGTTCAACGACCTGTTCGGGCTCGCCAACCAGGGGCTGATGGCGCTGGGTGTGATCGAGGCGCCGATCGACTGGCTGGGGACGATGCCCAATGCGCTCTTGAGCGTGATCGTCGTGGGGGCGTGGAAGTTCTTTCCGTTCGTCGTGATCGCGGTGCTGGCGCGGCTGCAGACGATTCCGGAATCGCTCTACGACGCGGCGCGGCTCGACGGCGCCGGGGCCTGGGGGCGCTTTCGCGATGTGACGCTGCCGCAGATCGGCGAGGTGCTGGGCATCGTCGTGCTGCTGCGGGCGATCTGGGATTTCAAGGAATTCGACCTGATTTACCTGCTGACCGGCGGCGGGCCGGTGGATGCCACGCGGACCCTGCCGCTGACCGTCTATCAGGAGGCCTTCGGGCTGAACCGGATGGGGATGGCGGCGGCCTATGCGGTGGCGATGATGATCGTGATGCTCGGGTTCTTCGTCGCCTATCGGCTCGCCGTGCGGGGAAGGTCGTGAAGGGCCGGCTCGCGCGCTGGGGCTGGAGCCTGTTTGCCTGGGGGCTGATCCTGCTGGTGGCCGCACCTCTGGTGTGGATGGTGGCGACATCGCTCAAGCCCGAGGACGAGGTGTTCTCGCTCGAACCGGCGTTGCTGCCCGAGGAACCGACGCTCGAACATTATGCAACGTTGCTGACCGAGACCGGCTTTGCCGGCTATTTCGCCAATTCGGCGACCATTGCCACCGCGACGACGGTGGTGGTGGTGGGGCTGGCGGTGCTGGGGGCCTTCAGCCTGGCGCGGTTTCGATACCGGGGGCGCGAGACGATCGCCTCGGCGGTGCTGCTTTGCTACATGCTGCCGTCGGTGGTGCTGATCATCCCGCTCTACCTGATGATGGTGAAGCTGGGGCTGGCCAACACCATCGCCAGCCTCGTCATCGCCTATACGAGCTTTGCGCTGCCCTATGCGCTGTGGCTGCTGCGGACCTTCATGGCGGCGATTCCAGCCGAGATCGAGCAAGCGGCGCTGATCGACGGGGCGTCGCGGATGGGGGCGTTCTTCGATGTGCTGCTGCCGCAGGCGCTGCCGGGGATCATCTCGACGGCGCTGTTCACCTTCATCCTCGCGTGGAACGAGTATCTGTTCGCGCTGGTGCTGGTGAACGCCGATGATGTGCGGCCGCTGACCACCGGCGTGATGACGATGCTGGTGAGCGGCTTCAACATCGAATGGTCGCTGCTGATGGCGGCATCGGTGATGATGAGCGTGCCGCTGATCATCATCCTGGCGTTTCTGCAGGGCTATCTGGTCAAGGGCTTCGGCGCCGGCGCGGTGAAGGGCTGATGGCGAGCATTGCTTTCGAGGGGCTGACCAAGCGCTTCGGCACCACCGATGTGGTGCGCGGCATCGATCTGGCGGTGCCCTCGGGGGCTTTCCTGAGCCTGCTCGGGCCTTCGGGATGCGGAAAATCCACCCTGCTGCGGATGCTGGCCGGGCTGGAGGATCCAAGCGAAGGGCGGATATTGTTCGATGGCGAGGTCGTCAATGACGTGCCGCCGGGGCGGCGCGACATCGCGATGGTGTTCCAGTCCTACGCGCTCTACCCGCACATGACGGTGGCGCAGAACATCGCCTATCCGCTGCGCAAGCGCGGGGTGAAGCGCGCCGAGCGCGACGCCGCGGTGGCGCGGGTGGCGGCGATGCTGCAGCTGGATGCGCTGCTGGCGCGGCGCCCGCGCGAGCTTTCGGGCGGGCAGCAGCAGCGCGTGGCGCTGGGGCGCGCGCTGGTGCGTGATCCGCGGATCTTCCTGCTCGACGAACCGCTTTCGAACCTCGACGCGACGCTGCGCAGCCTGATGCGCAGCGAGCTGGTGGCGCTGCACCGTCGCATCGGGCGGACGATGGTCTATGTGACGCACGACCAGCTCGAAGCGATGACGATGTCGACGCATGTCGCGGTGATCGATGGCGGGGTGCTGCAGCAGTTCGGGTCGCCGGCGGATGTGTATCGGCGGCCGGCGAACCGGATGGTGGCGGGCTTCATCGGCACGCCGGCGATGGCGTTTCTGGATGGCGTGGTGGCGGCGGGGCGGCTGCTGGTGGCGGGCGAGGTGGTGGCCGCGACCGGCGCGGCTGACGGCGCGGTGACTGTGGGCGTGCGCGCCGAGGATGTGACGATCGGTGATGGCGGCATCGCAGCGCGGGTGAGCCATGTCGAGGCGGTGGGCCATGAGACGCTGGTAACGCTGGAGGGCGGCTTCGGCCGGGTGACGGCGCGCGCCGCCGCCGATTGTGCGCTGGTGCCCGGCGATGCCGCGGCTTGGGCTGCACGCGCCGAGCGGCTGCATCTTTTCGATGACCGCAGCGGGGTTCGCCTCGATGCGCCTTGTTCCCCGGTGAGGGGCCCAACCCCCAGAGATGAGCAACATGATGGATAGGAACGACTTCGACTGGCACGGCCCGATGCCGGCGGTGACCACGCCCTTCACCACCGCGGGCGGCGTGGACCATGATGCGCTGGCGGCGAACATCGACCGACTGATGGGCGAGGGCGCCACCGGCGTGCTGGTGGGCGGCTGCACCGGCGAGTTCTGGGCGCTGACGCATGACGAGCGGGTGGCGCTGACGGCGGTGGCGCGCGAGGCGCTGGCGGCACGCGGCACGCTGATTGTGGCGACGGGGGCGGCGACGGCGGCGGAGACGATCGTGCTGACGCGCGCGGCGGAGCGCAATGGCGCCGATGTGGCCCTGGTGCTGCCGAGCTATTTCATTGCGCTGACGCCTGACGAGATCGTGGCGCATTACCGCGAGGTGGGGGCGGCCTGCGGGCTGCCGCTGATGCTCTACAACATCCCGGGCAACGCGGGGAATGCACTGACGCCGGACATTCTCGATCGGCTCGCCGAGCTGCCGACGGTGGTGGCGCTGAAGGAGAGCAGCGGCGACTGGAACAACTTTTATGCCAGCCTGCTGCGCGTGGGCGACCGGTTGCGGGTGTTTTGCGGGCCATCGTCGCTGTTCGGCGTGCCGGCGATGCTGGCGGGCGCCGATGGCACGATCGACTGTTTTCCCAACATGTGGCGGCCAGGCGGGCTCGAGCTTTGCCATGCGGCGAAGCGCGGTGATCTGGAGGCAGCGCATGCGCTGCAGCGCACCGGGCAGCGGCTGACGAAGCTGTTCACCAGCGACGGGATGTCGCTCTATCCGGCGACCAAGGCGGCGATGGACCTGCTCGGGCTGCCCGGCGGGGGCCGGCCGCGGGGGCCGCTGCAACCGCTGACGAAGGCGCAGATGGCGCATCTCGAGCGGGGGCTGGCCGACCTCGGGTTCGGGGGCAGCGTGCCCGCCACTGCGATTTCGGCCTGAGGAGAGGCACATGGACCTGCACATCAAGGGGCGTCACGCGCTGGTCTGCGGTGCCAGCAAGGGGCTGGGGCATGCGGCGGCGGAGTCGCTGGCGCGCGAGGGGGTGAATTTGACACTGGTTTCGCGCGGGGCGGCACTGCTCGAGGATGTGGCGGCGCAGCTGCGGGCCGAGCATGGCGTGACGGTGGCGACGGTGGCGGCCGATATCACCACGGCGGAAGGCCGCGCGGCGATTCTGACGGCGTGTCCGGACCCCGACATCCTGGTCGCCAACCCCGGGGTGCGGCAGACCCCAGAGAACTTCCGGACGCTGGACCGCGCCGGATGGGATGGCTGGATGGAAGCGCATTTCTTCGCGACGCTCGAGCTGATCAACGCCGTGGTGCCGGGGATGTGCGAACGGCGTTTCGGGCGAATCGTCAATATCTCGGTGAGCTTCATCAAGTTTCCGCAGGTCAATTTCGGGCCAAGCCATGCGGCACGGCTGGCGCTGGCGGGGGCGATCGGCGCGATGGTGCGCGAGCTTGTGGCGCACAATGTCGTCATCAATTCGGTGCTGCCGGGGTTTTTCGACACCGAGGCGCTGCAGACCAACCTCCATGGCCATGCCGCACGCGGCAACACCACCTATGAGGCGATTGTGGAGAACCGGCTGCAATCGACGCCGGCCGGGCGCTTTGCCGATCCGGCGGAGTGCGGGGACCTCATCGCCTATCTGTGCAGCGCGCAGAATGGCTATATGACCGGGCAGAACATCGTCAACGACGGCGGTGTGTACCAGGGGCTGTTCTGATGCTGGCGGCGGCCGACCGGGTGGTGATGATCTCGGGGACCGGGCGGGGCATCGGCCGGGCGATCGCCGAGCGGCTTGAGGCCGAGGGTTTTCGGTTGTCGCTGGGCAACCGGCGGCCGGGGAGCGGTTTTCCGGGCGCCTTCCATCACCGGTTCGATGCCGAGGTGGCCGAGACCGCTTCGGCCTGGGTGGCGGCGACGGTGGCCGCATTCGGGCGGATCGACGCGCTCATCAACAATGCCGGGACGCTGACGCCGTTCACGCTGGCAACCGGCAGCGAAGCCGAGCTCGACCGGCACTGGGCGGTGAACGTCAAGGCGCCGCTGCGGCTGATCCGGGCCGCCATGCCGTATCTGGAGGCATCCGGGCGGGGGCGGATCGTCACCATCGCGTCCACCGACGGCAAGCGCGTGCGACCGGGAAGCGCGCTGGCCTATGCGATGACCAAGCATGCCGTGGTGGCGCTGACGCATGCGGCGCGGCTGGAAGGCTGGGACAAGGGGGTGCGCGCGACCGCACTTTGCCCCGGGGCGGTCGATACCGATCTGATCGCCGACCTGCCCGGCGTGACGCCCAAGGCCGATCGCATGCAGCCCGCAACCGTGGCCGAGGCCGTGGCGTTCCTGCTGTCGCTGCCCAACACCGCCTCGGTGGCGGAGCTGGTGATGAACACGCGGATGGAGCCGAGCCTCTAGCCGGTCCGGGTTGCTGGCGAATCGAGTTCGAACAGTGCGCGGAAGCGACCCTGCAGGGTGGTGAGCATCCGCGCCGGCACGCCTTCGAGCTGGCGGCCGATGCGGTGGACGAGGGCGATGCGCTCCTCCTCTTCCTCGACGCCGATCAGCGGCAGCGCCACGAGCTCGCCGGCGCGGAGATCGTCGACGATGGCAATGTGCGGCAGCACGGTGATCGATTCGCCCTGCTTGACGATGGCGCGCATCGTGTGGATCGAATCGGTGGTGAGCGCCGGCTTCAGCCGCAGGTGCTGGCGGATTTCGGCGGCGGCGAGAACCTGCCGGATGCGGAAGCCGTTGGGCGGCAGGCACAGCGTATGCCGGGCGAGATCGGCCAGCGTGAGGCCCTGGCTGCGCGCGGCGGGATGATCGGGGGCGCAGACGGCGTGCAGCGGCTGCGCCATCGACACGCGGGTGCGCAGGCGCGGCTCGCCGGCCATGGTGAAGATGACCGCCATATGGGCCTCGTCGTTGATGACAAGGCGCGCGGCATCGGGCGTCGTGGCGGTGCGGATGGTGACCGAGACGCCGGGATGACGGTGCTGGAAATCGGCGATGAGCTGCATGAAGGCGCGGCACAGGAAGCCTTCGCCGACGGCGACTTCGACATGGCCGAGCTTGACCTCGAGAAGCTGCTGGATCTGCGCGAACAGATGCTCGCGGCTCGCCATCTGCGATTTGTAGTGCTCGTAGGTGAGCTGGCCGGCTTCGGTCAGCCGGATGGTGCGGCGGCCACGCTCGAAGAGCGGGATGCCGAGATCCTTTTCGAGCGTGGCGATCTGGCGGCTGACCGAGGACACGGCAACGCCGATGCGGTCGCTGGCGAGGCGCATCGATCCCAAGGTCGCGGTCTCGTAGAAATAGTGCAGGGCCGCATCGGTGATCACGCCAAATTCTCGCTCAAGCAACCAACCCGGGCGTCATGCGCCCCGGGCGCGGGTTAGGCAATCTGCGCGAGGGTGAGAGGATCAGGATGGCTCAGCCTCGATGAGGTGGAACTGCGTCTGCCGCCCGTCGATATAGGTGACGCGCTTGCCGTCGAAAAAGGCATCTTCCTCGCTCTTGAAATCGACCATCTGGCCGTCCCATTCGGGCACTGCCTGAGTGGCCTTGAGCTCGATCGACCAGGCGATGTTCGGGCGGAGCCGATATTCGCCGTGCGGCACGAAGGTCTGATTTTCCGATTGGCCGATGGCGCTGCCGGCGGCATGGCCGTGATAGCCGATGGGATGCGAATAGATGGTGGGGTCGAGGCCCTGGGCGATCGCCTTGGCGCGCGCCCGGGCGAGGACTTGATTGCCGGTGTCGCCGGTGCGCATCTCGCTCGTCACGGCATCCTGGACGGCATTGCTGGCGCGCAGCCCCGCCTTCAGCCCGGCCGGTGCGTCCTGCTCGCCGGGACGCAGCACATAGGCGACATGCTGGGTATCGGTGTTGAGCCCGAGATAGCTGATGCCGAAATCGACGCGCAGCATGTCCCCGCGCTGGATGGGCTCGTCGGTTTCGCGCAAGATGCCGGGGACACCCTTGCGGGTGATCTCGACCGACGGCTGGAACCAGGAGCCGAGCCCGAGATCCGACACACGCTGGCGGTACCACCAGACCAGATCCTGGTTGGTGGTGGTGCCGGGCTTGACGACGGCGCCACTGAAGCCCTCCCCGATGATGGCATGGGCGATGCGGACGATCTGGCCATAGCGCGCCATCTCCGCGCGCGTTCGCGTCTCGAGCCAGCCGATGGCGAGCGGGAAGCCGGGGACGACGCTGGCGCGCTGTGCGGGCGTGAGCACCGCCATCAGCGCTTCGTGCTGGCTGTGGGTGAGGCCATCGGCGAAGGCGCTGTCTGGGGAGACATTGAGCGCGATGCGGCGCGGCGACCGCTCGGTGATGACCTCGGCGATGCGGCGCCACTGGTCGGGCTGCTTGTCCATGTCCCATCCCGGCGCGAACAGATCCCCCATGCCGTGCTTGTTCAAGACGAGCCGCTCGACGCGCTTGCCGCCGCCGGGATCGAAGAAGATCAGTACGGTGCGGCGCCGGGCGTGGAGCGAGGTGGCGTTGAGCATGGTCGCCATCACCGGGTCTTCGAGATATTCGCGCGCCACCAGCACCCACATGTCGATGCCGTGCTCGCGCATCAGCGCCGGGACGAGCGTGTCGAGGCGCTCGCGCAGCCAGAAATCCTGCAGCGCGGCGCGGTGGCGGAGCGGCAGGATGGCGGGGAGTGCGGGGCGCATCGAGGCTTCGGCCTGGTCGGCCGGCGGCAGGTCGGCGGCATTGGCCGGGGCGCAAGCCAGGGCGGCGGCGGCGGCGAGCAGGAGTTTCAAGGTCATGAGAAAGGCTCGTCGAGGCTTTTGGGCGGGGTCGAGAACCAGCGGGGGCCGGTTTCGGTCATGTAGAAGCAATCCTCGATGCGCACGCCGTAGCTCCCCGGAACATAGAGCCCCGGCTCGTTGGAAAAGCACATGCCCGGTGCCAGCGGGGTGGCCTCGCCATGGACGAGGTTGACCGGCTCATGGACATCGAGACCGATGCCATGGCCGGTGCGGTGCGACAGCCCGGGCAGCTTGTAGCCGGGGCCATAGCCGAGCGGCTCGTAGACGGCGCGGACGGCATCATCGACGCGGCCGGCGGGCGTCCCGACGCGGGCTGCCGCCATGGCGGCCTCCTGGCCGAGGCGGACATGATCGAACAGCCGGCGCTGACTGGCATCGGGGCTGCCGAAGACGAGCGTGCGCGAGATATCGGCATGATAGCCATCGACCGTGCAGCCGCAGTCCATCAGGATGACCGAGCCTTCGCGCACGGCCTGGCGCTCCTTCGAGCCATGGGGAAGCGCGCTGCCTTCGTTGAGCTGGACGCCGCCCGAGGGCGTCTGGCCGCCGAGCCGGGCGGTTTCGGTGGCCATGAGGAGGTAGACGTCGGGGCCCGACATGCCCTTCTCGATCTTTGGCGCCATGGCGCGATAGGCAGCGATGGTGATGTCCGAGGCGCGCTGCATCAGCGCGATTTCGGCCGGGGACTTGATCATGCGGCAGGCGTTGACCAGTGCTGCGCCCGAGCGGACACCAACGCCGGGGAGAGCGCGCTGCAGGCCATCGATGGCGAAGTGGCGGACGGTCTCCTCGATCGCGACGGGACGACCGGCCAGTTTGCGCTCGGTGAGCCATGCGGCGACCAGCGCATGCGGGTTTTCGTCTTCCTGCCAGACACGGACATCGCCGGGAACGGCAAGCATCTCGCGGATCGATGGCTCCTCGAAGAAGGGGGTGACGACGCAGATCGGCCCCTCGGCGGGGATGAGGGCGGCGGTGAGCCGCTCGCTGCGCCACCAGTTGATGCCGGTGAAATAGCGGAGCGTCGAACCGGCTTCGACGAAAAGGGCACCGATGCCGCCCTGCTGCATCAGCGACTGGACCCTGGCCATGCGCGCCATGCGTTCGGCGGTGGTGATCGGCTCGGCGTTGGCGATGGGGCTGTTGGCGGGGATGCTGCCGATGCCGGCGCGGGCGGGAAGGCTTGCGAGGGCGGCGCCGGCGGCCCCGAAGGCAAGAAGCTGGCGGCGGTCGATTGCGGTCATGAGCGGGCTCCTCGCGGCCTCATTTGCCGAGATCGCGGAGCAAGGTGTCCCAGAAGACCAGCTCCTTGTCGAACGACTTGAGCAGGAGGCGCTCGTTGGCGCCGTGGGCGCGCGCATCGAGGACGCGGACCATGGCGAGGCTGCCGGCGCCATAGGTGGGGATGCCCTGGCTGCGGAATTCGCGGCCATCGGTGCCGCCCGAGGACATCGATGGCTCGACGGGGGCGCCGGGATAATTGGCGTGGACGGCGCGGCGGATGGCGGCGAAAAGCGGTGGATTGACGGGCGAGACCGGGCTGGCGGTGCCGGCATTGTCGAGCGTTACCCTGGCGCCGGTCTTCTGGACGGCATCCTGCAGCGACGCCTGCACCGATTCGATGCTGGTGCCGGGGAGGATGCGGCAGTTGACGGTGATTTCGGCGGTCTGCGGCAGCGCGTTGGGGGCGTTGCCGGCCTTGAGCATGGTGGGCACGCAGGTGGTCCACATCAGCGCGCTTTCGGGGTTGCGCTCGGCGATGCCGCGCGCCGCGGTGTCCTGCGGGTTGGCGAGCAGGGCCTTGAGCGCGGTGCCGAATGCGCCGGGGCTGCGCGCGGCAAGGCTTTCCACCATCGGGCGGGTGATCTCGTTGAAGGCGGCGGGAAAGCGCAGCGTGCGCACCGCCTGGATGGCTTCGGCGGCATCGAAGATGGCGTTGTCGGGGCGCGGGGCCGAGCTGTGGCCGCCGGGATTGCTGGTGGTGAGGAGGAAGGTGGCGAAGGTCTTTTCTGCCGACTGGATGGAAAAGACCGGGTTGGAGCCATCGGCCTCCATCTCGGCGCCGCCGGCATCGGAATTGAGCGCGAACTCGGCGCTGGCGACGAGCGGATGCTTCACCAGTGCCTTGGTGGTCTGCATGCCCGTTTCTTCGTCGCCGGAGAAGACGAGGAGGAAATCGCGCGACGGCACCCAGTTCTCGCGCTTGAGGCGGATGAAGGTGGCGAGCAGCGCCGAGACGCCGGCCTTGTTGTCCGAAGCGCCGCGCGCATAAAGATAGCCGTCCTTCTCGACCGGCTTGAAGGGATCGGTATCCCAGCTGCCGGGGACGGCGCCGACGACATCCATATGGCCGAGCAGGGCGACGGGCTTGGCCTTGCCGCGCCCGGCGAGGCGGACGATGAGGCCGGCGGTGGGCTCGGTATCGACGGTGACGGGCACGGTGATGATGTCGGCATCGGTGAAGCCGGCGGCCTTGAGGCGGCGGGTGACGGTGGCGATGAGGGCGGGCACATGGCCGGCGCCCTTGACGGTGGGGATGGCGACAAGCTCGGAGACGATTTCGCGCGCCATGGCGCGGTCGGCATCGGTGACGGGGGCTGCGTGCGCCGGCAGCGCGATTGCGCCCGCAAGGGCTCCTGACGCGGCAATGGCCGCCAGCCTTGCGAAACCGATCATGGCATTCTCCAGTATCAAGTCAGGTCCCTCCGTCCGGCTGCGTGCCGGACGGAGGGATGCAATTCTAGAAGTCGACCGAGGCGTTGAGGAAGAGGTAGCGCCCGGTGGCATCGTAGAATTGCGGATAGGTGTTGCCGTTGCCGCCGTCCTCGATTGCCGCACTGGTGGTGAGCGGCGGCTGGCGGTCGAACAGGTTGTTGACGCCGAGGCGGAAGACGAAGCCTTCGCGCACGCGATACGCCGCCGACAGGTCGAAGTAGTTGCGCGAGCCCAGCGTGCGGATGATCTCCGGCGCGTTGCCGGCGAGCACCGGCTGGGTGCTGGTCGACGAGATGGCCACCGACGACACATGGCGCCAGATGAGCGACAGGTCGAAGTTGAAGTTCGATTGCCATGTCGTCATGAAGCGGTGGCGCCACTCGGGCCGGGGCCGGCCGCACAGGCCGCCGTAAAGACCCTTGCACTCGTAGATGTCGGATTCGGGCGAGTTTGGCAGCGGGATCGTCTCGAAGCTGCCGAGGTAGGTGCCCTGCAGGTTGAACGCGAGGCCGCCGGCGTTTTCGCCGAGCATGCCGGCGAGGCTGGTGCGGTAATCGACGGCGAGATCGATGCCCGTGGTGCGCAGCGAGCCGGTGTTGACGTTGAAGCGGCGGAAGAAGCCCGCCTCGCCCTGGAACAGCGAGCCCGACCCCGGATTGCGCTGGATGAGGTTGCAGAAGAATGGATCGCCGTTGTTGATGCAGTTTGCCAGCGACAGATTGGGGTTGACGCTGCCGACAAGGTCTTTGACCTTGATGTCGAAGTAATCGATCGAGACGGTGAGTGCTGGCAGGAACGACGGCCGCAGCACGGCGCCGACCGAGATGGTGTCGGCGGTTTCGGGATTGAGATCGGGGTTGCCGCCGATCAGCGAATTGAACTGCCCGGCCGGGTTGTCGACGATGTTGCCATATTGTGCCGCGGTGACGCCGGTGTTGGCGCATTGCGCGGCGCTGGCGAACGGAGTGGCGCCGGAGCAGGGATCGAACGAGCCATTGGCATTCTGCGTCAGCTCGACTTCGAACAGCGACTGGCCCGAGAACAGCTCGATGACGTTGGGGGCGCGGACGGCGCGCTGGAAGCTGCCGCGCAGCCGGACATCGGAAACCGGAGCCCAGGTGGCGCCGAGCTTCCAGGCGTTGGCGGTGAAGCCGGTATCATAGTCCGAATAGCGATAGGCGCCCTCGACGCTGAGCAGCTCCATGAACGGCGCGTTCTCGACGAGCGGCACATTGACTTCGATGAAGGCTTCCTTGGCCACGGTCTGCCCCGAGATGGGCAGCTCGGGGCTGGCAGAGGCGCGGTAGATCTCGTCGGGCACATAGTCGACGGTGTTCTTGCGATATTCACCACCGAAGGCGATGCCGACGCCGGTTTCGGCAAACGGCGAAGTGATGCCATAATCGCCGAGGTTGCCGTCGATCGACAGCACGATGTTGGTCAGGCTCGTGTCACCGGTGATGCTCTTGAACTCGGCGATGTAATCGACCGATTCCTGGCTTGCGGCGGCGCCGAAATAATCGAGCGGCGCGCAGTTGGGGTCGTTGTTGTCGGGGTTGTTGTCGGCGTTGATCTTGCAGACCGTCTGCCCGAAAGTGGAGGACCCTGCGCGACCGTCGCGAACGGCATAGAAGGCGTTGGCGGTGCGGGGACGGTTCGCATCGCCCGAGAAGCGGCTGCGATAGCCGACGTTGGAATATTGGCCATAGAGATCGTAGCGGAACGACCCGACCAGATCACCGCGCGCGCCGACGACGATGCGGTAGGTGGTGTGGCGGATATCGTCCTGCCGGTTGCCGCCCTCGACATTGCGGCGCGCGACGAGCACGCCCTGGGCGATGCCCTGGGGCGCCACGTAATTGCCGCTGGCATCATAGGTGCTGCCCAGCGACAGGCCGTTGGATGTGCACAGGAATTGCGCCTGCTGCGCCGACAGGAAGGGGTTATCGCAGTTGATGCCGCTGATGCCCGACGAATTGACGAGGATGCCGCCATTGTTGTTGCCCGGCGCGATCTGGGCGACCGAGCGGTCGTCCATGAAATGCCCCTCCATGTAAAGGGTCAGGTGGCGGTTGAAATCATAATGCGCCACGGTGCCGAGCATGTAGCGCTCGTCGGGGCGCTGGTAATAGTTGAAGGGCGCGAAATTGTAGCTGGCGGTGCCCGGCACGAACTGGCTTTCGGACACGCGGAACGACGTGGGCAGCCCGGGAAGCCGTGCGGCATTGGTGAGGTTGGCGGGCGCGTTGTTCGCCGAGCCCGAGCAGGTGAAGGCGTTGCCGCCCGGGCCGGTCGCGCCGAGGGCGCAGGCCGAATAGTCATAGTCCTTCTGCAGGATCGGGTTGACCTTGCGGTAGGAGGCATAGGCGGTGACGTTGCCGCGGCCTTCGGCGAAGTTGGTGCCGAGCACGGCGGAATAATCCTGCGCGAAGCCGTTCCAAACCGAATCGTCGGCAAGCCGGTACTGGCCGGGGAAACGCTGGTCGAACGAGCTGACGAGATCGCGCAGGCCGTCATTGTTGTTGTTGTGCTGGAAGGCGGAGACATTGCCCATCAGCCGGACGCCCTGGAAATTCTCCATGAGGCGGAAGTTGACGACGCCGGCGATGGCATCGGAGCCATAGGTGGCCGAGGCGCCGCCGGTGAGCACATCGACCGACTCGATGAGCGCAGCCGGCACCTGGTTGACGTCCGACGGGATGTTCTTGGGGCTGCCATAGGCAAGCCGCCGGCCGTTGACGAGGACGAGGGTGCGCGATGGCGACAGGCCGCGAAGATCGACCTGGGCGGTGCCGGTGGCCTCGTTCGAGTTGTTGGCGCCTTGGGCTGCGAAGACGTTGGGAAGCTGGTTGAGCAGATCCTCGGTGCGCACCGTGCCGCGCTGGGCGAATTCGGCGGCGGTGACCTGGATGATCGGACTGACGCTCTGCAGATTGGGGCTGCGGATGCGACTGCCGGTGATGACGATTTCATCGGCATCAGCGGGGGCAGGAGCTGCGGCGGCGGCGGGAGCGCCGGCCGGCTGGGCTGCCGGCACATCCTGCGCGCTGGCCATAGCATGGCCGCCGAGTGCGGCAAGGATTGTCGTCGTCATCAGTATCGGCCGGACCCGGACCATCGCAATTCTCCCTGTTGTGTTGATAAAGGTTGAGTGTTCCCCGCAGCGCGTCTGCGGGGGCTTCTGATTTGGCCCTGTGACTGGGCCGCGTGGCTGGGCCCTGTGACTGGGCCCTGTAACTGGGCCTCAGTATTTCCAGCTGGTCAGATCGGCGCCCGGCGGTGCGGCTTTCTTGATCCGGTCGAGGATCTTGGGGATGTACATGCTGTTGTAGCGCAGCCGCGAAATGGCGTTGGGCTGGGTGGGATCGCCGTTCCAGCAATGCTCGGCGCGGTCGCCGTACTTGACCTCGCCCTGATAGGGCGGGTCTGCCTTTTCGAGGAACGCTTCGGTCATGTAGACGGCGTTGTTGAGGTAGTAATTGTCCATGTCGCCGACATAGATGTGGAGCTTGCCCTGCAGGTCGGGGCCGATCTTCTTCCAGTCGCGCTCGAGGATGTGGCGAAGGTCGTAGTTTTCGCGCCAGTGCGCTGCCACCGCCGGATCGATGACGCCGGTGCGCTTGTCGAAGATGCGCTTGGGATAGCCGTCTTCCCCCATCGGCGAATAGACCGCTTCCCAGATGTCCCACTGGCCGCCCGAGCGGGTCTTTTCGCCGAGCACCAGCTCCAGCCGGTTCTCATGCTCGGCAAGATAGGGAACATGGCCGAGATAGTTGCGCTTGCCGGGCTTGGGGACGCGGCCGAACGGCCCCTCGCGCCAATAGGCGTTCTTGTCCTCGTAGATGTTGGTGACCATGTAATGACGGAAATCGATGGGATCGGGGCAGGCGATGAAGGCGCCGTTATATTCCTTGGGATAGAAGATCTGGACGGCGGCCGCCTCCCAGCCGCCGGTCGATCCGCCGTAGAGGTAGCGCGCCCAGCCTTGCCCGAGGCCGCGGAACTGCTTTTCGAGTGCCGGAATGAACTCATGGGTGATGGCATCGCCATAGGGGCCGATGTTGGCCGAGTTCACCGCATAGCTGTCGTCGTAATAGGGGTTGGAATGGTCGATCTCGACGATCAGCATCCGCGGGAAATCGTCGGAGATCCACTTCTTGTAGAAGTCATGGGCTTCCTGCTGCTCGATGCGGTTGTAGCAGGGCTCGCCGAAGCGGGCTGCAGGAACGCATTTGAGGTCGGCTTCGGGCGGAGTGGTGCGGAAGCCGCCGAAATCATCGGGGAAATGGCCGTGAAAGATGGCCAGCGGATATTTGGCCTCGGGGTGCTTGTCGAAATCCTTGGGCACCAGAACATGGCCGGTGATGAAGGTGTCCCGGCCCCAGAACTTCGTCAGGCTCGGGCTCTTGAACTTGAAATGGCGGATGAATTCGCTGTCCTTCGCCGGTTCGATCGGCGGCAGCACGGTATCGAGGTTGAGACTGATGGTGCCGGACTTGGCCGGATCATAGGCGAGCTTGACCGGCTTGCTGACGAGGTTGCCCGGCTCGTTGCGCCAGTTCTGCCCGGCGCCGCGCGCCGCCGGCAGCTTGACCGTCTTGCCGTTGGCGAGGTTGTAGGTGTCGTATTTGTGAAGGACCGCCTGGACAAAATACTCGCCCTTGGGGACGCCCGAAAGGCTTTCGGCGGGGAAGCCGAGCATGGTCGAATCGATGGTGACGGCCTGGCCGCGCCGCAGCCCGTCGACGGTGATGCCGACCACCTGGGCCGCGTCGAAATCCGCCGCCACCTGGAAGCGGGGCTCGGTCTCGCCCTTGGGGGTGAGGATGAGCAGCACCCGGCCATCATATTGCGCGTCGGGCGCGCTGGCGGGCAGCGTGATGCGGAAGTTTTCGGCAGCGGCGGGCGCTGCGGGGATGGCGGCGAGCATCGCGGCCATGGCGCCGAGGCTGGTGAGCCCGCGGAGTGTTGCTGTCATGTCATTTCCCTCCCTTGCCGATGAGCCACAGCTCGGTGCGGCGCTTGTCGATGTAGGTGACCTTGTTGCCGTCGAAAAAGGCGTCCTGCTCGGTCTTGAAGCCGATCCGCTGTCCGCCCCATTCCGGCACGGCGGCGGTGGCGCTGAGCTCGATCGACCAGGCGGTATTGGGGAAGACGCGGTGCTCACCGCGGGGATCGGGGTTCTGATTGTCCCAGAAGCCGATTGCGGTGCCGGCGCCATGGCCGTGGAAGCCGATCGGGTGCGAGTAGATGCTCGGGTCCAGCCCCTCGGCAAGCGCGCGTGCCCGCGCCCGCGCCAGAACGGCATTGCCGGTATCGCCGGCGCGGAAGCTGTCGGTCAGCGCATCCTGAAGGCGGTTGCTGGCGTTGAGGCCGGCGCGCAGCCCCGCCGGCGCCTCGGTTTCGCCGTCCCGCAGCACATAGGCGTTCTGCTGGGTATCGGTGTTGAACCGCAGATAGGTGATGCCGAAATCGGTCCAGATCAGGTCGCCCTTCTCGATGACGGTGTCGCCTGACAGCGCGCGCTCGGCGCCCTTGCGGCTGATGGCGACCGAGGGCTGGAACCAGGCGGTGAGGCCGAGGTCGGCGATCTTCTGGCGGTACCACCAGACGACGTCGCGCGTGGTGGTCTTGCCCGGGGTGATGACCGCGCTGGAAAGGCCCTCGGCGAGGATGGCGTGCGCCAGCCGCATCACTTCGGGATAGATCGCCATCTCCGCCGGCGTGCGGGTTTCGAGCCAGCGCACGGCAAGCTGCTCGTCGCGGATGATGCGCGACCGCATTGCCGGCGTGAGCGCCGCCATCATGCCTTCATAGGCGCTCAGCGTCATGCCATCGGCAAAGGCGGTGAGCGGTGAGGAATTGATGGCGATGTGCGAGGGGTTGAGCTCGGCGATGATCTCGGCCAGCCGCGCCCATTGGTCGGGCTGCTTTTCAGGCTCCCATGACGGCGCGAACAGCCCGCCAAGGCCGTAGCGGCTGACGGTGAAGCGCTCGAGAGGCTTGCCGGGACCCGGATCGAAGAACACCAGGATCGTCCGCCGCCGCGCCAGCAGGCTTTCGGCATCGAGCATCGTGGCGACAACCGGCTCCTCGAAATTCTCGCGGGCGACGATCACCCACATGTCGACGCCGCGCTCGCGCATGATCGCCGGCACCACGGTATCGAGCCTGTCCGCGAGCAGCCGGTTCACCACGGCTGCGCGTTCGCGCATCGGCAGCACCTTCGGATAGGCAGGACGCTCCTCGATCGCCGCCATCGCCGGAGACGCCAGCATCACCATGGCAACAAGGCCCAACGCTGCGCCGCGCAACAGGCCCTGCCGGCTTTTTCCCCCTGTTGGCCGGACCCTCATCGAAATTCCCCCGAAATCCAAAGCACGGGGTGAGGTGTAACAATTATGTCAGGAGGGAAAAACACCGCTGTCTGCATCGCATCGTTGCGCTGGATGCGTTGTGTCGCTGGCGATGCGACACCGGCAGTCGCTGCTCACGCAATGATTTTACATGCGGAGCATGCGCTTTGCGATGGGCGAAGAAGGCGAGCGCTCAGGTCAGTCAGCCGGCGTTGTCCCAGCTGCCATCGAGAAGCTTGATGATCGCCGAGAAATCACGACTGCCGCCGCCGAGCCCCACGAACATCTGGTAGAGCGACTCGGCCTGGCTTGCCATCGGCACGCTACCGCCGGCCGCCGCCGCCGCCTCGACGGCCAGCTTGAGATCCTTGAGCATCAGCGCCGACGCGAAGCCGCCTTCATAGTTGCGATTGGCCGGCGAGGTCGGCACCGGTCCCGGCACCGGGCAATAGCTCGTCATCGACCAGCACTGGCCACTGGCTTTCGAGCTGATGTCGAAGAAGGTCTGCAGGTCGAGCCCGAGCTTCTCGGCCAGCACAAAGGCCTCGGCGGTGGCGATCATCGAGGCGCCGAGCAGCATGTTGT
This sequence comes from Polymorphobacter multimanifer, assembly GCF_014205635.1. Classification (GTDB taxonomy): domain Bacteria; phylum Pseudomonadota; class Alphaproteobacteria; order Sphingomonadales; family Sphingomonadaceae; genus Sandarakinorhabdus; species Sandarakinorhabdus multimanifer. The sequence goes on from NZ_JACIIV010000017.1 coordinate 47,935, forward strand.
TGCAGATCTTGGCAGCCTGGCCGGCACCGGCCTCGCCGGCGTGGATCACCACCTTGCCCATCGCCTGCAGCAACGGCTCGGCGCGGGCGAAGGCTTGCTGGCTGCCGCCGACCATGAAGGTGAGAGTGCCGGCATTGGCCGCGGCGATGCCGCCCGAGACGGGGGCATCGACCATCGCGAAGCCCTGTGCCGTGGCTCCGGTGGCGGTGTTGCGGGCGGTGCCCACGTCGATCGTCGAGCAATCGAGGAACAGCGTGCCGGGGGCGGCTGCGGAGAACACCGACTCGGCATAGACTGCAGCGACGTGCTTGCCGGCGGGCAGCATGGTGACGACGGCGTCCACATCCTGCGCCGCCTCGGCCGCCGATGTGGAGGGGGTGCAGCCGGCCTCGGTCGCGCGCGCCATGGCGTCGGCGGCGAGATCGAAAGCGGTGACCTGATGGCCGGCGCGGACAAGATTGGCGGCCATGCCGCCGCCCATGTTGCCGAGGCCGATGAAAGCGATGCGTGCCATGCTTCCCCCTCCCCTACTTCATCGTCGGGATGACGAAGCTGCTGTCGGTCACACCGCCCTCGGCGTTGAGGCTTGGCCAGCGCTGGGTGACGGTCTTGATCTTCGTGTAGAAGCGCACACCTTCGGGGCCATGGACATTGCTGTCCCCGAAGGCCGAGCGCTTCCAGCCGCCGAAGGTGTGATAGGCGACCGGCACCGGGATCGGCACGTTGATGCCGACCATGCCGACCTCGACATTGGCCGCGAACTCGCGCGCCGCGGGGCCGTTGCGGGTGAAGATCGCGACGCCATTGCCATATTGGTGGTTGCTCGGCAGCGCCAGCGCCTGCTCGAACGTCTCTGCGCGAAGCATCTGCAGCACGGGGCCGAAAATCTCCTCCTGGTAGCTGCGCGCCGTCGACTGCACATGATCGAAGAAGGTGGGGCCGACGAAGAAGCCGCCCTCACGGCCTTGCAGGCTGAAGCCGCGGCCATCGACCACCAGTTCGGCGCCTTCGTCGACGCCCATCTGGATGTAATTCTCGATGCGCGCCTTGTGGGCGGCGCTGACGACGGGGCCGTAGTGCGCATCCTTGTCGGTCGACACGCCGAGCCGCAATCTTGCGATTTCGGGCAGCAGCGCCTCGCGCAGCGTGTCGGCGGTGGCGGCGCCGACCGGCACCACCACCGGCAGCGCCATGCAGCGCTCGCCAGCCGAGCCGAAGGCGGCACCGACGAGATCGGCGACGGTCTGGTCCATGTCGGCGTCGGGCAGCACGACGGCGTGGTTCTTGGCACCCCCCATCGCCTGGACGCGCTTGGCGTTGGCGGTGCCGCGCGAATAGACATAGTGCGCGATGTCCGACGAGCCGACGAAGCTGACGGCCTTGATGTCCGGATGGTCGAGGATGGCATCGACTGCGGCCTTGTCGCCATGGACGACCTGGAGGATGCCGGGGGGAAGCCCGGCTTCCATCATCAGTTCGCCGAACCTGACCGGCACCGATGGATCACGCTCGGAGGGCTTGAGGATGAAGGCGTTGCCGCAGGCGATCGCGACCCCGAACATCCACATCGGGATCATCGCGGGGAAGTTGAACGGGGTGATGCCGGCGACGACGCCGAGCGGCATGCGCATCGAATAGACGTCGATTCCCGGCCCCGCGCCGAGCGTGAAATCGCCCTTCAGCAGATGCGGGATTCCGCAGGCGAACTCGATGACTTCGAGGCCGCGCTGGATGTCGCCGCGGCTGTCGGCAATCACCTTGCCGTGCTCGGAGGAGAGCAGTGCTGCCAGTTCGTCCATGTCGCGCTCGACCAGGCGCTTGAACTCGAACAGCACGCGCGCCCGGCGCTGCGGGTTGGTGGCGGCCCAGCCCCTCTGCGCGGCCACCGCCGACGCGATGGCGGCGTCCATCTCGGCCGCCGATGCCAGCGCCACCTGCGCCTGCACGGCTCCGCTGTTGGGATCGAACACATCGGCGAAACGGCCCGATGTGCCGGAAACGGCAGCGCCGTCGATGAAATGGTCGATTGCGCGCATGGATCACTCTCCCTGCCGGTCTGGTGCCGGCCATGGTGTCATCTAGTCGGGGCAGGCGCTGGCAGGCAAGCTCAGGCCTGTCGGCCGCCGCCCGCCTTGATCCAGGCGGTGATCTTGGCTTCGAGGACCGCCAGCGGCATGCCGCCGGTATCGATGCACTGGCCGTGGAAATCGCGGACATCGAAGCGGGGGCCCAGGACTGCCGTGGCTTCGCGGCGCAGGCGGGCGAAGGTCAGCTCGCCGATCTTGTAGGCGCAGGCCTGGCCGGGCTGGGCGATGTAGCGGTCGATTTCCACAGCGACGTCGCGCGGCGCCATCGAGGTGTTGTCCATCATGAAATCGATGGCGCGCTGCCGGCTCCAGCCGCGCGCGTGGAGGCCGGTATCGACCACGAGTCGCACGGCGCGCAGCATCTCCATGTCGAGATGCCCGAACCATTGCCAGGGGTCCTTGAACATCCCGAGTTCGCGGCCGAGCGATTCGACGTAGAGCCCCCAGCCTTCCGAATAGGCGGTGGTCGAGCCGTAGCGCAGCAGCGGTGGCAGGCTGGTGTTCTCGCGCGCCAGCGTGATCTGGAAGTGATGGCCGGGGATGCCCTCGTGCAGGGTGAGCGTTTCGAGCGTGGGGATCGGCCGGGTGTTGAGCATGGCCATGTTGAAGAATAGCGTGCCCGGCGTCACGCCATCGGGCGGGCCGGGCTTGTAGTAACCGGTGCCACGCTGGCCGCCGAGTGCCGGCAGCCCGGCGACGCGGAACGGCGCCTTGGGGCGGTTGTGGAAAAGGGCTGGAATGCCCTTCCAGATGCGGCCCTCGATCTCGGCGAAGCGCGCCAGCAGCTCGGCCTCGTCCTTGCAGTAGAATTTCGGATCGGTGCGAACATGCTCGAACAGCGCCTTGAGATCGCCCTTGAAGCCGACCTGGCCGCGCACCTTCTCCATCTCGCCGCGGATGCGCGCGACTTCCTGCAGCCCCAGCGCATGAATGGCATCGGCGCCCATGCTCGTGGTGGTGTGGCGGGCCAGCTCGGCGGCGTAGAGGCGGTCGCCGCCGGGCATCGAGGCGCGGCCGGGGCCGTCCGGCGCCTTTGGCGCATAATCCTTGGTGAGGAACGCCTGCCAGCGTGCGAAGGCCGGCAGCACCTGCCCGGCGATTGCCTGGGTGTAGGCTTGTGTGAGCCTCACGCGGTCTGCCGGCGAAAAATCTGCGGGCATTCGCGTGATGGCAGCGTAGAAGGGCGTCGCCTCCACCGACAGTGCGAGCATCGCATCGACCTGCTTGAGCACATTCTCGACAATGATCTTCGGCTGCACCCGGCCGGCGGCCATGCCTTGGCGCAGCCGCACCAGCGTCGTGTCCATGAAGCCGGTGAAGCCGGTCAGCCGATCAAGTCCCGCCTCATAGTCCCCGACAGTGGCGAAGCCGGCGCCGGCGCCCGAGACGAAATCGGGCATCGAGACATGCAGCCCGAACGACGGGTTGAGCGGCGCCTCGCGCTGGATTGCAGCCAGCCCGGAGGTGATGAAACCGAGCGATGTCTGCAGCTTGTAGGCAAAGACATCATAGGCGATGGCGTCCATGGCCGTCAGCGCGCCGCGATCGATGGCCTGCAGTTCGGCGAGCTCGCGGCGCTTGTTCGCCAGCACGGCATCGGCATGCGCGTCGGTGAGCGGATCGATGAACACCGCGGTGCCCGCCGGGCGCGGCCGGCCGGGCTCGCCGAGCGGATCGAGCGCCAGTTCGGCCGCCGAGCTTGCATCGATCAGCGCCCGCAGGCGCGCGGCAGGCGTGAGCGCGGGTCCGGACTGGCCCGCGGCAAGCGGCGCCGCGATGCCGGCGGCCAGCAGGCCGAGAGCAGCGCGCCGGTTGAGCGGCGATGCGATAGTTTGAACGTTCATGATACCCCTGCGGTGCGGTGTGCGCACGGCAGAGTGCAAATACGGACGGCCAAAAGCAATGGGGATAACGCCGCCGCCGGTTTCAGCCGGCGGCGGCGCTGTCCTCGGTTGATGGCGGTCAGCCGATCGTCACCAGATCGGGCGTGCCGAAGGCCGGGCGGGCATATTCGAGGTCCATTCCGAGCACGCCTTCCCAATAGCCGTTGTTGCCGAAGCTGTAGGCATCGACGATCTTGAGCGTCTGCGTGCCGCCCTCGCCGGTGAGCGTCAGCACCAGGTCGAGCGAGCCTTCCTTGTTGTAGGTCGGCACTTCGTTGGCGACCTGTCCGGTCGAGAGGTAGGAGACCTGGACCTTGGAGACGGTGACCCCCTCCCCCAGCACGAGCGTGTCCCCGGTGGTGAAGTAATAGTCGGTGATGATATCGACTGCCCCATCCGACACGCTGTCGAAGCGGAAGATGTCGGCGCCAACACCGCCCTGCAGCACATCGCTGCCATCGCCGCCGATCAGGATGTCGTTGCCGCGCGCGCCGATCAGCACGTCGTTGCCGGCGCCGCCCTCGATCATGTTGTCGAACTTGTCCCCGAACAGCACGTCATCGAAGGACGAGCCGAGGATGTTCTCGAAGCCTCGCAGCACATCGGCATCCCCGCCCGGCCCGAAGCCGGTGCCGCTCATCAGGCTGACGCGCACGCCACCAGTGGCGCTGGCATAGCTGACGGTGTCGATACCGTCTCCGCCATCGAGGACGTCGCTGCCGGCACCGCCATCGATGCGGTCGTTGCCACCGCGCCCGAAGATGATGTCGTTGCCACCACGGCCGTTGAACACATCGTCGCCGGCGCCGCCGGTGAGGACGTCATCGCCCTGCGTCTGCGCCTGCACCGAATAGAGCGTCACGGTGTTGCTGATCTCCTGTGCGCTCAGCAGCAGCGACTGGCCGGTGGGGCTGTCCGCAGCGCTCACGAAAACGCTCGTTTCCGGCCCGAGATCGTCGGCGGTCTGCGGCTTGTAGGTGACGAAGGTGGCATTGGCGGGATCGGTCACATCATAGACCATATAGCCGCCGACACGCTCCAGCCCGACAAAGGCGTAGGTCCGGCCATTGATCACGCCGATCGAAACACCTTCGGGCTCGGGGCCCTTGTCGTCCGACCGGGTGTCGAGCGAACTCGGGTTGGTGCTCTGGTTCGAGTTGAAGATCGCCGGGTTGGTGGCGGCGATGATGGCTTCGAACTCGCCACCGGTCTCGCGGACCTTGGTGATGCTGCCATCGGCCTCCTGACGGAAGATCGAGACGCCGCGGCCGCCGAGCGTGTGGATGACGTCGAAATCACCGTCCCCATCGGTATCGCCGATCGTCGTCAGCACGTTGAGGCGGCCGAGATCGGCATCGGCCTTGATGGCCGCCGCGTTGGGGAAGAGGATCGGATCGAGCACATAGCTGCTCGACGACAGGCGCACCGAATCGGGGACGTTGACGCGCGAATCGCCTTCGTTGGCAGTGATGAAGTAGCTCACGCCGCCGACATCGAACGTCGCGATCGCATCGGGCTGCGGCAGGCTCTGGATATCGACATTGCGCAGGTTGATGCCACCATCGCGGTCCGAGGTGTCGAGCGCATTGCCCGGCAGGTTGCGATCGATCGTGCCGAGCGGCTGGATCGCCAGCGGCCGATCGGCCGCCGGATTGGTGAGATCGATGACCGCGACGGCATTGACCTCCTGCAGCGTGACATAGGCGCGCGTGCCATCGGCCGAGATGGTGATATATTCGGGCTCGATGTCGCCGGCGGCCGGCTGGCCTGGCGCGATGGCGACACCGCGGGCCCGCAGCGCCGCCTCCATGCCGTTCAGCGACGCAAAGCTGATCGTGTTGCTGACCGCAGCATTGGCCGCACCGCCGCTCATGTCGATGATGCTGATGCTGCCCTGCGCCGAAAGCGGCTCGCCTTCATTGGCCACCAGCAGCTTGGCTCCATCGGGCGAGAAGGTGACATCATCGGGCAGAACGCCGACCTGGATGGTCTTGATCAGGCTGTTGTCGGCGGCGTTGAAGAGCGCCACGAAGCCCGCGGCCTCCGGATCGATGTTCGCATAACCCACCGCGATAATGCCGTTGCTGACATCGACGCTGGTGACACCGCTCGGTGCATAGGACGGCAGCCCGCCCAGCAGGATCGGTGCCTCGTTGACGAGCGTGCCTTGTGCCGTGACGCTGTGGATGTTGATGGCATCGCCGTTGCCGCTGGTCGCATAGACACGGCCGTTGGCGAAGGCGATGCTCTCGGCGCCAGCGACACCGCCCTGGATCGAGCCGAGCCGCACCAGCACCAGATCGTCGGTAGCCACCGGCGTGGTGACACTGCCGGCGAGCGAGGACGCGGCGTCGTAGACGTCGATGCCGCCGATCGACAGGCCGGGACCCGCCGTGGTGAATGCTTCGTTGCTGAACGGCACGTCGGGGGCGATACCATCGGCGGACTGATCGCCAGCGGCATCCTGTGTCGCCCAGTTGGCGGCGTTGTTGAGGATGGGAAGGTAATCGGCAAAGCTCGCCGCGGTGTTCCGCGCGCCGGTGAAGGCGGCGATATCGGCGCCGGCATCGACAGTGGCGAGATCGAGCGCGGTCTGGCCGGCGACAAGGCCGGTGCCGGCAAGCAGCGCGCCGGCAAAGCCGTCGTTGGAGACGGCGGTGAGGAAGGCGGTCGGGGCGAGCGGAGCCGCTGCGTCGGCCACATAGACGTAGACCTGCTCGTTGGCGTTGGCGAGGCCGCGGTTGCCACCGCCGCCCGCCACGCTCGCCACGGTGCCGACGTTGCTCGTGGTCGATGCGGCCGTGCTGATGTTGTCGAGCTTGATGATGCCGCCGGCGGCCACGCTGCTGGTGAGGGTGAGCGCGAAGCTGCTCTCGTTGAGGTCGGTCCAGGCGGTGCCGTTCCACTCATTGTCGCTGAAATAGAGCACGGTGCCGGCGTCGATCGCCTTCAGCGCCACGAGCGCCAGATTGTCGGCGCCGTCCGAATTGAAGCCCACGAACGCGAGATCGCCGGGGGCGAAATCGGCAGCGGGAGCATCGTCGTTGGTGATCGTGCCGGTGGCAGTGGCGGTGCCGATGCTGGCGGCGATGCCGCTGCCGTTGGTCACGCTGGTGAGGGTGAGCGTGAAGTCCTCATCGGCTTCGATGACGGTGTCTCCGGAGACGTTGATCGTGACGGTGGCGCTGGTCGCGCCAGCCGCGATCTGGCCGCTGAAACCGGTGGGTGCGATGCCGCCGAAATCATCGGCGTCGGCGCTGCCGAGCATGACGGTGCCGCTGAAGTCCAACACGCCGGTGGTGCCGCCGGTGCGCGCGACGGTGAAGGTGAAGGCGGTGGTGCCGCTATCGCCTTCGGCCTGCGCCACCGCGTTCGGCTGGAAGCCGACCGAGTGGGTTTCCACGCCGCCGAGGATGAAAGCGGTGGTTTCGAAGGGCAGATCGGGGCCGATGCCGTCGTTCGACTGGTCGCCGGCGCCATCCTGCGTCAGCCAGTTGGCGGGGTTGTTGATGATCGACAGATAGTCGGCAAAGCTGGTGGCGCCGAAGCGCTCGCCATTGAACACGCCGATGTCTTCGCCGGGATTGGTGCCGCCGTTGGAGAGGTCGATGGCGGTCTCGCCGACGACCAGCCCGGTGCCGTCGAGCGTGCCACCGGACACCGCAAAGCCGTCATTGGCGATGGCGGCGAGGAAGCTGGTCGGCGCAAAGGGCGCGCCGACATAGGCGTAGACGATCTCGCCATCGCTGCCGAGGCCCGAGGAGCCGCTCGTGGTCCCGAGATTGCTCACCGGCGCGTTGCTGAAGCTGTTGATGGTGACCACCGTGCCGGCGGCGATATTGGCTGAGGCAGTCCATGTGACCTGGCCTTCGCCGGTGTTGAATGCGGTGCCCTGCCATTCCTGGTCGTTGAAGTAGATCACCTGGCCGGCGGCAATCGCCTTCAGCGCCACGAACGCCAGATCGTCATTGCCATCGGCGTTGAAGCCGACAAAGGCGATGTCGCCCGGCTGGCCGAACGGCACCGGGGGGGCGAAGGTGAGCGCGATCACGATCGGGTCATGGTCGGCCGCCGAGGTGCTCGTCGCCACATATTCGGAGTTGAGGTGGACGATGTCCATCGCTGCGATGCCGTCGAGCGCGCCGCTCACGAACACCTGGTCGAGCTGCTGGGCATTGCCGTCGAAGCTGTAGCTGTAGCGCTCATTGGCAGGCAGGGTGAGCGACAGGTTGCCGAGGCCGGCCGCGGTGAGCGGGGCAAGCGATTCCTCATTGGCGAACTCGTTGAGATCCCCGAGCACGATGACCTTGGCGCCCGGATCGAGCGTGGCCACATAGTCGGCGACATTCTGCGCCTGCACCAGCCGGTCGGCCGCACCACCATTGCCCGAAGGCTGCACCGCGCCGAACAGCGGCGACGAGCCACCCTTGGACGTGAAGTGATTGTTGATGAGCGTCACCTGCTCGCCCTCGAAATCGAAGGTGGCGATGAGCGGCGGCCGCGAGCCGGCGAAATCGATGGCGGCATCGGGCGTGGTGGCGAGCGAACCTTCGACGAGGCTGACACGCGCTGCATTGTAGAGATACGCCACACGGATGTTGCCGCCGGGCTCACCGCCATTGGTGTTGTTGGTGATGAAAGGGTTGTCGATGAAGGTGTAGGTGGGGCCGCCATTGGCGTTGATCGCATCGGCGAGCATCTGCAACGTCATGCTGGCCGAGACCACGCCATTGTTGCTGGGGCCACTGTTGTCCTGGATTTCCTGCAGCGCGATGATGTCGGGCGAGCCGAGGCCGCCGACGATATCGAGGGCAAGGTTGGTGAAGCGCGCCGCGGGATCGCCCGGATCGAGGTTGAGGACATTGTAGCTGGCGATGGTGAGGGTGTTGGCGTTGCCGGTCAGCGTCGTCACATCGTCGGTGAGGATCGACGGCGTCGCCACGGTGACGGCCGATGTGGCGAGGACCTCGTAATTGCCGAAGTTGTAGGCGACCACGCCGGTGACGTCGCCCAGCACGGTGCCGGTGTTGACGAAGGGAATGCTGTTGGCGCCGCCGGGGGTGAAGGCGTCGCCATCGATCTGGATGCGTTCGGGGTTGTAGTCCGAACCCGGGCCGGTGTTGGTGACATTGAGGCCATCGCCCACGCTGCTGCGCGACACGAGCGCGCCGCGCTCCGAGAGGCCCGAGGCATTGGCGCCAAGATCGGCAACGGTGAAGATCTCGCCGTTGCTCGTGGTGGGGGCCACGACCAGCGGCTGCGGCACGGTGACGAGCATGCCTTCGACGCTCTCGAAGAAGTCGATGCCGTCGGTTGCCGGATCGAAGCTGGTGAAATTGTCGTCGTCGATGATCTCGGTCGGCGCCATGCGGCCGCCGGCACCGAGGATGGTCGCGGTGGGCAGCGGATTGTTGCTGCTGATGACGTTGATGACCGGACCGGTGAGCTGCGTGGTGGAGAGGTTGTTGGTGCCCGCACCGCCGGGGATGAACTCGGCAACCGCGCCGGTGACGGTGACGAGCTGGCCGACGGTGACGGTGGGGGCGCTGCTGGTGAAGACGAACAGGCCTTCCGAGGTGGCATCGTTGGCATCGATCTCGGCATCGGGGGTCTGGAAGTAGAAGCCGTTGGTGTCGACCGCGGTCACGATCCCGCGCGTCGTCACCGTCTGGCCGACGAGCGGCGACGTGTGCGAGGCGCCCTGGATGTCGTGGATGCCGATGAGGCTGATATCGTCGTTGATGATCGTGCCGGTGCCGCTGGCATCGGTGATCGCCGCGGTGCCGGTGGTGTTGACGAGGTTGGAGAGCGCCACGGTGAAGGTCTCGTTGCCCTCGGTCATGGTGTCGCCGTTGATGGTGATGCTGATCGTCTGCGTCAGCGCGCCGCCGGCGGTGAAGCTGACGGTGCCGCTTGCTGCTACATAATCGCTGCCGGCGGTGGCGGTGCCATCGGCAGTGGCATAATCGACGGTGAAGGCGCCGTCGTTGTCGGCGCGGGTGACGGTGAAGGTGAGGGTCGAGGTGCCGGCATCGCCTTCGACGATGCTGACGTCGTTTATTGTCACTGCGGTCTCGCCGCCGCCACCGATGCTGAAGGCCGGCGGATAGGCAACGGGGTTTGCGTCATCCAGCGTCCAGTTGGCGGTGTTGGCGATGTTGGCGAGGATCTCGAACCGCGAGCCGGAGAGCGGGCCGGTATAGGCGCCATTGTCGAGCGGGAAGGCGAGTGCGTTGGTGCCGAAGGTCAGCCCCGTCGGCACAGCCGAGGTGTTGGAATTGGTGGCGTCGCCGGCGAAGGTGCTGTTGCCATCGGCAAAATCGAGCGCGAACAGGAAGGTGGGGCTGGCGGCCGAGCCGACATACGCGAGAATCTGGTCGCCGCCGACCGCCGGGTTGAACTGCCCGGTCAGCCCGGAGATGGTGACGACGGTGCCGGCCGGGGTGTTTGCCGGTACCACATAGCTCACAGTGCCTTCGCCGGAGCGGAAGCCGCCGGCAGCCAGCCAGCCATTGTCGGTGAAGAAGATCGTCTCGCCCGACAGATCGGCGAGGAGCAGGAAGGAGAAAGACTTGCCTGCGGCATCAGCCGAATAGCCGACGAGCGCCAGATCACCGAGAACAGCCATTATGAAACCCCTTGGACGAAATCACAGACCGGGATGCCCGGCCCGCGCCCACCGCGTGCCTTCCCTCCCACCGTTTCGGCATAGAAACACATTGTGAACGATAGATGACAGTGATGCGGCGGTTCAGAGTTTTTCGCGGAACGCATTGTCGCGCAGGCGCGTGACCGGCGTCAGGATGTAGCTGAGCACGCTGCGATCGCGCCCCAGCACATCGACATCGGCGATCATGCCGGCGCCGATCGGCAACTTGGCACCGTCTTCCCCGGTGAGCGCCGAGGCCCGAGTGCGCACCTGGATGAGGAAATGCGAGAGCCCCGTACGCTCGTCGGTGACGGCATCGGGCGCGATGCGCTCGACCACGCCCGGCAGGGTGCCATAGACCGAATAATCATAGGCGCTGATCTTTACATTGGCGCCCTGTCCCAGCCGCACAAAGGCGATGTCCGCCGGGCTCACGCGCGCTTCGATGACCAGCGAATCACCCGCCGGCACCACCTCCACCAACGGCTCGCCGGGCCGGATCGAGCCGCCGACGGTCGTTGCCAGCACCCGGCCGACCACGCCGGCGACCGGTGCCCGCACCTCGGTGCGCTGCATCCTGTCGGCCAGCGCCGGCAGGCTGGCGCTCTGCGCGGCGATTTCGCTGCGTGTCGAAGCCAGCGCATCCGACGCCTGGGCGCGGAAGCGCTGCTCGAGGCTGCGGATCGACGCCTCGGCCTCGCGCCGCGCTGCCTCCGAGCGCCGCAGCGCCTCGGCCGCGGCTTCGCGGGCACTTGTCGCCTGGCGCTCGGCGGAACGCGCGCGCACCAGCGACATCGCCGGCTCGACACCCTTTTCCACGAGCGGCTCCAGGATCTCGACTTCGCGCCGTGCCTGCGCCAGCGCTTCGCCCTGCGACTCCGCCTCCGCCCGTGCCTGCCCAGCCGCGCGCTCGGCCTGCAACAATCGCGAGCGAGCGATCTCGCGCTCGGTGGCGATGCTGGCGATCTGGGCATTGTACAGCGCCCGCTCGTTTGCGACCAATGTCGGGACCGAGATCTCCAGCCCGGCCGGGAACAGCAGCGGGCGGCCGCGCGCCTCGGCCTCCAGCCGCGCGGCGCGCGCCAGCAGCGCTTCGATCGACGTGTCGCCGCGCGCGAAATCCGCCGAGGTGGCAGTGGCATCGAGGCGCAGCAGCGGCTGGCCGGCACTCACCTTGTCCCCGGCGCGGACGAGGATGGCCTTGACGATCCCGCCTTCGAGATTGGAGACGACCTGCAGCCGGCTCGATGGCACCACCGAGCCCGTTGCGTGCACGACCTCCTGAACCTTTGCGAGCCCCGCCCAGAGCAGCAGCGACACGGTGAGCGCCACCACCACCCATAGCAGCACGGTGGCGAAATTGCGTTCGAGCAGCCGGTCGGGGGCAGCTTCGAGCGTCGCTTCGATCACGTTTGCCATCTCAGTTCTGCCCCACGGCGAGCGAGCGCAGCACATCGTCGCGCGGGCCTTGCGCTGCGACCTTGCCGTTCGCCAGGATGATGATCCGGTCGACCAGCTTGAGCATCGGCTGGCGATGCGTCACGAGCAGGAAGGTGCGGTCCTTCAGCTCGGCCTCGAGCCGGGAGACAAGCGCGTTCTCGGACTGGCTGTCCATGGCACTCGTCGGTTCGTCGTACACGATCAGCGGTGGCCGGCCGCCGAGCGACCGCGCGATGGCGATCGACTGGCGCTGGCCGCCCGAAAGCCCCTCGCCGCGGTCCGCCAGCCGCAGGTCATAGCCGCCGGCCAGCTGACCGACGAAATCATGCGTGCCGCTGATCCGGGCGAGGCGCAGCAGCTCCTCATCGTCGATCGCCGGGTCTTCCAGTGCGATATTGTCCCGGATCGAGCCCGAGAACAAAGTCACATCCTGCAGCACCGAGCCGATGTTGCGGCGCAGATCATCGGGGTGGAGCTGGCGCACATCGGCGCCGTCGACAAGCACCTGCCCCTCGCTCGGCTGGTAGAGCCCGAGCACCAGCCGCGCCACGGTCGATTTGCCCGAGCCGACGCGGCCGACGATCGCCACCTTCTCGCCCGGCTGCACCTCGAACGACACGTCATCGAGAACGCGCGTTGTGGTCCCGGGATAGTGGAAGACCACGTTGCGAAAGGTGATCCGCCCCTCCAGCCGCGCGCGGCGCACCGGATTCGCCCCCTCAGCCATCTCGCCGCCCGCCGACATGAAGGCATCGAGCCGCTGATAGGCGGCACGAGTGCCGCTGAGCCGCGTCATCAGCCCCGCCACCTGCGCCAGCGGCGCCACGCAGCGCCCCGCCAGGATCGAGGCGGCGATGAGCGAGCCGCTGGTCAACGACCCCTCGGCGATGAGGAACACGCCGTAGAGGACGACGCCGACATAGACGATCTGCTGCGCCGAGGCCGCGACATTGGTGGCAAACGCCGAGAGCAGCCGGCTGCGCAGCGCCACATCGGCACTCTCCTGCACCGCCGCCTGCCAGCGGCCGCGCAGCATCGTGCCCGCCGCACTCGCCTTGACGGTCTCCAGCCCGGAAATGGTCTCGACCATGACGCCCTGCTTGGAGAAGCCTGCCCCCAGCACGCTGCCGGCCAGCCGGTCGAGCCCCGGCTGGACCACCAGCGAGGCGGCGACGACCACCGGGATCATCAGCAGCGGCACCAGCACCACCGGCCCGGCGATGGCCCAGACGACGAACAGGAACAGCAGCACGAAGGGCACGTCGACGAGTGCCATGATGGTCGCGCTGGCGAAGAAATCCCGCAGCGTCTCGAACTCGCGGAGCAGCCCGGCAAAGGCGCCGCTGGAAGCCTGGCGGTTGGCGAGCTTCATCGACACCAGCGACTGGAACACGCTGGCTCCAAGCTTGGCATCGACTTCGCGCCCCGCCACATCGACGAAATAGCCGCGCAGCATCCGCAGGATGAAATCGAACACCAGCACGATGGCCATGCCGATCGACAAGGCGATAAGCGAATCGGTGGCATTGTTGGGGACGATGCGGTTGTAGACCGTCATCGAATAGAGCGACGTTGCCAGCGCGAAGACGTTGGTGAAAACGGCGGCGATGCCGACCTTGATGAACGTCGCGCGGTGCGCTGCCAGCGGTGCCGCAAGCCAGGGAGACAGGCGCATCATCGGTCATCCTCGGTGATCACGGCCGGCGTCAGGCCGAAGCGTTCGATCAGCCCGCCCTGGCGCGCCAGCAGCGTGAAGCGCGCGACATCGAGATCATAATGCGTGCGCGCCAGGGTGAGTGCTGCATCGAGCAGGTCCCGCTCGGCGCGAAGCACATCGAAGAGCTGGCCGCGCGACACGCGGAACTGCTCGGCGAACAGGTCGCGCGCACGCCGGCTTTCGAGATAGGCGGCTTCGAGCGGCGGCAGGGCGGCGGCAAGGCCATCGACATCGGCCTCGGCTGTGCTGCGCTCGCGCCCGGTGGCGGCTTCGATGCGGCTCACCGCCAGCCCCGCCGCTTGCCGCCGCGCCGAAAGCTCGGCGACGCGCGCGGCCTCCGCACCACCGGCCGAGAAACGCTGGCGCAGCGTGAGCAGCGCCCGCACATCATAGGCCGGCGTGGTGCCGCGCAGCACATCATAGCCGGCGCTGGTGATTCGCGCGTCGAGCCGCGGCAGCCGGTCGGCGCGCGCGGCATCGAGCGCGGCTTCGGCAGCACGCGCCTGCGCCCGCGCGGCGACGAGTTCGGGGCGAACCGCGTCCGCTTCCTGCCCGGTGCCATGGAACGGCCGCGCCAGCGGACCGGGGGCTGCGGCGAACAGCTCCAGATAGCGTGCTTCGGCATTGCGCTGCTGGCGCGCTGCACTCACCGCCTGGCTCTGCGCGGCGGCGAGGTAGGAGCGGGCACGCGACACGTCCCCGCCGCTGTCCACGCCGCGCTCGAAGCGAATCGCCGCCCCCTCCGCCAGTGCCTGCATCCGCGCGACATGGCTTTCGACAAGCCCGGCAATGGTCTGCGCGGTGAGCACATCGTACCAGGCGTCGACCAGGGCGAGCAGCTGGGTGTTGCGGCTGGCATCGAGCGTGGCGCGCGCGGCATCGGTGCCGGCATTGCCGGCGCGGATACGCGCCGAGCTGGCGCCGAAATCGGTGACGAGCTGTTCGACGGTGCCGATGACATCGTTGCGGCGGCGCGGCGCCAGGTTTTCGACCTGCGTGGTGGGCAGTTGCAGATCGCGGGCGATGGTGCGCGAGGCGACCAGATCGACGCCGAGGGTGGGGAACAGCCGCGACCGCGCCTGATCGCGCACCGCCTGGGCCGCTGCCACATCCTGCGCGCGCTCGCCGATCTCGGGCAGCGCCTGCGCGGCGGCGGCCAGCTGCGCTGTGAAGGCGGTGGTGCCGCTGCGATCGGCAAGTCCACGCAAGAACACGTCATCGCCGGCGGTGATCCGCTGTGGTGCCTCCGACGGAATCGGCAAGGCCAGCGGAGCTGCCATCGCACCGCCCGACATCACGACCGCAGCCAGCACCGCTCCCATGCCCGGCGCCCCGAAACCCATCATCGCAAATCCCTGTTGCCGGCGCACATGCCCGGCTGCGCATCGCCTATCGCCTGAGTATGACAGTTGGGTGACAGCTTTGCCGAAGCACTTGCCTCCCGTAAGGCATGTTCCATGTCGCTTCCGGTCACCGCCATCCTGCCCGAGCTTGCAGCACTGCTCAAAGACAACCGCCCGGTGGCGCTGGTGGCGCCGCCGGGGGCGGGCAAGACCACCGCCATCGCCCCTGCCCTGCTCGGCGAACCCTGGGCGCTTGGCGGCACGCTGATCCTGCTTTCGCCGCGCCGGCTTGCCGCGCGCGCTGCCGCCGAGCGCATGGCCGAACTGGCCGGCGAGCCGGTGGGGCAGACGATCGGCTATCAGACGCGGATGGACAGCCGGGTGAGCGCTGCGACGCGGATCATCGTGATGACCGAGGGCATCTTCACCCGCAGGCTGGTCGCCGATCCGGAACTCGCCGGCGTGGCGGGAGTGCTGTTCGACGAAGTGCATGAGCGAAGCCTGGAGAGCGACCTGGCGCTGGCGCTCACCCTCGATGCGCGTGCAGCACTTCGGCCCGATCTGCGGCTGCTGCTGATGTCTGCGACGCTCGATGGGGCGGCCTATGAGGCAATCGTGCCCGATCTGGCGCGGCTGGAGAGCCAGGGGCGAATGTTTCCGGTGGTACTGCGGCATGTCGGACGCGATGCCGGGTTGCGCATCGAGGATGCGATGGCGGCGGCGGTGCGCGCCGCCATCGCCGACGAGCCCGGGTCGGTGCTCGCTTTCCTCCCCGGGGCCGCCGAGATCGAGCGCACTGCCGAGCGGCTCGAAGGCCGGCTGCCGGGGGATGTCGATCTTCACCGCCTCTATGGTGCCCGCGAGGGCAGCGACCAGCGCGCCGCCATTGCGCCACCACCGCCCGGCCGCCGCAAGGTGGTGCTCGCGACCAGCATCGCCGAGACGTCGATCACCATCGATGGCGTGCGGGTGGTGATCGACAGCGGCCTGTCGCGGCGCCCGCGGCTCGACCGGGCGGTGGGTCTGGCGCGGCTGGTGACCGAACGGGCTTCGCAGGCCGCCGTCACCCAGCGTGCCGGGCGGGCGGGGCGCACGGCACCCGGCGTGGCGGTGCGGCTGTGGGAGGCGGCCGAGACCGCCGGGCGACCGCGCTTCGACCCGCCGGAGATACTGGAAAGCGATCTGGCCGGGCTGCTGCTGGAAACTGCACGGTGGGGGGTGCGCGATCCGGCGCAGCTGAGCTGGCTCGATCTGCCGCCCGTCGCTGCCATATCAGATGCGCGCAACCGATTGGAAAACATCGGTGTTCTGGATGCCGATGGTCGCCCGACGCCGCACGGCGAGGCCGTTGCCGCGCTGCCGTTGCCGCCGGCGCTGGGGCATATGCTCATCCTTGCCGGCCAGCGCGGCTGGGGCCGGCAGGCGGCGCTGCTGGCGGTGCTGCTGGGGGAACGCGGCCTTGGGGGGCGGAGCCTCGATGCCGATGACCGGCTGCGGCGCTGGGGGCAGGAGCGCGGGCAGCGTGCCGACGCCGGCCGCCGCCTCGCCGCGCGCTGGGCGCGGTCGGCCGGGGGTGGTGCGGACACCGACCCGCCGGCGGATCTTGTCGGCCGGTTGCTGGCGCTGGCGTTCCCCGATCGGGTGGCGCGGCGGCGGGGGGCTGCGCATCTGATGGCCAATGGCCGGGCGGTCTCCGTGCCGACCGACGATGCACTGGCGCGGGCGGAGTGGATCGTGGTGGCCGATGCCGCCGGGGCTGCGGCCGGCACACGGCTGCTGCTGGGGGCCGCCATCGAGGCTGCCAGCGTGGAGGCGATGCTCGGCGAGCGGATCGAGACGCGGCCGCACTTCGGTTTCGATGTGGCAAGTGGCAGCGTGATTGCCGAGTCCACGCGGCGGCTGGGGGCGATTACGCTGGCACGTCAACCACTTGCGCGGCCGGATGCAGTTGCGGTGCAGGCTGCACTTCTTGGCGGGGTGCGCGCCCATGGGCTTGGGTTGCTGGCGTGGGGAGAGGCGAGCCTGGGGCTGCGTGCCCGCGCCGCCTTTGCCGCTGGTGCAGGGCTGGACGTGCCGGCTCTCGATGATTCAGGGCTGCTCGAAGCGCTCGATGACTGGCTTGCCCTGCTATTGCATGGCCAGCGTCGGCTGGCTTCGATTGCCGACCAGGCGCTCGCCACCGCGCTGCAGACGCTGCTTGGCTGGGAGGCGACACAGGCGCTCGATCGCTTCGCGCCACGGCAATTCGAGACACCGGCCGGCAGCCAGCATGCCATTGATTATGCGGCCGAAGGTGGGCCTGCCGTCAACGTGCGGGTGCAGGCACTGTTCGGACTTTCCCGCCATCCGATGCTGGGCAATGGCCGGGTGCCGCTGACGCTGCGGCTGACCTCGCCCGCCGGGCGGCCGATCCAAGTGACGCGTGATCTGCCGGGCTTCTGGGCGGGAAGCTGGGCCGATGTGCGGCGGGATCTGCGGGGGCGCTATCCGCGCCATCCATGGCCCGAAAACCCGGCCACCGCACCGCCGACTTTGCGGGCGAAACGACCGGGAGAGGCGGGTTAGCCTGCCCTTGCGGCGCGACTGGCGAGCAGGGCGGCGATGTCTTCCTCGGAGAATCCGGCTTCGGTGAGGACGGCCACGGTATGCTCGCCGAGATGGGGGGGCGGTGCGATGGGGGGGCGCTGGCCGTCGAACTTCACGGGCACGCCGGGGTATTTGAGGGTGCCCGAGGGGGTGTCGAGGGACTGAAAAAAGCCGGTGGCGGCCAGATGGGGGTCGGATTCGAGCGCATCGAGGGCGATCATGGGGGCGCTGGGGACTTGCGCGGCTTCGAGGGCGGCGAGCCACCAGGCGGTCGGGCGCGCGGCGACCAGATCGGCGGCGATGGCGTAGAGCGGCTCGATATGCGACGTGCGGGTGCCGATGTCGGCAAAGCGCGGATCCTCGATGTGCTGCGGCGCTTCCGCCACGGTGAAGAAGCCGCGCCAGTGCGCATTGGTGTAGGGCATGAGGCAGAGATGGCCATCGGCGGTGGGCAGCGGGCGGCGCCAGGGGGCCATGGCGCGGGCATAGCCGAGCGGGCCCAGTGGCGGCTCGAACTGGTGGCCGTAGAAATGCTCGACGAGGTTGAACGCCACCATCGTCTCGAACATCGGCACTTCGACCGTGCCGCCCGCACCCGTTGACGTGCGCCGCACCACGGCGGCGAGGATGGCGATGGCGGCAGTGAGGCCGCTCACCTTGTCGGCCATGATGGTGGGCAGATATTGCGGGGCGCCGGTCTTTTGCGCCATCAGGTCGGCCATGCCGCTCATGCCCTGGATGATGTCGTCATAGGCCGGCAGCCCGGCATAGGGACCATCGGCGCCGAAGCCGAGCAGGTTGGCGACGATGAGGCGGGGGTTGCGCGCCAGCAGCGCCTCCGATGCCAGCCCGAGCGCTGCCAGCTTCTGCGGGCGGATCGAGTGGAGAAGCACATCGGCACCATCGACCAGCCGCGCCAGTGCATCGCGGCCGTCGGCGGTCTTCAGGTCGAGAACGATGCCGCGCTTCGAGCGGTTGCAGCCGAGATAAAGCGCCGACATGCCGCGCTCGAGGGCGGGGCCGGTGAGGCGGGTGCTGTCCCCCTCCGGCGCCTCGATCTTGATGACATCGGCACCCAGATCGGCGAGCCACTGGCTGCAATAAGGGGCGAACACCACCGAGCCGAGGTCGAGCACCCGCAACCCTGCCAGCGGCAGCTTCATGCAAGCCGCTCGGCGTGGAAGGCGATGTGATCCTCGATGAAGGTCTGGATGAACCAGTATCCATGGTCATAGCCGGCGCGGCGGCGGAGCCTGAGGGTGATGCCGGCGCGGGCGCAGGCGGCTTCCAGCCGTTCGGGGCGGAGCTGGGCTTCCAGAAACTGGTCGGCCATGCCCTGATCGACCAGGATCTCGTCGATCCGCTTGCCGCCGGCGATGAGCGCGCAGGCATCATGCGCTGCCCATGCGGCGCGGTCGTCTCCGAGATAGGCGCCGAAGGCCTTTTCGCCCCAGGGGACTTCGGACGGGGCGCAGATCGGCGCGAAGGCCGAGACCGAGCGGAAGCGCTTCGGGTGCTTGAGCGCCAGGGTGAGCGCGCCGTGCCCGCCCATGCTGTGCCCCATGATGCTCTGGCGCGCCAGATCGGCCGGGGCGAGCTGCAGCAGCACCTCGGGCATTTCGTCGAGCAGCCAGCTCGCCATGCGGTAATTGGGTGCCCAAGGCGCTTGCGTGGCATCGAGCCAGAAGCCGGCGCCCTGCCCCAGATCATAGCTGCCATCATCGGCTGCATCGCCGCCGGCATGGTTTCTGGGCGAGGTGTCGGGGGTGACGAGGATCAGCCCATGGTCGGCGGCGAAGCGCTGGGCGCCGGCCTTGATGGCAAAGGTCTCCTCGGTGCAGGTGAGGCCGGCGAGGCACCAGAGCACCGGGCGCGGACCGGAATGGGCGGGCACGAAAAGGCCGAAGCGCATCGGCGTGCCGGTGATCCGCGACTGGTGTGCGTGGAAAGACTGGCGGCCGCCGTGGCAGCCCGAGGAGGCGAGGGTTTCGATCATCAGAACACAGCCCCTAGAACACGACGACCGAACGGATGCTCTCGCCCGAATGCATCAGGTCGAACGCCTTGTTGATGTCGTCCAGGGGCAGCACATGGGTGATGAGCGGATCGATGGCGATCTTGCCGTCCATGTACCAATCGACCATCTTCGGCACATCGGTGCGACCGCGTGCCCCGCCGAAGGCCGAGCCCTTCCAGACGCGGCCGGTGACGAGCTGGAACGGCCTTGTGGCGATCTCCTTGCCCGATTCCGCGACGCCGATGATGATGCTCTCTCCCCAGCCGCGGTGGCAGCATTCAAGCGCCTGGCGCATGACCTCGGTGTTGCCGGTGCAATCGAAACTGTAGTCCGCGCCGCCGTCGGTGGCGTCGACGACGGCGGCGACCACCTTGTCCGACCCGATCTCGCGCGGGTTGATGAAGGCGGTCATGCCGAACTGCCGCGCCATCTCGGCCTTGGACGGGTTGATGTCGATGCCGATGATCCGGTCGGCCCCCGCCATGCGCGCACCCTGGATGACGTTGAGGCCGATGCCGCCGAGCCCGAACACCGCGACATTGGCACCCGGCTCGATGCCCGCCGTCCAGATGGCGGCCCCCACGCCGGTGGTGACGCCGCAGCCGATGTAGCAGATCTTCTCGAACGGTGCGTCGGACCGCACCTTGGCGAGGGCAATCTCGGGCAGCACGGTGAAATTGGAGAAGGTCGAGCAGCCCATGTAGTGGAAGATCGTCTGTCCCTTGTAGCTGAAGCGGCTCGTGCCATCGGGCATCAGGCCCTTGCCCTGGGTTGCGCGGATGGCGGTGCAGAGGTTGGTCTTCTGGCTGAGGCAGCTTTTGCAACTGCGGCATTCAGGCGTGTAGAGCGGGATGACATGGTCGCCGACCTTGAGCGAGGTGACGCCCGGGCCGACTTCGCGGACGATGCCCGCACCTTCATGGCCGAGGATCGAGGGGAAGATGCCCTCGCTGTCCTTGCCTTCGAGCGTATAGGCATCGGTGTGGCAGATGCCGGTGGCGATGATCTCGACGAGCACTTCGTGCGCGCGGGGGCCTTCCAGATCGACCTCGACGATTTCGAGCGGGGTGTTGGCGGCAAAGGCGACCGCGGCGCGGGTTTTCATGGATCGTCCCCGTTGGTGCCAAATCTGGCGCGGACTTGGGGATTGCCCTAATCGGGCGGCAGGGTGAAGTGCGAATTTGCGCGCGGCGATATTGCCGCCACTTGATTTTTTGCGCTTTTGGGCGTCGCGACTTGATTTTTTGCGCCTTTCGGCGCATGGCGCTGCATCCCCGCTGGCCGAGTAGCGGGTTTCGATCCCCCACAGCCAATTCACGACAAGGCGGACCTTCATGACGCAACCTACCACCCTTCGGGGCTTTTGAGCTGCATGCCAAAAGAAGAGATTATCAAGATCGAAGGTGAAATCACCGAAATCCTGCCCGATGGCCGGTTCCGCGTCCGCCTCGAAAACGACCATGAGATCATCGCCTACACCGCCGGCAAGATGCGCAAGAATCGCATCCGCTCGATCGTGGGTGACCGGGTGCATGTGGAAATGACCCCCTATGACCTCGACAAGGGCCGCATCGTCTTCCGCGAGAAGACGACCCCCATGCCGATGAACCAGCGGCGCTTCTTCCGCCGTTGATCGGAGGCCACGGGTTGGTTTTACGGGATTGGCTTGAGCGTGCTCCAACAACCCTCCCCCGACCCCTCCCTGGAAGGGAGGGGAGAATAACGGATCAGGCGCGGAGCAGCGGCTGGGTGAGGCAGTGGGGGCCGCCGTGCCATGCCCAGAGCTCGCGCGCCGGGAAGGTATCGACGATCAGCCCGTCCTTCTCCAGTGCCGCTTTGGTCATCGGGTTGCCCGCATAGGCGATGACGCGGCCGGGCCGGGCCTGCACCACGTTTGCCGCCTGGCGCCGCAGCTCGGGATAGACCGTCGCCATGAAATGCGCGAACACCGCCTGATCGCCTTCGGGGCTTGCGCCGCCGACAAAGGTGAACTTCCAGCCTTGCGTGCGAAGATAATCGACGAGCTTCATCTCGCCAAGATCTTCGGGGGTGCCGCTGCCGCGCTTCCACAGCTTCACCCGGCCGAATTCCTTGAGCATCTCGAGCGACTTCTCGGCATCTTCGGGATCGATCATGCCCTGGGTGCGCGCACCACGGACGAAGCGGCTGAGCGGGTTTGTCTCGGCATGGGCCTGCTCGAGCAGCCAGGGCACGCAGAGCGCATGGCCGGGGGCCACTTGCGTGAAATAGGTGTCGAGGTGGAGCAGCAGCACGCGCAACTGCTGGACCGGGAACTCCAGCCCCGGCCGATCGGGGCGGATGAAATCCTGGCTGTAGGTCTGCACCGTCAGCACGTCGCAATCGAGCCGTTTGGCGAGCAGCGGCCCCATGCGCGGATCGGTGCGGTTGCCGGTGCCCAGCAGCAGCAGGTCGGGCCGGACGAACATGGCGTCGCCGCCTTCGATGGAAATGCCTTCGGACAGCGCGTCGAAGGCGATGGGATAATCCTTCAGTAGCGGCGAATGCGCATAGCAGAAGCGCAGCAGCATGTTCTCGCGGCGGCGGCGCCCCGAGGCGGAGCGGCACATCACCAGCCCGGCGGGTGCCATGAAGGCGCTGTCGCGCGTCCACATCGTGCTGAGCGTGGTATCGGCGTAGTGACGATAGTCGCCATCGTCGCGAAGCCGGTTGCGGATGGCGGGGTCACGGCCGAGGATGGTGGCGGCGGTCACGCGGTCGGCATCGAGGCCGAGGCCCGGGAAGGCAGTGCGCAGCCAGGTTTCGAAAATGCCCGAGCGCCGTGTCGCGGCAATGGCGCCGGCAAGGGCATCGGCGACTTCGATCGTCTGCGCGCCCTGCGCCTTGAGAAGCCGTATCAGCCCGGCCTGCTGCTCGGTGGCAACCTCCATGTCCGATTCAAGGCCGGGAACGGCGTTTTCGGAGAGGCGGTCGAAGCCATCATCCTGCGGCACGATCGAGTGGACGAGGACGGTCTTGAGCGCGCCGATGTCCGAGCTGAGGAAGCGGCTTGCCCCAGTCTGGGCGAAGGAGGGGGCGGCGGCGAGGGCGGCGCCCGCTGCGACCCCGCCCATCAGCCCGCGCCTTGAGATTTCCATGCCCCTGCCCCCCGGTGTGCGCTGCTAGCGTTTCGCCTTGGCGGCGGTGGGGGCGAAACTGTCCCCGAAATAGTCCCCGGCGTACCACAGGGGTCGCTGTTTGCCATTGGCGACGCGGCGCACGATATCGGTGTTGAGGCGGGCGAACTTGGCCGCCGCGGTCCAGTCGAAGGGCTGGTTCAGGTCGTCGCCCAGCTCGTGATAGCGGTTGAGGCGGAAATCACGCTCGGCGGCACCGCAGGTCTGGCCGCCCTTGCTGTCGGAATGGCCGGTCTTGAGGAACACGGACGGAATGCCGGCGCGCACCATCGGATAATGGTCCGAGCGGGTGAACACCGCTTCCTCGGGCTGCGGATCGGGGGAGACGGTGAGCCCCTCCCCGCGCGCGGCGGCGGTGACGGGGGCGATGAGCGTCGAGCGCTCGGCCCCGAAGGCGACGATATCGCCGAAATCGCATGAGAGGATCGGCATGTCGATGTTGACGACGCCGACCACCCGGCCGATCGGCAGCGTGGGGTTGCGGCTCCAGTAATCGGCGCCGAGCAGGCCGCTCTCTTCCGCGGTGGTGCCGAAAAAGAGGATGCTGCGTGCCGGGCGCTTGCCGCTGGCGATGATGCGCGCCGTTTCGATCATGGTGGCGGTGCCGCCGGCATTGTCCATGGCGCCGTTGTAGATGTTGTCGGTGCCCGGCGGGGCATCGGCCTTGATGCCGATATGGTCGGTATGCGCCTGCACCAGCACGATTTCCTGCGCCAGCCGAGGGTCGGCACCCGGCAGGAGGCCGAGCACATTGGGGCTGGTGATGCGCACGATCTTCTGGGCGCGGGTGATGGTGAGGGTGCCGGGGAGATCGAAGCCCTTGACCGGGCCCTTGGCGGCGGCTTCGAGCGCCTGCTGGAAGCTCATGGGTGCGCCTTCGAACAGCGCCACGGCGGCGCCCTCCCCGAGCGTGCCGCGCACCTTGAGTGCTGCGCCATCGCCGAGCGGCGCGCCATCGGGGCCGAGCATCGAGCGCGACGAGGCGCGGCCGCGCGACGCCACCTTGTCGAATGGAATCCGGCCCTGCTCCTGGAAGGTGCGGACCTGGATGAGGCCGACCGCGCCGTTCTGCACCGCGGTCACTGCCTTGCTGGTGCGCGCGAGATGGGCGGCGGTTTCGCTGTTCATGCCGGGGTGGGCGCCGCTGAGCGCCACCACGATCTTGCCGCGCACATCGATGCCGGCGAAATCGTCGATGCCGAGGCTGGTATCACGCAGGCCGAAGCCGACGAAGACCAGCGGCGCGGTGATGGTTTCGGCCCCTTCGACATTGCCGGGGGACATCACCAGGTCCTTGCCGTTGAGCCACTCGGTCTTGCGGCCACCGCGGGTGAGCACCATCGTCTCGCGGTCGCTCGAAAAGCTGCGTTCGGCAAAGCTGATGCGCTGGAACCAGCCCTCGCTGCCGGCCGGCTGCAGCCCGAGCGAGGCGAACTGCGAGGCCACATAGCGGGCGGCGATCTCGTGGCCACGCTGGCCGAGGCCACGGCCTTCGAGCAGATCGTCGGCGAGGAAGCGGACATGGCCTTCGAGCGCCTGGGCGAGCCGGTCGGGCTCGGCGGCGTTGCCGGGCGAAAAGAGGAGGCTGGCCGCTGCTGCGGCACCGAGAAAGGATGTTTTGCGCATTGGAGAACGCTAGCAAGCACCTTAGGTGAGTGCAAACAGCTTGTTTATGCGGAGAGAGTGATGCGGGTTCTGGTTGGTTTGGGGGTTGTGGCGACCCTGCTCTGCACGACGCCGCTCGCCGCCCAGACGACAGCAGTCCCGTTGGCCGAGCCGGCGCCGATTGCCGAGCTGGTGAAGGCAGTGGACATTCCCTACGAGGACTTCACGCTGAAGAACGGACTGCGGGTGATCGTGCACACCGATCGGAAGGCGCCGATCGTGGCGGTGAGCGTGTGGTATCACATCGGCTCGAAGGACGAGCCGGCGGGCAAGACCGGCTTTGCGCATCTGTTCGAGCATCTGATGTTCTATGGCTCGGAGAACAACGACGGCGTGTTCTTCAAGAAGCTCGACAGCATCGGGGCGACGCAGCTCAACGGCACCACCTGGTTCGACCGCACCAACTATTTCGAGAATGTGCCGACACCCGCGCTCGAGCTGGCGCTGTTCGTGGAATCGGACCGGATGGGCTATCTGCTCGGTGCGGTGACGCAGGAGAAGCTCGATGCGCAGCGCGGCGTCGTGCAGAACGAGAAGCGGCAGGGGGACAATGCGCCGCTCGGGCTGACGCAATATGCGACCCTGAAGGCGCTGTTTCCGGAAGGGCACCCGTATCGGCACTCGACGATCGGCAGCATGGCCGACCTCGATGCGGCGAGCATGGACGATGTGCGCAGCTGGTTTCGTGCAAACTATGGCCCGAACAATGCCGTGGTGGTGCTGGCCGGGGACATCGATGCGGCTGCCGCGCGGCCACTGATGGAACGCTATTTCGGCGCCATCCCGCGCGGGCCGGAGGTGAAGCGCATCCCGGCGCCGGTGCCGCGCTGGACGACCACGCGCAGCGAGACGCTGAACGACACGATTCCGACGCCGCGCCTTTCGCGGACCTGGACGCTGCCGGGGCAGACCGATGCGCAATCGACGCTCGCGGACATTGCGCTGACGGTGCTCGCGGGCGGTGCCTCGTCGCGGCTCTACAATGATCTGGTGCGCGACCGGAAGCTGGCAGTGAGCGTCAACGGCGGCGCGCAAGCCTATGAGAAGGTGGGCTGGGGCTCGATCAACGTCACGCTGGCGCCGGGTGCGGACCCGGCGGCGGTGGAGGCGCTGCTCGATGCCGCGGTGTCGACCTTCCTGCGCGAGGGGCCTACCGAGGACGAGCTGGCGCGCGTTGCCAGCCGTGCGGTGGCGGGCACCATCCGCGGGCTGGAGGCGGTAGGCGGCTTCGGCGGCAAGGCGGCGACGCTGGCCGAAGGGGCGCTTTATGCGGGCGATCCGGGCTTCTTCAAGACCGACCTCGCTCGCTATGCCGAGGCCACGCCGGCAGCGGTGCGCGATGCGGCGCGCGAATGGCTGGCGCGCGGGGACTATCGGCAGACGGTAATGCCGGGTGCCCGCCCTGCGGCCGAGGAATCGGCACTCCGCGCCGCCACCACGGCAGCGCCGGCCGCGGCGCCGATCGCGCGCGTCGCGCGGATGCCCGAGCCGGCGGTGACGGGCCTGCCGGTGCTCGCCGCCCCGGTGATCGAGCGGGCGACGCTGGCCAATGGCATGAAGGTGGCGCTCGCCACGCGCGATGCGGTGCCGACGGTGCGCATCCTGGCGAGCTTCGAGGGCGGGCGGGCCTCGGACGATCCGGCGCGGCCGGGGCTGGCGACAATGGCTGCGGCACTGATGGACGAAGGCGCCGGCGGCCGCAGCGCCACCGCGATTGCCGAGGCGCGCGAGCGGCTGGGCGCCAGCATGGGTGCCGGCGTGGGGCAGGACCGGATCGCGGTCAGCCTCGATGCGCTCAAGCCCAATCTCGATGCGTCGATGGCGCTCTTCGCCGACATGACCCGGCGTCCGGAATTTCCGGCGGCCGAGACCGAGCGGGTGCGCGGCCAGATCCTCACCGGCATCGCCCGCGAGCTGACCACGCCGGCGAGCATTGCCGGCCGCCTGCTGCCCGCCGAGCTGTATGGCGCCAGCCATCCCTATGGCCTGCCGACGACCGGCACCGTCGACAGCGTCAAGGCGATCGGCGTTGCCGAGCTGAGAGCCTGGCACGCGCGCTGGGTCCGGCCGGACAATGGCGAGTTCTTCGTGGTGGGTGACATCACCATGGCGGAGCTGAAGCCGCTCCTAGAACGGCATTTCGGGGACTGGCAGCCGCCGGCCACGCCGCGCGGCCTTGCGGCCGTGCCGGTGGCGTCGATTGCCACCAGCCCGAAGATCATCTTTGTCGATCGGCCCGGCAGCCCGCAAAGCTATATCCGCGGCGGCGTGCTGCTGCCGCTGAGCGGGCGCGACGATCCGATTGCCTTGCAGGCCGCCAACAGCGTGCTCGGCGGGCTCACCTCGTCGCGGCTCAACACCAATATCCGCGAGACGAAGAACTGGGCCTATGGCGTCGGCTCGATCGTCACCGACCCCAGCGGCCAGCTCAGCTTGCAGATCGTGGCGCCAGTGCAATCGGACCGCACCGGCGATGCACTGGCGGCGATGATCGCCGATGTCGCGGCGCTGGGCAGCGGGTCCCGCCCGCTCACCGATGCCGAGCGCGCCGAGGCGATCGACGGCAGCATCCGCTCGCTGCCCGGCAGCTTCGAGAGCGGCAATGCGCTGCTCGGCGCGCTCGCCAAGAACGCCGTGCTCGGCCGGCCCGACGATTACCACGCGCGGCTGACCGACCGGCTGCAGGCGCTGACCACCGCCGAGCTGAACGAATCCGCCAAGCTGCTCTCGACCGACCATTTCACCTGGGTCGTGGTGGGAGAGGCGAAGACGGTGCTGCCGCAACTCGAGAAGCTCGGCCTTCCGGTCGAGGTGCGCACCCTGCAATAGCGCGGGGTTACTCAGGCAGCAGAGGCCGCCCTTCGAAGCGCGCGACGGCATGCTCCACCACCTTGCCAAGCGCCTCGTCGGAGAAGAAGCCGCCGGGGATCAGGCAGGTCTCGATGAGCACCCGGCGGAAAGCTGCAAAGGTTTCGGGATCGGGGGGCACCGGGCGCTGCCAGAAGGCATCGAGCCCGTCCTGGAAGGTGATGTCGGCAATGTCGTACACCGCATGGCCGAGGACGACGACCGGCACCCCCATCGCCAGCCCCAGCGTGCCGGTGGTGCTGTTGATCGTCACGATGCCGCGCGACAGCCGGGCGAGCCGCTCGATATCGCCGAACGCCAGATAGTCCACCCGGTCGGCAACGCCGAAACGCTCGGCGATGTCGCGCGTCTCCTGTTCCCAGTTGCGCACGCCATTGTCGAGCGGATGCTCCTTGACCACCAGCCGCACGCCCGGTGCTGCGTGCGCGGCGAAGGAGCCGAGCACGGCCTTGAGCGCATCGGCAATGCCCACAAAGGGTGAATGCATCCGGATCTGCGCATCCGAATCGAGCTGCAACGGAAACAGGAAGAATGCCTGGTTCTGCGCCTCGATCCGCGCCGCCATGGCAGCGCCGGCAGCGTTGCGCGCCTTCTGCCGCAGCAGCTTGCGTGACCAGCCCGCGCCCTCGACGAGCGGATGCCAGGGGCGATGATTGCTCCAGTGCGGATAGTGCCAGCGGCTGAGGACATCGCCGAGATTGTAGACAAGACCCTCGATCGCGCGCCGCCGGAACGAAGACAGCACCTTGCGATGCTCGGGCACCGGTGGCAGCGACGCCGCGGTACGGCGGTACCAGTCCGGATCGCGCGGCAGCGAGGAGTTGCCGTTGACACCGCCGCGCTCCATCGTCACCCAGTCGGGCCGGATATAACCTTCTTCGAAAACATGTACCGCCACGCCCAGATCCCGGCAGATGCGGATGGCGGCCATGTGATGATCACGGCAATCGCCGAACAGCATCACATCGGTCACCGCGTGCGCGCCGACCATCGACGTGAACGCAGCCGGCCAGTCTTCGAGCGTGCCACAATAATCGATCCCGCCCGAAAGCCGCCAGAAGACACGGTCCCCGCCGTTGAAGTTGACCTTGTGGACGGTGTGGCCGGCCTGCATCAGCCTTTGCCCCAGCCGCCGGAACATGGGGCCCATCAGCCCCTGCAGCAGCAGCACGCTGCGCGACGGGAGGGCGGTCAGGGATGCAGGAGCCGCCACGCTTTCAACGAGCGACATAGGGGGTCGGGCAAGCATCGTTCAAGGTTCCGCAACAATCTTACTGCAGGGGGCCGGTAACCATAGCCACAGTCGTTGCCGTTGGAAAAGCGATATCGGTCGCCGCAACCAGGCTGCAAGGGGGCTGGCGTGATGACAAGATATGGTCGTGTCGCTATGCAGGCCGACCGCGAGCGGATGCAGCGCGCACGGTCTGGAGCACGCCGCAGGCATGGAACTGGCATCGATTCTGGCAGCCATGCTGGCAACCGCGCTGCTCGCCGACAGGGCGGTACGGCCGCGCGCGCGCGGGCGTGGCCGAAGTGCAGCCGGCACCGCCATGCTGGCGCTGATGACGATGGCGCTGTTCGGCGGCTTTCTCGCGCTCAGCGGGCATGTGATCGCAGCGGCGCTGTTTGCGTCGCTTCTGGTTGCAGCGCTGGCGCTCGTGTCCAACGCCAAGAACGCCGTGCTCGGCGAGCCGCTGCTGTTTTCCGACCTGGCGCTGCTGGGCGCGGTCTTCCGCCACCCGCAATTCTATGTGTCGGCGCTGCACCGGTGGCAGATCCTGCTGCTTGGCGGCGGCGCTGTGCTGCTGGTGGCGCTGCTCGCTGCGGCGTTTGTGCCGGCGGCCGCTCCGCATGTCATCGGCGGTGCCGTGGCGGCGGCCGCGCTCGCCGCGCTCTGGCTGCTGCAGCATCTCGCCCCGATCGCGGTGGTGCCCGACACCCATGCCAATGTCGGCCGCCACGGCCTGCTGCCCACGCTGTTGCTGCACGGCCTTGAATGGCGGCGCGCGACCGATCCGCCACCATGCACCGCGCCGCCGGTCGAGACCGACATTTCGCTGATCGTCATCGTCCAGTGCGAATCCTTTGCCGATCCGGTGGAGCTCTATGGCGATGCCGCCCTCGCCCTGCCCGGCCTCGCGCGTGCCAGGGCCGGCGCCAGCCGCTGGGGAAAGCTGCTCGTGTCGGGCTTCGGCGCTTATACGATGCGCACCGAATATGGCGTGCTGTTCGGCCGCAGCGAGGCCGAGCTCGGCTTTCGCCGCTTCGATCCCTTCCTCACCGCCATCGGCGAGGCCAGCCATGCCCTGCCCGCCCGGCTCGGACCGAAGCGCTGGCGGCGGCTGTTCGTCCACCCGCACGACATGCGCTTTTACGGCCGCGACCGGATCATGCCCGCCGCAGGTTTCGACGAGCTCATCGGCGAGGCCGGCTTCCCCCCTCCCGGTGCGGGCGAGGGCCGCTATGTCAGCGATGCCGCGATCACCGACCGAATCATCGCGCTGGCCGGCGCCGCGCGCACCCCCATGCTCATCCATGCCGTGACGATCGAGAATCACGGCCCCTGGCCACCCGGGCCGGCCAGCGACGCGCAGCAGCAGGGCGCATGGCTGCCGCTGGTGCGCCGGAGCGACGCGATGCTGACGGCGCTCGCCGACGCGCTGCAGGGGCTCGGCCGGCCGGCACTGCTCGTCTTCTACGGCGATCATCGGCCCAGCATCCCCGGCGTGTCGATGCCCGGCGGGGAGCGGCACACCCCCTATGTCATCCTCCGCTTCCACGCCGATGCCGGCTCCGGCAGGAGCGATGGCGGCCCGCAGGACCTGACCCCGGCCGAGCTTCACCACGCCATCCTGGCAGAACTCGCGCGCTGAAACCGCGGCGGGCGTCACAAGTTCCAGCAGCTGCAAAAACAATCTGGAGCAGTGGACGCGTCGCCTGTCACAAAATCGTAATTTTCGCTTGATTCCCCTGTCCCGTTTATTGCCGTTTTTTACCAACCGGGTTCACTGTTGCTGAATTGCCGCAGCGCAGAACCGCTCTGCCGGACCTTCCTTGACAGCTTCAGGCGCTTCCTGTTGAACCATGACCATGCTGTCCGATGGTGTATCTCGAGTAAGGCTCTTTCGAAATCCGTGGCTTGAACGGCTCACGGTGCTGTCCTTTCCGGGATTCGTCGGCCTGTGGTCGGTCGCCATCCCGGTCATCTTCTGGGTGGCCTGGGGGTCGGCGGGGGTCTTGCAGGCGAGCGCCATGGTGCTCGGCGGCCTGCTGTTCTGGTCCTTGACCGAATATGTTCTTCATCGCCATGTCTTCCACTGGAAATCCGACTGGCCGCCGCTCGCTGCGCTGCTGTTCATGATCCATGGCAATCACCATGCCGTGCCCAATGATCCGCTGCGCAACCTGATGCCGCCGCTGGTCAGCATTCCGGTGCATCTGCTGTTCTTCCTGTCCTTCGACGCACTGATGGGCCCGACAGGCATCTGGTTCTTTGCCGGGTTCATCATCGGCTATGTCAGCTATGATTTCGTGCATTACACGACTCACCAGTGGCCCGGTCGCACGCGGCTCGGCAAGCTGTTGAAGCGCAATCACATGCGCCATCATTTCGCCCGGACCGAAGGCAATTATGCGATCACCGCGATGTTCTGGGACCGTGCCTTCGGCACCCGGATCGATCGGCGGAACGAGGAGCAGCGCGAAGGCCGGGTGGCTGCCCGCATCGATCAGCAGGAGTCGGTGTCCTGATGCAACGGCCCGGCGGGCCGGCTCAGCACGAAGTCGAGCAGTGCCTGCATGTCCGCGAACAGCGGCGCCTGCGGCACGCCCGCTCGTGCTGCATCCACGCCATAGCCCCAGGCCATGAGCGCGATCGGCAGGCCGGCGGCGGCCGCCGTGCCGACGTCGACCATCGTGTCTCCCACATAGAGCGTCCGCTGTACGTCCGCGCCCATCGCCTGCAGCGCCAGCAGGGCGGTGTGTGCCGCGGGCTTGCGCGGGCGGCCGGCGCTGGCGCCGATGATGGCGCGAAAACGGCCCGCCAGCCCCAGATCTTGCAGGATCTTGTCGCACAGCGGCTGCGGCTTGTTGGAACAGATGCCCATTACCACGCCGGCAGCCTGCAGCCGGGCCAGCCCCTCGGCAACGCCCGGAAAGGCGAGATCGGGCGGGGTGGCCACGACGGCATGGCGGGCGCGGAAGGCGGCAATTTCGGCTGCAGGGTCAGTGCAGTGCGGGCCCATCACCGCCGCCAGCATCGCTTCCCCGCCGATGCCGTCCATGGCTCGCACCACCGCCGGATCGGCCACCACCGCGATGCCGCGGTCCGCCAGCATCGCATCGATGATCGCGCACGTCAGCCGGCTGCTGTTTACCAGGGTGCCGTCGAGATCGAACAACAGGCCGGTGATTTCGGCCGGGATCGGAGCTGCGCTTGCCATCGGCGCGCACTCACGACCTGGCGGCGGGTGTGTCAAGCGGCAGCAAGGTGCGATCCGTCGTGATTGACCGGTCACGAACCGCTGGATTAAGGACGAGTTATGACAGCATGCCGCCGCAAGAGAGTATCATCATGTTGCGATTGACAGGCGAACTGCACCAGAAGATCGGCCGCGAAGTCATTGAACTCGAAGCCAATGCACTGAGCGCACTGGCAGAGATGATCGGTGAGGATTTCTCCGCCGTGGTCGGCGAGATTCTGGGTTGCCAGCAGCGCGTGATCGTTTCGGGCATCGGCAAATCGGGGCATATCGCCCGCAAGGTCGCCGCAACGTTGGCAGCCACCGGCACGCCCGCCAACTTCGTCCACGCCGGCGAGGCGGCGCATGGCGATGCCGGGATGGTGATGCCGGGCGATCTGCTGCTGGTCTTCTCGAACAGCGGAGACACGGCCGAGCTGCAGCCGCTTTGCCATTATGCCCGGCGAATCGGCTGCCGGCTGGTGGGCGTATCGCGCAACCCCGATTCGCTCCTCATGCGCATGGCGGATCTGGGGCTGCAGCTCCCCGATGTGCCCGAAGCCTGTTCGGTGAGCCTCGCGCCCACCACATCGGCGACGATGATGCTGGCGCTGGGCGATGCGCTTGCCGTTGCCGTCATGCGCTCGCGTGGGCTTTCGGGGCACGATATCCGCGCGCTGCATCCGGGTGGCGAGATCGGCCATCGGCTGCGCAGCGTCGCCGATGTGATGCACGCCGGGGACCGTCTGCCGCTGGTCGCCGCCGACACGCCGATGACATCGGTGCTGATGACGATGACCGAGAAGCGCCTCGGCATGACCGGTGTCGTCGATGGCGAGCAACGGCTTGTCGGCATCATCACCGATGGCGACCTGCGTCGCCGGGCGCCCGACCTGATGCGGTGCACCGCCGCCGACATCATGACGCCGGACCCCAAGACGATTCCCCGCGGTGCGCTGATCGACGAGGCGCTGGCGATGATGCGCGCGCATCTCATCACGGTGCTGTTCGTGGTGGACGAGGACGCCCCGCTCGCCCCGCTCGGCGCCGTGCAGATCTTCGATATTGCCGCACCCCCGCAGCCGATCGGCTGAGCCGTGCCCCGCATCGCGATCATCATTCCGGCGCGCTTCGCGTCCACCCGCTATCCCGGCAAGCCGCTTGTCGATCTGGCCGGGCCCGAAGGCCGCACGATGGCGCTCATCGACTGGACCTGGGCTGCCGCCACTGCCGTGCCGGGTATCGCCGAAGTGGCGGTCGCCACCGAAGACGAGCGGATTGCCGACCATGCGCGCGCGCGCGGCATGGCGGTGATCATGACGCCCGCGCATTGCAGCAACGGCACCGAGCGCTGTGCGGCGGCGCTGCAGGGGCTGGCGGCGGTGCCCGATATCGTCGTCAATCTGCAGGGCGATGCGCCGTTGATCCCGCCTGCCATGGTCCGCGCCGTGATCGACATGGTCGCCGCCGACCCCGACCTTGCGATGGCGACTGCCGCGGTGCCGGCCAGCCCGGCGGTGCTCGGGCATCTGCAGGAGGATGCCCGCCATGGCCGGGTGGGCGGCACCACGGTCGTCTGCACCGCGCAGGGCCGGGCGCTGTACTTTTCCAAGTCGATCATCCCGCATGTGCCGGCGGGCACCGAGCCGGCGGCGCCGGTGCTGCTCCATGTCGGGCTCTATGCCTATCGCCCGGCGGCGCTTGCCGCCTATGTCGCCGCCGGAGCCTCGCCGCTCGAGCGGCAGGAGGGGCTGGAGCAGCTGCGCTTTCTGGAGGCCGGCATCGCGCCGGGAGTCGCCATCTGCCCGGCACCCGCATGGGACCTGATCGAGCTCAACAACCCCAGCGACCGGCCCTTGGTGGAAGCCCAGCTTCGCCGCCGCGCGCAACAGGCGGTGCCGGCATGATCGCCGGCTTCCACCGCGCCGCGGGTGCCCCGCCCTTCCTGATCGCCGGGCCGTGCGTGATCGAGAGCGAGGCGCTGTGCCTCGGCATTGCCGAGCGGCTGCGCGCGATGGCGGACCGGCTGCAGATGCGCGTCATCTTCAAGGCGAGCTTCGACAAGGCCAACCGCACCTCGGTGAGCGCGTTTCGAGGCCATGGCCTGGAGGAAGGGCTTCGCGTGCTCGAAAAGGTGCGCCGCGAGACCGGGCTGGCGGTGCTGACGGATGTGCACCTGCCCGACCATGTGAAGCCGGTGGCGCAAGTGGTGGACATGCTGCAGACGCCGGCGTTTCTCGCGCGCCAGACCGACCTCATCACCGCCGCCGCCGCCAGCGGCCGGCCGGTCAACATCAAGAAGGCACAGTTCATGGCGCCCGCCGACATGGGTGCCGTGCTCGGCAAGGCCCGCGCCGCAGCGGAGGCTGCCGGTGCCGATCCGGCCGGGCTGATGCTCTGCGAGCGCGGCTCCAGCTTCGGCTACAACAATCTGGTGGTGGACATGCGCGGGCTCGTCATCATGCGCGAGCTCGGCGTGCCGGTAGTGTTCGATGCCACCCACAGCGTGCAGCTGCCGGGCGGCGGCGGCGATCGCTCGCTCGGCCAGCGCCAGTTCGTCGAGCCGCTGGCGCGCGCCGCAGTGGCGGTGGGGGTGGACGGGCTGTTCATGGAAACCCACCCCGACCCCGAGGCAGCGCTGTCGGACGGGCCCAACATGGTGCCGCTTGATGCGCTCGAGGGCCTGATGCAGCGGCTGATCGCCATCGCCGCACTGGCGTGAAGGCGCGAGCCATGACTTCGCCCACCGCACCGCTGCTCGCCATCCCGCCGTTTCCGGGCGCGCGGCGGCCATGCTTTGCCGTCCCCGCCGAGGCCGGCGTGGTGGATGTGCAATCCATCCTGTCGCAGCTCGCTGCGGCGCGGGTCGGCGGCTGCTATTGGGGGGCCCGGCCGGTGCTGCCGCCACAGCCTTTCGTGCTCGACGGCCATGCCGTGCCCGCTGCGGGCAGCCAGCCCTGGCCCGCCGATGCCGACCCCTGGCACATGCTCGCCGGCGCCGAGGAAGTGCGGCTGCCCGACGATGATCCCCGCATCGTGCTCGCGGTTGCCGCCGGCCGGCCGCTGCGCATCGGCAGCCGCGAGCGCCAGGCGGGAGCGGACGAGGTTGCCCGGCTGGTCGCCGATCATTTTGCATCCTGGCGCTGGATCGATCCGTTCAGCGGGGAGGCCATCACGCTCGAAGCCGCCATCGCGCTCGCCGGCTTCTGGCGGCAGGCGATCGACACCAACCGGCCGATTACGGCGGCAATGGGCTTCGCCTATTGGAAGAAACCGACCGTTGCCCCCCTGCTGTGGGGCGGCCAGCCGGTCGATTTCGCGCGCACGCTGCCCGCCGGCGGCGAGCAGGCCGTTGCCATCTGGCGTGCCCGGCTGTCCACCTCCCAGGCGCGCGCCCTCGAACGCGAGCGGCCACGGCTCCTCGAAGTCGAGGACGGCTTCATCCGCTCGGCGGGGCTGGGGGCGGATTGCGTGCCGCCGCTGTCGATCATCGTCGATGGTGAAGGCGTGCACTTCGATCCACGCCGGCCGAGCGGGCTGGAACAGCTGTTGCAGGCGGGGAACTTCCCGCCCGCCCTTCTCGCTCGCGCCGCGCGGCTCCGCGAGGCCATTGTTGCGCATGGCCTGTCCAAATATGCGCGCGGCGAGGCTGTGCCCCTGCCCCGCCCCGGTGGCGCGCGGCTGCATGTGCTGGTGCCGGGGCAGGTGGAGGATGACCGCGCGGTCACCAGCGGCGGCGCGCTGGCCTCCAACCTCGAACTGCTGCGCCGCGCGCGCGCCGAGGCGGGACCCGATGCCTGGCTCATCTACAAGCCCCACCCCGATGTGCTCGCCGGCCATCGTCGCGGCCACGTGCCGGCCGCCGACATGGCGGCGCTCGCCAACGAGGTGGCGACGCACACGCCGATCGCCGACCTGATCACGATGGTCGATGCGCTCCACGTCAACAGCTCGCTCGCCGGCTTCGAGGCGCTGCTGCGCGGCAAGGCTGTCACCGTCCACGGCGTCCCCTTCTACGCCGGCTGCGGGCTGACCACCGACCGCGGCCCGGTGCCGCCGCGCCGCACCGCCCGCCGCAGCCTCGACGAACTCGTCGCGGCGGCGCTCATCCTCTACCCTCGCTACCTCGACCCCGAGACCGGGATTCCCTGCCCCGCCGAGGTGCTGGTGCAACGCCTTTCAGCAGGCAGTGACAGGATCAACGGCAATGCCACGGTTATCGCCGCACGGCGGCTGCAGGGCCGCGTGCGCCGAAGCTTTTCTGGCCTCAAGGCAAGCTGACGGGATGGGTTAGATCGGCAGTTCGCACCATATTGACATAGTTGTATTTTTTTGTCGAATTAGTCTTGGCAGATGCAAGGGCCGTTCACCACGTCACGTCAAGGCAGCAAGATTGCGATGCAATACCGCTAAATGCTTTTGTAATTTGATTGCATATAATTTATTTTGATTGGATCAAGCGTGCCTTATCGTCTGGATATTCCCGGCCAAATCACCGAGTTCCAGCTTCGCGCCATTGAGGCAGTCGCGGCCCTTGTTCCGGATGGCGGTTGTGTCGTTGAAGTCGGATCGCTCTTCGGCTTGTCGAGCTGGGCGTGGGCGAAAAGTGTGCCGCCCAATGCTACCGTCCATTGTGTGGATCCATGGGAGGGCAATGAGGGTGTTCGACAGCTCGAAGAGGTTCATGGCGTCAAATATGGCATCGAGCAGTTCCGCGAATATCTCGCCGATTGCGATAACATAGTTCCGATTAAAGCGTATAGCCCGGAAGACGTGCAGGATTGGTCGAGTCCGGTCGATCTCTATTACGAGGACGCTGTCCATAACGACCCCGTTCTCTCGCGGAACATCGATTTCTGGACGGCAAAGCTGACGCCGAATGGCATCGTCTGCGGCGACGACTATCGTCCGCGCTTTCCGGACGTGCGGGCGGCGGCGGAGGCGCAGGCGCGACGGCTGGGCCGCAAGCTCTGGGTCGTCGATTTCTTCTGGTGCGTCCTGCCCGATCCAGTGGCGGTGCCGGCAGCCGCCGCCGTGGCCGAGATACTAGCGGGCTTTGCTGAGGAGGTGGCGCAGGCGCGGTTGAAGATGCCGCAGAAGATCGTCGTCGGCCCGCTGGTGCCGTTGCCGTCCACCTTGAGCGATCCTGCCCCGCGGCGCATCCGCTTGGTGAATGACGGCCCATCCCCCTGGCCCGCCGAGGCCGCAGGGGAGTTGCGCATGGCGTGCGAGATATTGACCGCCGAGGGCACGCTCGTCGCCCGTCAGGAGCATGGCCTCGGCCTTGAACAGCTCGTGTATGACGCGCCGGTCGATATGGCGGTGATGCTGCCGTTCGGCCAAGGCCTGCCGCATCGGGCGAAGGTGCGGTTCACGCTGCTGGCGCCAGAAGGCGAGGCGTACCGGCCGGCGCCGTTCGAACAAGCTGTTCTCATCGCCGCGGCGGAGCCACCAGCTTTCAACATCGGCGACATATTGCGGTTCGGCCAGGGCGGCGGCGGAGATTTGCTGCTCGGCGACGGGTGGAACGCGGCCGAGCGTGCCCATCGCTGGAGCAAGGGGGTGCAGGCTGAGATCCAGATCGACCTGCCCGCAGCAATACCGTCGCGAGGCTGGCTCAACCTGAAGCTGCGTCCCTTCTTGGCCGGCGGCGTCACCACCCAGAGGCTGACGATCATGGCGGGCGGCGTCGAGATTTTTGCCGTCGGGCTCGGCGGTCCTGCCAGCCTGTCGGTTCCGGTCGATCTTGCCGCCGCCGGAGGCCGGCTGGCCGTGCGCATGATTTTTCCGGATGCCTGCCGTCCGAGCGACATGCTGCCGGGCAATGCGGACCGTCGCATGCTAGCCTTTGCCTTGGAAGCGCTTGCGCTGACGGATCATCCCCTGACGTTGTGACTTGCAACTGAATCCCGAAAGATCATTTCGAAATGAACGCGTACAATTTCCCCCAGCCAGCAGGCCGTCCGTCGGTCCATATCGTGTTGTCCGACAAGGGCTGGATCCTTGAGCGGCTGGCCAAGGAGATTGCCGACCGGCTGCCTTATGTCACCTACGGGCTGGCGCCGGATCCATCGGCCGCAATCCAGTATTACGTCACCTACGGCTGCCGCAACGCCCGCGTATCGCCGATCGAGATCGCCTTGTTCACCCACCGCGAGGAGGATGCCGGAGCGGGCGCGCGCTTCGACGCGGTGGCGCGCGAGGTCGATCACGCCGTTTCGATGTCGAGCGGCACCGCCAGACTGATAGAGGCGCTGGGGGTGGCGCAACACAGCTGCATCATGCCGGGCGTCGATCTCGACATGTTCCATCCCAGGCTGAAGATCGCGGTGGTCGGCCGCACCTACCACACCGGCCGCAAGGGCGAGGCGCTGGTCAGCGCGGTGATGGACGTGCCCGATATCGAATGGCACTTCACCGGCCCCAGCTGGCCCGGCCCGGCGGAGCATGTGGCGGACGAGGATCTGCCGGATTTCTACCGCTCGATGGATTACATCCTCGTGCCGGCGCTCAACGAGGGCGGGCCGATGAGCGTGCTCGAGGCGCTGGCCTCCGGTGTGCAAGTGATCGCCTCCACTGTAGGCTGGGTGCCCGATTTCCCGCACATCCCGTTCGAGCGCGGCAATGCGGCGTCTCTCCGCCAGGTGCTGATGAACCTGCGCGCCGAACGGATGAAGTTGCGCGCGTCGGTGGAGCACATGACGTGGGACAATTGGGCTGCGCAGCATGACGAGCTGTTCCGCAAGCTGATCGCCACGCTTGGCGGGACGGTCGTCGCGCCGATGGCGGGCTTGCGACGCGTGGGCCGGGTGGCGCTGGTGACACATGGCATCGAGGACACGACGCTCGGCGGACCGAGTGTACGCGTGCCGAACACGGCACGGGCGCTGCGGGCGCTGAACGTGGATGCCAGCGTGATCTACAATCGTGGCCGCGACATGGCCTCGGCCGACATCGTCCATGGCTTCAATATCTGGCTGCCGAAGACGGCGGTCGCAGTCGCGCGCGAGGCGAAACGGCTCGCCAAACCGCTGATATTCTCCCCGATCATGCTCGACCTGTCGGAAGGGCCCTTGTGGCAGACGGATGCGTTGCGGACGTTCCGTCAAGCCCGTACGCCGGAAGAAGCGGACGCGCTGATGCGGTGGCATGGCGAGATCCAGTGCGAGCGCGAGCGGCTGCACCCCCCGGTCGAACCCGAGCCCGGCTATCATGACATGGTCCGCGAGATCGCCGATCTGTCCGACGGTTTGATTTTCCTGAGCGAAGCGGAGCGCCGCGTTTTTCGCCGGACTGTGGGCGAAACCGACACGCCTGAATTTCTTGTTCGCAACCCGGTAGATGCCGCCTATTTCAGTGGTGGCAATCCCGATCTGTTCCGCGACGCCTACGGTCTGCGGGATTATGTGCTGTGCATCGGCAGGATCGAGCCGCGCAAGAACCAGCTGATGCTCGTCAGTGCGCTCGCCGGAACGGGGCTGCCGGTGGTTCTGGTCGGTCATGGCGCGCATGCCGAATATGCCGATCTGGTGAAGCGCTTCGGCGGGCCGGAGCTGCTGATGATCGATCGGATCGATCCTGGCTCCGAGATGCTGCGTTCGGCGATTGCTGGCGCGCGGGTGTTCGCCCTGCCGAGCTGGGCCGAGGGCGCGCCGTTGGCGGCGCTCGAGGCGGCGGCCGCAGGGGCCAACATGGTCCTGAGCGACCGCTCGGGCGAGCGTGAATATTTCGGCACGCAGGCGCGGTACTGCGATCCCGCCGACATGTCCTCCATCCGTCGTTCGGTTCTGCAGGCATGGGAAACCCCGCTCGATGCGGTGCAGGCCCGGATGCTCGCCGAACGAGTGGCAGAGGAATATGCCTGGGAGCGGCACGCGCGCGAAACGCTCGACGCCTATGAGGACGTTCTGGCACGGCAACATCCGATCCTGTCGGCGCCGGACGATGATCCGGCGCCGCCCGCTCCCCGCCAGCCGGTCGACATCATCCTCGACGTGACGACATGGGCCAACAATTCGACCACCTTGTCCGGGATTGTCCGCGTCGAGCGATCGATCGCGCTCGAACTGCTGGAGCAAGCCGATCTGCGACTGCGTTTCGTCATGTATCTTTCGTCGACCACCGGATTTGTCGAATTGCCCCACGAGGTCATCGAGAACGATCTGGTGTCCGTTTATGTCGGGCAGCTCAAGGCCCGCGATTTGGGTGAACGGTCGACACTGCGCCTGCCCCATGGCGGAGATCTGATCGCGGTCGGCAGCAGCTGGATGCAGAATGCCGATTACTCGCTGGAACTCAAGCAACTGGCGCAGGACAACGCCCTCACGCTGTCCGTATTGATGCACGACATGACGCCGGCGCTGTTCCCGCGCTGGTATCTTGCCGGATACAGCACGACGTGGGAGCAGAACTGCGCCGAGATGATTGCCAACGCGGATCGGCTGCTCGTCTATTCGGAAAGCACGCGCAACGATGTGACAGCGTTCGCGCTGGCACATGATATCGTGCCGCCGGTCATCGGCAAGATCCGGCTGGCCGACGAGCTCGGCACGCTCGACACGGCCACCACGGACGAGGGCGAGCAGGCGCGCCGGTTGTTCGGCAATCGCTCCTTCATCCTGAGCGTTGGCGGCATCCACCTCCGCAAGAACTACGCACTGCTCTACGACGTCTGGCAGATTCTGCGCGAAGAGATGGGCGATGCCTGCCCTCATCTCGTGATCGTCGGCGGTGTCCTGGAACGGTGGCGAGCTGGCTCGGGTGATGCTCGGTGACCCCAAGGTGAACAAGCATATTCACATCCTCGAGAATATCGACGACGGCACGCTCGGCTGGCTGTACGAGAACGCCCTGGCGACAGCTTATCCATCGCTTTACGAAGGCTGGGGGCTGCCGGTGGGAGAAAGCCTGGCATACGGCAAGATCTGCCTCGCTTCGAACGCATCCTCGATCAAGGAAATCGCGCCCGAGATCACCGATCTGATCGATCCCTTTGACCGGCGGCGCTGGGCATCGATGATCCGCCACTATGCCGGGTCCGCCTCGGCGCGGGCGCGGCGCGAACAGATGATCCGCGACACATTCGTCAGCACGAGCTGGCAG
The DNA here is from genome assembly GCF_014205635.1 of Polymorphobacter multimanifer. Taxonomy (GTDB): domain Bacteria; phylum Pseudomonadota; class Alphaproteobacteria; order Sphingomonadales; family Sphingomonadaceae; genus Sandarakinorhabdus; species Sandarakinorhabdus multimanifer. The sequence continues at coordinate 88,907 of NZ_JACIIV010000017.1, forward strand.
GAGACGACCCGGCAGATAATCGACGCCTTGTCCCACCCGACGATGAAGCAACCGGCGCGCGCGTATAATCTCGGGGACATCGCCAACGTTACGCGGGACGGAGATGGCAGGCATTATCTCGGCTCCGGCTGGTATCAGCGCGAGAAATGGGGGTGCTGGGCGAAGCAGATCAATCCGTCGCTCAGGCTGAAGTTCGTGCACGCGCCCGACGAGGAGCTTGTCCTGTCGGTGCTGGCCAAGGTGCTGAAGCCGGCCGATGCGTCCCGCCGCTACGATGTACGGGTGAACGGCACGGTGGTGGCGACATGGTGTTTCCCGCCCGTCGCATCGGCCGGTGCGGAAGGCCAGCAGGTCCTTCTGCAACGCGCGGTCATCCCGGCTTCGCTCGCGACATCGGCTAGCGAGATGACGATCGAGTTCATCGCCGACAGGCTCACGCCGGTACGCGAGGTTTCACCCGCAACGGTGGACCGGCGCAGCCTCGGGCTGGGGCTGGTGACGTTCCTGATCGAGGCCGGTTCACGCATGGGCGACACGGCGGTGCTGCTGAGCACCCGGCAGCCGGTCCGCGATGCTCTGGGCGCGGGACCAACATTGGACTTGCCCCGCATGCTGACCGACAGTAGGCACCGCCCATCACCAATGATGGACGACTGGATTCGCGATCTCGCGCATATCCGCCGATTTGGCGCTCCGCTCGGAACCGATGGCACGGCCGCTGTAAATGGCAGTGTGATACTGGCGCTCGGGCTGGCGCGGGTGCGGTTCGACAGAGACCTAACCATCAGCCTCATCGTCGACGCCCCCGCCGCGACAAGCGGGCAGGCACTGACGATCGGAGTATTCGTGAACGACCGATGGCTGCAATCCATCGTGCTCGACAGCTATGCTGCGGTCCAGTTTGACATCGTCGTACCAAGGGCCATGGTGACGGAATTCGATCCGCTCAACCTGTCGCTGTTGGCCTCGGGCAAACCCGGGACGGCGCCTGCGTTCATCGTCAGTGCGCTGCGTCTCGGCCAAGGCATGGTCCTGTCCAGTGAGCGGCGGGTGATGTTGGCGACTGATCAATCGCTGGCGATCGGAATAGCGCCGCACCGCCAGCTACCGCCGATCAATATGCTGGATGGCGGCTGGTACGGCGTGGAAGACGAGTGCCTGTGGTCGATCGCGCAGCAGGGGCGGTTGCGCTTCGCCGTCTCGCCGGCCAAACGGACGGCGCTAGCGATCGAGCTGGAGATGGACCGCATAGCAAGCGGTCGCGATGACGACCGGATCGATATCGTGACGACGGAAGGCAATACGGTTGCCTCGGTTGCCTTCCCACCGGACCGGCCGGGAGTCCGCAAGGTCATCGTGCCCATTGCACTTGAAGACGATGGTTCGAGCGTTATCGAGCTCGGGCTGGTGCCAAACAACCCGGCGTGGCCCAGTCGCACCGATCCGGCTGCCGATCCCCGCCGCCTGGGTGTGCGCCTGTTGTCCATAAGCCCGATCGAGTTCCGTTGCAGCGAGGCTAATCGCGAGCTGGTGCCGGCGGCGCCGGGTGACTTGCCGGTGCGGCTGCTCGAGGGATGGCACAAGATTGAAGAGGCCGGTGCCTGGTCGGATGCGCCGATCGCCAGGGTGGCCTTCCATGTGGAGAAAGATGCGCAGGCGCTTGTAGTTGTCGGCACGCTCAGGCCCGATGTGGCAGCGGAAGCAACCGTAGCGATCACGATCGCGGTGGACGACGGACCGGACGAGACTATGTGGATCGAGCCGAAGGACGGCAGCGACTACAGCCTGACCTTGCCCCCGCTGTCCGTTGGCGTTCATACCATAGCGATCAGCGGCATCGAACCGCACAGTCTGCACGAACTTGGCTTCAGTGAGGACCGGCGGGCCCTAGGCATTTGGCTGTCGGCAATCCGGCGCGAGCCGCAGCGGGATGTGGCGATGGCGGAAATAGTCGGGGATGCGATCACATCAGTCGTCTAAAGCGGTTTTCGATCAGTTTGGGTCATATCTGCAGGAGCTGAAATAGTTGTCGCATTCTCGAGGTTGGAATATGTCGACGAGCTTGCCGATGACGTCCCAGAAGCCGGAGACGGTTCGTTCACCAATCTTTCTGAGCATGGCGTTGAGGCGCGAGAAGGCCTTTTCGATCGGATTGAAGTCAGGGCAGTACGGCGGAAGGAAGCGCAGGGTTGCACCGGCCGCTTCGATCCGTTCGCGAACCGCGTCACGCTTGTGGCTCGACAAATTATCGATGATGACGGCGTCACCGGGCCGCAGTTCGGGCACGAGAACGTGGGCGACACAGGCTTTGAACCAGTCGCCGTTGATGGGCCCGTCCAGCACCATCGGCGCCACCATCCCGGTCATGCGCAGCCCGGCCACCAGAGTGAGAGGTGGCTCGGTAAATCTGCACAGTCGGCTAAGTGGAGTTTCTGCCTGAACGCGGCCAGGATGGCTTCTGAACAGGAGATCAGATGACGAAGCGAACACGCCGGAACCACAGCCCGGCTTTCAAGGCGAAGGTGGCCTTGGCTGCCGTGAAGGGCGAGAAGACGCTGGCCGAGTTGGCGCAGCAGTTTGACGTTCACCCGAACCAGATCACGACCTGGCGAGGGCAGTTGCTGGAAGGCGCTGCCGGGGTATTCGGATCGGACAGCCACGCTGAGCCTGCAGAACCGGCGATCGACGTGAAGACGTTGCACGCCTAGATCGGCGAACTCACGCTAGTGAACGATTTTTTGTCCGGGGCGCTCGGCAAGGCGGGACTGTTGCCGAGCGCAAAACGATGATCGACCGATCGCACGCGCTGCCGGTGACCCGGCAGGCGCGGGAACTGGGGATCAGCCGCGGCAGCGTCTACTATCTGCCGCGGCCGACCTCGGTTGCCGACCTGGCCATCATGCGACGGCTTGACGAGCTGCACATGGATTTCCCGTTCGCGGGCAGCCGGATGCTGCGCGACCTGCTTGCCGCCGACGGCGTCAAGGTCGGCCGCCTGCATGTGTCGACGCTGATGAAGAAGATGGCGATCGAGGCGATCTACCGGCGGCCGAACACGTCGAAGCCAGCGCCGGGGCACAAGGTCTATCCCTATCTGCTGCGCAAGCTGGCGGTGACGCGGCCCAACCAGGTCTGGGCGACCGACATCACCTACATCCCGATGGCGCGCGGAGTCGTCTACCTCATCGCCATCGTCGACTGGTTCAGCCGCCGGGTCTCGGCTTGGCGGCTTTCGATCACGCTGGATACGGACTTTTGCATCGAGGCACTGGAGGAAGCGCTGGTGCGCTTCGGAGCCCCGAAGTTCTTCAACACCGACCAGGGCAGCCAGTTTACCAGCCTGGCGTTCACCAACGTCCTGCTCCGTGAGAAGGTTGCGATCAGCATGGACGGCCGCGGTGCCTGGCGGGACAATGTGTTCGTCGAACGCCTTTGGCGAACCGTCAAATACGAGGAGGTTTACCTGCGAGCATACGGCTCGGTCAGCGACGCCAGGGCTTCGCTCGGCCGATATCTGACCTTTTACAACGGCCGGCGCCCGCACTCCTCGCTTGACCGCAAGACCCCCGATCACGTCTACTTCAACCAACCGCTTCTCGCAGCGGCATGAAACCGGCAGCCGCTCCACTTAGCAATCGCGCGGGGCTGTGCAGATGAACCGAGCCACCTCTCTGCGCCGCGTGGGCCAGACCCGCCGACAACTGTTCAATGCTATCGACAAGCCGGCTTTGAAGCCATTGCCGCTCGAGTTCTATGTGTTCGCCGAATGGCGGATGCGGCGCGCCGGGCTCGATTATCACGTCGAGATCGAGCGCCACTTCTAGTCGGTGCCATATCGCTTCGCGCGGGAGGCTGTCGAAGCGCGGATGATCGAGCAGTTCCACAAGGGCGAACGCGTTGCCTCTCACATGCGGGGATCGGGCAACGGTCGCCATACCACGACGCCCGATAACATGCCGTCGTCACACCGGCGGTTCGCCGACTGGACCATCGAGCGGATCACGCGCGAGACCGAAGCGATCGGACCGTGCGCGGCGCTGCTGTGCGAGAAGATCCTCGCCGATCGCCCGCATCCCGAGCAGGGCTTCCGTGCCTGCCTCGGCATCGTCCGCCTGGTCAAATCCTCTGGCCAACCTCGCGTCGAGGCGGCGTGCAGCCGGGCACTCGATATCGGCGCCCGCACCTACGGTTCGGTCAAGTCGATCCTCGACAAGGGGCTCGATCGCGCCGCCGACACCGGCCCGGCGACCGATCGCACGAGTGACTGGTCGGTCGATCATCCCAACATCCGGGGTCCCCGCTATTACCACTGAAGGAGAACAACATGTTGCAACGTCCAACCCTTAACCGCCTCGACGCCATGGGGTTCGCCGGCATGGCGAAAGCGTTCGCCGAGCTTGCCGGCAACGCTGAGGCCGAGCGCCTGACCCATCCCGAATGGCTGGCGCTGCTACTCGACCGGGAATGGAGCTTCCGGCACGATCGCAAGCTCGCCGCCCGATTGCGGTTCGCCAAGCTGCGTCACCAGGCAGCGCCCGAAGACGTCGATTACCGTAGCAGCCGCGGGCTCGACCGGGCGCTGTTCATGAAGCTCATCGCGGGCGACTGGATCGCAGCGCACGACAATCTGGTGATCAGCGGCCCGACGGGTGTCGGCAAGAGCTGGCTCGCCTGCGCGCTCGGCCACAAGGCCTGCCGCGATGATCGCTCTGTGCTTTACCAGCGCGTTCCAAAGCTGTTCTCGAGCCTGGCGCTGGCGAGCGGCGATGGCCGCCACGCGCAGATCCTGGCCAAGATGGGCAGCGTCCAGTTGCTGATCCTCGACGACTGGGGCCTTGAGCCGCTCGATGCCAACGCCGTCACGACCTGCTCGAAATCCTCGAGGAGCGTTACGGCCGCCGCTCGACGATCATCACCAGCCAGCTGCCGATATCGGCTTGGCATCAGGTCATAATCGATCCGACTTACGCCGATGCCATCCTGGACGGTCGTGTCCCAGGTGGTGGTGTAGGTCGCGGTTGGCCATCGGCGATCTTCGGTTAGGTTTGGGTTGCAATATCCAACCAACGGAGATCACCGAT
>NZ_JACIIV010000018.1 GCF_014205635.1 Polymorphobacter multimanifer
CTCAGGCTTCGTAAGCTGCTCAAGTTCCTCGCGATTCATGGATAGTGTGAATCATAGACGCGACCCCTTGGCAAGGGGGTGGGTAATTACATCGATGCCTTGCCCTATGGTGTCATCGGCCTTGGCCCGGATGGGACAGCCCAAACCTACAACGCCACCGAGTCTGCGTTGGCAGGATTGCCGAAGTCGAGAGTGTTGGGCGTTCATTTTTTCGACCACATCGCCCAGTGCATGAACAATTTCATGGTCGCGCAACGCTTCGAGGACGAGCCCGAACTCGATGCTACGATCGACTTCGTGCTGACGCTGCGCATGCGTCCGACGCCGGTGAAGTTGCGGCTGCTGCAGTCGCTTCCCATCACGCGGCACTATATCCTGGTGGAGCGGACTGTGTCGGCCGGCCGTGCTTGACCAATGCGAATCTGAACTCGGGGATGCACTGGAATTTCTGTACGCCTGTCCGGTCGGGCTGGTGAGAACGTCGTCGAATGGCGACATTCTGATGGTAAACCCGATGGCGATGAAGCTGTTGCTGCCGATTGCAGCAGGCGGCATCGTGACCAATCTGTTCGATGTGCTCTTCCGCTACTCGAACGAACTGCGCACCATTGTAGATCGTTTCACGCCCTCACAGGGCAATATGTGCGAGAACCATCGGATCTTTGTCCACGCTGCCGGCAAGAACGGCGTTGTCGATCCGCTCGTGCTGGCCTGCACGCTGGTCAAGCTCAATGATTGCCGAATGGTTGCGGCACTCTCCGATGTGTCGCAGCAAGTTGTTCAGGAGCGGCGTCTCAGGCAGGCCGAAACCTGGTTCGCGACACTGCTCGATAATGTGAATGACTTTGCAGTGATATCGCTCGACCGCCATGGCAATATCGATGGGGTCAACGCCGCTGCCGCGGTGCTGACCGGGTTCAGCCAAAACGCAATGATCGGCCAGTCGCTGGACGATTTTGATCCGCCCGAGCGTGGATCGGCGTCGTACACTGCGCTGGAGCAAATGGCGATCGCACAGCGTGATGGTTGGCATCTCGACGAGGGTTGGCGCCAACGCGATGACGGCCAGCGCTATTGGTGCCAGCGGCTGGTCGCTGCGCGCAGCGAAGACGTGGTTGCCAGTACGCGCGTGATTTCGGGATACACGGTTGTTCTTCGCGACGTCACCCGCGGCGAGTCGGACAGCACCAAGCTGAAGGAACTCTTGACCACCGATCATCTCACAGGCGCCTGCAATCGCGCGCATTTCTTCGATCTTGCCGAGCGACAGCGCCTGCGCCTCAGCCTCCAGGGCCAACCGCTGGCATTCGTCCTTATCGACATCGACCATTTCAAGGATATCAACGACCAGTACGGCCACGCTGGCGGCGATCTCGCCTTGCAGTCGGTGACGAACCTTTGCCGTACGTTGCTTCGCACGAACGATATCTTCGCGCGAATTGGCGGCGAGGAGTTCGTCGTCCTGTTGCCTGCAATCGATCTCGAGGCCGCAATAGCGACCGCCGAGCGATTGAGAATTGCCATCGCCGCCATGCCGCTGCATCTGGCCGACGACGTTGTTCATATCACCGCCAGTTTCGGCTGCGCCGTGCTGAGCAACAGCGCTGAAACACTGGGCGGTGTGCTTGAAGTCGCCGACCAGTGCCTTTACGCCGCCAAGCATGGCGGCCGAAATCGCGTTGAGCCCGCCAGCATATTTGTGGAATGTCCTGCACTCGAGGACAGCAATGGTGTCCAAATTCCGTTGGCAAAACTGTAACTGAACTTTGGCACTTGATGACCTGACGCCTTGCTTTGATCCAGCGGGGGTCAGAGCCAAGCGGAAGTTGATGCGCATCGGCGCGCTTGTCGATATGAAAGCGCCGACCGGCGAGGCGATCAGTCTTCGCCACTCGATCACATCCGGCGTCAGCCACGGCTTTGCCGCGGCGCTGCTGCTCGAGGCCAACCAAAAGCCCCGTTGCACCCCATCCCCAACCCCGCTAATGCAGCGCGTCCGGTGCGCGTGGGGCAGTAGCTCAGATGGGAGAGCGCAGCAATCGCACTGCTGAGGTCAGGGGTTCGATCCCCCTCTGCTCCACCACGCATTTTGCGTTGAAATCGTTGGGGTTCATTGGCCGGCTGCGGCGGGGCGTGGGGGCAAATGGATGATTTTGGGACCGAACTGGGACCGACGGTGAGAATTTGTCAGGGCGTCAATGTTGCTCCAGTAGGTTTCAACGGCTTCGATAAACTCACGGAGGTATTCGGGGCGGAGGTGAGTGTAGTTGGCGCCGCTGCCCTGCTCGGTGCTGTGGCCGCTGGCCTTGTCGATCTGGGCTTGCGGGACGCCCATGGTCTGCATGTAGGTATGGCAGGTGTGCCGGAAGGTGTTGGGCGTGCCGATGGCGCGCCACTGGGGTTCGGGATCCGGGATGCGTCCGTTCTGGCGCTTGGTAAAGACGCGGTGCAGCTGGTTGCCATCGGCATCGAGGAGAGGCTCGACCAGGCGGAGCGACGGGTGGGCCTTGGCGGCGGAGATGATGGTGGAGCTGAGCGCGTTACCGATATCGAACGTGGGGCGCTCGAAGAACTCGGCGACGGTTTCGACCTTCCAGCGCTTTTCGGCGATCGGCACGCGGTATTTGATCAGCTTGCCCTTTCGGCCTTCCAGCCAGGCATTGAGGCTGGGCGCGATGGGGACGGTGCTGCGGCGCTTGCGGGTCTGGCGATCCCCGGGAACGAGCCACTGGATGCGCTTGCCGTGGCGTTGGGTATCGAGATCGCATTCGAGAATGGCATTCGTGCGGGCGTGGGTGCTCAGGCTGGTGATGGCGAACAGATGGACGTGGTGGCGCTCGGGCATCGACCATGCCGCCTCGAGGATGGCGGCCACCTGCTCCGGGGACCATTCGAGCTGGCGGGGGCCGCTGCACTGTGATTCCGGCACGCCCTTGATGTAGGGCGCGCTGGTAATGAGCCCGCCCTTCCATGCCCAGTTGATACCGCCGCGGATGGTGGCGAGTTTGCGATTGATCGTCTCTCCGACGTTGCCCTGCTGGCGCAGCCAGTGGATGAACCTGTCAACAACCTTGGGCGTGATATCGGCGACGGTGACCAGCGCCGGCAGCGCGCCGGCGCGGCGCTGCTCGGCCATGAACAGTTCGAAATGCTGGACGGCGATCGCGTCTTTTTCCGGATAGCGCAGGCCGGCGCAATGCTCCGAAAGGTAGCTTGTCAGGATGGCAGAGAGACCAGCTTCGGCCGGGGCCTGTGCGGCTTCGGGTCGGGCGAAGGCGGCGTAATGTGCCGCGAGCGCCTGCTTTGCCTCGATCGGAGGGTCAACGCCCTCGCCTGCTCCAACGCCTGTGCTGACGCGGCGTCTTGTACCTGCTCGCGGGTCGTACCAGGCCACGACATATTGCTGCCGGTCTGGGCGCCATTCGAGGAAATAGGGATCGATCCGGTGGCGGCGGGCGGCGGCAGCGCGGGCGCTGTCTGTGACTGGGGTGGTAACGTGGTTTCGGGGGGGAACAAGGGCAAGTGTGGGCTGTCCGGGGTGGTGTTTGCGAGGCATTGGCGAGTGGTCTCCTCGGCGATCAGACGGCCGAACAGGGCTTGGACTTCGGGATGCTGCGCCAGGGCGCGGGCGTGGGCAAGATCAAGATGCAGCCGCACGCCTTTGACGGCGGCGGCGCGGGCGCGGGTGGTGATGTCATGGAAGGGGGTGGCGGTCATGCTTCGCCCTGAATTTGGAAAAATTTATAGGGGGCACCGAAGGCGGCGCGGGAAAAGGCGAAGCCGAATTTTCGCGCCGCTTGGGGAACGCTCAATCAGCCATAGCCATAGCCAGAGCCATCGCCATAGCCATAGCCAGAGCCATCGCCAGAGCCAGAGCCATAGCCATCGCGAGAGCCATCGCCAGAGCCATAGCCAGAGCCATCGCCAGAGCCAGAGCCATAGCCATCGCGAGAGCCATCGCCAGAGCCATAGCCAGAGCCATCGCCAGAGCCATCGCGAGAGCCAGAGCCATAGCCATCGCCATAGCCAGAGCCATCGCGAGAGCCATCGCCAGAGCCATAGCCAGAGCCAGAGCCATCGCCAGAGCCATCGCGAGAGCCATAGCCAGAGCCATCGCCAGAGCCATAGCCAGAGCCCTCGCCATAGCCATAGCCATCGCCAGAGCCATCGCGAGAGCCAGAGCCATAGCCAGAGCCATCGCGAGAGCCATAGCCAGAGCCATAGCCATCGCCAGACATGGCCGTGCCCGTGGTTACATATTCGGCCATGTCGCGCTCTCGATGCTGGTGACGGCTTCGGGGGTGCAGTCGATGATTTCGACCGCTTCGGTCAGGGTGATCGAGACGGGTCCGGCAACGGTGCTGCGGGACACGTCCAGGCCAGAAGTCGCCAAGCCGCTGCAGGAATTGGCGCCATACCAGCGCCAGATGCGGCGGCTGCGGACGAGATCGACATCCTTGCCGTCGCGCCGGGCCAGATAGCCGAAATGCACGCCGGCCGAATAGGTGCGCACGATGACCGGCTTGAGGTCATCAGGGGTGGCTGTGGGTTTGTCTGTCATGCTCGTTCCTCGATCTTGCCAGCGTCTTGCCCGCCGCTGGCTTACGGGTAGTTATGGCTGCGGCTTGTTGCTCGTCGGCGCGGGCGCAGGCTTCGCGGAGATCGTTGGAGATCACCGCTTGCAGGAAATGGCCGGTGGGGATGCCCTTGACGATGTAGCGAACCAGGCCGCCGCGCAGGCGCTCGGGTATGGTGCTCATGTTGGCGGCGGCGAGCTGCTCGGCCCGGCCGCGCTGGGCGGGGTTGAGGGTCTCGAGTTTGAGCCAGTGCTCGGTGCAGAAGGCTTGGAGCCGGGCGCTCATCGTGTAGTTCCCACGCCGTCGCACTGGCTGCAGGTGAGATAGCCGAGGCCATCGTAGTAACCGCCTTCGCCCTCGCACTGCGGGCATGGCTGATTGGCGGGGACTGAGACGGGCGGCGGGCTGGCGATGGCCAGTTGCAGGATGCGGCCACGCCACTCGATCTCGATGTACCTGCCCTCCGCCTCGCCCGCGTCCGTGCAGAACGTAATGCCGCCGCGGCGGATGGTGGGAAGCCAGCGGCTCACTTTTCCGCCTCCGCCGCGTTGAGCGCGTGGATGATCATCGCGGCGGCTTGACGGGCGGTGAGCCGCCATTCGCCGCCAATGGCAGCCTGAGCCGATGCGCCGGACGCCAGAAACCCAGCGGTGTGCAGCAGCTCATGCGCGGCCAATGGCGTCCCAGAAGCGGTGCGGCTCTCCACCAGATCGAGCACGCTGTGCTCGCCCTCGGTGACGCACTGGCGAAGATCGGTGGCGGCGAAGTCGGCGGGGGTGATGACGTGGTGATCACTCATCCGGCCATCCTTTCGGCATCCGGCCAGGTCCACAGGCCCTGCGCTCCCTTCATCGAGAAGGGGTGCTCCCAGCGCTCGATGTCCTGCATAGGCCAGCCCCAATTCGAGTGCATGTCCCGGTCGCTATCGTTGGCCCGGTTCAAGCCGAACTCGGCGGAGATCTCCGTGCCAAGCCGGGCGACGCCGACGATGGCGGTGCCCAGACCGGCGGCAAGCGGCAACTCGGTGCCGTTCATCCAGTCGCGCAAAAGCGGCAGCGCCAGATCCGGCTTAAGGCAAGTGTGCGCGGCGAAGCGCCCGCCGGCCTCGAGTAGCCGCACGAGCTGGTGCACCTCGCGCGTGTCCACCTCGCGCGCAGCGGCGTGCACCACCAGGCGCTGCCCCACCAGCGAGGACGGCGGGCGCCATCCCCGGAACTCGAAGGGCTTGGCGCCGATGATGATGAGGCTCGCCCAGGGCTGGAAGATGGTGAGGGCTTTCATCAGACCTCGCCCATTTCGATGCAGTGGCCGAGCTCCTGGGCGGCGTCGATCAGCCGGGCCGAGGCTTCGATCAGCTTGGCGCGAACGGCATGCAGCGGCGCATCGTCGGCAACGGCGTTGGCTTGCCGGACGAGCACGGACGCATCCTCGATCTGGTCTTGCCACGTCTGGTGGTTCGACCATTCGCTCTGATGCTCTTCCAGATGCTGGACGATTTCGAGGATGGCGAAGCTCATTGCAGCCCCGCCGGCACGTCTTCGCGCAGGGTCTTTGCCTGCTGCCGCACCAGGTGCACGAAGGCATCCACCTTCGAGAGCGGCATGATGAGGATCTGCGTCAACTGCGGATCCCGAGTGTTCACCGCGATCGCCAGGGCGGGCTCGGGTCCGTTGCACTCCGGGGGCACGATGCCCACACCATAATCCAGCGACCAGCCACCCTTTCGCAGCGTCGCCATGCCGAACTTAACGCCTTCCAGCATAGGTGTTCTCCTCGATCGACGGCAGGCTGAGAGCGATGCCGTGTTTGCAGTAGAGCCGGCTGCGGCCCTTGCCGGTGATGGGGCGGATGGGCAGGCCCATCACATGCGGGGGGCGAGCCGGGTCGCGCTTCGGGAGCGGCAGGATCTCGGCGGCAGCGGCATCGGCGGCGGTGAGGTACACCGATTTCGGCACCAGCTTTCGCGCGCGGGCGCGGCTCACCGCGGCTTCCACATTGCGCACCAGCGCCTCGCGGGCCGGAGTGGGCGACAGCGCCAGCGGGCTTGGGAACGGACTGCTCATCAGGCCAGACCGCTGCCGGAGCGGACAATCAGCGCCACCATGAGCAGCGTGGCGCCGAAGCCGGCCCAACTGAGCCGGGCGCCCCAGCGGGTGGAGACGATGCCGCCAACGCTCAAGCCCACCGCCAACACGCCGGCGGCGAGCGGAGCGAACCAGAGCGGCGCCTGTGCAAGGGTGTGGGCGACCATCAGTCATCCAGCCCGAGGGCTGCCTTGTACGTTTCCAGCAGCGCCTCTGCCTCGGCACGGGCGTTGGCATCGAGCCGCCGCAGCCGGATGATGGTCTTCATCGTCTTCGTGTCGAAGCCGGTGCCCTTCGCCTCGGCGTACACATCCTTGATCTGGTCGGAGACGGCCTTCTTCTCTTCCTCGAGCGTTTCCACGCGCTCGATGAACTGGCGCAGCTGGGCAGCGCTCACATTTTTGGTGCTCATCAGTAAAACCCCAATCCGTTGGAAAGCAGGAACCAGGCTGCGATGACGCCAGCGAAGCCCAGCAGCAGCGCCGCGCGCAGCAGCCAGCGCTGGCGGCGTGCGGAGCGCGCACCCTCGCCGAGCGGCAGCGGGGTACCGGGCGGGGATGGCGGGCTGGGGATGCCGGCAGCGAGGCGCTGCTGTGCAGAGAGCTCGGGATGGTGGCGGCGGGGTGCGGTGGGCATCCCTGCCCCGCGCATCGCCAGCACATTGTTCGCGGGTGCTGGCGCGGCGACGTCCCGCGCCAGCGCGCAGCCGGTGCAACAGCCGAGCTGGCTCAGCCAGTCTTCCAGATCGATCGAGCGGCCGCACTCGTTGCAGGGGCGGTAGAGATAGGCGGCGATCATGCGACCAGCTCCAACAGGCCGGCGCGGAGATTGTGGAGCCGGGCGAGCAGCGCGCTGGCATCGGCGGTCTCGCGCTCGATCACGTCGACGGCGGCAGCGATGCGGCGGGCGCGATCGGTGGCGCGCAAGATCTGCGCAGGGATGGATGCGGGATGGATATGGGGAGGCGGCGGCACCCTTCCTGCCGCAGCCTCCCCGGCCGTCGCCTCGCCCTGCACATCAGCCGGTTCCGGGCGATGCAGGGCGGCAGCGACAGTGGGAGGCAGCGGGTCGCGTGCTGCCTCCGGTCCCGACGCCGGGGGGCTGGCGTCGGAATGGCGGGAATGTTGTTCGGTGGCTGCCGCTGTCGGCAGCGCATCGTTTACGGCGAGATCGGGGTTCGGTTCCGCAGCGGGTTCGTCAGGGGTGTCGGCGTCGTCTGCTCCGGGGGGCGTGATCGGGCCCCAGTCGGCGGGCTCGCCAATCCACGCCACGGGCAGCGTGCAGCCGGTGGTGCCGTACATGCCTTCAAGGAGCTTGGGGCCGATCGGATTGTGGCCATTAAGCGTATTGCCTACGGTGCTGCGGCCGACCTCCAGCGCCTGGGCCGCATCGTCAAGCCGGGCTGAAATCGTGTCACCCTCGCAATGGCCGAGGATCCGCAGCAGATCGGCAATCACCTGATCCTTGGTGGTGCCGCGTTCGTTAAGCCGCTGCTGTTCGCCGGTGAGCTGCTGGACTGGCGTGCTGGCCATCGGACCATCCCCCTGCCCCGTCCTGCATCGCCCCGAATTGGGCGACGCGGCAAGGCGTGGGAATGTTTATGCGCTACGCGAATATGCGACGTCAAGAAGGAATATTCGCCTGACGTATTTTATTGCCGCGCATGTCGAGGCCCGTCGTGATCTCGGCGCGGCAGTTCGGACAAACCGAAGCGCGAGGGTCGATGAGCGAGAAACAAGCAGGGCATTCGACAGCATCCCCCTTGCGAAGCGCCTTGGCCTTTTCGCGCTCGGGGTCCGGGGATATGACCACAGCAACAACTAGGCCGACGATGGGGATAAGCAGGATCAGGATGATAAGCCCGCAGGAGGTGCGGCCTTTCGCCAACATGATTGTCAACCCCAGCGCCGCCAGCAGTATCCATCCCAAAAACAATATTCCGGCCATCAAACCCCCAATAATTCCGCCAGCCTCACCACCCTGTGTACTGCATGCACCATCGCCACCGGTACCCGAAAGCGCAAGGGTGGATTGTACTGCTCAAGCTCCACGAATTGCGAAGTGCGCCGGCAGAGGCGCTTGACCATCGCAGTCACGACGCGCTGCTCATCGCCCTCCTCGCCGCAAAGCTGCACTACCACATCATCACCAGCAGAAGGTGGACGGCGGGTGTCGACATAGATCAGGTCGCCCTGGTCAAGTCGCGGGCTCATCGATGCACCCTGAACGTAGAGAGCATAGGCGCCCGGGTTCGCGCGCAGTCCGTGTGGCCGCTTCACATAGTCGATGGCGTCGCACAGCCCCAGCTCGAGCCGCTCGATCTGATGAACCCCGTTGCCATCCTGCGCCAGCTCGAGATCTGCACCCAGCACGGCGCCCAGTACCGGCAGATCGCGCGGCAGCTCGGCGCCAACCGGGGGCGGCTTATACGCGGTGAAGGGCGATGCCATTTGCGCTAGCTTGGCGGCCTCCGTATCTGGTGGCGGGCCAGTGTCCGTCAGCTCATCCAGCGGCACACCGAGCACCTCCGCCAGCTTGCGGAGTCGGGCGAGCGGCGGGCTGATGTTGCTGCTCTCGTATCGGGCGATCGTGCCCTGTTGGACATCGACAAGCTCGGCCAGCTCTTCCTGAGTGAGACCGGCGCGCTTGCGCGCGGCACGAAGAGAGGCAGCAGACATATCATTCTTTATCGCTTCCTCGGCGCACTTGCGCCATGACGCGGGCGGAATGACCACTTGCGGAATAATATGCGTCTGACGTATGTTGCTGTGCATGAGCATTCAACTCTCCGATCTCGTCCGAAGCTGGCGCAAGCGGCTGTCGCTGAAACAGGAGGACGCCGCGGCGCGGCTTGGCATTACGCAATCCTCCCTCAGCCGGATCGAAACCGGCCAGCAATTCCCTGACCGGGAGACAGCGCGGCTGTTTGTGGAGGCTGGCGCGCTCACCGCCGAGCAGCTCGGCCAAGCGATGGTTGCAACGCCCACCACTGAGGCAGCATAGCATGGGAGCGCGGGGTGCCGGGCGGTTTGCATCGCCGGATGATGGCGGGCACGGGGCCGAGGCGGCAGGGTCAATCGGCCTGGCCGTTTCACCCTCTGCTGTGCAGCGGCGGCTGGTCGAGGTGGTGCGCATGCACTGCAAGGTGCGCGGGCTCCACACCATCAAGGATCTGGCTGGGCTGGCCGGGGTGCCCATCAACCGGATGCGCAAGCTCGTCTCCGACAATCCCGACGATCAGCGCGCCCCATCGGCGGCGGAGCTGCTCAGCCTGTGCGCGGTGATGGGCCCGGCGGAGACGAGCCTCATACTGTCGCTGATCGGGATGAGTGCTGCGGACGAGGAAGATCTCGAGGTCGACCCGCTGGGCAAGATGGCGGCGGACCTGATGGGCGAAGTGGCGACGCTCGCCCGTGTTGCCAGCGACGGCAAGGTGAACCCGCACGAGGTCAACATGACCGAGGAAGCCACAGACGCGATCATCGAGAGCGCGCTCAAGTTCAAGGCCGCAGCGCGGCAAGCGAAGGGACGGGGATGAGCAGGAAACCAGAGACACCCGAGCAAGCGCTGACACCGGCGCAGGCGGATGCCGTTCGCAAGATTGCCGAGGAGGCCGTGTTGAGGGCGGCGCCCGCACTGTTGAACGCCGCCCGCGCAGACTTGAGGGCTAGCCTATCTGGCCGGAATCGAGCGCCGAAGTGATGACGGCCGCATCGTCTCTTTCCATTGTGGAATCGCTTTCCGCCCACCGGGCAGCTTGCGCGGCTATTTCGCGCTGCACGTCCTGGGCAAAGCCATTGCCCAGCCTCCGTTCGTGCACCTTGAGCGTTGCATCAGCAAAGGCGCGTGCGATCACTGCATCTTCGATCGGCATGTACTCCGGGCCTGTCCGGTTTGCGGCGACGAGCGTGGCGATCTCGGCATCTATATCGGGGTTCTGTCCGGTCATGGTTTCAGCCTTTCGTGTGTGTGTTGGAGCTCGCACGATGGTGGAGGCGGGGGGGTGTTGCAATCCCTCCGCCGAAACCGCCGGCGCCGGCGAGGCGATAGCATGAAGGCCCGCATTCTCGGCACCACGCAGCATCGGCTGCTGGACATGCTCACTTGCGCGGCTGACGCCGGTGCGCCGTGCCCGAGCAATGCCCGGCTGGCCGAGGAACTCGGTGTGAACAGCTTGAAGGACGTGACCGGCCCGATCAAGCGGCTGGAGGCGCGCGGGCTGATCAAGGTACAGCGCGGCAACCGCGCGCGGATCGTGGAGATTGTGAGCACCGGCAAGCGCACGGCGGAAGTGACGCTGCATCCGGCGCGGCGGGTGCCCGCGTGAGCGAAGAGGGGGCGGCACCGGTAGGGCGGTGGAAGGTGGAGCAGGAAGTGCGGACAGGGCTGGGCACGGTGCGCTGGCTCACGGTTGCCAGCGGCATCGCGTCCGAATCCATGGCCCACACCACCGCCGCACGAAAGCACCGCGCCACCGGCTGCAAGACACGGGCGGTGCGGGAGGGATGAGCAACCGGCTGCACAACCTGGCCAAGCATGTGACCAGCGCCGGGCATAGGCGGCTGCGGCCTTCCGAAAAGTCGGTGCTGCTCATCCTCGCCGATGATGCGCGCGATGCGCACGGCGGGCGATCGCGGCTGACGACGCGGCAGATCTGCACGATCAGCGGGCTTTCGCCTCGCGCGGTGGGGCTGGCCTATGCCACGCTCGCCCAAGCCGGCCTGATCACCCGCGAGGCGACCTGTGCCGGCGGCGCTTTCGACACGTTGGTGCACCCCAATGCGGCACCGGCAGAGTTTGCAGGGGTGGCAAAAACAGTCGTTGCCACCCCCTCGCAAAATACTCGACCCCTGGCAAAAAGTGCCACCCCCCTGGCAAAGATTGCGACACCCCTCGCAAACAGTGCCACCCCCCTTATAGATATAAGGAATCTACCAATAGACCACACACCAAAGGCGCGTGTGTGTGAGCATTGCAGGCAGGCGTTGCCGGAAGATCATCCGGGGCCGGTGCCGGTGGTGCCGGCGGTGGTGGCGGAGCCCGCTGTCCAACCCTCAGCACAGCCCCATAACCGGGCACAGCCCGATGCGGTGGCGCAGGTGTTCGATGCGTGGGACCGGATGGCGGTTGTGGCGGGGCTGCCGGGGCCGGTGGCGCGCGATGTGCCGCGAGAGGCGGCCATCCACCAGGCGCTGCAACGCGAGCCGCTGTGGAGGCTGCTGCAATCGATCCGCAAGGTGGGCGAGAGCGATTGGCTGACGAAGCGGAAGAACCGCCAACAGGGCGATTTCATGGCGTCGTTCGATTATGTGTTTGGGGTTGGCCGCTGGCGAAACTACCGCGTGCTCACCCGGCTGCTCGAAGGCGAGTTCAACGGCGGGTCGGGCGTGCCGCTGGTGGCGCCGGCCGCGCCGCCCGTTGCTGGTGGGCCCGTTGCTGGTGGGCCCGGTGCTGGGAGGGAGAGCCGAACGGCGGCGCGGGCGCGCCAGGAGCTGCTGCGGATGATCGGGGAGCGCTCCTTCCAGGCGTGGTTCGGCGACGCGCGCTTCGTGGAGATTGAGGACGGGGTGACCGCCCGGCTGCCCGGCCCGTTCAATGTGGATTTTGTACGCGGCAACTACGCCCGCCAGCTCGCCGCCGCCGGCGTGACCGAGGTTGAGGTTTTGAAGAGGGAGATGGTTGATGGCTGAAGTTTCGAGCACGTCCGACGAGCGGACGGTGAACAATGCGATGCGCCACGGCTACCGGGTGCTGAGCGATGCAGAGAAGCAGCAGATGCAGGCGCTGAAGGATACCGGCCTAGCCTTCTGGCAGCCGCGAGCTGTCGATCGCCAAGACGAAGATCGAGGAAGCGCTGATGTGGGGCGTAAAGCACATCACGGCTTGAGCGGGAAGGATCATCGATGAGCAGTTTCGTTCGAACCATCCAGCGCACGGTCAAGCGCAAGTCCAAGGGCACAGGCGGCCCGGTCCACTATCTGGGGCGGGGCAGCAAGCTCGGTGTGCTAAACCCCAAGGCGATGGATCTGCTGGCTAGGCAGGCGCGGGAGAAGCTCCGGGAGGCGCGGAACCAATGAAGTTCACACTCCGCCTTGCCGATGGCCGGGAGATCGCAGCGAGCATCTCCGAGATTGCATCGCTGACGATCGATCAGCCGGCGGCGCTGCCTGCGCCAACGCCAGCGCCCGAACCTGTGCCTGCGCCCGCTCCAGTCGCGCCCGGGCTCACTGCTGCCGAGTTTCTGCCGGCACTGCTCGCCTGCAAGGGCGGGGAGGAGCTGACGGTGCGGCCGGGTGAGGTCATCCCCGGCTACACGGTGCGCGATCGGATATGGAAAGAGCCTGTCACCATAATCGGCCGCGGCGCGGCCTTCGAGCGCCCGCATTACTGGGGGTGCGAGGGCATCCGCCACATCGGTGGCACATTCTTCAGTCCGGCCGAGCATGAGGGCGTGGGCGGCGGCGGCTATGCGCTTTGGCTTCGGGACTGCCGGAATACCCATGTGGTCGGAGCTCTTGTCATCGATGCGGTCAAAGGGCTGATCATCGGCTCCTGCGAGGATGTGGAGATCGAGGGTTGCCTCTTCTACAATATCAGGTCGGACGGAATTAACCTGGGCAGCGTCCGGCGCGTGCGTGTTGCCCACAACCGCTTCCGGGACTTCGCGCCCCTGCCGACGACCTGCGCGCTGAAGAACGGCACGGTTCTCGATGGCCTCAGCCGCGCCACGTGCGTGGCGCAGGGCGGCACCTGGCGCGACGGGGACCATGCGGACGCCATCCAGATGTTCGGCACCCATGTCGAAGATGTGCTGATCGAGGACAACGAAATCGAGGGCAACATGCAATCGATCACGTATTTCAACGGCGCGCATCCCAAGGTGCGCGGCCAGCGCATCCGCATCAGGAACAACCGTGTCCGCTCGCCGCGCGGCTGGGGCATCAGCCTGCAGAATTGCGACGATTGCGAGGTAACCGGCAACGATGTAGGCCGGACGGCGGGCGGGATGGCGAAGGTGCAGATCAACGTGAGCGGATCGACCGGCCGATTTGGCAGCAATGTCAATCCGGATGCGCCGTCAGGGCATGTAACCACCACGCCTTTGCTCGAGGATTCCCGCCCATGAACGACGACACCGAAGGCGCAGGGGGAGGCGATACATCGGGAACACATGCGGGTTGCGATTCCAGCGGTTTGCAGCGATAAGACGGTTCGGTTTTCTTGAGTGCGGCGGGAGATTGAATGGGGACTAGGCGGCGACGGCGCGCCCGATTCGACACCTGCGCCGACGTGCCTTCACCGCAAACCGACATGCAGCGCGATGCTGCCCGGCTGCGCAAGCGCGATGCGCGGCTCAAGCTGGTGGAGGATCTAGGCACGCCGCCGGCCGAGCAGCTGTCGCGCGGTAGCTACACCACCACCCAGATCATCGACCCGGAAGACAATCGCCCGCGCTGGGTTAAGCGATCGATGCATACCCGCAACCTCGAGCGGTGGCTCTCGCGCGGTGCGATCGAGCCGGCGATGTACCGAGCCGGAGATCTCTACCGCAGCAGCTATGAGCGTGCCGGCATCGAGCGCTCGATGATCAGCCGTTACGGCCCGGGCGGCGGCAGCGTGTCCGATTCGCCGAGCTATGCCGGCACCCTGCCCTCAAACCACCAGCAGATGGCAGCGCGCGAGCATTGGCGCGCGGCGCGTGCTGTCATCCAGGCGAACCTACTGCCGGGGTTCGAGGCGATGGTGCTGCACGACCAGTTTGCCAACGAACTCAACGCCGATCATGGGCGAACCGGGCTCTGGACGCTGCGCACATCTATACCAATCGTCT
Source organism: Polymorphobacter multimanifer (assembly GCF_014205635.1). GTDB lineage: Bacteria > Pseudomonadota > Alphaproteobacteria > Sphingomonadales > Sphingomonadaceae > Sandarakinorhabdus > Sandarakinorhabdus multimanifer. The sequence continues at coordinate 14,493 of NZ_JACIIV010000018.1, forward strand.
GCGCCTGCCTGGAGACGCTGATGCTGCACTACCAGATATCGGTTGACACGACTGTACAATGTAAAGTTTAGTTTATGCAGTGAGTGAAGTTGCGCCTTTAAACGGCGCTGCTCCACCCTCCCGGCCCCGGCCCGCCAGCGCTTGAAACGCTCGCAGGTGCGGGGCCGTCCCATTTCTAGTGGCAAGCGAGGTGCAGCATGGCGACAGCCGCAGTAGCACCGCGCCGCACCTATGCCCAGCGCGCAAATGAGGTTGCCGATCTGATCAACAAGATCTGCCTGCTCCGTAGCGATGCGGACCGCTGGCACGAAACCCGCGATGCCGCCGCCCGTGCGGCGCGCAAGCTTGCCCTGGCGCTCGATGCCGATGGCCTCTGATCGCACTGCCCCGGAACCGGGGATGCACCCGCTGATGCGCGCTACGCTGGTCGAACTTTATGGCGAGGCCGGCGTGCGGACGCTGGAAGCCTCGCGGCCGCAAGATGCCGCCGAGCTGGAGCGCGAGCGCGACGAGATCGAGGCCGAGCGCTTCCGCATCGAATGCGAGCGCGATGCCGCCGCGGCTGCCGGGGAGATCGACGCATGAGCGGCCCCTCCGATCATCCCGCCGCGGCCTATCCGTTGTGGCTGCCGATGCCGGCGGTGCCGGTGCGGGTGATCGTGGGCCCGCCGGGGAATGGTGCGGCGCTGTTCGTCGCCGGCCGGATGCAGCCGGGCGAAGTGTCGATCGACGTGGCGGCGATCATCGCCGAGCTCAGCTCCGGCCAGGCAGCGACCGGCGGCGGGGACTGGATCATTCGTGCGCTCGAAGCGCGCAACGCCCGGCTGGCGGCGCTCGCGAAGCCGGAAGACATCACCGGCGCCTGGCTTATCGCCGGGGCGCCGAAGCAGTGGCAGCGGGATTTCTGGTCACGCACGCTCGGGGCAGAAATCATCGTGCTCGATCCGGGCAAGCAGGCGGCGATCGCCGGAGCGGCGGCCGAGAATGTCGCGGTGAAATACGTCCACCGCTGGTATGCCGAGGCACAGGACGCGATGGCGGGCATGATGATGCCGGCGGCGCGCACGACCCCACCGCCGCGCGAAACCCGGCCGATCGAGCCGCGCGAGTCATCGAGCAAGCGCGGCTATGGCAGCACCCACCGCGTGCTGCGCGACAAGCAGCTCGCGCGCGAGCCCTGGTGCCGCTTCTGCTGGGAGGAGCGCAAGCAGAAGGTGCCGGCCACGGTGCTCGACCATATTCTGCCGTTCAAGCGTCCGGACGATTCAACCGACTGGAAGCTGTGGGGCGACCCGAAGAACCATCGGTCGCTGTGCAAACCCTGCCATGATGCACGCGGCGCGCAGCGCGGCCGGGCGGAGAAGCCCGCCGGCGCCGCCACCAATGGCCGCCCGATGGACCCGGCGCACCCGTGGAACCGCAAGTGAGCGATGCAGCTGCCCGCCCCGACAATTGGCTTGCCGAGCCGGATTGGGACGGGATGCTGCCCGACACGATCGACAAGGCATCGGCACACAAGCACTGGCTGGAGATCGTGGGCGAGCTGCGGGCGCAGGCGAAGCTTGCCTCGGTCAACGGCCATGCCGTGAGCCGGCTGGTGATCGCCCGGGTGATGTATGAGCAGGCCGCGCGGCTGGTGATGCGCGAGGGGCTGACGATCACCCACAAGAACGGGGCCGTGAGCCAGCATCCGGCGCTGAGCATCCAGAACAAGCAGGCCGAGATCTGTGCCCAGCTCGAGGCCGAGCTCACCCTCTCCCCGCGCAAGCGCGCCACCGGCGGCAAGGTGGCGGGCAAGCGCAAGGACGAAGGCGGCGGCGTGAAGCTGTGAGGGACACTGTTTCGGAGCTGGCCGGCGCGATCATCGATGGCAAGCTGGTTGCGGGCGAGCTGGTGATCCACGCCGCCAAGCGCCACCTGAAAGACAAGTTCGAAGCGAGCGAGCGCAAGCTGATCTGGCGGCCGGAGGAGGCCGAGCGCGTCATCCAGGCATATCCGGCGAACTTCACCATCACCGATGGCCCGCGCGCCGGCGAGCCCTTCGAACTGCTGTGGTGGATGGCGTTCGTCACCGGCCAGATGTTCGGCTGGTTCACCACCGACAAGGAGGGCAACACCCGCTGGCGCTTCGATGAGGCCTATGTGGAGACCGGCAAAGGTCAGGGCAAATCGCCGTGGCTCGCCTCGACCGCGCTGCTGGTGATCGGCGGCTTCGGCCGGGCCCGGGCGCAGGCTATCATCACCGGGCCGAAGGAAGACCAGGCGATGATCACGATGGGGGATGCGGCGGCGATGATCCGCGCCACCATCCCCGGCGAAGACGATGGCGTAAGCCTCGAAAGCGAAGGCAAGTTCATCGTGCGGGGGCTGGGCAACAATGCCCACACCGTGGAGCATGCGGCATCCGGCGGCGTGTTCCGCACCGAAAGCGGCAAGAGCACCCAGATCTCCGGCCCGCGGCCCGATCTGGTGGAAGTGGACGAGGTGCACGAGCTTTCGAGCACCGGGCTTATCGACATGCACCAGGCGGCGCTGGCGAAGAACCCGCGCGGCGGCATGCTGCTCTGCTGCTCCAACACGCCGGCGCAAAGCCAGGGCATCGGCACTTTCTACTCCGAGCGGGCCCAGCGGGTGGCGAGCGGGCGGGACACGAACGAGAACCTGCTGGCCTTTGTGGCGCGGGTGGATGTGCGGGACCGGGAGACGGTGTTCGACAATGAGCAGGTGTGGCCTAAGCCGATGCCGGCGCTTGGCCTCACCTTCCCGATCGAGAATGTGCGGCGCGAGGTGGCCAAGGCGCGAACCAACCCGGCCGAGGCAAACCGGGTGAAGCGGTTGTTCTTCGGGATCCCGACCGGCGGGGCGGACACCTGGCTGAGCGACGAAAGTTTTTGGGAGCGGGCGCTGGCGCCGGTGGATGAGGCCGCACTGGTCAACTGCCCATGCTGGCTGAGCCTCGACCTTTCGGAGATGCACGATCTGACAGCGCTCACGGCGACGTGGCTGCTGCCCGAAGAGGGCACCACGCCCGAGCGGCTGGTGAGCAAGACCTGGTACTGGACGGTGAGCGCCAACATCGAGGCGCGGGCGAAGAAAGACCAGATGCCATATGATGTGTGGGCGGCGGCCGGACATCTCACGGCTCTGCCGGGCGCGTCGATCAACAAGGAGTTCGTCGCGGTCAAGGTGCAGCAGCTCTGCCAGGAGCAGAACGTCCAGTTTCTGGCGTTCGATGTGTACAAGATCAGCCAGTTCATCGAGGCGAGCGAGCGCATCGGCTTTGCGGTGTGGCGCTATCTGGGCGAGGACAAGAAGCCGATCGGCGGGGCGGCGACGCGGGGGCTGATGCTGGTGGGGCACGGCCAGGGCCTGCGGATTTCCTTTCAGGGGCGCGAGCTGAGCATGCCGGTAAGCTGCGAGGCGCTCGATGAGCGGCTGCGCAACGGCACGCTGCTGATCGACAACAACCCGATCAACACGGCGTGTTCGGCCAACGCGGTGCCGATCAGCGATGCCACCGGCAACTGGGCCTTCGACAAGGCCCGCTCCCGCGGCCGCATCGATGGCCTGATCACGATCACGATGGGCGTGGGTGCTGCGGCGATGAAGCTGCCGAAGCCCAAGCGCGCCGGCGTGATCCTGCTTTGAGGAGATGAGGATGGCCGAAACCGCTTCGCCTCCTGAAAAGCCGAACGCACTGCGATCGGCGCTGGACTGGCTGCTGGGCACCGGGCCGATCGCAACCGGCGGCGGGAGTGGCTTTCAGAACAGCCGCCCGCTCGGCGGCATCACGGCGGCGAGCGGCGAATATTATTCGATGTTCACCGGCACCAGCGGGGACGATGTGCCGGCGTTGTCGCTGACCAGCGCGTCGAGCGTGACGGCGGTTCATGCGTGCACCGCGCTCATTTCGGGGGCGATATCGTCGCTGCCGGTGAGCATCTACCAGCGCACGCCGCAGGGCGAGCAGGAGGAACTGTTCAACGAGGATCTGTGGTGGCTGCTGAACGAGCAGTTCAACCCGCGGTGGAGTGCCGCAAAGGGCTGGGAATATCTCGGCATGTCGATCCTGCTGCAGGGCGATGCCTTTGCCATCATCGAGCGGCGCGGCCCGCGCATCACCGGGCTGCGACCCATCCACCCGATCGCCGCCGAGGTGCGCCCCAGCAACGATGGCCGGCGGCTGGTGTATCGGTTCACCTTCGATTGGGCGGACGGCGCCGACATGCTCGGCTCCCGTATCTATGACCAGGACGATGTGCTGCACTTCCCGGGCATCGGCTTCGATGGCCTGCGCGGCATGTCTCCGCTGCGGTCGTTCCTCCGGATGGCTGGCGGGGTGGCGCAGGCGCTGCAAAACTACAATGGCAAGTTCTTCACGAACGGCGCGCGCCCCGATTACGTCATCACAGGCGACATGACCGAGGAGCAGATCACCCAATCGCGAGCCTCGATCGACGCCTATCACGGCGGGCTGGCCAATTCGCGGCGGCCGATGCTGCTTTCGGGCGGGCTGGAGGTGAAGACCATTTCGCTGCCGCTCGAGGATGTGCAGCTGCTGGGGCTGCGACAGTTTGCGGTGGAGGAGATCGCCCGGGCTTATCTCGTACCGCCGTTCATGATCGGCCACACCCAGAACACCACCAGCTGGGGTAGCGGCGTGGAGGCGATGGGCGTGGGCTTCGTGCGGTACACGCTGCGCAACTATCTGAGCGCCATCGAAAACGAGCTCAACCGCAAGCTCTATCGTGGCGGCAACAAGTTTCTGGCGTTCGATACCAGCGAGCTCGAGCGCGCGGACCTGAAGAGCCTGTTTGAAGCCTTGCGCACGGCGATGGGCCGGGCGGGGGAGGCGGGCTTCATGACACCGGACGAGGTGCGCCGGGTGCTCAAACTGCGGAAGGTGCCGGGCGGGGATGCCCTGGCCACCGGCGAAAAGGAAATGACCGATGCACAAGCTGCTTGATCTGCTGAAGGCCAACAAGGGGCGCGGCGCTCCGCTGGCGATGGAGCGCAAGGGCAATGATGTGACGATCGAGGTTTACGACGCCATCGTCACCAACGATTCCGATGTCGAATGGTATGGCGGCGGCTGCTCGGCGCAGAGCTTCGGGCGCAACCTTCGTTCGCTCTCCGCCGATGACCGGCTTTCGATCCGGGTCAACAGCCCCGGCGGCGATGTGTTCGGCGGCGTGGCGATGGCACAGGCGATGCGGGAATGTGCCGCTTCGATCACGCTGCACATCGATGGCTATGCCGCGTCCGCTGCTTCCTTTCTGGTGGCGGCCGCTTCGGACAGTGTGATTGCACCTGGCGGGATGGTGATGATCCACAAAGCCTGGACGCTAGGCTTCGGCAATTCCGATGACTTCATGCGCACCGCCGCACTGCTGGAGAAGATCGATACCGAGATCGCCGGCGGCTACATGGCGCGCGCCGGCGGGGACGTGGAAGACTGGCTGGCGCTGATGGCGCTGGAAACATGGTTCACCGGCGAGGAGGCCGTTGCGGCCGGGCTGGTGAGCCGCGTGGCCGAGCGGCCAGCCGCTGCCGCACAGACGATCTTCGACATGAGCGTTTATGCCAACGCCCCGCCGGTTGTGGCGGCGGTGGAACCCGAGCCCCAGCCGGAGCAGGAAGCCCCGGGTGTGGCCGATATCGAGCGGAGGCGGCGTCTGGCGCGCGCCTTCGCACCCCGAGCTGCCTGAGCGCGCTGCGCACTGGTGGAAACCCCGGCCCGCCAATCGGCGGGCTTTTTCATGGAAGGAAAGACGGAATGAGCATCCAGGCTCTCCGCGAGCAGCGCGACGCCAAGGCGAAGGCGCTGAAGGAACTCGCGAACAAGGCGGATTACAACCCCGCAAACGACAACACCGTTTTCGATGCGATGGTCGATGAAATCAACGCGCTCGAAGGCCAGATCGATCGCATCACCAAGGCGAACGAGATCGCCTTCGAGAATGAAGAGATCGAGGGCGTGAAGGCCGGGCTCGAGAAGCTGTCGCGCGACCGTGGCAAGGATTCGCCCGAGCTCTCGGCATTCGTGGCGTTCATCAAGGCCGGCGACAAGGGCCTCGACGGTGATCAGGTCAAGCGCTTCCGCGCCGACCTCGGTGTCGGCACCAACGGCGCCGGCGGCTTCACGGTGCAGACCGATGTATCGACGCGGCTGCTCGATGCCCTCGCCTATTATGGCGGGATGCGCGAGACGGCGACGATCCTTCGCACCGAAGGCGGCAATCCGCTGCTGATTCCGGCGAGCGATGGCACCGCCGAGGAAGGTGTGATCGTGGATGAAAACACGACCGCCACCGATCTCGACCCGACCTTCACCCAGATCCCGCTGCCGGTGTACAAATACTCCAGCCGCGTGATCCCGCTCAGCATCGAACTGCTGATGGACAGCCAGATCGATGTGGTGAGCTTCATCGAGACGCGGCTCATGCAGCGGATCGGCCGCATCCAGAACCGTCACTTCACGGTGGGCACCGGCACTGCGCAGCCGCGCGGCATCGTCACCGCCGCAACCGTGGGCAAAGCCGGCATCACCGGCCAGACCCTCACGGTGACCTATGACGATCTGGTTGACCTCGAGCATTCGGTTGATGTCGCCTATCGCGGCCGCCCCGATTGCGGCTGGATGATGCACGACTTGGCGCTGCGCCAGATCCGCAAGGTGAAGGACACCACCGGCATGCCGATCTTCGCCCGCGGCGTTGCCAACGGCCCGCCCACCGATGCGATGGACTTCGTTCTCGGTCGCCGGGTGACGGTGAACAATCACATGCCGGTGATGGCTGCCAATGCCAAGTCGATCATCTTCGGCGCCCTGGCGGAGTACATGATCCGCGACGTGATGGGCGTGCTGCTGCAGCGCTACGACGACAGCGCATATGCCAAGAAGGGTCAGGTGGGTTTCAACGCCTGGTCGCGCGCTGGCGGCAACCTGATCGACAATGGCGGGGCGGTGAAGGCCTATCAGAACTCGGCCACCTGAGCCGGGCTGTCGCCCACCACTGAAAGCCACGGGCAGCGCGAAACCGCTGCCCGTGCTTTTTCAGGCCCCGTAGTTTCAGGAAGGACAGACCATGGCCAAGCAACCGACTGCAAAGCCCGCCGCCGATCTGATCGAGGCCCGGGTGCTCGTCGCTGGCTACGGCTGGGACGTTGGCGAGCTCGCGCTGCTCACCCCATCCGAAGCGGCCAGCCTTGAAGGCTGTGTAGACCATCACCCCGCCGCCGTGGCCTTTGCCAAGGCGCAGCTTGCCCAGGAGGGCTGATTAATGTCGGAGGTTTCAGTAACGGCGCCCGGCGCCGGGACGCCGCTGCGGTTCAATTTCGTCGGCGGCGTCAATCTCTCGGTCGCCAAGCTGGCATTCGGTGATGCCGATACCGCCACGCTGGTGCAGACCGGCTCCGGCCTGCCGGTGGCGGTGCAGGGGACGGTGCCTGTCTCGGGGCCGCTCACCGATGCGCAGGCCCGCGCTACGCCGCTGCCGGTGGCGGTGCCGGGCTCGGTGGCTGTTACCGGGCCTGCAACCGATACCCAGCTGCGCGCCACGCCGCTGCCCGTCCTGGTCTCCGGTGTCGCCACCGCAGCCGCACAGGGCACCGGCAACACCTCGCTTGCCAGCATCGACGGCAAGACGCCGGCGCTGGCGGGCGGGCGGGTGCCGGTGGTGCTCGATGCTGTGCCGCGGCTGGCCACCACCACCCGCGCCTATGCGGACTCGGTTCGGATCGTCACCGCCGGCACGGCAGCGGTGCGCACGACACTAGGCATCGCCGCCACCGAAGTGACGCTGTGCGCGACGGTCGATGGCTTCTATGCCATCGGCAGCGGCAGCGTGGTGGCGGCGAATGCGGCCGGCAGCTTCCCGGTGGCGGCGTTCGTGCCGTTCTCCGAGCAGATCACCAGCGGCCAGTTTATCAGCTTCATCCGCGCGGGCAGCACGGACGGCGCGCTTTTCATCAAGCCGGTGGCGTGATGTTTTTGGGTAGCGGCGTCGGGCGCATCGGTGGCGGCGGCAAGCGCCGCGCAGCTGCCGACATCATTGCGCCCAGCATCCCCGCGACCCTTGCTGTCAACTTCGGCGCGAAAACGCTTGTCGGCTATGGCGAAGCGGACCTGCAGTATGAGGGCGGCGGCGCGCTGACGATCGCCTCGGGCGACCCGCTCGGGCATTGGCAGATCACCGGCCGCAATCGCATCGCGCCGCGCAACGGGGCTGGCGCCTATGGCAGCGTGCCGCCTGCCTTCGCCGGGCCATACACGCTCGTCATCACCGATGGCACGGTGAGCTGCACCCTCACCATCAACATACTCGCCGATGCGGCGCATCTTTGCGCGGTCAACACCGGGCCGAACGCCGACTTCACCTATGGCTCGCCTGTCAGCCGCGGCCACCAGTTCGGCGGGTATCTGAACGTCGCCACGGCCATCGCGCTCGGGGATACCATCTGGTGCCGCTCGCACACCGAGTTCATGACAGACCCGGCCACGGCTGCAAATGGCGTAACGGCGCCAGAAATTCGTCCGCCGCTTGGCCTGTATCCCGGCACAGGCCGCATCACGATCCGCTCAGAGGTTGCCGACACTACCGGCTTCAACGGAGACGGCATCGCGCAGCGGCGTCATGGGTTCCGCATGGGCAAGTTGCTTGTCAGCGGAGCGCTGTGTGGCGCTGTAGCATTGCCTTTTGTCTGGCGCGACCTGTTTTTCTACCGCACCGGAGCCTCCGTTACCGGCCCTGTCATTCAATTCTCCGGCGGCACACCGCCGTTTGGCTGCGATTACATCAACAACCGATACGAGAACTTTGCCACAACGACCAACGCGGACTTCCTGCTTGATGGCATCCGTGACACAGGCAATGCAGGGCGTCAAATTATCGTTGAGAACAACATCTTCGTCCGGCTCGGCAAGTGCATTACTATCACGCAAGGCAATGCTATTGTGCGCGGCAACCACTGCAACGAAACCCTTGAGGACTTCATCTGGTTTGCCGGAGCCAATCTGCTGATCGAGGAAAACTTCGCGCACAACCGTCAGCCTGCCGATGATCCGACCGCGCACCCTGACTTTATTCAGGGCCACTCTGCGGTCTTTCCTCACTCAAACATCATCATTCGCCGCAACGTCTTTGCTCGTGATGCCAGCTTCGCTACTGGCCTCGATGTGCAGTTTATCTTCCTCGACGACAACCCGCCAGGTGTTAAGTCGCTCGGTGTGGAGGTTTATGAGAACATCGGCATCATCACCTACGGCAACGGCATTTTTCTCAATCAGGCTGTGGACCCGATTGTTGTGCGCAACACGGTTCTCACTGATTATCGTGGACAGGACACTATCACCGAAAGCGGCCTCAACCCGGCGCGAATTATCGCACCTGACTCGGCTCCGAGCACACGAGGCATTATTATTAACAATACTGCCAGCATGCTCGCGTTGAGCGGCTTTGTCGGAGCGGCACCAATTGCACCCAACAAAACGCTGCCGCTGCTTTCCACTTCAGCAGCAACACAGGCGTCCTATGTCGTTTCCATGCCTGCTTTCACAACGCGCATTGGCTCGATACCGCAGGCGTTGGCAGCATGTGCCCCGGCTGAGCTGGCTGTGGTTGACGGTGGGCTTCGCAACCCTGACTTCACCTACAACGGCGCTGTGCTGCCGAACGGCACATGGAACAATGGAGAAGTTTACGGCGAGCCTGAGTTCCCGCCTGTGCAGCTTACCCGCTTCGAGCCAAGCGGAGGCACCGCCGAGTTTGCAGGCATCCCTGTGGGCCTTGACCTGAACATTCCCTACAACCTCACGCGGCAGGGCTTCAGCGCGACAGGCGAGCCGATAACCATTCCAACAACCAGCTATGTCAACTGCCAGGTGCGCACGGCATGGAACAACCCTCCCGGCGCCAACCTGACTCAGACGCTGCCGCCAAACTATACCCGCACGGTCAACACCGTGGCGCTGTCGGACATCGTGTATGTCGGGGACAGCGCCGATGGTGTCATAAACGACAGCACACGCACCCCGCCCAAGCCGATCGTGCAGCGCCTCGGCATTGACCATCGGGTGACAGGCAACAGCGTGACGGTGGCGGTGATCGCCGCGCACTTTGACGGGCGCGCTCGCCAGCAGGTGCGCTGCGTCCGGTTCAGGGCTGTGCAGGGTGCCACGACGACGCCTTGGGTTGTGGCGTCCGCGCCGACGCTCAGTGCGCGTGCGGGCTGGGTCTATCAGGTGCCCGAGTATTCGGCGACGCTGGATGTTTCGACGCTCACCGACGCCGCCAGCTACCGAGTCGAGTATGAGGTAATCCCGTGGTTTGGCGTCCGCAACGACGCTTCGCCCTCGACCGATCCTATTCACCGCTCGTGGCTTGTGACCGATCCCTACAGGCTCGATGACAGCTTCGTGTTTGTCAAGAACGTGGCGCGCGCTGCCGACCCGGTGATTGCGGTAGTCAGGCCATCAATCGGCGTGACTGCCGGAGTGTTGGGCACCGTGTCCGACCCCGCCGCAGCACGCGCCACGCCGTTCAGCAGCATCAGCACGGCGATGGCAGCACTCAACACGGCAGGCGACAACAGCGGCTGTCAAATATGGATTGCCGAGACGCAGGCGGCGTCATGGGGAGCGGTGTCGCGCAATCATCGCGGTGGCGCGCTCATCATCCGGCGCGACCCGAGCGTGGCTGTTTCGGCATCCATCCTGCAAGCGTCGGCCGAGATCCGCCCTCAACTGGTGCCGACAGGCGGCTATATTGCCGGTATCTCCAAGTCTGTCCTTATCTTCGAAGACATCGAGGTTGCTCGTGGCCCTGTCAACAGCTACAAGTCGGAGACTTCTGCACCGCTCTATGTCGGCTATTCCAATGCCCGCTTTAATCCCGGCACGTCCACTGGCGCAATCATCGGCGGCTTGGGCCTGATCCCGGCGCTGCACTTCGACGGTGTGCAGTTCCTCGCAGCACCTGCCGGGTCAGCGTTCCTTGCCCCTGCCGCAGCGACCATGAAGCTTTTTCACGGTTGCAGCGTGATGAGCGTGACTTCCTTCAGCCACGACTGGCACAGCATCGTCGGCTCACGCTTTGAAAACGCGAACAACTTTACCATCGGCGCGGCCCGTAGCCAGAACGGCAATATGATTTATCACAGCTTCCTCGACGGGCTGGGGCAGAACAGTAACAACGCCATCCAGCTGGGCTACTCGCTCAACGCGACGAACAACGCCATCGTCAACAACACAACTGCATGGATTGGCACCATCAACAGCCGCATCATGCGCATATCCGGAGACAGCCCCGACATCGGCAACATCTCGCACTTTGTCGTTGTGCATAACAGTTTTGTTGGCGGACAAGCGAGCGGCACCCATGGCGGCTGCAACGCGCTTTACGACGAAAGCACCGCAGGCCCGCGCTTCCACGAGTTCGTGCGCTGGCAGGGCAATATCCACCGGAGCAAGGCGAGCAAGGCCGACATCACCTTCGGCAATGCGGCGCGGCGCGGCAACTTCGAGTATGACCATGGCATCGGTGCTGGCTGGAATTATCAGGAGGCCGAGGGCGGTTTTCCATGCACCAGCAATGGCGTGTTCTCGATCCGCCCTGCAGCCGATGGAGACCCGGCACTTGAGGCGGGCTTTATCGACAGGCGCACCAGCACCGCAGGGCCGACTGCGGGCAGCCTTGGTGGTAATTATCACCTTGCGCCGGATGCACCTGCCCGAGCGATCTCGGCGCCATCATCGGTAAGCCACGATCTCGACGGCAATGTGCGCGGCGTGACGGGCGCACCGGGAGCGTATGTCTGATGTTCGTCCACATGCTCCTCATGCTGTTGCAGGGCAGCACCACGCCGCCGCCGGACCCCGAGCCCGATCTGCTGATGCCGGTGAGCCTGGCCGAGGCCAAGGCGTGGCTGCGGGAGGATCTGGACGAGCATGATGCGCTCATCACCGCGCTGATCGGCGCGGCAGGATCGACCATCGAGCAGCAGACCGGCGTGGTGACCGGCGGGCAGCGGGTGGCGGAGTTTACCTACCCCACTTTCGGCGAACGCCTGGTGCTGCCGCGCCGGCCGCTGATCGAAGTGATTGGCATCGACTATGACGCGATGAGCGACGGCGCGGAATCGACGGTGGAAGAAGGCATCTGGCGGGTGCGCGAGTTTGCCGGCCAGCCGGCATTGCTGCCGATGCCCGGCACCAGCTGGCCGGGGGCCTTTGTGGCGCCGGGTGCGGTGCGGGTGGTGGCTCGGGTGGGCTATGCCACGCGCGGCGATGTGCCGGAGGCGCTGCGGCAGGCGGCGCTGATGCTGGTGGGGCATTGGTTCCACAATCGCGAGGCGGCGAGCACGGGCATGCAGGAAGTGCCGCTGGGCGCGCGGGCGCTGATGGCGCCGTTCAGGCGTGGGCTGATCGGGTGACGGAGGAGGCGGCGGTGAGCGGCATCAAGGTGCAGGCCATCATTGCCTGGGTGGCGCTGGCGTGTTCGCTCGGCGCGATCGTGTGGGACGCTGCCGAAAAGAGCAGGGACATCGAATACCATGGCAACCGGCTCGACAAGATCGAGGCGAGCACCGTGGTGGACAACCGCGCAATCATCGTGATGCAGCGCGACATTCAATTTCTGGCTGAACGGGCACGAAGGGAGGACGAAAAGCGATGACGATTTTTGATGCCGGCCCCGTGCTGATGGCGGCGGTGGCGATGCTGCTGGCGACCGCCAGCATGGTGCTGCGGGCCAGGGCGGAAGCGCCGCGGTGCGAGGTGAGCCATGATCGGCGCCGGTGACCTGCGTGAGCGGGTGATCATCCAGCGCCAGACGGTGGCCAGCGACGGCGCCGGCGGGGAGGTGCGCGACTGGGAGCAGTGGCTGAGCCTCGCCGCATCGGTGAAGCCGACGCGCGCCGGCGGCGAGGCCGTGATCGGCGAGGCTGTGCAGGGCGTGCAGGGCTTCACCGTGATCGTGCGCTTCGTCAACGGCATCGACATCACCAACCGGCTGCTGTGGCGTGGGCGGGTGCTGAAGGTGCTCTCCGCCGTAGACATGACCGGCAAGCGCGCCTTCACCAGCATCACCACCGATGACGGCGTGGTGACCGAGTGAGCAGCCAGCGCCGGGGCAAACGCGGCCTGCAAGGCGCGGCGCGGGTGCGGAAGATATTGAAGCTGCTGCCCGATGAGGCGCGCGCCAGCCTGATCGGCATCTACCGCGAGGAAGCGCCGGGCATCGTGGCGTTCATGCGCGGCCGGGTGCCGAAGCGCACCGGCTTTGGCGCATCTAGCATCAATTCGCGGATCCGCGAGAAAACGCTGTCGCTGCAGGTGGGGCTGCTCGGGGCGGCGCTGAACGGGCGGGGCAAGCGGGGCAAGCGGCTGGGCGGCAAGAAGGCGCGCTCGGCATTCTACCTCACCTTCCTGGAGCGCGGGCGCGGCGGCGGACGGACCCGGACCTTCACGCGCGCCACGCCATCGGGCGGGCGATCGAAGCCGTTCACCGCGCGCAAGAGCCCGATTTCGCGCGGACGGTATGACTTCATCGAGGGCGTGGCTGCGAAGGCGGTGATTGCCCGCATCCGGCCGAAGCTGGCGGCGGTGTGGGACCGGGCGCTGGCGAATTTGCGGGGTGTCTCATGAGCCTGTTCGCCGAGCATGTGGAGGCCGCTGTGCTGGCGAAGCTGGCCACCGCCGGGCTGAGCTATGAAGTTCTGGGCGTGGTGCCCGACAAGAAGCTGCCGCCGTACACCCTGGTTGCCGAAAGCGTGATGGACGATGTGGGCGGCAAGGGGCTGGTGATAGAGCAGCACCAGCTGACCATCCGCACGCTGGTGGCGGGCACATCGAAAACGCCGCTGTTGCGCGAGCAGGCGCGGATTACCGCCGCCCTCGATCGCCAGCCGCTGAGCCGGGCCGGGGTGCGGCTTTCCGCTGCCGAGGTGCGTGGCGGCGGCAACGCTCGTGAGGAGGGCGACGGCTATCTTCTCGCCGAATTGCAGGTGGTGGTGCGGGCGCGGCCGCCACTCTGATTTTTTGACCAGCGCAACCACAGGAGAAAACGATGAGTGACGGAAACGTTCGCCAGCTCTGGCTGGCGGCGCCGGGTGGCAGCCCGGTTTATGCCAAGATCACCCCGCAGCGGGACATGAGCCGATCGGACAGCCGCTCGACGCAGGATGCCGGTCACAAAAATTCCGGTGGCCTCAACCTCGCGCGCTCGGGCAACCGGACGATCAGCATCAGCCTCGACTTTGTGGCGGAATGGCCCGATGCCGCCGCCGAGACGGCCTATGCCGCGTACAAGGCCGGCACGCCGCTGCTGGTGCAGCAGCGCGATGGGCCCACCGATGTGGTGTTCGCCTGCGAAATGCTGCTCACCAGCTTTGCGGTGACCGATCCGTTCAACGGCGTGTCCACCGGCAGCCTGTCACTTTCGCCCTCGGCGATCCCGACCATCGATCTGCTGGTGGCACCATGAGCGAGGGCGCGCAGCCGAACAAGCATCGCGGCGATGTGGCGATCACGCTCGGCGGGCAGGCCAAGGTGCTGCGGCCGAGCTTCGAGGCGATGGTGGCGATCGAGGCGCAGTGCGGCTCGATCCTCACGCTGGCGATGCGTGCCGGGCAGCGTGGCGGCCAGCCGCTCGATACGGGCGAAATGGCGGTGATCATCGCCGAAACGCTGAAGGCCCATGGCCGGGACGAGAAGAGCACCGATGCAGGCGCGAGCACCGACAAGGTGCGCAAGCTCATCTTCGAGGCCGGGGTACACACGGTGGTGCCGGTGGTGGTGGAAGTGCTGATCGCCATGGTGCGCGGCGGCCAGTCGGACACGCCGGGAAACGCCTGAAGCCCGGCAATGGCGGCCGGGCTGCTACCGAATATCCATTCCGCGAGCTGCTGGGAGCGGCGGTTGTCCACCTCGGGTGGACGCCCGCCGCCTTCTGGCGCGCGACTCCGCACGAGTTCTTCGCCGCACAGGAAGCCATCCAGGCGGCGAATGAAGCGCGCGAGCAAGCCATGAGGGACGCTGGCCGATGAGCGAAAAGCAGGATCTTCGGCTCGACATCAGCGCCAACTCGCAGATCGCCCGTGCCGAGCTCGAAAAGCTGGCGACCGATCTGGAGCGGATGGACCGGCGCGTAGACCGCACGCAAGGCAACTTCGACAAGCAGTTCAGTGCCATCGATAAATCGGTGGGGCTGCCGAAGGCGAACATCGCGGGCTTTGTGGCGGCTCTCTCGATCGATGCGATCATCAGCTTCGGGCGCGGGATCCTCGAAGCGGCGGACAATATCGCCACCGCTGCCGACCAGGCCGGGCTGGGTGCCGAGCGCTACCAGACGCTGACTGAGGCACTGCGCGTGCTCGAGCTTTCCAGCGAGCAGACGGCGACGGTGTTCTCGAAGCTGCAGGATGCCAT
This sequence comes from Polymorphobacter multimanifer, assembly GCF_014205635.1. Taxonomy (GTDB): domain Bacteria; phylum Pseudomonadota; class Alphaproteobacteria; order Sphingomonadales; family Sphingomonadaceae; genus Sandarakinorhabdus; species Sandarakinorhabdus multimanifer. Next base: position 29,920 of record NZ_JACIIV010000018.1, read on the forward strand.
CGGCAGCGTGCAGGAGGGCACCGCCGCCCCGGCGCTGGTGGCCACGCTCGACCGGCTGGGCATTCTTTCGGGCATCCTTTCCGGCGAGATCACCACCACCGAGCAGGCTTTCGATGCGCTCGCGGAAGGGGTGAAGCGCTACAACAGCCAGGCGGCGTTTGCGGCCGATGTGACAGATGTGGTGGGCCGCAAGGCCGGGCCGGCGCTGGCGGCGGCGCTGAAGGGCGGCTCCGATGCGGTGAAGGAACAGGAGGACCGATTCCGGGAGACCGGGGCGGTGATCCAGAAGGAATATCTCGACCGGCTGGCGGATGCGAACGAGAAGATCGACGCCTTTTTCGCGGCCGGGCAGAACAAGGCGATTATCTGGGCGGCCGAGACGATCGACGCCTTCAGCCGTGCGGGTGCTGCGGCCGAGGATTATCTGAGCAAGGCGCTGCGCGCGGTGGATGCGGCGCTGGGCGTGGAAACGCGAATTGCACCAGCCGGAGCAGGTGCCGGGCGTGAGGCGCAGCGGGCGCGAGATGAGCAGACGCTTGCCGGGCTGAACCAGGGCACGGTGATTTACGAGCAGCGGCTGGAAGCGTTTCGCCAGAAGTATGGCGAAGACCCGACGATCACAGTGTCTGCCGCGCGGCGGGGTGAGGCGGTTGCAGATCCCCGCCTCAAGCCGACGAAGACCTCCGCCACAAAAGCCCGTGCCGCCGCCGTGCCGAAGGACGTTTACGGCGGGCGCACCGCGGCGCAGATCCGTGCGGGCGATGTGTTCGGCGCCAGCCCGGATGATTTCAGCCAGGGCTCGCTGCTACCGGACATCGACCGGGCACGGAGTGCTGCCGAGTCGCTGGCGGCGGCGCAGGAGCGGGCGCGCTCGGCATCGGCGGAGTATGAGGCCAACCTCGCCAAGCTGAAGCCCGAAGTCGATTTTCTCGGGCAGGCGATGGACGACATCTTTCGCAACACCAGCTTTTTCGTGGACGACATCTCGGGCGGCATCGCTGGCTGGGTGGTGGGTGCTAACAGCCTGGGCGATGCGCTGGAAGACAGCTTCAAGCGCGCCGGGGCATCCTTCCTGCAAAGCGGCATCAGCACGCTTTTCCGCGCCGGGCTGAACGCGGCGGTGCCGGGCCTCGGCTCGTTCGGCGGCTTTTTTGCCGAGGGCGGACGGCCACCGATGGGCAAGGCCAGCATCGTGGGTGAGCGCGGCATTGAGCTGTTCGTGCCCGATGTGCCCGGCACGATCATTCCCAACCACAAGCTGGGCGGCGGCGGCGGCGGGCCGCAAATCTTCGTGACGGTGGATGCGCGCGGCTCGACCGATCCGGCACTTGTGGAGCAGATTGCCACCCGTGCCATCTTGCGGGCGGCGCCGGCACTCGTGAACGCATCGAAAACCGAGACGCTCGGCACGCTCGGCCGGCGCTCGCTGCCGGGGGGCAGGCGCTGATGGCGCTGATTCCGCTCCCCACCGTTGGCACCCGGGATATCACCTGGGAGATCAGCGACCCTTCGATCAGCTCGCGGTCGATCATCACCCAGAGAACGAAGATCCTGATGCAGCCGGGCACCCGCTTTTCCGCGAAGGTCGATCTTTCGGTGCAGAACGCCGTGGAGGCGCGGGCATGGAAGCGCTTCTTCACCGCGCTCAAGGGCCGGGTGAACACCTTCGAGCTGCCGGCGGTAAAGCCGGGCGAGCAGGCGACGGTGACGCCGGCGACGGTTGCTATCATCGGCGGTCCGTACATGGGCGCCAGCATAGTGACGGCCGGCTGGGCGCGGCCCTCCCCGGCTGTGGTGATGCAGGCAGGCATGACGATCAGCCACGCCGGCCGGCTGCATGTGGTGCAGGCCGATGTGCTGGCCGGCGCGGCGGAGTTCGGGGCCGACCCCAATCTGGCACGCATCTTCGTTGGCCCCGAGGTGGACGTGAACACCATCGCCACCGCCGCCGTGCGGGTTGCATCGCCCGTTGGCACGATGCGGATTACCGGCGCCACGCTCGGCTGGGCCGATCTGCTCGAGAATTACCAGCCGCTGAGCTTCACTTGCGAGGAGGCGTTTTAGTGGATGATTTCAACAGCGCGGGCATTGCAGCACTTGAGGCGCAGATTCTCAACGTCCGCTGGATTGTGTTCCTCGATATCGCGAGTCTGCCGCTGCGGGTGACGAATGCCGATCGGCCGCTGCAATTCGATGTGCTGGTGGATGATCCGCTGCTGGCGGGCTTCACCTTCGGCAAGATCGACAATGTGCTCGATGTGAGCGAGGTGTTCCACCAGCCGGGCGGCGGGGCGGGGATGACCTTCATCCTTTCCGGCCTGACCGGCATCGACACCGCCGAATTGAACGCGATCGGCGACAAGAGCCGGTGGCAGGGGCGGCCCGCCGCGGTGTGGGCCGCGGTGCTCGATCCGGCCAGCCAGGCGGTGATCAGCGTCAAGCGCATCCACACCGGGCCGATGGGCGTGCCGAAGATCGGCTTCGATGGCAGCTCGCAGACGATCGTGCTCGATATCGAGAGCGAGAGCGCCATCTTCGCCGAGGCGGGGAACAGCAGCTACCTCGACCAGGCGCGGGTGGACCCGAGCGACGACATTGCCAGCGCGATGCTGGCGGCAGCCTCCGGCCTGACGCGCGGGCGCGGCATCGGCGGCACCGCTCCCAGCGAATTCGAGCGGCAGGTGGTGCCGTACTTCGAGCAGAGGTTCATCCCATGATTTCGGGGCCAATGATGCCGGTGCGCTTTCCCAACTGGCAGGAGCGGCTCGGCGACTTCATCGAGCGCCATGCCGAAACGCCGTTCCGCTGGGGCGAGCATGATTGCGGGCTGATGGCCGGGGCCGCCGTGGCGGCGATGACGGGCCGAGACTACACCACGCCGCTACGAGGCCGATACAGCACCGCCCGGGGCGCTGCGCGCGCGTTGCGGCGCTTCGGGGCGGGGAGCATCGCCGCGACCTTCACGGCAGCACTTGGCGAGCCGGTGCCGGTGATGCTCGGGCACCGCGGGGACATTTGCGGCTTCGAAGGGGCGGTGGGAATTTTGCTGCCCGAGCATGGGCTGTTCGTGGGGCGCGCCGCCGATGATGCGCCGGTGATGGAGACTCGCTGGGGAGCGCGGATCATGGGGCATGGCTGGGTGCGGGTGCCCCGCCAGCTGCTAGACCCGGTATGCTGGCATGTGCCTTTCGAGGGCGAAGGCTGATGGGCAAGATTCTCAAGCCCATCGCGATCGGCGCGCTGATTATCGGCGCGGTCGTGCTGACCGGCGGGGCGGCGGTGATCCCCGGCCTGGTCGCCACCAGCACAACCGCCGTGGTAGCGGGCACGACGCTCACGGTGGCGGTGGGCGCCACGGCGGCGACGGTCGCGGTGGCGGGCGGCATTGCCGGTGTGCTGGCCACGGCGGCACTCTCGATCGCGGCGGGCTCGATCCTTTCCGGGGTGGGGGCGATCTTTGCCAAGACGCCGCCGATCAGCGGGGCAACGCTCGGGCGGCTGAGCCCCAGCCTCAACGCGAATGTGCAGCGGGGCACGGTGTTTGGCACCACTGCGATGCACACTGATGTGCTCTACCTATGGTTCTCCGGCACCGATGAGGAATATGTCGATGCCATCGTGTGCCATGCCTCCCACCGCTGCCACGCGGTGCGCGAGATGTATTTCGACGGGAAGCTGGCCTGGACGGCGGCCGGCGGGGTGCAGGGTGAATTCGCGGGCTATCTGACCGTTGCGGTGAGGTTGGAAGGCACCGCCGCCAACGGGGTGACCTTCGGCGGGTGGAGTGCGGCGAGCCAGAAGGCCATCGGTCTTTGCTACAGCCACATCCGGGTGAAGCGCAGCGGCAACACGAAAACCACCACCTCGCCGCTGCCGGGCGGGCTGCCGGGGCAGATGGTGGTGATCGGCGACGGGATGCCGGTTTATGATCCGCGCCGCGACAGCACCGCCGGCGGCAGCGGCAGCCACCGCCTGAACGACAACACCACCTGGCAATTTGTGGATGGCGGCACGGTGCTGGGAAGCAACACGGCCCTGCAGGCGCTGAGCAACTGCCGGGGCTGGTGGAAGAACGGCCAGCGACTGGTGGGCGGCTCGGCCAGCCCGGCGCGGCTCAATGTGGCGAGCTTTGCTGCGGCGGCCAACCTTTGCGATGAGGTGATTTCGCTTTCGGGCGGTGGCAGCCAGAAGCGCTACGAGAGCGGCGCGGTCTTCCGCGATGACCAGCCGGTGTCCGGCCAGCTCGATGTGCTGATGACGGCGTGCCAGGGCGAGATCGATGACAGCACCGGGCGGATTGCGATGCGCATCCGCCACAATGACCTGGCCGATGTGGCGCTGGCGCTGGGGCCCGACGACATCACCGGGTCCGGCAGCTATGTGCCCGCGCTGAAGCTGAGCGAGACCTTCAACATCGTGCGCGGCCGGTTTGTGGATGGCTCCGCCACCGGGCTTTACCAGCTCAATGATTATGCGCCGATCGTGCTCACCAGCCCCGATGGGGTGGAGCGGGTGCGGCCGGCGGACTTCGGCGCGGTGCAGGACGGGCGGCGGGCCACGCGGCTGGCGCGCGGCATTGCGCAGAGTGCGCAGTTTCCCGGGATCTTCACCGGCATCTTCGGACCAAGGGCGCTGCTGCTACGGCGCGGCAAGATCGTGACGCTGACGCTGCCGCAGCTGAACTTCGTGGCCAAGAAATTCCGGGTGCTGAGCCAGAGACTGGAAATGACCAGCGGTGATGTGGAGATGCAGCTGGGCGAGGAAGACCCGGTGATCTACGCCGGCGACGGCGGCGAGGAAGGCCCGGTGGTGGTGCCCGCTCCGGTGCTGTTCGACGGGACGCAGTATCCGATCGTGCCGCTCGGCGTGGAGCAGGGCGCCACCCGCAACAACCCGCGCGGCACTTACAACGCCGGGGCAACCTATGTCTTCGGCGATTCGGTGATCTTCGCCGGCTCCACCTATCAGCTGATCGTGTCGAACAGCATCGGCAACGCGCCGCCGGACGTGGCGCGCTGGGCGCTCGTGGCGGCGGCAGGTTCCGGCGTGCCCGGTGCAGATGGCCTTCCCGGCATCACCATCGAGGTGACGAACGAAAACCATTCGGTGGCCACCGAGGCGGATGGTTCGGCGGGCAGCTACACCGCTGCCGGCGGGCTGATGCGGCTGACGCGCGGCACCACCGTGCTGACGCCGGTGTTCAGCATCGCCGCCGCCACGCCTGCCACCAGCTGGATTACCATCGATGCGAGCACTGGCGTTTACACGGTGACCGATCCCGGCGTGACGCAGGCCACCGCGACGCTGCGCGCGGCCTGGGCGGGGCTGAATTATGACCGTACCTACACGCTGAGCAAAACCTTGCGCGGGGTGGAGGGGCCGAACCTGCAGCTCAGCGCGAGCTCGCAGGGGTTCATCTTCCTCGACAATGTGGCGACGCCGGGAAGCCAGACGATTACGCTTACCGCTGCGCTCACCAACCTTTCGGGCACCGCCACCTTCAGCGCCTCGCCATCGGTGACGGTGGCGGGCAGCGGCAACAGCCGCACGCTGGCGATCGGCGATTTCGGGGCGAACCGGCAGGTGACGGTGGAAGCCACGCTTTCCGGCATTACCGACCGCATCACTATCGTGCGGCTCGACCGCAGCACGGCGGACGCGGGCGCGAACCTGGTGGCGGCGGCGAACAGCAACCGGGTGCCGTTCAGCCGCATGGAGCGCAAGACCGAGGGCTGGGGGGTGCTGTTCAACCCGTTCTCGCTGGCCTTCACCGAAGGCGATGGCGATTTCGAAAACCGGCGTTTCTATGCGGCCTTTGTGACCGCGACTGCAAGCGCACAGTTGATCAGCATCGGCAGCACTACGGCAGGCGAAATGCGCGTGAGCGCCCTTGAGCGCCTCTCCGTATCGGGGCGCGTCGATGCCTTCGGCTTCGTGAGCAGCTGGTTGTTCCGCGCTGTCATCCGGCTCGCCGATGGCAGCTTCGCTTTCGAGACAATTGCGTTCGGCAGCGGTGCTATCGGAGCGGCGACCCTGACTACCGGCTTCATCGTGATGCCAGCCACTGCCGTCGCGATGAGGCTGGAGCTTCTCGCGATCACCAGCGGCGCAGGTGCCATGACGCTGGCGATCTCCGAGCCGATGGTAACGAGTGCGGTCACCGGGCAGGCGTTGCACCCGCCGTTCACGGCCGGTCCGAATGCGCAGTCCGGCGCCACGGTTGGTGCGCCTGCCGGCACGATGGTGGGCGGGCAGGAGGCGGCGGCGTTGGTGGCGGATGCTGCCACGGCGAAGGCCGATGCGACAACGGCGCTGGTGGCGCTGGGCGACATCGCCAGCGATGGCATGTTCTCGGTGCCCGAGAAGCTTCAGGTTCGCACGCTGCGCGATGCGATCGAGATCGAATATCCGGTGCTGCTGGCACGCGCCGCGACCTTCGGTGTGAGCAGCTCGGCCTACACCTCGGCGTACAACGCGCTCATCAGCTACCTCGCCTCGGTGGCGATCGACACCAACGTCAAAACCAGCATTTCGCGCTCGGCCTTCGCCGCCGCCTTCGCTGCCTATTTCGATGCGCGTGATGACATGGCGGATGCGAATGTCGCCGTGGCCTCGCAGCGCGCGACATGGGCGACCGTGAGCGGCACCGGGCGGCCGGCGGACAATGCCGATGTGACCGCGGCGAATGCGCCGGTGGCGGTGCCGGCGGCGACACAGGTTATCCGCACTGATTCGGCGTTCACCGCTCTCGCGGGGCAGCTGCCCCGCGAGGCGCAGTTCCGGCTGCGGGTGGGGGGCGTTGACGTCACCACCTCGGCCGCCTGGTCGAGCGTTTCCTACAGCAATACTGCCACAATCGGCGGATCGACCGGGTTGCTCACCATCACCGCGATTTCGGGCGATGGGCGGGTGGACGTGCAGGCGGTCTATGCCGGTGTCACCTATCCCGCGACGATGGGCGTGATCCGCCAGCGCGAGGCACCGCCCACGAGCGGCGGCGGTGGCTCGGGGAGTGCGGGCTCGGCTTCGGGGACGATCAGCTTCCTCACCTCGAGCACCAGCTACGGCAGCCCGGCGCTCGACTTGACGGTGACGGCGGGCAGCGGCGGCAGCGTGGCGCTGGCAGCGGCGGCTTCCTACACCAGCGGCACGCCGGGCGTGGTGCTGGGCGCGGCGGGCAAATGGCAGTGGCGGATCGTCGGCGGCACCTTTGCCGATGTGACCGGCGGCGAGGGCTTCCATTCGGTGAGCGCCGATGATGTTGAGTTCGGCATCATCGAGGTCAACCGCACGCAATCGGGGCTGACGGCGGGGGGAAACTACCAGTTCCAGTTTCTTCTGCGCTCCGGCTTTGGCGGCGTGACAGCGAGCTTCGGCGGCGGCGGATCGGCGGTGGCCTCATGATTGCGATCGTGCACGACGAAACCGGCGAGTTGCGCTTTGTGGAGACGATGGGCGGCATGGGGCCGGAGTGGCTCGTGGTGGCGGAGGAGGCGCCCGAGGGCCTTGCTGACACGCCCTGGCTTGTGGTGGAGGGCGCGCTGGTGCCCGATCTGGCGGCGGTGCGGGCGGTGCAGCGGGCGCTGATCAACGGTGCCCGCGACGCAGCGCGCGATGGCGGCGTGGACACGCCGAGCGGGCGCTTCGACAGCGATGCCGAAAGCCGGGGGATGCTCAACGGTGCTGTGACCACTGCGATGCTGGCGACGCAGCAGGGGGGCGCCTTTTCGGTTGACTGGACGCGCGCCGATGACAGCGAGGTGAAACTAGATGCGCAGGCGGTGGCGGTTGCCGGTGTGGCGGTCGCGGCCTGGGTGAGTGCCGTGCACGAGCGATCGCGGGTGCTGAAGGCGCGCATCGATGCAGCCGAGACGGTGGAAGAGATTCGAGCGGTGATCTGGTCGCTCGTGGATGAGGAGGACTGACTGTGGAGATTGATATGATCGTGATCTTTCTGATCGTGCTTGTGGTCGCTGGGCTGCTTGTGTGGCGCTCGTGGCGGCACCGGCCGCCGGCTCCGGGTGCGGACCTGGCCGAGCGCGATGGTGACCAGCCGCCGCGTGCCGAGCCGTGATGCGGCCGGCGGCTGTCGAATGGCCAGTGGTGCAGCGGCGGCTCGGTGTGGCGGCGGATGGACTGCCGGGGCCGGTGACCTTTGCCGCCCTGTTTCGCGCGATGGGAGCGGACCGGCTGGCGGTGCCGCTGGGGGCGGCGGCGTTCGCTGCGCTGCAGCCGGCCGGGATCCTCTCCACGCAAACGCGGCTGGGGCACTGGCTGGGGCAGAATGCGCATGAGAGCCTTGGCTTCACGCGGCTGGTCGAGAGCCTGAACTATACTTCGGCGGCGCGGATCCGGGAGGTGTGGCCCAGCCGGTTCCCCACCGTTGCTGACGCCATGCCGTTCGTGCGGCAGCCCGAGCTGCTCGCCGAACACGTTTATGGCGGGCGGATGGGCAACAGCTGGCGGGGCGCTGGCTGGCGGTTTCGCGGGCGCGGGCTGAAGATGATCACCGGGGCGAACAACTACGCCTGGCTGCAGCAGATCACCGGCGTGCCGCTGATGCAGCAGCCGGACCTTGCGGCCGAGCCGGCCACGGCGCTGCGGCTCTCGGCTGCCTATTGGGCGCATGTGGGGTGCCATGGCTGGGCCGATGCCGATGATGTGCGGCGGCTGTCGAACCTCATCAACCGGGGCGATGCGCGGGCCCCGCAATCCCCGATCGGGCTGGCGGACAGGGTGGCGCGCACGCGGCGCGCGGCGGCGCTGATCGGCGGGCAGTGAGGGGGCTGGGCCGGCTGCTGCGCGGCCTGACCACGGCCAAGGATGGCACGACGCCCTCGGTCATCCGCATCTGGGGGCTGGCCTTTGCGCTGATCGATCTGGCGATGAGCATGAGTTTCCTCGCGCTGGTGTGGATGGCGGCGGGCGGGCGCGTGGCGATGGGCTTTGACGTGATGAGTGCTGCGCAGGGCTTCGGGCTGCTGATGGCGGCGCACTGGGCCGGGCTGGCCGGCTTTGCGGCGGCGCTGCGGTGGCAGGCGAGCGTGACGGCGGGCAACGACTTTGGAGGTATATATGGGCGTTCTGATGGTTCTGAGGCGGGTGCCGGCTTGGGCGTGGAAGTTAGCGGGGGCAGTGCTGACGCTGCTGCTGGTGGAGTGGCTGCTGGCCGCCCGGGTGGAGCGGCGGGTGGACCAGGCGCGGAAGGATGGGGCGGCGGCGCAGGCTGAGATGGACCGCGCCGCGTTCAGGGATGCGCAGCTGCAGGCCGAGGCCAACCAGGCGGCGCGCGTGGCGAACGTAAAGGCGGCTGATGCTGCTGTGGCGAGGAGGACGGAAGATGCGCTTCGGGAAAAGCTTGACGATGTGCGCCGGGATGCTGGTGCTCTGCGGGTGCGGTGGCAAGCGGCCCGTGCCGATCCGGGTGGCGCCGGCGGTGGTGGTGTGCCCGGCGCTGCCGGTGCCGCCGCCCGCGCTGCTGATGCCGCCTGCGCGGCCGGCGGGGGGCTACCTTTCGACGTTGCCCTTCCTGCCCTCGAAGACGCGGAAGCCGACGCCGCACGACTGAGGGCGTGGGCTGAGTGGTGGGCTGGGGTGGAGGCCGTGGAGCGGGATTGATTAAAGGCACGGCTGCAGCAGTGTTTGGCGCAAAGGGGCGGCGAGGCTTGGCCTCGCCGCCTTTTGCTGTGTCTGGCGGCCTTCGAGACGGGGGGGAGGGTAAAACTGTGGTGATCGAAGGCCTCAAGACCACCCGCGAAAGTTCCTTTGCACTCACAGCGAATTTGGGAGGGGGGGTAACGATCGAGGTGAGCTTGGGACCGAACTGGGACCGAAGCCCCCCTGCACTTCCCGGTTTGTTCTGGCGTAATCGCTGCAGCTACCTTGGTAGCTGCCCTTCGAAGCGGCCCATTTTCACGGGAGCGGTGAGCAATCGCACTGCTGAGGTCAGGGGTTCGATCCCCCTCTGCTCCACCACGCATCGTCATACGCGCACTATCGGTCGGCCTGCGTACAAAGCTGCGTGACGTTGCTAGTCTGCCGCGCTAGGGTTTGAAAACGAAAGTCGGTGGGGATCAGCGCGTGCAGATGAACATCAATGGCAAGCCGGTGACACTGGAGGCGGATGGCGACATGCCGCTGCTCTGGGCGCTGCGCGACGTGATCGGCCTCACGGGCACCAAATATGGCTGTGGCGCCGGGCTTTGCGGAGCCTGCACCGTGCATCTCGATGGCGCCCCGGTACGCGCCTGCCAGACTCCGGTCGCCGATGTCGGCACGGCGAAGATCACCACCATCGAAGGCCTTTCGGCCACCGACCTAGGGCGCAAGCTGCAGGCCGCCTGGGCGGCGCTCGACGTGCCGCAATGCGGCTATTGCCAGGGCGGGCAGCTGATGGCCGCCGCTGCACTGCTCAGGGACACACCCAAGCCGAGCGATGACGACATCGACGCCGCCATGGCCGGCAACCTCTGCCGCTGCGGCACCTACACGCGCATCCGCGCGGCCATAAAGCAGGTAGCGGGAGTGAGGGCATGAACGCGCTTCCCCTCAGCCGCCGGCAGATGCTGTTCGCCGGTGCCCTCGCCGGTGGCGGGCTGTGGTTCGGCGCCGGACCTGCAGGTGCGGCACAGGATGGCGTGGCCGGCAGTCCGGGCGCAGGGCTCACCGCCTTCATCCGCATCATGCCCGACAACCGCATCACCATCGTCTCGCAAAATCCCGAGATCGGCCAGGGCATCAAGACCTCGATCCCGATGCTGATCGTCGAGGAGCTCGATGCCGACTGGAGCCAGGTGACCATCGAACAGGCGCTCGCCGACCAGAAGATTTACGGCCGCCAGGTCGCCGGCGGCTCGATGGCGACGACGCTCCTCTATGATTCGATGCGCCGCACAGGGGCTGCCGCGCGCGCCATGCTGGTGCAGGCCGCTGCCACGCGCCTCGGCGTGCCGGTGGGTGAATTGACCACCGGCAGCGCCATGGTGCGCCACGCTGCCAGCAACCGCTCGCTGAGCTATGGCGCGCTCGCTGCCGATGCCGCCACGCTGCCGCTGCCGGACCTCAAGGCCGTGACGCTCAAGGACCCCAAGGCCTTCAGGATCGTCGGCAAGCCGATGCCGGGCGTGGACAATATGAAGGTCGTCACCGGCGCCCCCCTGTTCGGCATCGATGCCAGCGTGCCGGGCATGAAGATCGCGATGTTCGTCAAATGCCCCTGCTATGGCGGCACCGTCGCATCGGCCAACCTCGATGCCGTCAAGGCCATCAAGGGTGTGCGCAACGCCTTCATCGTGGCGGGCAACGGCGATGATTACGAACTCGCCGCCGGCGTCGCGATCATCGCCGACACAACCTGGGCCGCGATGAAGGCACGCGAGGCGCTGCAGGTCGAATGGGCGCCGGGTGCCGGGGCCGACCAGTCGAGCGAAGGCTTCGCCAAGGCCGCCGCTGCCCTTGCCGGCACGCGCGGGCCACAGGAGATCTTCACCGAAGGCGATGCCGCCGCCGCCATGCCGGGTGCTGCCAAGCGCCTCAAGGCAAGCTACCACTACCCATTCCTCGTCCACGCCCCGCTCGAGCCGATGAACTGCACCGCGCGTGTCGATGGCGACAAGGTCGAGCTCTGGGCGCCGACGCAAAATCCAGAGCCCGGCCGCGCCTCGATCGCCAAGCTGCTCGGCGTGGCGCCCGAAGCGGTGGTCATCCACATGATGCGCTGCGGCGGTGGCTTCGGCCGGCGGCTGACCACCGAATACATGACCGAGGCGGCCTGGATCGCCCGCGAAGCCAAGGTGCCGGTCAAGCTGATCTGGACGCGCGAGGACGATGTCACCCGCGGCAACCTCCGCCCCGCCGGCTGGCACCACCTCGAAGCCGGGCTCGACGCAGACGGCAAGGTGACCGCCTGGACCAATCATTTCGTCAGCTTCGGCAAGGAGGGCAAGTTCGGCCGCGCCGCTGCGATCGAAACAACGCAGTTTCCGGCGCGCTTCGTGCCCAACTTCCGCTGCGATGCGACCGTGCTCGATCTCGCCGCCCCGACCAACTTCCTGCGCGCCCCCGCCAACAACGGCTTCGGCTTCGTGATGCAGAGCTTCATCGACGAGCTGGCGTATCTCGCAGGGCAGGACCCGGTCGCCTTCCGCCGCACCCTGCTGGGCACCCCCCGCCTCGTCGGCCCCGCCGACAAGCGCGACAGCTATGATGCCGCGCGTGCCCTTGGCGTGCTCGACAAGGCCGCCGCCATGGCTGGCTGGGGCCGCAAACTGCCCAAGCGAGAAGGTTTGGGCATCGCCTTCCACTTCAGCCACCTCGGCTATTTCGCCGCCGCGATGGAAGTCGCCGTTGCCGATGCCGGCGATGTGAAGGTGAAAAAGGTCTGGGCCGCCGGCGATGTCGGCCGCCAGATCGTCAACCCCTCGGGCGCCATCAACCAGGTGCAGGGCTCGGTCATCGATGCCATCGGCTCGGCGATGGGCCAGGCTGCCACCCTCTCGGGCGGTGCCATCGAGCAGCGCAACTATGATGGCTTCCCCATCATGCGGATGCCCGACACGCCGCCGATCGAAGTGGCGTTCGTTCTCTCCGACCATCCGCCCACCGGCCTCGGCGAGCCCGCCTATCCCGCCACCCCCCCGGCACTCGCCAACGCCATCTTCGCGGCGACCGGCGTGCGCCTGCGCAGCCTTCCGATCGACACCGAGCTTCTCAAGGCCTGATCCATGCGGCTCGCAGGCAAGTCGGCGCTTGTCACCGGGGCCGCTCGCGGCATCGGCGCCGCGATCGCGCAGGCCCTTGCTGCCGAAGGCGCGCGGGTGCTCGTCACCGATATCGATGGTAACGGTGCCGCTGCGGTTGCGGCCAGCATCGGCGACACCAGCCGGGCCATGGCGCTCGATGTGCGCAGCGAAGCGGAGTGGGACGCTGCGATCGACGCCGCGACCGCCCATTTCGGCGGGCTCGACATCCTGGTGAACAACGCCGGCATCACCGGCTTCGAAGCCGGCCCCGTCGCCCATGATCCCGAACATGCCAGCCTGGCGGACTGGCGCGCCGTGATCGAGACCAATCTCGACGGCGTCTTCCTCGGTTGCCGGGCGGCCATCCGCGCCATGCGCCCGGCGGGCCGGGGCAGTATCATCAACATCTCCTCGCGGTCGGGCCTCGTCGGCATCCCGGCCGCATCGGCCTATGCCGCGTCCAAGGCTGCAGTGCGCAACCACAGCAAGTCGGTCGCCCTCTGGTGCGCCGGACAGGGGCTCGATATCCGCTGCAATTCGGTCCACCCGGCCGCAATCCTCACGCCGATGTGGGAGCCGATGCTCGGTGATGGCCCGGAGCGGGAAGCCAATATGGCGGCGCTTGTTGCCGACACGCCGATGCGACGCTTCGGGACTGTCGAGGAGGTTGCCGCCGTTGTCGTGATGCTGTCGTCGGACGAGTGCCGCTACATGACCGGCACCGAAATCACCATCGACGGCGGGCTTCTGGCTGGCAGCGCCGCCTCACCGGCGGTGGCCGACTGAGCCGGTCAGGCGCTGGCTTCGTTCGGCGCCATTTTGATGATCGTCTTGGCGGACAAGACTCCGGCCGCCATGCCGGCAATCGCCTGTGCGCCATCGGCAAGCGCGAAGACGCTGCCGATATGCGGCTTCAATGCCTCCGCGCGTGCGTCGATGGCGGCCATGGCCGCCGCCCCTGCGGCAGGATCCTGCCGGCCATGTTCGCCGGCGCGCACGCCGATGATCTCGATCTCCTTCAGCAACGCGCGGTTGAGCGCAAGCGGAGGCGCCTGGCCGCCGGTAAAGCCGATGATCGCATGGCGCCCGCCGCGCGCCAGTGTGCGCAATGCCGGCATGAACAATGCGCCGCCGACGGGATCGAATACCAGGTCGATCCCCCTTGCCGCAATTTCCGGCGCCGCGCGGTCGATCTGCACAATGTCATGCGCACCCGCTGCACGCGCCAGCTCCAGCTTTTGCGCCGACGAGGCAACGGCCGTCACATGCGCGCCCTCGGCAACAGCCAGCGCCACGGCTGCAAGCCCCATGCCGCCGCCGGCCCCTGTCACCAGCACCCGCTCGCCGCGCCGCAACCGCCCTCGCACCATCAGCCCCACCCAGGCGGTGAGCGCGCCGACAGTGAAGGCGGCCGCCTGCAGGTCGTCGAGCCCCGGCGGAACGGCACGCACCTGTGCCGCAGCCAGCGTCACGCGTTCGGCAAGCAGCCCCTGCCGCGCACCCGTTATCACCCGGTGGCCAAGCCAGTGCTCGCTCCCCTGCCCCGCCGCCACCACGACCCCGCACCCCTCGGTGCCGGGGATGAAGGGCAATTGCGGGCGAAATTGATAGCCGCCACGCAGCATGAGCATATCGGGAAAGTTGAGCGCAACGGTGAGCATCCGAACCGTCACTTCGCCCGGCCCGGGGGGATGCGGCTCGGGCCAGTGGCGCTCGAGGGTCAGCCCCGAAAGATCGGGCGACAGGGCATGGCAGACCAGCGCGAGCACCGCTCAGGGCAGGATTTCCGGTCCCCGTCCCCAGAAACGGGCAAGGATGAGGCCGGTGAGGAAGCCGCCGATATGCGTCCAGATCGCGATGCCACCGCCGAGCAGACCGCCCGAAAAGGCCACGCCCATCAGCAGCTGCAGCCCGATCCAGCTTGCAGCGTACCACAAGGCAGTGAGCAACTCTCCCGGCACCGCGATGCCGAGGACCCGCCGGCCGCCGGCACGGCTACGCGCAAACATCATGGCATAGGCGCCGAACACCGCCGCGATGGCCCCCGAGGCGCCGATCACCGGGCTCATGCTTGCAGGGTCGGCAAACCATTGGGCTGCTCCGCCGACAAGGCCGCCGGCGAGAAACAGCCCGATCAGCCCGATCCTGCCGGTCACCCATTCGACATAGCGGCCGACCCAGGCGAGAAACAGCATGTTGAGCCCGAGGTGCAAAAGGCCCGAATGCAAGAACATGTGCGTGACGCCGATCCCGAGCGAGCCCGCCGGTTCGACGCCCGCCAGCACCGCCGAGATGCGCGCCGGCACCAGCCCATAGCGCGCGATGATAGCAGAATCGAAGCCGCTGCCGCCGATCAACAGCGCCCCCTGTACTGCAACACACAGCAGGATCAGGCCATTGGTGGCCATCGGGCTGGGGGGCTTGAAGGGCTTCATCCCCGCCCCCAGCCAGTCGCCGTCATCAGATGAACTCAACGCTTTCGATCGTATAGTAGCGGTCGCCCGAGGGAGTGTTGACCTCCACTTCCTCGCCGACGCGGCGGCCGATCAGCGCGCGGCCGAGCGGCGAGTTGAAGCTGATCCGCGCCACCCGCGCATCAGCCTCCATCTGGCCGACGATCTGATAGGTGATCTTCTTGTCGTCCTCGTCGAGCAGGTGCACCGTGGCGCCGAACACCACCCGGTCGCCCGAAAGCGTGGTGGGATCGATGATGATCGCCCGCGCCAGCTTGTCCTCCAGGTCGAACACCTGGCTCTCGATCTGCCCCTGCCGCTCCTTGGCGGCATGATATTCGGCATTCTCCGAAAGGTCGCCATGCGCGCGCGCCACCTCGATGGCTTCGACCACTTCAGGACGCTCTTCTTCCTTCAGACGGCGCAGCGTTTCCACAAGGATGGCGTGGCCAGTGGCCAGCATCGGCACCTTTTCAATCGTTGCCATTGGCGTTCACTCATCTTTCTTCAAACGCGGCAGCAGGCGGTTGCAGGCAAAACTGTTCCGCCAACACAGCCGTCCAAAGCCGAAAAACCGGGGCTGAAGCGCTTCGTGCTGCCAGATGGCAGACGTAGAACCTCAACCCCGGAATTGTGTATGATAGGACTGGAGCGGCCGCACTTCAAGCGGGTGCCTGCTCAGCGACCCAATTGCCGCGACCGATGCAATGCTCGCCGCGGCTGTCGTGAAATAGGGAACCCGGCCATAAAGTGCCGATGCGCGGATCGACTGGCTGTCCTTCAACGATTGCAGGCCTTCGGTGGTGTTGAAGATCAGCGCGACCTCGCCATCCTTGATCCTGTCGACGATATGCGGCCGCCCTTCCGCCACCTTGTTGACCTGCGAAACCGCAATGCCGGCCGCTTCCAGCACCCGCGCCGTGCCCTCGGTCGCAATCAGCGTGAAGCCCAGCGCCACCAGATCATGCGCTGCCGGAATGATCTGCTGCTTGTCGCCATCCTTGAGGCTGATGAACACCGTGCCGCTCTCCGGCAATTTGGTGCCGGCCCCGAGCTGCGACTTGGCAAAGGCCGTTGCGAAATCGACATCGATTCCCATCACTTCGCCGGTGGACTTCATCTCCGGTCCGAGCACCGGATCGACCCCGGGGAAACGCGCGAACGGAAACACCGCTTCCTTCACCGCGATGTGGCTGCCGGTGGCACGCGACGAAAAGTCGAAGCTCGAAAGCGCCTCGCCCGCCATCACGCGCGCCGCAATCTTGGCCAGCTGGATGCCGGTCGCCTTGGCGGTGAACGGCACGGTGCGGCTGGCGCGCGGATTGACCTCGATCAGATAAACCAGCCCGTCCTTCACCGCGAACTGGATGTTCATCAGCCCGCGCACGCTCAGCGCCCGCGCCAGCAACGCCGTCTGCCGCTCGATCTCGGCAATGATCTCGGGCGAAAGGCTGTACGGCGGGATCGAGCAGGCGCTGTCGCCCGAATGCACCCCGGCCTCCTCGATATGCTGGAGCACCCCGGCCACTTGCACCGTATCGGCATCGGCAATCGCATCGACGTCGACTTCGATCGCATCGCGCAGATAGCGATCGATCAGCACCGGGCTGTCCCCCGACACCACCACCGCTTCGCGAATATACGTCTCGAGCTGCCCTTGCGTCTCGACAATCTCCATCGCCCGGCCGCCGAGCACATAGCTCGGCCGCATCAGCACCGGATAGCCGATCCGCGTTGCCACCTCGATCGCCTCGGCCGCCGAGCGGGCGATGCCATTCTCGGGCTGCTTCAGGCCGAGCCGGTCGATCAGATCGGCAAAGCGCTCGCGGTCCTCGGCCAGGTCGATATTGTCGGGGTCGGTGCCGAGAATGGGAATGCCCGCATCCTCCAGCGCCTGCGCCAGCTTGAGCGGCGTCTGCCCGCCCAATTGCACGATCACGCCTTTCAGCGTGCCGTTCTGCATTTCGGTGTGCAGGATCTCGAGCACATCCTCGGCCGTCAGCGGCTCGAAATACAGCCGGTCCGACGTGTCATAGTCGGTGCTGACCGTCTCCGGGTTGCAGTTGATCATGATCGTCTCATAGCCAACCCCATTCTGCTTCGAGCCGAGCGCGAAACAGGCGTGGACGCAGCAATAATCAAACTCGATCCCTTGGCCGATGCGGTTCGGCCCGCCCCCCAGGATCACCACCTTGGTGGCGGCCGTGGGCTCGGACTCGCACTCGGGCACGCCGAAGCTCGGCGCCTCATAGGTCGAATACATGTACGGTGTCGCGGCGGTAAACTCGCCTGCACACGTGTCGATGCGCTTGAACACCGGCCGGACACCGAGCGCCCGGCGCGCAAACGCCACCTGCGCCTCGGTCCTGCCGCTCAATATCGCCAGTCGCGCGTCGGAAAAGCCCTTCGATTTCAGCCGGCGGAAGCCGTTGGGACCGGCGGGCAGCCCTTCGGCACGCACCTTGGCCTCGACCTCGATCAGCTCCTCGATCTGCCGCAGGAACCAGGGCTCGAACTTGGCGATCTCGTGAATCCGCTCGACGCTCAGCCCCGCCCGCAGCGCCTGTGCCGCCACCCGCAGCCGATCGGGGGTGGGGCGTGAAAGCTCGGCCTCGATCTCTTCCTGCGTGGCACCGACCAGATGCTCCACCTCGTCAAAGCCCGTCAGCCCGGTCTCCAGCCCACGCAGTGCCTTTTGCACGCTCTCCTGGAAGTTGCGGCCGATCGCCATCACTTCGCCGACCGACTTCATGGCGGTGCCCAGCAGCGGCTCGGCGCCCTTGAACTTCTCGAAGGCAAAGCGCGGGATCTTCGTCACAACATAGTCGATCGTCGGCTCGAAGCTCGCCGGCGTCACCCCGGTAATGTCGTTCTGAATTTCATCGAGCGTATAGCCCACCGCCAGCAGCGCCGCGACCTTGGCGATCGGAAACCCGGTGGCCTTGGAGGCAAGTGCCGACGACCGCGACACCCGCGGGTTCATTTCGATCACCACCAGCCGGCCATCGGCGGGGTTGACCGCAAACTGCACGTTGGAGCCACCCGTTTCCACGCCGATCTCGCGCAGCACCGCGATGCTGGCGTTGCGCATCACCTGATATTCCTTGTCGGTGAGCGTCAACGCCGGCGCCACGGTGATGCTGTCCCCGGTGTGCACGCCCATCGGATCGACGTTCTCGATCGAGCAGATGATGATGGCATTGTCGGCGCGATCGCGCACAACTTCCATCTCATACTCCTTCCAGCCGAGCACCGATTCCTCGACCAATACCTCGGTCGTCGGCGAGGCATCGAGCCCGGTGCTGACGATATGCACGAACTCCTCGCGGTTATACGCAATGCCGCCGCCAGTGCCGCCCATCGTGAAGCTCGGCCGAATGATCGAAGGCAGGCCTACGAATTCAAGCGCTTCCAGGGCTTCCTTCACCGTGTGTGCAATGCGGCTCTTGGGGCTTTCCAGCCCGATCTTGTCCATCGCATCGCGAAACTTCAGCCGGTCCTCGGCCTTGTCGATGGCTTCGGCATCGGCGCCGATCAGCTCGACGTCATATTTTTCGAGCGTGCCGTCACGGTGCAGCGCCAGCGCCGTGTTCAGCGCCGTCTGCCCGCCCATCGTCGGCAGGATGGCATCGGGCCGCTCCTTCTCGATGATCTTGGCGACGATCTCTGGCGTGATCGGCTCGACATAAGTGGCATCGGCCAACTCGGGATCGGTCATGATCGTGGCGGGGTTGGAATTGACCAGGACAATTCGATAGCCCTCGGCTTTCAGCGCCTTGACCGCCTGCGTGCCCGAATAATCGAACTCGCAGGCCTGGCCGATGATGATCGGGCCAGCGCCGATGATGAGGATGGACTGGATATCGGTGCGTTTCGGCATTGGACATTCATGCTTTCATTGCATACATTGATTGCATTGGAGACATTTCATGGCGAGCCTCACAGTCCGCAACATCCCCGAAGATGCCAAGCACCGCTTCAGGCAGGTTGCCGCCGCTCACGGCCGATCGATGGAGGAGCATCTGCGCCACCTCGTCATCGAGGCCGATCTCGCGCGACCGTCCGGGCAGTTCGCCGACGCGCCGCAGCCGTTTAACCATCAGCAACCCGCATCGGAATTCGTGCAGACACTGCTGCAGATCGCCGATGGTGAAAGCGCCGAGGAAAATCTGCGCCACGCCCCGATCCGCTTCATGACCGCGAAGGACGCGATGGCCGAGCTGCGCCGCCTCGCAAATGGCGCCGGCCTCGACCTGCCACCCCGCATGAACACCGCCCTCGAAGCCCCCGACCTTTGATCCTGGTCGATACCAATGTCTGGAGCGAACTGACCAAGCCACACGGCGACCCCGCCGTGCTGGCCTGGCTGGAAGCGCATGACGATGATCTGGCGCTGTCGACACTGGTGCTTGCCGAAATCCACTACGGCATTGCGCTGGCGACGAGTGCTCCCAAAAGACACACTCTGTCAGCATGGCTGGCCGGCCTCGAAGCACGCTATTGGGGGCAGACGCTGAGCTTCGGCCGCGCATCGGCAAGCCATTACGGCCAGATTGCAGCGCGCCCCGAAGTGAAGGCGCGCCAACCGCAGATAATCGACATGCAGATCGCCGCCCAGGCGCAGGAACACAGGATTCCGCTGGCAACCCGCAACGCTCGCGATTTCGACTGGATCGGGATTCCGCTGATCGACCCCTGGACTGGCTGAACGCCGCAGGCCTCACGCCCCCGTCTCCGCCTGGCAGCCCCAACCATCGAACGCCACATCATGGCTGATCTCGATCTCCAGCGCGCGTGTGATCAGCGCCCGGATCGCCGGCCGCGTCACCGGCCCATCGACCTGAAAATCCGCCGCCCAGTCACCGTCCTCGAACTCACCGAAATCGATGAAGCGAAACCCCAACCGCTCCGCATCCTCTGCCAGCGTCTCGATCGCCTCCTGCGAGCCCTTGAAATGCACATCGATCACGCGCGAAAGTTCGGCCACATCGCCGTTCGCCGCCAGCTCGAGCAGCACTTCCTCGTCTGCTGCGAGTTCCTCGGCGAGGCGCTTCTGGTCGATCATGCTGCCTGACCGAGCCCGCCCACGAACTTCTCGAACAGATAATGGCTGTCCTGCGGACCCGGGCTCGCCTCGGGGTGATACTGCACGCTGAATGCCGGCTTGTCGGTCAGCTCCAGCCCCGCCAGGCTGCCGTCGAACAACGAGATGTGCGTCGCCCGCGCCGTCGCCGGCAGCGTGTCGGTATCCACGGTGAAGCCATGGTTCATCGAGGTAATTTCCACCCGCCCGTCATCGAGCCTTTTCACCGGATGGTTGGCGCCGCGGTGGCCCTGCTGCATCTTGATCGTGCGCGCCCCCACCGCGAGCCCGAGCAGCTGGTGACCAAGGCAGATGCCGAACAACGGCTTGCCGGCGTTCAACAGGCTCTGGATCACCGGCACTGCATGCACGCCGGTCGCCGCCGGATCACCGGGGCCGTTGGACAGGAAGATGCCATCGGGCTTCAGCGCCATGATCTCGTCGAAGCTCGCACGCGCCGGCACCACCGTCACCCGCGCACCCGCCGCCACCAGATTGCGCAGGATGTTGCGCTTCATGCCATAATCGACCGCCACCACATGCGGGCCGCCGGCGTTTTCCTTGTGCTGGAGATAGCCACCCGCCATCGTCCACAGCCCTTCGTCCCAATCATAATTCTGGGTCGAGCTGATCACGCTGGCGAGGTCCATCCCCTCCAGCCCCGGCCAACCACCCGCCTGGCGCTGCAGCCGCGGAATATCGAACTTGCCGACGCGGTTGTGCGCGATCACGCCATTGGGCGCCCCGCCCAGCCGGATGCGCTTGGTGAGCGCGCGGGTATCGACGCCCGAAATCCCGATCCGCCCCCAGGCCTTCATCCACTCGTCGAAATTGCGCGTCGAGCGATACGAGGCAGCCGGCGTCACCGGCTCGCGGACCACGCAGCCGAGCGCATGCGGGTGGGGCGATTCGACATCGTCCTGGTTGGAGCCGACGTTGCCGATATGCGGAAAGGTGAAGGTGATGATCTGCCCGGCATAGCTCGGATCGGAGAGCACCTCCTGATAGCCGGTCATCGCGGTGTTGAAGCAGACTTCGCCCACCGCCACGCCCTCGGCACCGAATCCCTGCCCCCAGATGACCGCGCCATCGGCGAGCACCAGAACAGCGGTCGCGCCTTTCGGTTGGGCGGGTGCTGGCGCAGCAGCCATGGCGGTTCCTTCGGGCTTTCGGGTGGACAAACGGCGAGCGAGTTAGGGACCGGCGCCCCTCGCGTCAATCTATTCTTTGTGGCCCGGCAAGGCTAGTGTGGCCGTTCAGAATCCGAAGGAACACCCAATGCTGCGAGACGATATAAAGGCCGCCACTATAGCCTCGATGAAGGCGGGAGACTCGGCCCGCACCGGCGCGTTGCGGCTCATGTCGGCCGCGATCAAGAACCGCGATATCGAGCTGCGCACCGGCCCTGCCCCCGCCGACGACGATGTCGTCGTCATCGAGGTGCTCACCAAGATGGCCAAGCAGCGCCGCGAGTCGATCGAGATGTATGTGAAGGGCAATCGCCCCGAGCTGGCGGCCGCCGAAACCGCCGAACTCGCGGTCATCGAAAGCTTTATGCCCGCGATGATGAGCGATGACGAAGCGCGGGCCGCCATCCAGGCGCTGGTGCTCGAACTCGGCGCCGGCAACCTCAAGGACATGGGCCGCGTCATGGCCGCAGTGAAGGCACGGATGGCCGGCCAGATCGACATGGGCAAGGCCGGCGGCATGGTGAAGGCAGCGCTGGGGGGATGAGCCTCAGCCCGGCGTTCCTCGATGAGCTTCGCGCCCGCGTGCCGCTGTCCCCGGTCGTGGGGCGGCGGGTCAAGCTGGTGCGCGCCGGGCGGGAATGGAAAGGCTGCTGCCCCTTCCACAACGAGAAGACGCCGAGCTTCTATGTCAACGACGACAAGGGCTTCTACCACTGCTTCGGCTGCGGCGCCCACGGCGATGTGTTCCGCTTCCTCACCGAGCAGGAAGGCCTGCCGTTCATGGACGCGGTCACGGCGCTCGCCGCCCAGGCCGGCATGGAGGTGCCCGCCGCCTCGCCGCAAGCCCAGGCCCGCGCCGACGAGAATGAAGAACTGCAGACTCTGGCCGGCCGCGCTGCCGACTGGTTCCGGTCCCAACTCGCCGCCCCTGCCGGGAGCGAGGCGCGCGCCTATCTCGCCCGGCGCGGCGTATCCGAAGCCATTGTTGCCGCCTTCGGCCTCGGCTTCGCGCCGGGCACCGGCCTCAAGGCTGCTCTCGGCAATCCGCAAGAAGCCGCGATGCTCGCCGCCGGCCTGCTCGGCCAGGGCGATGACGGCCGCATCTTCGAGCGCTTCCGCGGCCGGCTGATATTCCCGATCCGCGATCGGCGCGGCCGCGTGGTGGGCTTCGGCGGCCGTGCGATCGAGTCGGGGTCCCCGCGCACTGGCGCGCGGGGTGGCGGCGATGTGCAGCCGAAGTACCTCAACTCTGCCGATGGCCCGCTCTTCGACAAGGGCCGGCTGCTCTACAATCTCGATCGCGCCGGCCCCGCCGCGCGCAAGGCCGATCGGCTGGTCGTCGTCGAAGGCTATATGGACGTGATTGGCGTGGCAGGTGCGGGCATCGCCGAGCTCGTGGCCCCGCTCGGCACCGCGATGACCGAGGCGCAGCTCGAGCTCGCCTGGCGCCTCGTCGATGTGCCGATCCTCTGCTTCGACGGCGACGGCGCCGGCCAGCGCGCCGCCGTGCGTGCTGCCTTGCGCGCGCTGCCGCTTCTCAAGCCCGGCAAGTCGCTCGCCATCGCCACACTGCCACCGGGCGAAGATCCCGATGATCTCGTCAAGCGCGGCGGCCCAGCAGCGTTCGAAGCGGTGCTCGCCGCCGCACGCCCCCTCGCCGAAGCGCTCTGGCTCGCCGAAACCGCCGGCGCCGAGACCGCCACGCCGGAAACCCGCGCTGCCGTCCGTTCGCGCCTCAAGGCGCATGCCGAGACGATCCTCGATCCCGATGTTCGCGCGCTTTACCGCGCCGATTTCGATGCCCGTTTCGATGCCGCCTATCTCGCCCGCCGCCGATCCGCTCCCGCCCCCCAGCGCGGCGCCTTCAAGGGTCGCGGCGCCTGGGCCCCGCAGCCGCAGCCGGTGTCCAGCGCCCTCAAGGCCCAGGCCGCCGGCGGCGGGGACAGTGCGGAGAGCATCGCCGTCGTCGCCGGCCTGCTGCGCAACCCCTGGCTTGCCGACAGCCATGGCGAGGCGATTTCTGCCCTGCCGCTGGGCGCAGGTCGCGCCGCCCGGCTGCGCGATGCTGTGCTTGCCGCCGCAACGCATACGACAGGGCTTGATGCCAGGCGCCTCGATGCCCATCTACACTCTGCCGGTCTGGCAGAAGCAGCCGATGCGCTCTGCCGGGCCAACCGGCTTCGCTTCAGCTTCTGCATTCCGGATTCGGCAAAGGCGCCGGAACGGTCGGTGCAGGCGCGTGATTTCGCACTTGTCGTGGGTCGGTTGTCGGCACGCTCGGGCCTGGAAGCTGAGCTGGCGATGGCCACCGCGGCACTGGCGCAAGCGCCGAGCGAAGACGGGTTCAGGCGCCAGCAAGCCTTGGTGGCCGAAAGGCAGGAGTTGGACGCGGCAATGATGCGACTGGCGGAATCGATGCGCGAGGACTAGAGGGCATAGGTTGGCGCGCGTTCGGTGTACCCGGGCGGGCGTCTTTTGATATTTCCCGGTGCTGCAGGCGCCGGTGCAGTGCAGGCGAGGATGGCGCGAATGGCAAAGGCAAATGCAGCGGCGGAAGGCGATGTGAAGGCAGAAGGTGCCGATGCGCCGCTGCTCGACCTCAATGGCGCGCTGATCAAGAAGCTCATCGCTCGCGCCAAGAAGCGCGGCTACATCACCTATGACGAATTGAACGAGGCGCTTCCGCAGGACCAGATCACCAGCGACCAGATCGAGGACGTGACCGCCCAGCTTTCCGAAATGGGCATCAACATCATCGAGAATGAGGAAAGCGCCGAGGAAGGCGAAACCGCCGCCGCCGAGGACGAGGACGAGCCGGAACCCGCCGATGGCGAGCTGGGGCCAACGCCGGTCGCCACCGTCACCAAGGCCCCGCTTGATCGCACCGATGATCCGGTGCGCATGTATCTGCGCGAGATGGGCGCCGTCGAGCTGCTCAGCCGCGAGGGCGAGATCGCCATCGCAAAGCGCATCGAGGCCGGCCGCAACACCATGATCGCCGGGCTGTGCGAAAGCCCGATGACCTTCACCGCCATTATCGAATGGTCCAACCGCCTCAACGAAGGCACGATGCAGCTGCGCGAGATCCTCGATCTCGAAGCCATGCTCGCCAAGGATCCGGTGGAAGCCGAAGCCGAGGGCAAGGAGGGCGAGAACCCCGACCTGCCCACTGTCGCCTTCAAGGAAGACGAGGAGCCCGAAGCCGAGGCCGCCGCCCCCGATGAGGAAGACGGGATGACCGAGCGCCGCACCCAGCGCGCGGCCGAGGAAGAGGATGAAGACCAGACGCTGTCACTGGCCGCGATGGAAGAGGTGCTGAAGCCCCAGGCCATCGAGATGTTTGCCGAGATTACCGGGACTTACAAGAAGTTCTTCAAGCTGCAGGAGAGCCGTCTCGGTGCATTTCGCGCCAATGATGCCTTTCCTGCCGCCGATGAGCGCAAGTACCATAAGCTCCGCGAGGAGCTGACCCGCGGCGTCCAGTCGATCCACTTCAACAACGGCAAGATCGAGTTTCTGGTCGACCAGCTCTATACCGAGAACCGCAAGCTGCTGGCGCTCGGCTCGGGCATGATGAAGCTGGCCGACAAGCACAAGATCAACCGCAAGGCCTTTATCGACGAATATTCGGGCAACGAACTGAACGAAGGCTGGGTCGATCAGGTTGCCGGGCTCGACAAGCGCTGGGCCGCATTCGCCGCCGGTGAAGTGCGCACAGTCGGCGACATCCGCCGCGAAATGGCGCAGATCGCCGAGGCCACCGGCGTCGAGCTGGGCGAGTTCCGCCGCATTACAAACATGGTGCAGAAGGGCGAGCGTGAGGCCCGGATTGCCAAGAAGGAAATGGTCGAAGCCAACCTCCGCCTCGTCATCTCGATCGCCAAGAAATACACCAACCGCGGCCTGCAATTCCTCGATCTCATTCAGGAAGGCAACATTGGCCTGATGAAGGCGGTCGACAAGTTCGAGTATCGCCGCGGCTACAAGTTCAGCACCTATGCGACCTGGTGGATCCGCCAGGCGATCACGCGGAGCATCGCCGACCAGGCGCGCACCATCCGCATTCCGGTGCACATGATCGAGACGATCAACAAGCTGGTCCGCACCTCGCGCCAGATCCTCCACGAGATCGGCCGCGAGCCTACACCCGAGGAGCTTGCCGAGCGGCTTTCGATGCCGCTCGAAAAGGTGCGCAAGGTGATGAAGATCGCCAAGGAGCCGATCAGCCTCGAAACGCCGATCGGCGACGAGGAAGACAGCCACCTCGGCGATTTCATCGAGGACAAGAATGCCGTCATTCCCGTCGACGCTGCAATCCACGCAAACCTGAAAGAGACCGTCACCCGTGTGCTGGCCTCGCTCACCCCGCGTGAGGAGCGCGTGCTGCGCATGCGCTTCGGCATCGGCATGAACACCGATCACACGCTCGAGGAGGTCGGCCAGCAATTCTCCGTCACCCGCGAGCGCATCCGGCAGATCGAGGCCAAGGCGCTGCGCAAGCTCAAGCACCCGTCACGCAGCCGCAAGATGCGCAGCTTCCTCGACACCTGAGGTTGCACGCAGAGGGGGCTTGCGCCACACTTGCCGCCATGGCGACAAGGCTTGTCCTCCTCCTCGGCTTGACGGCGTTCACCTCTGCTCCCGGCGGTCCGCCGGCGGTGGACGCGGCGCTGCAAGCCGCGCTGCGCGCCACGGCCTGTGCGCCGCCTGAAGTTCCGGGGGAAGGCACCGGAGCCCGCGCCGAAGCCTCGCGGGGCGCTATGGTGCTGGTGCCCGGCCTCACCCCGGCGCACCTGCCCGTCACCGCCAACGGCACCGCGCAGAACTTCTTCGACCAGGGCCTCGGCCAGCTCCTCGGCTTTGACTATGACGAAGCGCTGGCCAGTTTCCGCGAAGCGCGCCGCCTCGATCCGGCATGCGTGATGTGCCGCTGGGGCGAGGCGCTGGCGCTCGGCCCCTATATCAACTCGGGCCCGATCGACGCCGCCACCATTGCCGAGGCGCGCGCGCTCGTGGGCAGCGCGCTCAAGGATTCCGCGGTCCTGGCCCCACGCGATCGCGCGCTGCTCGATGCCTTGTGGATGCGCTACGCTCCCGGCGGCCGCCAGAACGGTGTCCATGGCAATCGCTATGCCGACACCATGCTGCGGCTCGCAGCCCAATTCCCCGACGATGATTTCGTCGCCGTCCATGCCGCCGAGGCCATCATGGATGCCCAGCCCTGGGATTACTGGCAGGCCGGCGGCCGCACCCCCAAGGGCCGCGCCGGCGATGCGCTTCGCCTCGTCGAAACCGTGCTGGCGCGGACCCCGAACGACCCGCAGGCGATCCATCTGCTCATCCACCTGACCGAAGCCTCCGCCGCCCCCGAACGCGCTGCCGCCGGCGCCGCGCGACTCGGCGGCCTCGCGCCCGCAGCACCGCACATGGTGCACATGCCGAGCCATAGCTGGTACCGGCTCGGCCGCTTCACCGATGCCATCGCCGCCAACAAGGCCGCCATCGCCGCCGACGAGGCGTATGCCCGCGCCACCGGCGGCGAGCCCCGCCATTACGGCTATTTCCGCCACCACAGCCACTTCCTCGCCTCGGCTGCCACCCAGATCGGGGACCGCGAGACAGCCCTTGCCGCCGCCGATGCGCTGGAGGCCTCGCTCCCCGCCGGCGCTTCGGCGCGCGGCCAGGGGCAGCAAGTGACAGCCCTCCAGGCCCGCGCGCGTTTCCTCACTCCGGAACAGTTTCTCGCCCTCCCCGCCCCGGCCCCGGCGATGAAGCGACTGCGCATCGCCTGGCACGGAGCGCGCGCCGAAGCCCATGCCCGGCTCGGCAACCCCGCCGCCGCGCATTCCGAGCTGGCAGCGTTGCGCATGCTCCGCGACGAGACCGCCGGTGCCAGCGATGCCGAGCGCGCTGTCGCCGCTCTTGCCGATACCGTGGCACGCGCCCGCATCGCCGAGGCCGAGGGCCAGCCACAGGAGGCGCTGCGCCAATACCGCGCGGCGGAAGCGATCGAGAGCGGGCTGGGCTATTTCGAGCCGCCGCTCTGGGCCACACCCGTTGCCGTGCTCGCCGGCGAGCTCAGGATGCGGCTTGGCGACACCGCCGGCGCCCGCGCAGACTTCCGCCGCGCACTTCTATCGCGCCCCGGTCATGCGACCGCGCTCGCCGGCCTCGGGGGCGCGGCAAACGGCGTTTGAACCGGCCCGCCGGTGTTGCTGCGTCGCCACGTCCAGCCGTCGATTGGTGTTGTCACCAACTCACAACTTGTCGCCGCGCTGCACAATGTTATGAGTCGCATGTGAGACTCCTTGTTCTTCCGGCACTGGCAGTGCTGCTTACCGCAGCCAGCCTGCCCGTTGCGGTCGTCGATGGCCGTGATCCGCTGCGCGATGCCATCGTCGCCGCAGCCGGAGCCCAGTCGCCCGCGACCGTGTCGTTCGATCGTGTGACCCGCCTCGTCCGCACGGGCGGCGGCAGCACCACACGCCAGGTCCGCGTGGAGCGTTGGGATGGAGCTCGGTGGACGCTGGTGAGCATCGACGACCAACCCCCCTCGTCTGCCGAACGCGCCAGGGCGGCACGATCGGCGAGCGTACCCGGCTATCATGAACTGGCGCGCATCGTGGCCGCCGCCACCGAGCGCAGGGTCGATTCCGATGGCCGTACGGTGCTGATGGTGCCCGTGCTGCCGGCCGGCTCGGTGATTGCCGATGGCAAGGACATTTCGGCGCATCTTCAGGCCGAAGCCGTTCTTGGCCTGCGCGCCGGGATGCCCTGGGTTGCGCAACTGCGCGTGCTGAACCGCGAGAGCTTCAGGCTCAACATGCTCATCAAGGTCACCGAATTCGAGCAGGTCAATGATTACAAGCTCGATGCCCAGGGCCAGCCCAGGCTGGTTGCGCAGCAGAATGATTCGCAGGGCTCGATGTTCGGCTTCTCGGGCGGCGAAAAGAGCGAAGTCGTTTACGCCTATCGTTAGGTTGCCGGAGCGCAGGTCCGCCGCTAGCGTGGGCTTGTTCGATCTGAAAGGCCCAACGAATGCGCTTTACCGGCACCAGCGGCTATGTTGCCACCGATGATCTGAAAGTCGCGGTCAACGCCGCCGTCACGCTGCGCCGGCCGCTCCTCGTCAAGGGCGAGCCCGGCACCGGCAAGACCGTGCTGGCGCAGCAAATCGCCGATGCCTTCGATGCGCCGCTCATCGAGTGGAACGTCAAGTCGACCACCCGCGCCCAGCAGGGCCTTTATGAGTACGATGCCGTCAGCCGGCTGCGGGACAGCCAGCTTGGCGATCCGCGCGTGTCGGACATCAACAACTATATCCGCCGCGGCAAGATGTGGGAGGCGTTCACCGCACCCCAGCTGCCGGTGCTGCTCATTGACGAGATCGACAAGGCCGATATCGAATTCCCCAACGATCTTCTCACCGAGCTCGATCGCATGGAGTTTGACGTCTACGAGACCGGCGAGCGCGTGAAGGCCGTCACCCGCCCCATCGTCATCATCACTTCGAACAACGAAAAGGAGCTGCCCGACGCCTTCCTGCGCCGTTGCTTCTTCCACTACATCAAATTCCCCGATCGCGAGACGATGGAAGCCATCGTCCGCGTCCACCACCCCGATATCCAGCGCAGCCTCGTCAGCGAAGCCCTCAACATCTTCTTCGATATCCGCGAAGTGCCCGGCATGAAGAAAAAGCCAAGCACCTCGGAGTTGCTCGACTGGCTCAAGCTCCTCATGCACGAGGACCTGCCCATCGAAGTCCTGCGCAATCGCGACACCAAGAGCCTCATCCCCCCCCTCCACGGCGCGCTGCTCAAGAACGAGGCCGATGTGATGCTGTTCGAGAGGCTGGCGTTCATGTCGCGGCGGGGGAATGGCTAGCGCAGCATCAACCCCCCGTCGATCGCCAGGCTCTGCCCGGTGATATACGCTGCCGCCGGTGATGCCAGAAACAGGATCGGCCCCGCCACCTCGTCCGGCGTTCCCCAGCGGCGCATCGGGACACTTTTCAGCAGCCGCGCCTCATAGTTCTCGTCGACCCGCGCCCGCGCCGTCATCCGCGTCGCGATGAAGCCCGGTGCCACAAGGTTGACCCGCACGCCATCGGGCGACCATTTGTCCGCCAGCGCCCGCGTGAGCCCCAGCAGCCCTGCCTTGCTCGCGGTGTAGGCCGGCGTCTCCTTCAGCGCCAGGAAGCTCGCCAGCGACCCCACATTGACGATGCTCCCCTGCCCCGCCTTCAGCAGCGGGTGCAGCCGCACGGAAAGGTCCATCACGCTGTTCAGATTGAGGTCGATGATCCGCTCGAACTCGTCCTGCTCATATTCGCGCGCACTCCCGCCCCCTGCATTGTTGACCAGCACATCGAGCGCCACAATCTCCCCTGCCAGCGCCGCGCGCCCCGCCGGCGCGGTCAGGTCCGCCGCGATGTAGCGCACTCCCTCCAGCGGCTCGTCATAATCGGCAAAGCTGGCGCGCGTCCCCGTCACCACCACCTCAGCCCCCGCATCGCGGAACGCCCGCGCCGTCGCATGGCCGATCCCCTGGCTGCCGCCGGTCACCAGCACATGTTTGCCGCTCGCCCAATCCATCGCATCTCTCCCTCTTCAAAATGACGATGGGCGCTGTCGCCCAACACGCAAAGCAGCACTTGTGACAGGGCCGCACCGCGCATAGGCTGGACCCCATGTTCCTGACCTTTCTCGAAGAGCTGCGCGCGGCAAAGATCCCCGCGTCGATGAAGGAGCATCTGATGCTCCTCGAGGCGCTCAAGGCCGATGTCATCGATTGGTCGATCACCGATTTCTATTATCTCGCCCGCGCCGTCTATGTGAAGGATGAGGCGCTGCTCGATCGTTTCGATCTGGTTTTCGGCAAGGTTTTCAAGGGCCTCGAGACGAGCACCGAAACGGGCACCGCCGAGATCCCCGCCGAGTGGCTGCGCGCGATCGCCGAGTTGAACCTCAGCGCGGAGGAAATGGCCGAGCTCGAAAAGCTGGGCTGGGACAAGCTGATGGAGACGCTGGCCGAGCGCCTCAAGGAACAGAAGGAGCGCCACGAAGGCGGCAACAAATGGATCGGCACCGGCGGCAAGAGCCCCTTCGGCGCCAATGGCTCGCACCCCGAGGGCGTGCGCATCGGCCAGGACAAGAACCGCAAGAACTCCGCCGTCAAAGTGTGGGACAAGCGCGAGTTCAGGAACCTCGACGACAATGTCGAGCTTGGCACCCGCAACATCAAGGTCGCACTCCGCCGCCTGCGCCGCTTCGCCCGCGAGGGTGCGGCCGACGAGCTCGATCTCGACAAGACCATTTCCGGCACCGCCAAGCAGGGCTGGCTCGATATCGTCATGCGCCCCGAGCGCCACAACGCCGTCAAGCTGCTGCTCATGCTCGATGTCGGGGGCTCGATGGACCCGCATATCAAGGTCTGTGAGGAGCTGTTCTCGGCGGCCCGCAGCGAATTCAAGCATCTCGAATTCTTCTACTTCCACAATTGCCCCTATGAGGCACTGTGGAAGGACAACAAGCGCCGCTGGAGCGAGCGCACGCCAGTCATGGAGCTGCTCCACAAATTCCCGCATGATTACAAGCTGGTGTTCGTCGGCGATGCCTCGATGAGCCCCTATGAGATCAACTATGCCGGCGGCAGCGTCGAGCATTGGAACGAGGAGCCCGGCGAGGCCTGGCTCGGCCGGATGCTCGACATCTACCGCTCCGCCGCCTGGCTCAACCCCATCCCCGAAAAGAACTGGAGTCACAGCCAGTCAATCCAGATGATCCGCCAGATCATGGAAGACCGCATGTATCCGCTCTCGCTCGAAGGCCTCGACCGCGCGATGCGCGAGCTCACCCGCTCGCATTGAAATCCACCGCTGATTAAGTAAACCGATTACCGCGACGCAAATTGATCGTTTTGCCAATCAGTGCGGCATCTCTATGGTTCCCCCAGTCAGGAAGCAGCGCCGCACGCGCGCTGCCGGAGAAAGGGGAAATCCCATGAACGCAGAAGCAAAATGCCCGGTCATGCACGGCGATCGCAGCGAAGCCAAAGTGCTGCAGATGAACAATCGCGACTGGTGGCCAAAGGCGCTCAATCTCAAGATGCTCCACCAGAACCCGCCGGCGGCCGATCCGCTCGGCGCCGATTTCGATTATGCCAAGGCCTTCGAAGCGCTCGATCTCCACGCCGTCGTCGCCGATCTCCACGCGTTGATGACCGACTCGCAGGCGTGGTGGCCCGCCGATTATGGTCACTACGGCCCGTTCTTCATCCGCATGGCGTGGCATAGTGCGGGCACCTACCGGATCAGCGATGGCCGCGGCGGCGCCGGCTCGGGCAGCCAGAGGTTCGCCCCGCTCAATTCCTGGCCGGACAATGGCAATCTGGACAAGGCGCGCCGCCTGCTCTGGCCGATCAAGGCCAAATACGGCCGCAACCTCTCCTGGGCCGATCTCATGGTCCTCGCCGGCACCGTGGCGCTCGATTCGATGGGTCTCAAGTCCTTCGGCTTCGCCGGCGGCCGCGCCGATGTGTGGGAGCCCGAGGAAGACATTTACTGGGGCCCCGAAGGCAAGTGGCTGGAAGATCAGCGTTATTCGGGCGACCGTGAGCTCGCCAAACCGCTTGGTGCGGTGCAGATGGGCCTCATCTATGTCAATCCTGAAGGCCCCAACGGCACCCCCGATCCACTCGGCTCGGCGCACGATATCCGCGAGACCTTCGCCCGCATGGCGATGAACGACGAGGAGACGGTGGCGCTCACCGCCGGCGGTCACACCTTCGGCAAGATGCATGGTGCAGCCGACCCCGCGCAATATGTGGGGCCGGAGCCGGAAGGCGCCGATCTCGAAACCATGGGCCTCGGCTGGATCAACAGCTTCGGCAGCGGTGTCGGTGTCGATACCATCACCAGCGGCCTTGAAGGTGCCTGGACCGCCAACCCGATCCGTTGGGACAATGGTTATTTCGACCTGCTGCTCGGCCATGATTGGCAGCTGACGAAAAGCCCCGCCGGCGCGCACCAATGGACCCCCGTCGATCCCGCCGCCGCCACGTTGGTGCCCGATGCGCACGACCCGGCCCGCCGCCACGCGCCGGTGATGTCCACCGCCGACATGGCGATGAAGATGGACCCGGCCTATGCGGAAATCTCGGCGCACTTCCACGCCAACCCCGATGCCTTCGCCGATGCCTTTGCCCGCGCCTGGTTCAAGCTCACCCACCGCGACATGGGGCCGAAGCCGCGCTATCTCGGCCCGCTGGTGCCGTCCGAAGCGCTGATCTGGCAGGATCCGGTGCCTGAAGCGGTGCACCCGCTCGTCGACGCTGCCGACGTGGCCGCCCTCAAGGCCGAAGTGCTTGCTACCGGCCTTGCCACGGCAGCGCTGGTCCGCGTCGCCTGGGCGTCGGCCTCCACCTTCCGCGGCAGCGACAAGCGCGGCGGCGCCAATGGTGCGCGCATCCGGCTCGCCCCGCAAAAGGATTGGGCCGTCAACCAGCCCGAGGAGCTGGCAACAGTGCTCGCCGCCCTTGCAGCCATCCAGACCGGCTTCAACACACGCCATGCCGGCGGCAAGCAGGTGTCGATGGCCGATCTCATCGTCCTCGCTGGTGCCGCCGCCGTCGAAGCAGCGGCGGCAAAGGCCGGGCATACCATCACCGTGCCCTTCACCCCCGGCCGCACCGATGCCAGCGACGAGCAGACCGACGCGGACTCCTTCGCCCCGCTCGAGCCGACCGTCGATGGCTTCCGCAACCATCTCGCCGGCGAGCTTCGGATGCGGCCCGAGGAAGCGCTCATCGACCGCGCCCAGCTGCTCACTCTCACGGCGCCCGAGCTGACCGTGCTCGTCGGCGGCCTGCGCGCACTCGGCGCCATCACCGGTGATGCGCCGCACGGGGTGCTGACCGAGCGCCCGGGCACGCTCACCAACGATGTGCTCGTCAACCTGCTCGATTCCGGCACGAAATGGAGCCCGCTCGAAAACGGGCTCTATGAAGGCCGCGACCGCGCCACCGGTGCCGTGAAATGGACCGCCACGCGTGTCGATCTGGTGTTCGGCTCCAACTCTCAGCTGCGCGCGCTGGCCGAAGTTTATGCCTCGCCCGATGCGGACTTCGTCGGCGCGTTCGTCAAGGCATGGACCAAGGTAATGGACCTCGACCGGTTCGACATCGCCTGAGCCGCACGGCCGGCGGGATCATTTTCCGCCGGCCATCGCCCCTTCCTCGCGCGCCAGCACCTTGGCCTGCTCCGCCACATAGCCGCGCACCGCTTCAAGCTGTGCTGGCGTGAACCATTTGCCGAAGCTTATCATGCCATTGCCCGCGAGCGTGCCTTCATGGACGATGGCGCTCCAGGTGTCCTTCTCGCCCAGCGACGCCACCCGCCGCAGATCGGGCAAGATCCCCGAGGAGCGCGCCCCGGCGCCATGGCACACGCCGCAATTGCTCTCGAAGATGCTGCCGCCCTCGGCAATCTGTGTCGGCGTGAAGGCATCGGCAACGATATTGGCGGGCGGCAGCTTGATCACGTCCGCCGCCGGCAACTGGGCCTTGCCGCCGAGCTTGAACACCAGCAGCCGACCATTGGGCGCACCGCGGCGCTTGTCGTCATCCACACCGATCGCCAGCGCATAGGCGCCGCCATAGCCCGCCATCACAGCCACATATTGCGTGTCGCCCACCGTATAGCTCACCGGCCCCGCCACCACCCCGGTCTGCGCATCGAAGCTCCACAGCTTCGTGCCATCGGCGGCATTGAACGCCTGGAACTGCCCGCGCGCATTCCCCTGGAAGACGAGGTTGCCCGCCGTCGCCAGCGCGCCGCCGTTCCACGGTCCGTCATATTGCGCGCGCCACACTTCCTTCTGGGCCACCGGGTCCCATGCCAGCAGCTGGCCCTTGAGGCTGGCGCGGATCGCCTTGCGCGCCGCCAGGTCGTTCGGCGGCGCGTTGACCAGCGTGTTGACCGCGATGTTCCACACCCCCGGCCTGTGCTTGTAGGCAGTGTCGGTCTGGTAGAAGAACGGCACCTCCTGCGCCGGCAGATACACAAGGCCCGTCTTCGGGCTGAACGCCATCGGGTGCCAATTGTGCGCCCCCAGGGCCGAGGGCGTGATCAGCGCGCCATCCTTGACGAAGCGCGCCCCTTCGGCCTCGATCGGCCGCCCGGTGGCAGGGTCCACCCCTGTCGTCCAGTTCTGCGGCACAAAGCCCTTGGCCGAGATCAGCTTGCCGGTCTCGCGATCGATCACATAGAAATAGCCGTTCTTCGGCGCCTGCATCAGCACCTTGCGCGGCTTCCCCTCGATGGCGAGATCGGCAAGAACGATCGGCTGCGTCTGGGTGAAATCCCAGCTTTCCCCCGGCGTGCCCTGATAATGCCAGATATATTCGCCTGTATCGGGGTTCAGCGCCACCACCGAGCTGAGGAACAGATTGTCCCCCTTGCCGTTCGAGCGGATCTGATGGTTCCACGGCGAGCCATTGCCGACGCCGATATACAGCCGGTCGAGCTCGGCATCATAAACGATCGCGTCCCACACCGTGCCGCCGCCGCCGGCCTGCCAATATTGCCCGTCCCAGCTGCTCCGCGCCGTGGCGAGGATCTTGTCCGAAGCCTCGCCATCGGGCCCATCGGCGGGGTTGCCGGGCACCGTATAGAAGCGCCAGGCCTTCTTGCCGGTCATTGCATCATAGGCGGTCACATAGCCACGCACCCCCAGCTCGGCGCCGCCATTGCCGATCAGCACCCTGCCCTTCACCACACGCGGCGCGCCGGTGATCGTGTAGGGCTTTGACGGATCGAAAGTCTGGGTGGACCATTTCACCTTGCCCGTCGCCGCATCGAGCGCGATCAAACGGCCATCGAGCGCGCCGAGAAACAGCATGCCGCCAAAAGCCGCGAGCCCGCGGTTGACGACATCGCAGCACGCCGCCTGTCCCCGCCCCTTGTCCACTTCCGGGTCGAAGCTCCATTTCGGCTTGCCGGTGGCGGCATCGAACGCCATCACCTTGGACCAGGCGGTGGTCGTATAGAGCGTCCCGTCGATGATGAGCGGCGTCGCTTCCTGCCCGCGGTTGGTGTCGAGATCGGCGCTCCACGCCAGCCCCAGCTGCTGCACATTGCCGGTGTCGATCTGGGTCAGATTGGCGAAGCGCTGTTCGGCATAGGTGCCACCATGCGTCAGCCAATTGCCCGGCTCGGAAGCCGCGGCGAGCAGTCGCGTGGCATCCACCGCCGCTGCCTTGATGCCCTGCGCCCCGAGTGGCCCGGCCAAGACCAGTCCCACCATCGACGACACCGCCAGAAGGCCGGCTACCAATCCCTTGCGCATATCCCACCCCAGTCCTGGCATTCGGTCTTGTTTGTTGGGGCAAGCCTATCATGCCGAAAACCGCCGGCAAGTGAACGAATGTCTCAGGTCGGAACCTGACCGCTCGGGGTCGGCGGCGCCGGCGTCGGCAGCGTGTTGATCCACACATTGAAGATCGTGACCAGCCCGGCGCCGATCATCAGCCCCGCCTTCACCCGGTTGCCGCCCGGCGCCCGGAACAGCCACAGCCCGCCGAGGATCAGCGCAAACGCCGCCAGCATCGCCAGTGTCAGCATCGCATTCGAAGTATCGAGCATCGCGCAGCCCCTCAGGCGTCGAGCGTCAGCCGCACCGCACGCGCCCAGGCGGCGCGGCGAGCAGAGCGTTCATCATCAGTGGCTTGCGGCGAAAAGCTGCGGTCGGGCTTCACCATCGCCGCCGCTGCCGTCGCCAGGTCGGCAAACAGCCCCGCTCCCACCGCCGCCAGCATCGCAGCCCCCATCGCCGTGGTCTCGATCACCGCCGGCCGCTGCACCGGCACGCCCAGGCTGTCGGCCAGATCCTGGCACAACCAGTCGTTGGCCACCATGCCGCCGTCCACGCGCAGCGCCGTCACCGCCACGCCATCGGCGCGCAGCGCATCGGTCAGGTCCGCCGTTTGCTGCCCCATCGCTTCGAGCGTCGCGCGCGCCAGATGTGCCTTGGTGGTGCCGCCGCTCAGGCCCGTGATCAGCCCGCGTGCGCCCGGTGACCAGTGCGGCGCCCCCAGCCCGGCAAGGGCCGGCACGAAGGTCACCCCGCCGCTGTCGGGCACCGATCGCGCCAGCGCCTCGGTCTCCGCCGCCGAGCCGATCAGCCCCAGCCCGTCACGCAGCCATTGCACCGCCGCCCCCGCCACGAAGATGCTCCCCTCCAGCGCATAGGCGTTCACCCCGTCGAGCCGGAACGCCAGCGTGGCAAGCAGCCGGTGGGTCGAGGCCGGCACCGCCGCCCCGGCATGCGCGAGAACGAAGCATCCGGTGCCATATGTGGCCTTGATCTCGCCCGGCGCCAGGCACGCCTGGCCGATGCTCGCGGCATGCTGGTCTCCGGCGCTGCCGGTGATCGGCACCCGCTGCCCCAGCAACTGGGTGGAAGCCAAGGGCCCGGCGCAGTCGACGATCTCGGGAAGAATCTCCGCCGGCACCCAGAACAGGTCCAGCATCTCATCACTCCAGCGCGCCGTCGCCAGCTCCATCAGCAGCGTGCGGCTGGCGTTGGTGGCATCAGTAATATGACAGGTGCCCGCCGAAAGCTTCCAGATCAGCCAGCTCTCCACCGTGCCGGCCAGAAGCTGCCCGGCCGCGTGCGCCTCCGCCACCTCAGGCCAATGGTCGATCGCCCAGCGCAGCTTGGTGGCGGAAAAATAGGGGTCGAGCAGAAGCCCGGTCGTCGCCTGCACCGCCGGCTCATGGCCTTCGGCCTTCAGCGCCGCACACACATCCGCCGTCCGCCGGTCCTGCCACACGATCGCCGGGCACAGCGGCTGCCCCGAGGCCTTGTCCCACAGCACGACCGTCTCGCGCTGGTTGGTGATGCCGATCGCGGCAATTCGCGGCGCTCCCACGCTGTCGGCCACTTCGAGAAGGCAATCGCGCGACAGCCGCCAGATTTCGCCGGCATCATGCTCCACCTGGCCCGGCGCCGGATAGCCTTGCGTCAGTGGCCGCGCCGCACTGGCGATGATCGCCCCCTCCAGGCTGAAGGCAATGGCACGGGTGCTCGTGGTGCCGGCATCGAGCACGAGGATGAGGTCGGCGTTCATGTCGCCTTTCCAACGAGCCTCGAAGCGACTAGTCAAGCCCGCGCATGAGCCAGCCTTCTGTCTTCGACGTGTTAATCATCGGTGGCGGCATCAACGGTGCCGGCGTGGCGCGGGATGCTGCGGGCCGCGGCCTCAAGGTCGCACTCATCGAAGCCGGCGATCTCGGCGGCGCCACCTCGAGCGCCTCCACCAAGCTCATCCATGGCGGGCTGCGCTACCTCGAATTCTACGCCTTCCGCCTCGTGCAGAAAGCGCTCGCCGAGCGCGAGGTGCTGCTCGATGCCGCCCCCCATATCACATGGCCGCAAAGCTTCGTGCTGCCCCAGGCCAAGGGCATGCGCCCGGCCTGGATGCTCCGTGCCGCGCTGTTCCTCTACGATCATCTGGCGCGCCGCAAGGATGTGCCCGGCTCCAGCGCCATCAACCTGGCGCAAGACCGCGCCGGCCGCGCGCTGGCCGACAAGACCGCCCGCGCCTTCCGCTACTGGGATGGCTGGATCGACGATGCCCGCATGGTCATCGCCAATTGCCAGGACGCTGCCGCCAGGGGCGCGCTGATCCGCACCCGCACCGCCGCCACCGCCGCCCGGTTCGACGGCGATGTGTGGAACGTCACCTTGTCCGATGGCACCAGCCTCTCAGCAAGATACATCGTCAACGCCGCCGGCCCCTGGGCCGAAGACGTCGCCCGCCGCGTGCTCGGCCGCAACGATGCGCCCGCGCTCAAGCTGGTGCAGGGCTCGCACATCATCACCAAACGCGTCCATCTCGGCCGCGATGCCTTCATGCTCCAGCAGCCCGATGGCCGCATCATCTTCATCATCCCCTATGAGCGCGATTTCTCGCTGATCGGCACCACCGAGCGCACCATCGAGCGCCCCGAAGACGTGGCGGCCAGCGAGGATGAAGTCGCCTATCTCCTCGCCGCCGCCAACCGCTGGATCGCCCGGCCACTCACCGAGGCCGATGTCGTCCACCGCTTCGCCGGCGTCCGCCCGCTGGTGCTCGAACCGGGCAAGGACGACCGCGAGACAACGCGCGACTGGCGGCTGGTCCCCCATGACGGCGTTCCCGCGCTCACCATCATCGGCGGCAAGATCACCACCTACCGTGTGCTCGCCGAAGACGTCATCGCCACCATCGCAAAAGGCAGCAAGCGCTGGACCGCCGGCGCCATTCTCCCCGGCGGCGATGTCCCCCGCAAGCGCGGCGAGCGCGGCCAGGCCGCCTTCAAGCGCTGGCTCGATACGCTCATCGCATCACATGAAAACTACGATCCCCGGCTCATCCGCCGGCTGGCCATGACAATCGGCACCCCCGCCGCCCCGCTGCTCGAAGCCGGCCTCGGCCGCAATATCGGCGGCATGTGGGAGGCCGAGCTCACGCATTACCGCGATCACGAATGGGCCACCTGCTCGGATGACGTGCTGTGGCGCCGCACCAAGATGGGCCTCCACATCGGCCAAGCCGGCCGCGCTGCCGTTGCGGAATGGTTCGGGGAGAGCAACAGTGCGGCGCAGCCCGAACTGCAGCCCGAACTTCCCGTCGCCCACAGGTTCGCCACACGGCCGCTCTGACGAATACTGCCGAAATACGCTCCGACCGGCGCTCGACCATGGCGCAACCGGGCCGGCATCCCTATCTTGAGGGGATGGCAGACATCTCCATCCTCGATCTTGTCCGCGTCACCGACGCAACCGATGCACGCGCAGCGCTCGACAATGCGCGGGATCTCGCCGGTCACGCCGAAGGCTGGGGCTATCGCCGCTTCTGGGTGGCGGAGCATCACAACATGCCCGGCATCGCCAGCGCCGCCACTTCGGTGGTGCTGGCGCATATCGCCGCCGGCACAAGCACGATCCGGATCGGGGCCGGTGGCATCATGCTGCCCAATCATGCGCCGATCGTCGTCGCCGAGCAGTTCGGCACGCTGGCCACGCTGTTTCCCGGCCGCATCGATCTCGGCCTCGGCCGCGCGCCGGGCACCGACCAGCTCACGGTCCGGGCGCTGCGGCGCTCGCTCACCGATCCGGACGATTTCCCGCAGGACGTGCTCGAGCTTCAGGCCTATTTCGCCCCCGTACAGCCCGGCCAGCGCGTTCAGGCGGTGCCGGCAGCCGGCACCCGGGTGCCGCTGTGGATCCTCGGCTCCAGCACCTATGGCGCTCAGGTCGCGGCGGAGTTCGGCCTGCCCTATGCCTTTGCCTCGCACTTCGCGCCGGACCAGCTGATGCAGGCGCTGGCAATCTACCGCGCCCGGTTCAAGCCTTCGGCACAGCTCGCCCGGCCGCATGCGATGATCGGCGTCAACATCATCGCAGCCGACAGCGATGACCGCGCCCGGCGCCTCGCCACAACGCAGCAGATGTCCTTCGCCAACCTGCTTCGCGGCACACGCGGGCTGAGCCAGCGGCCGATCGACGATATCGACACCTATTGGTCACCGGCGGAAAAGGCCCAGGCGTCTTCCATGCTGGCGCGGTCGATCATCGGCTCACCGGCCACGGTGACAGCCGGTATCGCGGCGCTGCTCGCGGAAACCGCTGCCGACGAGCTGATGATCGTCTCGGATATCTACGACCATCACGACCGCCTGCGCTCGTTCCAGCTCATCGCCGAAGCTGCAACAGTGACACGCGCCCGCCTGGTCGCCTGAGACCCGAAGTTTCCGCATTCCGCCTGGCGCAACACTTCGAGCGGCAGATCCGGTTGCTTGGCGGCGCGCCGGATCGTCAGGTCGAACAGGTTGCGCAAGCCGAAGAGCGGGCTGCGCACATCATGTGCGGTGATCGCCATCAGCATGTCGAGTTCGGCATTGCGTTCGACCAGCTGCTCGTTCTGCAGGCGGATCTCCACTGGTGCGGCGTGGTGATAGTCCGCTACGCTGCGTCCGCTGTAGGTGATCGCCCTACAGCGTGACGAAAGATAGCCGGAAACATCGCGGCATCACCCTTCGCCGCCGCAGCGTCCTTTGGCTTCGAGACATCGGAAGCGCGCGCATGGCAATTGCCGCGTTCTTCTGGCGGTCTGCCGGGACATGACGCTACAAGGGCAGTGTCGTCGTTTGAGGTCATGATGTCCGATCGCGTGAAGGTCCTGCTCCAGTACATGCTGCCCAAGCAGCGCCTGACCATGTTTGCCGGTCGCATCGCCGGTGCGCAGGGGGGCTCGATTACCACGCGGCTCATTCGCTGGTTCGTTGGCAGATACGCCGTCGACATGAGCGAAGCCGCAGATGCGGACATCGCCAGCTACACGAGCTTCAACGACTTCTTCACTCGCCCCCTCAAGGCCGGTCTGCGCCCTGTGGCCGATGCCGATTTCGTTTGTCCGGTCGATGGCGCCATCAGCCAGTTCGGCGCCATCGATGATCATCACATGCTGCAAGCAAAAGGGCATCGATTCACCACGACCGATCTGGTCGGCGGCGACAAGACGCTGGCCGCCCGGTTTCGCCACGGCAGCTTCGCCAACCTCTACCTGTCTCCCAGGGATTATCACCGCTTGCACATGCCCTGCGACGGCAAGCTCACCCGCATGATCCATGTGCCGGGCAAGCTGTTCTCGGTGAACCCGGTCACGGCGCGCGGTGTCCCGAACCTGTTTGCTCGCAACGAGCGCGTGGTTTGCGTCTTTGAATCAGCGGAGCATGGCTGTTTCGTCATGGTACTCGTCGGCGCAACGATTGTGGGGAGCATGGCGACCGTCTGGCACGGCGTGGTCAATCCC
Source organism: Polymorphobacter multimanifer (assembly GCF_014205635.1). Taxonomy (GTDB): domain Bacteria; phylum Pseudomonadota; class Alphaproteobacteria; order Sphingomonadales; family Sphingomonadaceae; genus Sandarakinorhabdus; species Sandarakinorhabdus multimanifer. The sequence continues at coordinate 71,243 of NZ_JACIIV010000018.1, forward strand.
AAGCGCACCAGCAATACCTCCGAATGGGCCTATACCGATCAGGAGATCGTGTTGAAAAAGGGCGAGGAGATGGGCCGCTTTCTTCTCGGGTCGACAATCGTCATGCTGTTCAGGGAGCGAACGATCGCCTTCAACGAAGACTGGGCGCCCGAGCGGAAAGTGCGCCTTGGCGAAGTGATGGGCAATCGCGCCGCCTGACACCGACGAGCGGATCGCTGGTCCGACCATCGGCCATCCCGTCGATGGCGATCTCGCGACATCCTGCACGTTCCAGGCAAAACCGGACGCGGACTGCAGGACCGCCGAGATCGAGAGCCACCGACACTTCGGACAAGCGATCGTCGCTCATGCGTGCGGCTCGAATTGCGCGAACCAGTCGGCGTAGACGGTCTTTGCAGCCATCCGGCGGTTGAGGTCGGGGGTGCCGTCTTTCCACCACACCGGGCCGCGCTCGCCGAGAGCGGTCTTGGCGCTTTCAACCGCCGCCCGGGCCTCGGCAAGAGCAGTGGAATCCTTGTGTCGATGCGCTACGCCCACAGCCCGCCGCGCTGCCATCAACGCAGCCACAAGGGCGATCCGCCGCTCGTCCGGCAGCGACGGATCGGACCGGCGCCAAAGCCGCCCGCGCACGACGAAGTAGCGCCCGTCGGGCGTCTCCGGGTACGCGCTTGCGGTCATGCGCGGTCTGAGCCGAGCACCACGGCCGAAGTCACTGGCTGGAAGCTGCGTGCATAAACCCCCATATCGTGCCGGCGAGACCGTGGCTGCAACCAAGGAGCCACGCCGCCGCTCAAAGCATTTCGAGCGGGCGCTTGGCACCCGGCGGTGGGAAAGCAGCATCGAGGGCGGCCAGGTCCGCCTCGTCAAGGACAAGATCTGCCGCCGCGCGGTTGTCGCGGACGTGTTCCACAGTCCCCGCCTTCGGAATCGCGATCATGCCGTCGCGGCGGAGCGTCCAGGCAACCGCGACCTGCGCCAAGGTAGCGCCGTGCCGCGCTGCGACCCCGGCGAGGCGCTCGTCGCGGACGAGCCGCCCCTGCTCGACCGGGCTGTATGCCATTGCCGCGATACCGCGGGCATCGAGCCACGGCAGCAGGTCGCGTTCGGGCCCGCGACGCGTCAGGTTGTAGAGGATCTGATTGGCCACGCAGCCCGTCCCGCCAGCAGCGACAAGCTCGGCCATGTCGTCGCTGTCGAGGTTGCTCACACCCCAGTGACGAACATGTCCCGACGCCCGCAGCCGTTCCATCGCCTCCACGGTCTCCGCGAGCGGCACCGCACCCCGCCAGTGCAGCAGATAAAGATCGATCCGATCGGTCGCCAGCCGCTTGAGACTGTCCTCGCAAGCGCGCCGCAAACGCTCGCGCGATGCGTTCTGCGGATAGGCCTTGCTGACCAGGAACACTCGGTCGCGCATGCCGGCTACCGCCTCGCCGACAAGCGTCTCGGCTGCGCCATCGGCATACATTTCGGCGGTGTCGACCAGCGTCATGCCGAGGTCGATCCCGGCACGAAGCGCTGCCAGCTCGCCGACCCGCCGGTCGCTCCGCTCCGCCATCTTCCACGTGCCTTGCCCAAGCGCCGGAACGGTTTCCCCGCCCGGCAATGTCACCTGCTTCATCCTCGATCCGCTCCACTTGTCCACAAAGTCGCCTCCAGACAACGCACCGCCATCGGTCAAGGTTCAAGTCCGGGCATGCGGCTGATGCTGGCAAGGTCCCTCAACGCCGGAACCGCGCTGCCATGGCGCCATGGTTTTGCGTGTCTTAACAATGTTTTGCCTTAAGCAGGCCGCTTCCCTGCCGTTGATGGTGGCCCAACCCGGTTGATGCCATGCCTGCTGTTCCGAGGCGCAGGCAAACATCGGCATATTCTTCCTTGCAACCTGACCGCCTCCGGGTGGCCACTCATGGATATCACGATGACTGTCACGACGCCCGGGTTCCACACAGTTGTCCATGGTCACTCGAAGCGCCTGACATTGTCGCGCTTGCTGGGCGCGACCAGTTTCGCCGCGATTGTCTGCATGGCGACGGCGAACGAGGCACAGGCGCAGGTCACGGTCAGCCACGGCAATGCGGCCTATACCGAGGCGAAAGCCGGCGCCGCCGGTGCAGCCGGCAAGGACAACACGCAGGGCAACAGCTGCGGGACCGGCCCCGGTGGCAACGGCGGCACCGGACCGACGGCCAGCCATGGCAACAGCCCGCTGAGCTATGCGCCGGCCAACCCGACCGCGATCTACAATGGCAGCATCGCCGTAGTCGGCAGCCGCGGCGGCGCAGGAGGCCATGGCGGCAACGATCCCCATGATAGCGGCTGCGTCTTCGACGGTGGCGATGGCGGCAATGGCGGCACCGGCGGCACGGTCAGCCTGACGATCAATCCGGGGGCGAACCAGCCGGCAGGCGGCTATGCGGCCAACAACACCGGCATCCTCGTGTACAGCTATGGCGGCAATGGCGGCACCGGCGGCGATACGCGGCGCAAGACCTTCGTCGGCGGCGATGGTGGCCTGGGCGGCAGCGGCGGCGCCATAAGCCTGACCAACAATGTCGGCCTCAACATCGTCGGCGGCCCCACGGCGTTCGGCATCGTTGCCCAGAGCGGCGGCGGCCAGGGCGGTGAAGGCGGCTTTGCCGACAATGGCAACAAGAACTCGGCAGGTGGCACGGGTCTGCCCGGCGGCTCGGGCGGCTCGATCGGCATCACCAACAATGGCGCGATCCGCACCAATGGCGGCATGGGAATTGTCGCGCAGAGCATCGGCGGCTTCGGCGGCGATGCGGGCACCAGCGTCAACGGCTATGGCGGTGCTGGCGGCTATGGCGGCCATGGCGGCACGGTCTCGATCACCAACAATGGCGCGATCACCATCGGCAGTGCCTCGCTCATCGATTGCGCCAGTGCAGGGCTGACCAACTGCAATCCGGTCAGCATCGCGGTGATCGCCGGCCAGTCGGTCGGCGGCGGCGGCGGCGATGCCGGCGGTGATGCCGGGCGGCACGCACTCGGTGCCGATGGCGGCCTGGCGGGCAATGGTGGCGCGGTTTATCAGGTCAACACGGCGTCGCTGAGCATCTTCGGCTCGTCCTCGGTCGGCATGTTCGCGCAATCGGTCGGCGGCGGCGGCGGCAAGGCCGGTTTTGCAACCGCCAGCGGCAGGCGCGCGGTGGCGGTCGGCGGCAGCGGTGGCGATGGCGGCGTCGGTGGCGGCGTCTTCCTGTTCAACAGCGGCGATATCTGCACGGGCGGCGCCTGCCTTGCGGGCAAGAGCACGACGCCGAACAACGACGACAGCGCCGGCGGCGCCTTCGGCCTTTTCGCCCAGTCGATCGGTGGTGGCGGCGGCAGCGGCGGCTATGCCAAGGCGAAATCGAAGACGATCTTCGGCGGATCGGCGCATGCCACGGGCGGCAGCGGCGGCGGCGGCGGCAACGCCGGCGAAGTGGCACTCCTCAACAGTGGCTCGATCCGCACCGTCGAGATCAGTTCGGCGGCCATCTTCACCCAGTCGATCGGCGGCGGCGGCGGCAATGCCGGCGGCGCCATGGCGATGGCGACCTCGTTCATCGGTGAAGCCACATCGGTCGCGCATGGCGGATCGGGCGGCGGCGGCGGCAATGGCAGTGCCATCACCGTCAACTGCAACAGCTTCAGCCTGATCTCGCCGAACAGCGCGATCTGCGGCGCCAGCGGCCGCGGTCTCCTGAGCACCCCGGTGACCGGGAGAATCCTGTCGACCGCAGGCCTGTCTTCGCAGGGCATTCTTGCGCAGTCGGTCGGCGGCGGCGGGGGCAGCGGTGGCTATGCCGTGGCCCTCTCGGCGGCGTTTCAGGGCGCATTCTCGGTGGCATTGGGTGGATCGGGGGGCAATGGCGGCAGCGGCGGCACCATCTTCGCCAGCACCGGGGGCATCTCGGTCGCCACGCTTGGGCTCAGCTCGCAGGGCGTTCTGGCGCAATCCATCGGCGGTGGCGGTGGCAGCGGCGGAACGGCGATCGACGCCGCGCTCGCGGTGCGTGCGGCGGTGGCGGTGGGCATCGGCGGCAGTGGCGGACTGGGCGGATCGGCATCGAGCGTGACGGTCGAAAATCCTGGCGGAATCATCACCACCCAGGGCGATTTCTCGCAAGCCTTGCTGGCACAATCGATCGGCGGCGGCGGCGGTGCCGGCGGCTCGTCGATCAGCGGCGCAGCGGGGCTGACAGGCGCGGCGGTCACGCTCTCGGTCGGCGGCAAGGGCGGCGGCGGCGGCAGCGGCGGTGCGGTCTCGCTCTATAACCTGAGCGGCCACAGCAACCAGGTCGCGGGAACCCCGGCCTATGGCCCGGCGACGATCACCACCAACGGCTATGGCTCCAGCGCGATCCTGGCGCAGTCGATCGGCGGCGGCGGCGGCAATGGCGGCTTTGCGGTGGCGGGCTCGGTCTCGCTCGGCGTCGGCAGCGCCAACAGCATCGGCGGCGGCGGTGGTGGCGGCGGCCGATCGAGCGCCGTGAGCGTGGTGAACGGTGGCGCGCTGACGACGACGGGTGGCGGTGCGGCGGCTTTGCAGGCGCAGTCGATCGGCGGTGGCGGCGGCAGTGGCGGCTTCGCGATCGCCGGCAGCTATGGCGGCGTTCTCGCGGCCAGCATCGGCGTGGGCGGCTCGGGCGGCAACGGCGGCACCGCCAGCACGGCGAATGTCTCGAGTTCGGGCAACATCACCGTCAAGGCGGACACCAGCGGCAATGCCGGCGGCATCCTTGCGCAATCGATCGGCGGTTCGGGCGGCAGCGGCGGCTTTGCGATCACCGGCAGCTTCAGCCCCAGCGTCTCGGCGTCGCTGTCGCTCGGCGGCAACGGCGGCAACGGCGGGCGCGCGAGCGGAGTCAGCCTTTCCCAGGCGGGCAGCACGACGGTGACGGGCGATCTGTCGTCAGCCATCGTGGCGCAGAGCCTGGGCGGCCATGGCGGCACCGGCGGTTTCGCGGTGGCGGGCGGCTATGGCGGCGCGCTCGGCCTGACGGCGGCGATCGGCGGCAATGGCGGCAATGGCGGCGTCGCCGGCGATGTCACGGTGATACTGGCCGATGCAGGCCAGCAGGTATCGACGAGGGGCAGCCAGTCCAACGGCGTCGTTGCCCAGTCGATCGGCGGCAGCGGCGGCAATGGCGGATGGTCGTTCTCGGGCGCGATCGGCGGGCTGGGCGCGGTGGCGATCTCGCTCGGCGGGTCGGGCGGCGCCGGCGGTCGGGCCGGCAATGTCACGCTCAATTCGGCGCAGGGCATCACCACCAACGGATCGCTCTCGGTCGGCATCCTGGCGCAATCGATCGGGGGCAATGGCGGCAGCGGCGGCTTCAGCGCAGCGCTCGCCGGATCGACCATTGCGGCCCCCGCGGTCGGGGTCGGCGGCTATGGCGGCACCGGCAGCGTCGCCGGAACCGTCAGCCTGATCAACAGCGGGCGGATCGTGACCAAGGGCGACCTTTCGACCGGCATCCTCGCCCAGTCGATCGGCGGCAGCGGCGGCAATGGCGGATCGGCGCTGACCGGCGCGGTCGCGACAGGCTTTCCCAAGATCCCGCTTTCGGTCGGCTCGGCCGGGGCGACCGGCGGCAATGGCGGCACGGGCCAGGCCGCCAGGGCGGTTGCGGTCAACGCCACCGGCGACATCGTCACCTCGGGCCTCGCCTCGATCGGCATCATCGCGCAATCGATCGGCGGCGGCGGCGGCAATGGCGGCAATGCGGCGGCCTTCAGCGTCGCCGCCGGCGGCGGCAACAGCAAGAACACCTCGATCGCAGCCTCGGTCGCCATCGGCGGCACCGGTGCTGCCGGCGGCGATGCCGACAGCGTGACGGTCAACCAGTTCGGCACCATCGTCACCGGCGCGCCGGTCACCCCTGGCAGCATCGGCAGCGGCGACCAGTCGATTGGCATCCTCGCCCAGTCGATCGGCGGCAGCGGCGGCAATGGCGGATCGGCCTATGCCAATTCGATCTCGGGCACGGGGTCGGTCGCGGTTTCGGTCGGCGGCGGCGGCGGCGTGGGCGGCAACGGCAGCACCGTCGCGGTCAACTTCAACCCCTATGAGTACATCGCCTCCTGGAGCGACCTTGTCCGCAACATCGGCGACAATCCAACCGGTGGCTTCAACCATTATCTCACCAGCGGCATCCGCGAGGGCAGGACTTCGAACGGCTTCAACGTCCTGCAATATCTGGAAAACTACGCCGACCTGAAGGCAACGTTCGGCAATGACCTGACCGGCGCGGCCAGACATTTCGTGACCACGGGCTTTCAGGCAGGCAAGACCGACCGTGCGCTTGCCGGCGTGGCCGTGGTGCCGATGCTGCGCTCCGGATCGATCACCACCTACGGCAGTGCAGCGTCCGCGATCTACGCGCAATCGGTCGGCGGCGGCGGCGGCAATGGCGGCTGGTCGGACGCCAGCGCATCGAGCAACAAATATGCCGTGGCGGTCGCGATCGGCGGCTATGGCGGCGGCGGCGGCGACGGCAGCGATGTGATGGTCGTCCAGACCGGTGGCGCGCTCACCACCCATGGTGCCCAGTCGAACGGCATCTTCGCGCAATCGGTGGGCGGCGGCGGCGGCAATGGCGGCGCGGCCAGCGCCTCGGCCACCGGCGAGGCTGGCGGCGCGCTCAACGGCGGCGCCGCATCATACAGCGGCACCGGCTTTGCCAGGCAAACCAACACCGGCGCATCGGTCACCACCGCCGCACAACTCGCGACCTCCGGGCCATCGGATTCGGACGAAAAGGCCGATAACGGCACCGGCGCTTCGCTGAGCATCGGCGGCAGCGGCGGCAAGGGCGGCAAGGGCGGCCGGGTGCTTGTCGATAATGCAGCGCGCATCACCACCAATGGCGACCTGTCCAGCGGCGTCTTCGCGCAATCGGTCGGCGGCGGCGGCGGCAATGGCGGATCGAGCACCGCCAACGCGTCCGGCGGCAATTACTCGGGCGCGATCAGCCTCGGCGGCGCCGGCGGCGTCGGCGGCAACAGCAGTGATGTGTCGGTGGTCAGCACCAACGCGATCAGCACCGGCGGCAATCTGTCGTCGGGAATCTTTGCCCAATCGGTCGGCGGCGGCGGTGGCAACGGCGGATCGACATCGAGCTCGGCCACCTCGGGGGGCGCTGCGGCGCTGAGCTTCGCGCTCGGCGGTTCGGGCGGCGGCGGCGGCACCACCGGGGCCGTCCTGGTCAGGAACAGTGGCGCAATCACCACCCTCTCCAGCAACGCGGCGGGCATCTTCGCGCAGTCGGTCGGGGGCGGCGGCGGCAATGGCGGCGCGGCGATCACCGCAGCCACCGCAGCGCCCGCGAGCAGCGGATCGTCCAACACCACCCAGGCGAGCACCCGCACCGGATCGGCCGCCTACACGCCCGCCAACAATGCAACCTCCGCAACCGCCAGCCACAATTCCAGCGGCGGCCAGGGCGGCGCTGGCGGCGATGGCGGCTATGCGCTCGGCATGAGCCTCGGCGGTGCCGGCGGATCCGGCAGCGCCGGCAATGCGGTGAGCGTGGCGAACAGCGGGTCGATCACCGCGGGCAGCGCGCTTTCGGCGTTCCTCGCCTCCGGATCGGCGGCGATCTTCGCCCAGTCGGTCGGCGGCGGCGGCGGCAATGGCGGATCGAGCAGCACCAATGCCAGCGCCGGCAAGGCCAGCGTCGCGCTGTCGATGGGGGGCAATGGCGCAGGTGCCGGCGCCGGCGGTGCGGTGCAGGTCATGCAAAGCGGCGGATCGCTCACCACCCATGCCGCCAACAGCAGCGCGATCTTCGCACAGTCGGTCGGCGGCGGTGGCGGGAATGGCGGATCGACCAGTTCGACGACCGGTTCTGGCGGATCGGCATCGGTGGCGATCGGGCTGGCAGGCACCGGCGCCGGCGGCGGATCGGGCGGGGCCGTGCTCGTCTGCGGCACGCTGAGCGGCACCCACTGCGCCACCGCGACCGGCGGACAAGCCATCACCACCTCTGGCGCCGGCTCCTTCGGCATCTTCGCGCAATCGGTCGGCGGCGGCGGCGGCACGGGCGGCGCGTTCAGCGCCGCGGCAACCGCCGGATCGGGCAGCGGCGGCGGCAGCGCCACCAGCAGCACCAGCCTGGCCGGCAATGCCGACGCCAACACGGCGAGCGGCGTGGCCGTGGGGATGGGGCTTGGCGGCAATGGCGGCGGCGGCGGTGCCGGTGCAGCGGTCGAGGTCTCGAACGCCGTCGCGGTCACCACTGCGGGCGATCAGGCAACCGCCATCCAGGCGCAATCGGTCGGCGGCGGCGGCGGCAACGGCGGATCGGCGACGAGCAACGCCAATGGCGGCGCCTATGCGGTCGCAGCGGTGCTCGGCGGGTCGGGCGCCGCAGGCGGTGCCGGCAACGCCGTATCGCTCACCAATGCCGGTGCGATCAGGACATCGGGGGCGCTGGCCTATGGGCTGTTCGCGCAATCGGTGGGGGGCGGCGGCGGCTCGGCTTCGGCGTCCAGCGCCACCAGCGCCGGCGGCGGCACCGCCAACATCGGCCTGACGCTCGGTGGCTCGGCGGGCAGCGGCCAGAGCGGCGGCGCGGTCACGCTCGCCAGCAATGGCCAGGTTGCCACCACCGGCGCAGGCGCGTTCGGCCTGATCGCCCAGTCGATCGGCGGCGGCGGCGGCGTCAGCGGCAACAGCCGGCTCAGCGCATCGAGCGGCGGCCTTTCGGCGTCGCTGAACCTGGGTGCCACCGGCAACATCAATGGCGATGGTCGCGCGGTCGGCGTCACCTATGCGGCTGGCCTCTCCACCACCGGCGTCAACGCCGTCGCACTGCTGGCGCAATCGATCGGCGGCGGCGGCGGCGTCGCCAGCTTCACCGACCAGTCCATGGGCACCAACAGCGGGACCGCCAATGGGCGCCTCGGCCAGCTCAACGGTTCGGACCGGGCCGGCGATGTGACCGTGAGCGGATCGGGTGCGATCTCGACCAGCAGCGCACAGGCAATCGGCATTCTCGCCCAGAGCGTTTCCAACGGCGGCGGCCTTGCCAGCCTCGCCGCTTCGCCCGCGAGCACTTTTTCCGGCACCATGACGCTCGGCTCGGCCGGCACATCGGCCGGGACCAGCGGCGCCGTCAGTGTTTCCACCGCCAGCGGTGCCATCACCACCAAGGGCAATTTCGCCCATGGCCTGGTCGCACAGTCGGTCGCCGGGGGCGGCGGCATCAGCCAGGTCATCACCAGCAGCGCATCGCTCGGCGGCAAGGCCGGCGGCACCGCAAGGACCGTCGCCGTCAGCAACAACGCCGCGATCACGACCAGCGGCACCGGCGCGATCGGCATCGTCGCGCAGAGCATCGGCGGCGGCGGCGGGCTGGCGATCTCGACCGGCAGCGCCAACCTTGGCGGGACAGCGGGGACGACCAGTGTCACGACAACCGTGCCGGCCGCGATCAAGTTCAACGGCTTCGGTTTCAGCTACGTCCCCGCAACCAGCACCACCACCATCACCGGCCCCAATGCCGATGGTGCCAATGTCACCATCGCCAGCAATGCGGCGATCACCACCACCGGCATCAATGCCATCGGCATCCTGGCGCAGAGCGTGGGCGGCGGCGGTGGTGCGATCCTGTCGAGCGGCAACGCGCTTGCGTCCACGAAAGTCGGCGGGGCCGCCAATTCGGGCACCGTCACGGTCGACGTCAACGCGTCGATCACCACCAGTGGCAAGGGTGCCTATGGCGTCGTCGCCCAGTCGGTTTCGGGCGGTGGCGGCCTCGTAATGCACGGCAACACTGCAGTCCTCACCGGCGCGGGTGCGGGCGGCGTATCCGGCGTCGTCACCGTCAACGTGCGCAAGGGCGTGTCGATCACCACCCAGGCCGCCGGAACGAGCGCGATCTATGCCTTCTCCTCGACCGATCCGGTCCTCAACATCGAGGAGGGCGCGAGCCTGACCGGCGGCGCCGGCGGCCATGCGGCCCTGCTCGATTCCCCGGTCAACCTGATCACCAACAGCGGCAGCATGTCGACGATGGACGGTGCCGCGGGGACCGCGATCAGGAGCCTTTCGGGCGACACCACGATCACCAACAGCGGTGCGTTGATGGGCAGCATCCAGCTGCACGATGGTGCTGCAAACCTGCTCCACAATCTGGCAGGCGGCACGGTGCAGTCGGGCGCGTCGATCGACCTCGGCGGCACCGGCCACTTCATCAACGACGGCATCCTCGCCAATGCCGCCGGCGTCGGCAGCGTCCTCGTCAATGGCGCTTTCACCCAGTCGGCGGCCGGCTCGATGCGGATCGGCATCGATCACGACACCGGCCGGTCCGACTCGTTCAACATCCTCGGTGCTGCCCAGCTCGAGGGCGAACTCGCGGTCGCGACGCTCAATGCCGGCGCGGTGCAGCCAGGTAGCTTCAAGCTCGGCGTTGTATCGGCCACGGGCGGACTGGCTGCACACGGGCTGGCGCTGACCGCGGCCAGGAGCGCGATCCTGAGCTATGCGCTCTCGACCGAGGGCGGGACGCTCGGTCTCGTGACGACCGCGAACTTCGCGCCCGAAGGGCTCGGCAGCGCCGCCATGGAAGTCGGCAAGGCGTTCGGTGCGGTCCAGGCGCAAGGCGGGTCGGTGTTTTCCCGCCAGCTGACGGCGCATCTGGTCGGGCTGGAGAGCACGCACGCGCTCGAAGGTGCCTACAGGACCCTGGGCGCGGGCGGCATCTCGATCGTTCCCACGATGGTGCTGGCGTCAGCGCAACGCTCGGTCCGGTCGGTCACCGATCGTCTCGATGGCTGGCGCCTCGACGCGTCGCCGGCATCCCGATCGCGGATCTGGCTGACGCCCACCGCAACGGCGGGCAGCGGCGCCGGGCTGACGACCGACCTTCGCGGCCTCACGCTCGGCGTCGACGTGGCGCCGGGGTCGGGTCCCGTCCTGCTCGGCGCTGCCTTCACCTATTTGGACGGTTCGTCACAGCTGGTCACGCCGCACGCAACAGCGCAGGCCGAGCAATTTGCGCTCAGCCTCTACGCGATCGGCCGGGTCGGACCGGCCTATGTCTCGGCAGTCGCCCATGCCGGCACCGGCACCACTCGCTTCAACCGCCGCCTCGATGCGCTGGGAACGGGCATGGGAGGCTCGCTCGATCTGGGCAGCAGAACCGCCGGCGCACGGATCGAAACCGGTTATGCAATCGACATCGGCGGCCCCGATGCGCACATCGTGCCGTTCGCCGCCATCGAGCCGATGCTTCTGTTCCAGGACGCCGGAACCGAGATCCTGCCAAATGCCCGCGGAAGCGCGATCACCTTCCACAAACAGACCATCACCGCCCTGCCGATGTCGCTCGGCATCCAGGTCGATGGCCGGTGGAAGACCGCAGGCGGCGGCATATTCTCGCCGCTGCTGCAATTGGCCTGGCTGCACGACTTCCGAAGCGACCGCAATGTCCACCGCAGCTTCGCCGAGCTGCCGTCACTGGTGATCAGCCGCACCACCGTTCCGACCGATGTCGACGCTGCGTCGATCCGCTTCGGCGGTCAATGGACCGCAGCGCGCTCATGGTCGATCCAGGCATCCGCCGATGCACAGGTCTCGCGGTCCTATGGCACGATCGGGGGAACACTCAGCCTCCGCCACGTCTGGTGACGAAAGCCCGCAGACAAGGCCAGCGATCTTCTGGCCGGTGAAGAGGCTTGATCGTGGAGCTGTTCAGACTGCGGCAAGCGCAAACGCCGAATGGTCCGCGTGTGCGCACTGCCATTGGCGTCGTTGGTCGACGCCGAGGTGGGTCTGCTCGGCAACCTCATCACTGCTGGCGCGCAACAAAAGTTCGTCGCCGGTCGTGAGATCAGGCGCATCGTCGAATGGCTCGACAATAACAACGCGATCCATGGCCGCCCTGACGTTCATTTCGTCCTGAAGGAAGATGGCGCCCGCGTGAAGGAGTGCGTCGTCAGCTACAAGGGGAACGGGCTAGCCCGACATGAACAAGTGGCCGGTTTCGGGAAGCGGCAAGGCCGCTTCGAAAAACTGCCAATGGGTCGCAACGCTGCCACACACCCGCCGCTTGCCCATCTGAGATGCCTGCCGCTAAAACAGCAGCAAGACCAACCTCCGACGGTGGTCACCGCCAGAGAGGTTGCACGATGACCGAGGCCCTTGGCCGCTCCCCGCCAGGCGATCTGAAATTGCTCGACGCAGCGTCCACGGTTGCCCCGCCCGGGTTCAATCGTTGGCTTGTGCCGCCCTGTGCGCTGGCAATCCATCTGTGCATCGGCATGGCCTATGGCTTCAGCGTCTTCTGGCTGCCACTCAGCCGGGCAATCGGAGTCAGCGACCCTCTTGTCTGTGCCGGCATGACGTTGGCCGACGCGCTGACGACAACCACCTGCGACTGGCGCGTCAGCGATCTCGTCTGGACCTACTCGATCTTCTTCGTCGTCCTTGGTGCCGCCGCGGCGCTTTGGGGCGGCTGGCTGGAACGCGTCGGCCCCCGCCGCGCCGGCGTCGTCGCCGCTTGCTGCTGGTGCGGCGGCATGGCGATCGGCGCCTATGGGGTCGCGATCCACCAGCTCTGGCTGATCTGGCTGGGCACCGGGCTGATCGGCGGAATTGGCCTCGGCATCGGCTATATCTCGCCGGTATCGACGCTGATCAAATGGTTTCCCGACCGTCGCGGTCTGGCGACGGGCATGGCGATCATGGGCTTTGGCGGTGGCGCGATGGTCGGCAGCCCTCTCGCCGACCTGTTGATGCGCCATTTCGCCGACGCCACCCAGGTCGGCGTCTGGCAGACCATGCTCAGCCTGGCTGCGATCTATTTCGTCTTCATGATGGCAGGGGCGTTCGGTTACCGCGTGCCGCGCCCGGGTTGGGCGCCGGCCGGCTGGACGCCACCCGGTCCCCGCGCCGGTGTCGGGACGGGCTTCGATGTGCATCTGCGCGACGCACACCGCACGCCGCAATTCTGGCTGGTGTGGCTCGTGCTGCTGCTCAATGTCTCGGCGTCGATCGGCATCATCGGTATCGCCTCCCCGATGCTTCAGGAGATATTCGGCGGCCGGCTGATCGGCGCCGATGTCGCCTTCACCGCCTTCGATACCGAGCAGAAGGCCGCGGCGTCTGCTGTCGGCGCCGGCTTTGTCGGGTTGATCAGCCTGTTCAACATCGGCGGCCGGCCGCTCTGGTCGTCCGCGTCGGACCGGCTCGGGCGCAAGCGGACATTTGCACTCATGACCGCGCTCGGCGCCCTGCTCTACGGCATCGTCGCGCCCACCCTGACCGGGACCAGCCTCGGCCTGTTCGTGCTCGTCTTCTGTGCCCTTGCGTCGATGTACGGCGGCGGCTTTGCCACCGTGCCAGCCTATCTCGCCGACCTGTTCGGCACACGTTACGTGGGTGCCATCCATGGTCGGCTGTTGAGCGCCTGGTCCCTCGCCGGGATCGTCGGTCCCTTCATCGTCAGCAGCATGCGCGACACCGCCATCGCCGCCGGCACGCCGCGCGATCTGGTCTATCCCCCGATCTATCAGGCGCTGGCAGGGCTCTTGCTGGTCGCCTTTGTCGCCAGTCTGATGATCCGGCCCGTCAACAAGCGATTTCACACTGTTGAAGTGACACCGGGCATGGTGCCAGGTTCGATGGCTGCGATCGCAGGCGATACCGTGCAAGCGCCGAGCGGCAGCAGGACGATGATCATCATGGCCTGCTGGGCCGCCGTTCTCGCTCCCATTGCCTGGGGCATCATCCGGACGTTGGAGAAGGTGGTGGTGCTCCTGAACTAGGAACAGGCCGCCCCACGAATGTACCGCAAGCTCGCATTATCGAGCGGCCACCTGTCCCCTGCCCTGCGACCGCGCAACCGACGAGCGATGTCACGTCCGAAGTGCGAGAGGCTCGACTGCCGTTCAGCCCGCGAACTGACGGGGGCTCATGCTGGCGTGATCGACAGTCGTGCGGCGTGAGCAGAGGTTCTCACGGGCTCGAGGCTGCGTCACCCTGCGTTCGCCGCGCCGCCCCAAACCCCTGCCATCAAATTCAGCAAAAAGCTGCCCGATGGCAAGCAACCGGAGCCAGCGCGGCGTCGGCGCAATCTAGAGCCTGGGGTCGATCAGGAATTTCTCCCCGGTCGCCTTGCGATCATAGGCCCGCACCATCTCGGGATTCAGCACATCGGCAAGGCTGATCGTTGCTGTGTAGTGGCTCGCAAATGTCGTCGTCAGTTCATCAGCCACGCGCTGGCGAAGCCGCGCTGCCACATCGCGCCCGGCCTTCTGCAAGAACGGGGTCAACAGCCAGCCGCCCACGCTCCAGCTGAAGCCGAAATTGCGGCCCAGCGTGGTCGGGGAGAGGTCAAGGCCGCCATAGATATAGAGCTGCTTGAAGGTCGTGGAGCCGTAGCGGCTATAGGCAGCGCCCTTGTTCGCCGCCGCTTCCATTGCCGCCAGGATCCGGCTCCCCAGCGTACCGCCGCCAAGCGCATCGAACGCCAGCGTGGCACCCGTCGCCGCCACAGCCTCGACGAGTGCAGCGTCAAAGCCATCCGCCGAGCTGTCGAGCACATGCTCAGCCCCCTGCCCCTTCAGCAAGGCCACCTGCTCGGCAGAGCGCACCACACACACCAGCGGCACCCCGTCCTTCAAGCAGATCCGGTTCAGCATCTGCCCGAGGTTGGAGGCCGCAGCAGTGTGCACAATCGCCTTGTGGCCCTCGGCCCGCATCGTCTCCACAAAGCCGAGCGCGGTCAGCGGGTTCACAAACATCGCCGCGCCATCAGCGGCCGAAGCGCCATCTGGCAACACAATGCAATCACGCACCGGCAACTGCCGATAATGGCCATACATCGCCCCGCCGAGCATCCCCACTTTCTTGCCCAGCAGATGGCCTGCGTTGCTGCCAGCCGCCACCACCGTGCCAGCGCCTTCATTGCCCACCGGCAGCGCCTCGCCCAACCGCGCCTTGACCAGCCCCAGCCGCCTTTCCGGCACCTTCGCGGTCAAAACCCCGCCATCCACTGCAAGCGTGGAGAGATCCGCCGGCCCAATCAAAAGCCCCAGGTCGGATGGATTGATCGGCGTTGCCTCAACCCGCACCACAACCTCATCAGCGCCCGGCGGCCCCCATTGCTGGTCAACCAGCTCCAGCCGCAACGTCCCGTCAGCGGTGATCGTCGTGTGCAAAATCTTGCCGGCAAAGGTATCGGTCATCGCAATGCTCCATGGCTGAACGCCGGCTTTGGATGGGCTGTCATGCTGCCAAGGTCAATTGCCGCTGCAGAATCATGCGCGCGATGTGATGGACCAATAAAGCCACTGGCGCGCTGGCTGTCCGTTGTCTCACACAAAAGCGGACGTGTCCGGCAAAGCTGGCGCGACAAATGCCGGAACGCGCACTGGTCCCTGTCCAGACTGGACAACAAGCGGGAATTGTTACCAGGAGACCGGTTTGAGATCCGCACTTACGAAAGGTCCGACTACGCCTCTCGATGTAGCAGAACCTAGCATGCACAGCGCGCAGAAGCCGCCCACAACGATCGTGTCCCACAGCGTGGTGTAGGTTCGCGGTCTCGCCGCTTTGATCTCCGGCTTGGCCGGGTTGATCATGCTGCCATGGATGACAGCGTGA
>NZ_JACIIV010000019.1 GCF_014205635.1 Polymorphobacter multimanifer
GTCGATACTGCGCGACTGTCCGGGGCCAATCCCTACAACACCATCCTCGGCGCTGTCTCCGCCGGATAGCTCAACGCAGGGGGTGGGTAATTACGTCTTCGATCTCCCATACGCGGCAGACACGATATCAGCCACAAGGTCGCAGAACTCTGTCCTAAGAATTCGCGAAAAATAACGTTGTTAAGTCCGCGCTTGCGCAGCCAACCGATTGATAAGGGCTTAGCATGCCGACAGCCGGAATTAATCGCGGCTTGGTCGGGCAGATTCTCCTGAGATAACGGAAATCAAACTTATATCCCGTCGAGGTTTACAGCCGGCTCCTCAAACTGGAGCTCGGCCATGTCTTCGGCATACTCCGGTCGCTGCCAAGGCCAATCACTTCTAGTATATTTGCGAAAGAATAACAGCTCACGATCAACTAGTGCCACTTTTCTTGCAATGCTATTGTAGACAAGCACAGGGGGAGAAATTTTTCGTTCCGATTGAAGCCTATTTAGGCGGCTCAAGGCAGCAGACAGCACGGATAAGTTAGCATCTTGCTCGTAATCTTGAATTCTTAAAAGCAGAACTTGCCGATCTAATCCCTTAAGTAACTCTTCATCGGAAGCCTCAACGCAAACACGTACTAAATGGTAATACATTTTCAGCTTTGTCCGCTCAGGATCCTTAAATCCTTTGCCCACGATCTCAACAAAGCCATGGTACCGATTTTCCTGTCCGGTACAAATCTTGTTCCTCGACTGTTCTACGATATCTAAATCCTCAATCTGAATCGTATTCAATTGCGTTTTGTAAACAGCCGATATCAAACAAGCTTCCTCAAGCATCCGTTGCAGAAGGCCAACACTACCACTTGCGTCACCTAAAAGCGCTTCCTTCAAAGGCTCACCAAATTTAATATTTAATACTTCTTATCCGCGTTTAACAACCAGCGCTAAGTCATCTTTATTCCATTGAATATCGATCTCTTCAACCCTTCCGTCCAAGTCGTTATTATAAAGCGTAAGAAGATTGTGCTCGGCCCAAACGCCTATTACTATAAGGAACACGGACATGTCCCAAAACGCTTTCATATCGAAAGCCAAGCGTCTACGCTCATCTTCAGAAAGATAATGGAAATCTTCTATCACCACTCTCTTTCCAGACGCCTTGATAATATCTGATAAATAAACCAAAGAGTCTGAATTTGAACTAAGGCCAACTTTGGTTTCCCATTCGTGACTAATACTGGCGTCCAAACTACCTCCCGCCTCAGCTTGAGAAAGTAATGGTATACCTACTTTCCCCTTTGCCTCAACTTGAGTCGATCCCTCTATTGTTCGCGTTGCAGTGTGCTCAAGTGGATCGCGCGCACCTAACTGACGACGGATCTCGTTATAGATACTTTCAATGGTAAAATCAGGATTGCACGGCACTATGATAGACTGGCTTTCTGGAAGCTGTTTCCTTCGAAGACTTGTCTTTCCCTGTTTCGATGAGCCGTAAATAACTATATGGCGATCAGATTCGAGTAGGTATCGAAACTTACCGTCTAATCCCTGCCGATCGACGTATGTGTATGTTGGCACCGATGCCGAAATGCCAAAAACTTCTTTCAAACTAACCATTAGATGCCCTCACTAATCATTTGGCCCCCGATCTCGGTGCACCATGGCAAAGAAGGGGTCTGGGGTCGAGACCCAAGCCGCCGGAGGCTTTTATCGCGGTTGAGACGTTGGTCCTTAGGCCCCGGGACAAGCCCGGGGCTACGGCGGGGCAGGCGAGTCGGGGGCGCGGGCGGTGCCCCCACCCTGCCGCTTCGCGGCTGTCCCTCCCCGCAAGGGGGAGGGCGTTGGGTTCAGTCTGCGGTGGGGAGGTAGATCTGGCTGCCCTTGGCGCGGAACTCGGCGCTTTTTTCGGCCATGCCGGCTTCGAGCATGCTGCCCTCAAGCATGTCTGGGCTGTTCTGCTTGGCGGCGTAGTCGCGGACGTCCTGGGTGATTTTCATGCTGCAGAATTTGGGGCCGCACATGCTGCAGAAGTGGGCGACTTTCGCACCTTCGGCGGGGAGGGTTTCGTCGTGGTATTTGAGGGCGGTTTCGGGATCGAGGCTGAGGTGGAACTGGTCCCGCCAGCGGAAATCGAAGCGGGCGCGGCTCAGGGCATCGTCGCGGAGCTGGGCGGCGGGGTGGCCTTTGGCGAGGTCGGCGGCGTGGGCGGCGAGTTTGTAGGTGATGACGCCGGTTTTTACATCGTCGCGGTCGGGGAGGCCGAGGTGCTCCTTGGGGGTGACGTAGCAGAGCATGGCGCAGCCGAACCAGCCGATCATGGCCGCACCTATGCCGCTGGTGATGTGATCGTAGCCCGGCGCGATGTCGGTGGTGAGGGGCCCGAGGGTGTAGAAGGGGGCTTCGCCGCATTCGGCGAGCTGCTTTTCCATGTTGATCTTGATCTTGTGCATGGGGACGTGGCCGGGGCCTTCGACCATGACCTGGCAATCATGCTTCCAGGCGATCTGGGTGAGTTCCCCCAAGGTTTCGAGTTCGGCGAACTGGGCGCGGTCGTTGGCGTCGGCGATGCTGCCGGGTCGGAGGCCGTCTCCGAGGCTGAAGCTCACGTCATAGGCGCGCATGATCTCGCAGATTTCCTCGAAGTGGGTGTAGAGGAAATTCTCCTTGTGGTGGCTGAGGCACCATTTGGCGAGGATGGAGCCGCCGCGGCTGACGATGCCGGTGACGCGGTTGGCGGTGAGGGGGACATAGGCGAGGCGCACGCCGGCGTGGATGGTGAAATAGTCGACGCCCTGTTCGGCCTGCTCGATGAGGGTGTCGCGGTAGACGTCCCAATTGAGGTCTTCGGCGATGCCGCCGACCTTTTCGAGCGCCTGGTAGATGGGGACGGTGCCGATGGGGACGGGGCTGTTGCGGAGAATCCATTCGCGGGTGTTGTGAATGTTCTTGCCGGTGCTGAGATCCATGACGTTGTCGGCACCCCAGCGGGCGGCCCAGACCATCTTTTCGACTTCTTGCGCCACGCTGCTGGCGACGGCGGAGTTGCCGATGTTGGCGTTGATTTTTACCAGGAAATTGCGGCCGATGATCATCGGCTCGGCCTCGGGGTGATTGATGTTGGCGGGGATGATGGCGCGGCCGCGGGCGATTTCGGAGCGGACGAATTCGGCGGTGACGTAATCGGGGATTTCGGCGCCGAAGGATTCGCCGTCGCGGGGCTGATCCGTGCGTTCGGCGCGGCCGATGTTTTCGCGGATGGCGACATACTCCATTTCCGGCGTGATGATGCCGCGGCGGGCGTAGGCGATTTGGGTGACGGCCCCATTGCCTGCACCGCCGGGTTTGGCGCGGAGGGGATTGCGGACGACGTTCGGGAATTCGGTGATTTCGGATTTGGCGCCGCCGTTATCCTCGGGCTTTACGGCTCGGCCGGGGTAGCGCTCGACGTCGCCGCGGGCTTCGACCCAGGGGGTGCGGAGCGGCGGCAGGCCAGCGGCAATGTCGATGAGGGTTTTGGCATCGGTGTAGGGGCCCGAGGCGTCGTAGAGGCGGACGGGCTCTTCCTTGGCGGAAGGATCGAGGACGACTTCGCGCATGGCGACGCGGATGTGGGGGTGGAGGGTGCCCGCGACATGGACCTTGCGGCTGCCCGGGAGGGGGCCGCTGGTGACGGGCATTTCGCCCAGGAAGTTCTCGAGGGGGGAGTTGATGTCGGCCATGGTACGCGCTCCTTGTTCGGGAGTGCGGGTGTTGGCCGCGCCCTCCCTACGCCGGGTTCAACCGGATCAGGTTCAGCGGGTCGCGGCGAAAACGCCACCTCTCAGCCACTCGATTGCGGCTCCCCGGGGTGCGACATTGGTGCGCTTGATGGCGCTGTGCGTCAACCTCGGAAATCGGTGACGATGCCGCGATCGGTGCCGCAGCTCTGGTCCCAGAAGCGGAAGTAGAGGCCGTAGTTGCAGTTGTAATGGCGGTGGTGCGCCTCGTGGTGCGACGCGGAGATGAAGTGGCGGCCGAACCAGCCGTTGACCCAGGATTTGGGGAACATCTCCCAGCCCATGTGGTTGGTGACGCCCATGATGGTGGCGATGGTGAGGACGATGGCCATGGCGCCGACATGGATGGGGATGATGAAGGCGAGGGCGGGAAGCAGGACAGCGCCGGAGATGGCCTCCCAGGGGTGGAAGCTCATCGCGGCCCAGGCTGTTGGGGGTTTCGAAGCGTGGTGGACGGCGTGGACGGCTTTGAAGAGCTTGGGGCCGTGCATCCAGCGGTGGGTCCAGTAGAACCAGCTGTCGTGGAGGAAGAGGTAGAGGGCGACCGAGAGCGGAAACCAGAGCCATTCGAGCGGGGTGCTGAGGCTGGTTTGCAGCTGTGTCCAGCCGCGGGTTCGCCAGAGCTCGAGGTTTAGGCCGGCGGGGACGGCGTAGATGACGGCGGAAAGCAGCGACCAGCGGATTTCGGAGGCGATCTGCTTCTTGCGCTTGGCGGGGTTGGCGGGGCCGGCGGTGATGCCGCGGCGCGCGGTGAGCCAGGCGAAGCCGCCCGAGACGGCGAGATAGCGGATGGTGACGATGGCCACCATGCCGAGGATGCCGAGGAGGATGGTGGGAGCGCCGATCACGCTGCAAGCCCTAGCCGCGCGGGGGCGCGGGGAGCAAGCGGCGTGAGGGTCGCACTTCTGGCCGCAATAGGGGCCGCTGTATTCGCCTTGGGGGCGTTACGCGATGCCGGCGAAGCGCAGGAGATAGATGATGACCGCAATCACGACCACGATGTTGACGATGGATTTGATCTTGCCGTCCATCGGAATGTAGGTGTTGATCAGCCAGAGGATGATGCCGACGACGACGAGAGTGATGAGAAGGTTGATCATGTTGGCTCCCAGCGTCTGAATGACGCACTGCGGTAAGGAAACTTGTTTCGACGGAATTGGTTCCAGCCAAATGTCGTGGCTGTTCATTTTTGCTGAATTCTGTTGGTCGGTGGACATCGGACCGGGGTCGTCGATCTGACTGGCAGTCTGTTATTCTTCGTGTGGTTCGACCGCTGGCTCAAGGCTGCGCGCTGAGCGCCTGGGCAAACACCGCCGTCAGCATCTCGGGGGTCAACCGGCCGGTGTTGGTGTTGAGTTGCGAGGGGTGGAAGCTGTCCAGCACCGTGTAGCCGGTGTAGAGGCGGTGGACGGCGCCATGCGCGAACGGGTGCTTGGGGAGCTTGCCGCCGCAAGCCTTGATGGCGGACTGGTGGGCGATCTGGCCGAGCGCCACGATGGTGCGGGCTGCGGGCAGGGCTTCGAGGGTGCCGAGCAGGAAGGGGCGGCAGGCGTGGACTTCGGCAGGGGTCGGCTTGTTGCCCGGCGGAGCGCAGCGGACGGCATTGGTGATGAAGGTGCGGTGGAGGTGAAGCGTGCCGTTCTCCTGCGGTGTGGCGAGTCCGGCGGCGATCAGGGTGGCTTCGAGGAGGCTGCCGGCGCTGTCTCCGGTGAAGGGGCGGCCGGTGCGGTTGGCGCCGGTGCGGCCGGGGGCGAGGCCGAGGATGAGGAGCCAGGCGGCGGGATCGCCGAAGCCCTGGACGGGGGCATTGTGCCACTCGGGGTTGCCGAGGCGGTTCGCGTGCCGATAGGTGACGAGCCGCGGGCAGAGCGGGCAGTCGGCTGGAGGTTCGGGCGCGTGCATGGGTGAGGCTTTGGCGTTGATCGGGCTGGGGAGCAACCGCCGGCATGGGCTGTATGGCCGGCCCGAGGGCGTGCTGCGGGCGGCAGTGGCGGCATTGTTGGCGGCGGGGCTGCGGGTGGAGCGGGTTTCCAAAGTTCATGCGACGGCGCCGATGGGGCCGGGGGGGCGGCGCTTTGCCAATGCGGTGCTGGCGGCACGCTGGGGCGGCGATGCGCATGGGCTGCTGGCGCTGGTGAAGGCGGTGGAGCGCGATTTCGGGCGGCGGGGGGCGCAGCGCTGGGGGGACCGGGTGCTCGATCTGGATGTGCTGGCGCTGGGGGATGTTGTGGTCCGCGAGGCTGGTCTTGTGGTGCCGCATGCGGGGCTGGCGGTGCGGCGATTTGTGTTGGCGCCGCTGGTGGAGGTGGCGCCGGGATGGCGGCATCCGGTGCTGGGGTTGACGGCTCGGCAGTTGCATGTGCGGGCGTTGCGTCCTAAACGCGCGCCGTTGCGTGTGGGCCCTTAGCTCAATCGGTAGAGCGGACGCCTTTTAAGCGTTAGGTCGCGGGTTCAAATCCCGCAGGGCCCACCAACGCGCAGCGCGGCAAGATTTTGCGAAGCAAAATCGCGACTCGCGCCAGCGCGGCCGGCGAGGCGGCTGGCCCTGCCAGCCGAACTCGTCCGACGGCGTGGCTTGGCCACGCGCTTTCTTTCTTCCTGCCTTTCTGCGCCCCTCGCAGCGTTCGCCGGCCTCCCCTCGGCGGCGGCTTCGCCGCGCCGCCGCACCGACCGCCCCGCAAAGGCCCTCACCCTCCCACGCGCTGAAGAAGCGCGCGGGCCCCTCCCTCTCCCGCGTTGCGGGAGAGGGTGTTAAGGGAGCGCAGGGGGGCACATCATGGCATTATCGGACTGGGCGCTGAGCGACTTCACCGGCGGCGGCTTCACGCGGCCTGTCTATCGGCGCGGGCAGGGGCCGGCGGTGATCGTGATCCATGAGATTCCGGGGCTGCATCCGCAGGTGATCGACTTCGGCGAGCGGCTAGTGGATGCGGGGATGAGCGTGTTCATGCCGAGCCTGTTCGGGACGCCGGGCAAGGCGGTGACCAAGGGCTATGCGATCCGCTCGATGCTGGGGAATATCTGCATTCGCCGCGAGTTCAGCGTGTGGAAGGATGGGCGGTCGAGCCCGATTGTCGACTGGCTGCGGGCGCTGGCGCGGCATGCGCATGGGACGTGCGGCGGGCCGGGGGTGGGGGCGGTGGGGATGTGCTTCACCGGCGGCTTTGCGCTGGCGATGATGACCGAGCCGGCGGTGGTGGCACCTGTGCTGGCGCAGCCTTCGATGCCCATTCGGGGTGCAAAAGCTGGATCGATCGATGTGTCGCCGGCCGAGATGGCGTGTGCGAAGCGGCGGCTGGTCGATGAGGATCTGACCGTGCTCGGGCTGCGCTACAAGGGTGATCCGTTTGTGCCCGATGCGCGGTTTGCGCGATTGTCGGCGGAGCTGGAGGACAGGTTCGAAGCGGTGGCGCTTGAGCCCGAGGACGCAAAGCCCGATACGGGGATGACGCCGCACAGCGTGCTGACGATCCACCTGCCGACGAGCGGGCCTGGGAAGGATGCCGAGGTGCGGACGATCGGCTTCTTCAGGAAAAGGTTGGGATTGGCGTGATGCGCGTGTTGGGATTGGGTGTGGCGGCGGTGATGCTGGTGGCGGCGGTCGGGGTGCCGGTGGTGCTGCCTGGCGGCACGCGGGCGACTGACACCAAGGAGGGCACCGGGCAGGTGGCCGAGCCGGGGCAGCAGGTGGCGGTGCATTACACCGGCTGGACGTGGAGCCAGGGGCTGAAGGGCAAGCAGTTCGACAGCTCGAAGGGCGGGCCGCCGTTCGTGTTCACGCTGGGCATCGGCGAGGTCATCCTGGGGTGGGACGAGGGTGTGGCGGGGATGCGCGTGGGCGGAAAGCGGACGTTGATCGTGCCTGCCGGGGCCGCTTATGGCGATGCCGGGGCAGGGCCGGATATTCCGCCGGGTGCGACACTGCTGTTCGAGGTGGAGTTGCTTGGCGTCCGCTAGCCGATTATGCTGCAAGTGCGAAGAAGAGGACGAAGGCTTAATGAGCTGGTGTGAAATCAAGGAAGCGGGGGCGCCGACGCGCGTGCTCGTGCTGCAGGGCGGGGGCGCGCTCGGAAGTTATCAGGCAGGCGTTTTCGAGGCGCTCGATGGGGCGTGCTTCCTGCCCGATTGGGTGGCGGGAACATCGATCGGCGCGATCAATGGTGCGATCATTGCCGGCAACCGGCCGGACGACCGGCTGGCGGCGCTGCGCGGCTTCTGGGAGACGGTGACCGGGGGGCTTCCGATCGAGGGTGAGGGGCTGGGGCGTGGATTGACCGCAGCCTGGCACCAGTGGGCGAGCAGCTGGGCGATGTTCAATGGCGCGCCGGGGTTTTTTCGCCCGCAATGGCCGCCGGTGGTGCCGTGGCTGGCGGGACCGCTGGGGATGTATGACACGCGGCCGCTGCTGGAGACGCTCGACCGGCTGGTGGACTGGGACCTGCTCAACTCGGGCGCGGTGCGGCTGAGTGTGGGGGCGGTGAATGTGGAGACCGGCAACTTCCGTTACTTCGACACCGAGACCGAGCGGCTCGATGCGCGGCACATCATGGCCTCGGGCGCGTTGCCGCCGGGGTTTGCGCCGGTGCAGATCGACGATTGCTGGTGGTGGGACGGCGGGCTGGTGTCGAACACCCCGCTCGAACATGTGCTCGAGCATTGCGGCGCGCGCGATGCGGTGGTGGTCCAGGTCGATCTGTTCCCGTCGCGGGGGCCGCTGCCCGACTCTGTTGCCGAGGCCGAGGAGCGGGTGGCGGACATCCGCTTTTCCAGCCGCACCCGGCTGGTGACCGATGCCGGGGTGAAGCTCGAAGCGGTACGAGCGAGTGCGCGCAAGCTGCTGGCAATGCTGCCGGCGGAGCTGCGCGACAGCCGCGAGGGGCGGTCGCTTGCGCGCCAGTCCCAGGCCGGCGGGCGGGTGGCGATCGGGCAGCTGGTGTACAAGGAGCAGCCGGTGCGCGGGGCGGCGCGGGGCCGCGAGTTCAGCCGGGTGACGATGCGCGCGCATTGGGCATCGGGGCTGCACGACATGACCGCGGGGCTGGGCTGTGCCGTCCGGCTGGCGCACGACATGCCCGAGGGCGTTTCGAGCCATGACCTGACGGCCCCCGGCAACATCGGCATGGCGATGGCGGCCGAGTGAATTTCGTTTTGTTGTCGAGGGTTCTCTGTCGGAAAACCGGGTTCCGCTTTTCCGCAACACATTTCAGGAGTGGCGTATGAGCAAGTTTCTGAGCGGCAAGGTGGCGCTGGTGACCGGGGCCACGAGCGGCATCGGGCTGGCGGTGGCGGATGCCCTGGGGGCTGCGGGTGCAGACCTGGTGATCGGCGGCTTCGGCGAGGCCGATGCGGTTGCGGCGACGGTGAAGGATCTCGCCGACCGTCATGGGGTGCGGGTGGCGCATGATGGCTCGGACCTGACCGATGGGGCGGCGGTGCGGGCGATGGTGGCCAGGGTTGAATCCGATTTCGGGCGGGTGGATGTGCTGGTGAACAATGCCGGCATGCAGCATGTGGCGCCGGTGGAGGAATTTCCGCCCGAGCGCTGGGACCTGATCATGGCGCTCAACCTGTCGGCGGCCTTTCATGGCATGGCAGCGGTGGTTCCGGGGATGAAGGCGCGCGGATGGGGGCGGATCATCTCGACGGCGAGTGCGCACTCGCTGGTCGCGAGCCCGTTCAAGAGTGCCTATGTGGCGGCCAAGCACGGCCTGCTCGGCCTGAGCAAGACGGTGGCGCTGGAAACGGCCGAGCATGGCATCACCGTCAACACGATTTCGCCGGGCTATGTGTGGACGCCGCTGGTGGAGAAGCAGATTCCCGACACGATGAAGGCGCGGGGGCTGACGCGCGAGCAGGTGATCGACGATGTGCTGCTGAAGGCACAGCCGACCAAGGCGTTCGTGACGGTGGAACAGGTGGCGGCGATGGCGCTGCATTTGTGCTCGGATGCTTCGGCGCCGATTACCGGGGCCAACCTTGTCATGGACGGGGGTTGGTCGGCGGCTTGAGCCCGTCACCCTCCCTCTCCCGCGCGCTGGGAGAAGGGCTTGTCACTCCGAATGAACGCGCCGACACTCTTTCGAGTGGTGGCGATTCGCCGCGGACGGCCTCGGGGACATGAGGCGCTGCGGGCACATTCAGGGGGAACTTATGGCCGTATCCGAGCATGTCGATCTGCCGCGCTTCATCGAGGGAGTGAAGAAGCGCAATCCGGGACAGGATGAATTCGTGCAGGCGGTCACCGAGGTGGCCGAGGACATTTTCGGCTTCATGGCCGACAAGGTGAAATACCACGAGGCGCAGATCCTGCGGCGCATCGCCGAGCCCGACCGGGTGATCAGCTTTCGCGTGTGCTGGGAGGACGACAAGGGCAATATTCGCGTGCAGCGCGGCTGGCGGGTGCAGAACAACAATTCGATCGGGCCGTACAAGGGTGGCATCCGCTTCCACCCGAGCGTGACCGAGAGCGTGCTGAAGTTCCTGGCGTTCGAGCAGACCTTCAAGAACGCGCTGACCGGGCTTCCGATGGGCGGCGGCAAGGGCGGATCGAACTTCAACCCCAAGGGCAAGAGCGTGAACGAAATCATGCGCTTCTGCCAGAGTTTCATGACCGAGCTTTATCGCCACATCGGCGCCGATGTGGATGTGCCGGCGGGTGATATCGGCGTGGGCGGCCGCGAGATCGGTTTCATGTTCGGCCAGTACAAGCGGATCACCAACAATTTCACCGGCGTGCTGACCGGCAAGGGGCTGGAATGGGGCGGCTCGCTGATCCGCACCGAGGCGACCGGATATGGTGCCGTATATTTCCTGCAGAACATGCTGAAAACCAAGGGCGATTCGCTTGAGGGCAAGACTGCGGTGATCTCGGGATCGGGCAATGTGGCGACGCATGCGGCCGAGAAGATCGTGGCGCTGGGCGGCAAGGTGCTGACGCTCTCCGATTCCGAAGGCTTTGTGCATGATCCCGATGGCATCACCCAGGAGAAGATCGACTGGGTGAAGGAGCACAAGACCCATCGGCGCGGCCGGATTTCGGACTATGCCAAGGAGTTCAAGGGTGCGTCTTTCCATGGTGGCGGGGCGCGGCCCTGGGGGGTGGCGTGCGACGTGGCGCTGCCCTGCGCCACGCAGAACGAACTGAATGGCGAAGAGGCGAAGACGCTGCTCAAGAACGGCTGCATCGCGGTATCGGAAGGGGCGAACATGCCGACCGATCTCGATGGCGTGCACATCTTCAAGGCGGCGAAGATCCTCTATGCGCCGGGCAAGGCTTCGAATGCCGGCGGGGTTGCGGTGTCGGGGCTGGAGATGAGCCAGAATTCGGCGCGGATCAGCTGGAAGGAAGCCGATCTGCAGCAGCAACTGCTCGACATCATGGAAGGCATCCATTCGCGGTGCCTCGAATATGGATCCGACGGGAAGGGCTATACCGATTATGTGAAGGGGGCGAACATCGCCGGCTTCAAGAAGGTGGCCGATTCCATGCTGGCCTATGGGGTGGTCTGAGGCTTGCCTGCATGTCGCTGCGCGGGAACGCGCGGGCCTGGTCGCCGTTGATCGGTGAAGGGGCCGGGAGAGTGATGTGGCGAAGGGCAAGGCAAAGGATCTGAAGGCCGGCGATGCGGTGGAATGGGAGTCTTCGGGCGGCCATTCGACTGGCAAGGTCGTCAAGAAGATCATCCGCGAGACGAAGCTGAAGGGTCATGTTGCCAAGGCTTCCCCCGACGAGCCGCAGTTCAAGGTGAAATCCGAGACGGGCGGCGAGGCGATCCATCGGCCCGAAGCGCTGAAAAAGGTCTGAGATGATGTCCGGGATGGTCGAGGCGGCCAGGCGCCCGGCGCGCGTTTGGCTGGTGGCCAATCCGGCGTCGGGTTCGACCGATGCGGGGCAGGTGGCGGCGGTGCGTGCGCAGCTTGGCGCGGCTGGGGCGGATATCCTGGGCGAGACGCGATTTTCGGACGAAGACCTGCCGCTGGCCGCGGCGCTGGAGGCCGGTGCGATCGACACGCTGATCATCTTCGGTGGCGATGGCACGATCAACGCCGTGGTGGCGGCGGTGGGTGACTGGGCCGGGCAATGCCTGGTGCTGCCCGGTGGCACGATGAACAAGCTTGCTCTTGCGCTGCACGGCGAGACGGCGCGCGAGACTATTCTGGGACGGATCGCCACTGCGCGGCTGGTGCGGCTGCCGGCTGCCGACGCCGGGGGGCACAGGGCGCTGGTGGGTATTATTCTGGGGCCTGCGGCTGCTTGGGTTCATGCCCGCGAGGGGGTGCGCAAGCGGCGCTTCTGGCGCGCGGTGCGGGCAGCACAGGTGGCGCTGGCGCGGAGCTTCGGCGGCGGGATTTCGGTGGTCGGCACGCCCGGCCGCCACCGTGCGGTGGTGGTGACCCCCGATGCAG
Source organism: Polymorphobacter multimanifer (assembly GCF_014205635.1). Lineage (GTDB taxonomy): Bacteria > Pseudomonadota > Alphaproteobacteria > Sphingomonadales > Sphingomonadaceae > Sandarakinorhabdus > Sandarakinorhabdus multimanifer. Next base: position 12,173 of record NZ_JACIIV010000019.1, read on the forward strand.
ACGGCCTCGAAGTGGCGATGATCGACGCGGCCGGGGTGGGGGATGCGATGCGGATCGGCTGGAGCTGGCTGAGCGGGGACTGGCGGGACAGCCAGCTGGTGGAGGCCGGCCGTGCCGCCGAGGTGACGCTTGCCGGACGGCGACGGGTGCGGGCGTTGTTCGATGGCGAGCCGGCCATGCTGGCGAGCCCGGTGACGGTGCGGCACAGCATGACGTCGCTGCACTTCGTGGCGACGGCAGGTGCTGCATGACGCGGATCTTCCATGTGTCCGACGTGCATTTCGGGACCGAGGACCGCGATGCGCTGGCTTGGTTTGCGGCCGAAGTGAAGGCAGCATCGCCCGACCTGGTGCTGGTGACGGGCGACCTGACCGCCGCGGCGCGGACCAGCGAGTTTGCGGCGGCGGGCGATTGGCTGGCGGGGCTGGCAGCGCCGGTGCGGATCGAACCCGGGAACCATGATTTGCCGGTGTACAACCCCGTGCTGCGGTTGACGCGACCCTATGCGCGGCTGGCGCGGCTGGTTGCGCGGGTCGGACGGCCGGCGGTGCTCGACGATGTGAGCCTGGTGTCGCTGAAGACGACGGCACGCGCGCAATGGCGCACCAACTGGTCGCTCGGCCATGTCGGGCGATCGGCGCTGGCGCGCACCTTGGCCGAGGTGCGGGCAGCGCCGGCATCGCGCCCGATCATTGCCGCCTGCCACCATCCGCTGGTGGACATGGGCACGCGCACCAAGGGGTCGACGCGGGGCGGGGCAGCCGCGTTGGCGGCGCTGGCTGAGGCCGGGGTGACGGCAGTGGTGAGCGGCCATACGCATGATCCGTTCGACCGGATGTGGCCGCATGGTGATGGCGCGGTGCGGCTGATCGGAGCGGGCACGCTCTCGGAGCGGGTGCGCGAAACGATGCCCTCCTACAACCGGATCACGGTGGTGGATGGCGAGATCGACAACTTCGTGGTTTCTCATGGTGAGGGCAGCGGCCGATAATAGCTTTCCATCACTGGTGGCCCGCGTCAGTATGCACCAGGTTCAAGTATATCCGGGGGGAAAAGCGCATGACCAAGGCATCCGATCTGCTGGTGCAATGCCTTGAGGGCGAGGGCGTCGAGTATGTGTTCGGGGTGCCGGGGGAGGAGAATTTGGATTTTCTGGATTCGCTTTCGCGCTCGACGAAGATCCGGCTGATCCTGACGCGGCATGAGCAGGGGGCGGGGTTCATGGCGTCCACCTATGGCCGGCATACCGGCAAGGCGGGGGTTTGCGTGGCGACGCTGGGGCCGGGTGCCACCAACCTCGTGACCGCGGCGGCCTATGCGTTTCTGGGCGGGATGCCGATGCTGATGATCACTGGGCAGAAGCCGATCAAGAAATCCAAGCAGGGGCGCTTCCAGATTCTCGACGTGGTCGACATGATGCGGCCGATCACCAAATATACCCATCAGCTGGCAAGTGCCGACAATATTCCGGCGCGTACGCGCGAGGCGTTCCGGCTGGCGCAGGAGGAGAAGCCGGGTGCAACGCACCTCGAGCTGCCCGAGGATATTGCCCATGACCCGACCGATGCGACGCCGATCCCGCCGAGCTATGCGCGGCGGCCGCTGGCAGATGGCAAGGCCATTCTGGCGGCGGTGCGCGCGATCGAGGCGGCCAAGGCGCCGATCCTGGTGGTGGGCGCCGGTGCCAACCGCACGATGACATCGAAGATGTTGCTCGAACTCGTTGAAAAGACAGGAATTCCGTTTTTGACGACGCAGCTCGGCAAGGGTGTGATCGATGAGCGGCACCCGAAGTTCCTCGGCTGTGCGGCTCTTTCGGCGGGGGATTTTGTCCATGCCGCGGTGCGCAAGGCCGATGTGATCGTCAATATTGGCCATGATGTAATTGAAAAGCCACCGTTCTTCATGGGCCATGATGGGACGACGGTGATCCATATGAGCTTCCGCTCGGCGGAGGTCGATCCTGTGTATTTTCCGCAGATCGAGGTGGTGGGCGATATTGCCAATGCCGTGTGGCAGCTGAAGGAAGCGATCAGGGTGCAGCCGCACTGGGCGTTCGACGGGATGCTGGCGGCGCGCGCGCAGGAGGTGCTGCACCGCGATGCCGCGATCGGTGACATGCGCTTTCCCATCTACCCGCAGCATCTTGTCGACCAGGTGCGCAAGGTGATGCCCGAGGACGGGATCATCGCGCTCGACAATGGCGTGTACAAGATCTGGTTCGCGCGCAACTATACAGCCTATCGTCCCAACACGGTGCTGCTCGACAATGCGCTGGCGACGATGGGCGCCGGGCTGCCGAGCGCCATGGCCTCGAACATGGTGTACCCGGACCGGAAGGTGATGGCGGTGTGCGGCGATGGCGGCTTCATGATGAACAGCCAGGAGATGGAGACCGCAGTGCGGCTCGGGCTCAACATCACCGTGCTGATCCTCAACGACAACAGCTATGGCATGATCCGCTGGAAGCAGGCGAACATGGGCTTCAAGGATTGGGGGCTGACCTATGGCAACCCCGATTTCGTGGCCTATGCCGAGAGCTATGGCGCGCATGGGCACCGGGTGACGAGCGCCGAGATGCTGCCGGGGCTGTTCAAGCACTGTCTCGACACGCCGGGGGTGCATCTGATCGATTGCCCGGTGGATTATTGCGACAATGATCGAATCCTGAACAAGGAGATCAAGGAGCTGTCGGCAAAGCTCTGATCCAGCACGGGTTTTGCCGGGCGGCGCGAATTGCATCGCTTGACCGCGACGGAACCATCAACGGCAAAGTGAAGGAATTGTTCGAAGATTGTTGATGCCTGCGTTCCAGGGGGCGCAACTTTGCCTTGGACGTGCCGTCAATAATGGTCCTGTTTCGGGGACGTTTTGCATGGACCAGCCTGATGTGAGCCAGTTTGCCGGTGCAAAACCGCTCGCCGATGGTTTGCTGGCGGGTGTGCTGGCGGGTGTGCTGGCAGCGCCGGAGCAGCGCGATGTGGGGCCGTCCGAGGACATCATCGACAGCTTCCTGCGGGCGGCACGGACGCATCTGGGACTGCAGGTGGCCTATGTTTCGGAATTCTGCGGCAATGATGCGCTCTACCGGCATGTCGATGCGCCGGGGCTGGAGGCGCTGATCAAGCCGGGGGACCGCCGATCGCTCGATGATGTGTATTGCCGGCATATTCTTTCGGGGGCGCTGCCCGAGCTGATTCCCGATACGGCGGCGGAACCGCTGGCGGTGGCGATGCCGATCACCAGTGCGGTGCCGATCGGCGCGCATGTGAGCGTGCCGTTGCGGCTGGAGGGGGGCGAGCTGTTCGGGATGTTCTGCTGCCTGGGGCCGGCGGCGGACACGAGCCTGACGATGCGCGACCTCGGGATTGTCCGGGTTTTTGCCCAGATGGCCGCGGCGGAGCTGCAGCGGCGGCAGGCAACGGCCGTGGCGCTGGCGGCGAAGCGGGCGCCGGTGGCGCGGATGATCGACGGTGGTGGGCCGGACATGGTGTACCAGCCGATCTATCGCATTGGTGCTGCGCGGGCCGGACCTGTGGTTTGCCGATGCCCTTGACGTCGGCCTGGCGGAGCCGCTCGAACTCGCCGCGGTGGCGCAGGCGCTGGCTGGGCTCCCGATGCTGCCGACGGACTGCTATCTGGCGGTGAATGTGTCTCCGGCCACGGCGTGTTCCCCGGCGCTGGCGGGGCTGCTGGCGGGGACAGACCTGCGTCGGCTGGTGCTGGAGATCACCGAGCAGCAGGCGACGGCGGATGTGGCAACGTTGCTGGTGATGCTGGCGCCGTTGCGGGCGGCCGGGTTGCGGCTGGCGATCGATGATGCCGGCGTGGGGTATAGCGGGTTGCAGAAGATCCTCGAACTGCGGCCCGACATCATCAAGCTCGACCGGTTTTTCGTGACCGGGATCGATGCCGATCCGTCTCGGCGGGCGCTGGCAGCGGCGCTTGCCGACTTTGCCGGGGTGATGGGGGCGGAACTGGTGGCGGAAGGCGTGGAGACCGAGGCGGAACTGGCGGCGATCGCGCTGCTGGGCTTCGCCAAGGTGCAGGGCTGGCTGCTTGGGCGGCCGATGACACTGGCGGCGCTGGCTGAAGGGCAGTGAAAGTCGTTTGAGCCGCGCTCAAGTTCGGATACAAGACTGATCCGGACTTTTGAGAGGTTTGCGCTGGTGCAGAGCGTGGCGATCGTGGGGGCAGGGGACTTCATCGGGGCGGCCATTGCGCGGCGCTTTGCGGCGGGTGGTTATGCCGTGCATGGCGGGCGACGCGGGGGCGAGAAGCTGGCGCCGCTGGCGGCCGGGATTGCGGCGGCGGGGGGGCGTTTTACCGGGCACAGCCTCGATGCGCGCAGCGAGGAGTCGGTGGCGGGGTTTCTGGATGCCGCCGAGGCCGAGGCGCCGCTGGCGGTCGTGATCTTCAATGTTGGCGCCAATGTGCAGTTTCCGCTGACCGAGACGAGCGAGCGGGTGTTTCGCAAGGTGTGGGAAATGGCGTGCTATGGCGGCTTCCTGACCGGGCGCGAGGCGGCGCGGCGGATGCTGCCGCGCGGGGCAGGGTCGATCTTCTTCACGGGTGCGACGGCGTCGATGCGCGGCGGGGCGGGCTTTGCGGCGTTCGCTTCGGCCAAGGCCGGCTTGCGCGCGGTGGCGCAATCGATGGCACGCGAGCTGGGGCCGCAGGGGCTGCATGTGGCGCATCTGGTGATCGATGCCGGGGTGGACACCGAATGGGTGCGGGCGCGGATGGCCGAGCGCGGCGTGGTGCCGGGCGAGGGCGCGCTGATGAACCCGGCGTCGATTGCCGAGGCCTATTGGCAGCTCCATGCGCAACCGCGCGATGCCTGGACGCACGAGATGGACCTGCGGCCTTTCGGGGAGAGCTTTTGATGGACGCGCAGTTTCTGTTCGATGTGGGTGGGCCGAATGCCTATTTCGCCTGGGCCGTGCTGCCGGCGCTGGAGGCGCGGACGGGGGTGCGCTTCGCCCAGGTGCCGGTGCTGCTTGGCGGACTTTTCAAGCTGACCGGCAACCAGTCGCCGATGATGGCCTTTGCCGGGGTGCCGGCGAAGCTGGCTTATGCGGAACTGGAGACGAAGCGGTTCATGGCGCGGCACGGGCTCGAGGCGTTCCGGATGAACCCGCATTTTCCGGTGAATTCGATGCTGGTGATGCGCGGGGCGGTGGCGGCGGGCCGGCTGGGGGTGATGGATGATTATGTGGCGGCGATGATGCGGGGCATGTGGGAGCAGGGGCTGGCGTTGGGTGATGCCGCGGTGTGGGAGGCGGCGATGGTGGCGGCTGGGCTGCCGGCGGCGGAGATTGCGGCGCTGGTGGGTGAGCCTGACGTGAAGGCCGAGCTGGTGGCGAATACGGAAGGGGCGGCGGCGGCGGGGGCGTTCGGGGTGCCTTCGTTTCTGCTCGATGGGGAACTGTATTTCGGGAAGGACCGGATGGACGAGGTGGAGCGGGTGCTGGCGGGGTAGGTGCCCTCACCCTCCCACGCGCTGAAGAAGCGCGTGGGCCCCTCCCTCTCCCGCGATGCGGGAGAGGGGGTTTACCAGCGTTGTGCGGCTTGGTCGTCGGTCGCTTTGGCCCGGACCCAACGGGTGCCCCAGGGGCCCTCTTCGGCTTTCCAGAAGGGGGCTTTGGTCTTGAGCCAGTCCATGAGGAAGCTGCAGGCTTCGAAGGCGGCGGCGCGGTGGGGGCTGGCGATGGCGACGAGGACGATGGCGTCCCCAGGCACGAGGCGGCCGTGGCGATGGATGACGGTGCCGGCGAGGACGGGCCAGCGGGCTTCGGCCTTTGCGGCGATGGCGGCGAGCTGGCGTTCGGTCATGCCCGGATAATGTTCGAGGGTGAGGGCTGTCAGGCCATCGTCGGCGCGGACGAGGCCGGTGAAGCTGGCGATGGCGCCGACGTCGCTGCGGTTTGCGGACAGGGCGGCGAGCTCGGCGGCGGTGTCGAACGGCTCGGGCTGGACGCGAACCTGCACGGCGTCAGCCGCCGGTGATGGGGGGGAAGATCGCGACTTCCTGCGCGGTGCCGATGGGGGTGTCGGCTTGCGCGAAATCCTGATCGAGGGCGACGCGGATGGCGGTGCGGTCTGCCAGGGCGGCGGCGTGGTTCGGGCTGCGGGCGGCGAGCCAATCGAGCAGGTCGGCAACGGTTTCGACCGTTGGCGGCGGGGTGAGCGTCTCCTGGTCGGCGCCGATCGCCTCGCGAACCCAGGCGAAATAAAGCATCATCAGTTCATGTGCTTCATGCCGGCGCGGAGATAATCATAGCCTGTCACCAGCGTGAGGGCGGCGGCGAGCCAGAGGGAAACTAGGCCGATTTCGAGGGCGGGGAGCCAGGGGAGCAGGCGATCGGCGGCGCCATCGAGCACCAGCGCGCCGAGCGCCACCATCTGTGCGGCGGTCTTCCATTTGGCGAGCTGGCTGACGGGGACCGAGACTTGCAGCGTGGCGAGGAACTCGCGCAGGCCCGAGACGATGATCTCGCGGAGCAGGATGATGAGGGCGGCGATGGTGGCGATGCCGTGGATGGCGCCCGAGTGGATGAGCATGATGATGACCGCGGCGACCATGATCTTGTCGGCGATCGGATCGAGAAACTGGCCGAGCTTGGAGACGGTGCCCTGGGCGCGGGCGAGATAGCCATCGAGATAATCGGTGAGGCCGGCAACGCTGTAGAGCGCGAAGGCGGCAAGCCACTCCCATGGGTTGCGGCCCCACATGAGCAGGACGAGCAGCGGCACCGCGAGGATGCGGCTGAGCGTGAGCAGATTTGGCAGGCTGGACACCCGGCTACTCCTAGGCAATCCGGGGTGGATAGGAAAGCGGGAGATGCAGGGTGCAGGTGAGCGAAGCGGTATTGTCGCGGCGAAGCGTGCGGGGTTTCCTGCCTGACGTGGTCGATGGGGCGGTGATCCGGCGGGTGGTGGAAGCGGCGGGGCGCGCGGCTTCGGGGGGCAATCTGCAGCCGTGGAGCATCGATGTGCTGGCGGGCGAGCCGTTGGAGCGGCTGAAGGCGATAATGCGCGAGCGGATGATGGCGGCACCCAAGGGCGAGCCGACCGAGTATGACATCTACCCCAGGGAGCTGCCCGAGCCGCACCGGAGCTACCGGTTTGCGGTGGGGGAGGAGCTTTATGGGCGGATCGGCATTCCGCGCGAGGACAAGATGGGGCGGATGATGTGGTTTGCCCGCAACTTCCAGTTCTTCGGCGCGCCGGTGGCGCTGTTCTGCTCGGTGGACAAGCGGATGGGGCCGCCGCAGTGGAGCGACCTCGGCATGTATCTGGCGACGCTGATGCTGCTGCTGCGCGAAGAAGGGCTCGATTCGTGCGCGCAGGAGTGTTGGGCGATTTATCCCGAGACGATCCGTGGCTTTATCGGGATACCTGAGGAGCGGATGCTGTTTTGCGGCATGGCGATCGGCTACAAGGATGCAACCGACCCCGCCAATGCGGCGGAGCCGGCGCGCGCGCCCTTGCAGGATTGGGCGCGGTTCCAGGGATTGTGATGCACCGAAGATTGTTTCTTGGCGGGTTGATCGGGTTGGCGGCAGTGCCGGCGCGCGCCGCACTTCCCGATGGGGTCAATCCGCCGTTGCGGGCGCGGGCGCTGGCGGCGCTGCAGAAGCACCGCCGGCATGTTGCGCATGCCGATGTGATGGGCATTGTCGATTATGCCCGGGCATCGCGCGAGCCGCGCTTCCATCTGCTCGACCTGGAGTCGGGCGCGGTGACGACGCTGCTGGTGGCGCATGGCAAGGGCTCCGACCCGGCGCACACCGGCTGGCTGGCACGGTTTTCCAACAATGAAGGCTCGAATGCCTCGTCGTCCGGCGCGTTTCTGACCGCCGAGGCTTATGTGGGGGCGCATGGCCGCTCGATGCGGCTGGAGGGTCTCGAGCCGTGCAACGATGCGGCGCGGCCGCGCGCGATCGTGGTGCATTCGGCGAGCTATGTGACGCGCGCGATGGTGCGCGACACCGGCAAATTGGGGCGGAGCCTGGGGTGCTTCACGGTGACGGCGGAAGACCTGCCGCAGGTGATGACGCGGCTGGGGGCCGGGCGGCTGCTTTATTCGGACAAGGTCTGACCTGCCGGGCTGTAGTCAACCAGTCAGGCGGGACCGCGACACATCAACTCCCAGATCATGGCGGGTTTGTCGATTGCGAGGCTCGTGCAGCGCTGTTCGGCAAGCTGTATCCTCGACAGGTTCAGCCATCGGCCGGTCGAGCCCCCCGCGATTTTCCCGGTGACGACCAGTTCGTCGGGATCGGAATCGGCATCAGGCAGCACGTCCTGGCCGCGGCCCAAACGATTGGATGCGTCAGGGGTGCCGCCGGTCTGGACTGCAACGACCTTGAACGATAGCGGCCCGATGACGAGAGGCTTTGCCAATACGAGGCGGCGAACGGGTCTCCGCAGTCGATAGCCGAGTGTCTCCAGCCATGGCCGCCCTTCAAGGCGCCCGCCCAGGACCCTTGCCAGATCGGCTGCCAGCGATTTGGACACCAGAGGCAGCTGCCACCGCTTCTGCAGCCCGGCGTTGACTTCGAAGCGTGCAATGCCAGGCAGTTCAGTGGTGCCTCGCGCCGACTTGGGACGAGGCAAGGACAGCTTCAGTCGCACCGGTCGCGCGTCGGGTTCCTCTGGCGACAGGCGAAGGCGCAGCCGGTCGTGCGGGAGCGAGCTCAGCTCGATACTGCCGCTGAACTGTTCCTGATTATATCCCCCGAGCCATATGATGTTTGTGGCTGCAGCGCGCTCCATTGCAACGACCGTTTCGCGGGCAACGTTCGTTTCGGTAATCTTGCGGCCTCCATAGGTGATTGCCGACTGCTGCGCTCGTCCTCCCAGCTCGAGGCGCATAGCCGCAACCTCGTTCAACAGAATGCCCGGAAGATCGCCAGTGTTCAGCGCCAGCTCGACAGGTATCCCAGCGATTGTGACATGCACTGACTGATCGACTTGCAGATTAATGAAGCCATCGGGCGCCATTGCCGGCCCGGGGACCCCAGGCAGGGGGACCGCAGCAAGCCCTTCAAGTTGGTGGGTGGCGACAAGCGTTTGCGACGAGTTGCTCGGACTGGCCTCCGCAGGGGCGCTCGCCGCGCCCGCGACCTTGGCGTGTGAGAGCGATCCGGGTCCTGTGCAGTGAAGTGCCATGGACATCTGCTGCTTGTCGACAACGAGGGAGCTGCAACCCTGCTCATCGAACTGGGTGCGCGACAAGGTCAGCACGACGAGCGGCTTGCCCCGGGGCTTGGGCCCGGAGCGTCGAGCCTGGGCGGCGTCGAAACGCGCGGCGAGCGCGCCGAACGACAGGCGGCCGAGTTGCAATGGCGTATCCAGCACCAGGCGACGCACGGTGTGGCGCACGCCGGGCATGACCACCACGTCCCAGGGTTCGCCTTCGAAGCGTCCCTGCATGACTGACGCGAGGTCGAAGCCCGTAGTGGATGCGATGAGGGGCACCGATGTCCTGATCGATGGGTTCAACGTGACAGCAAGCTGTGCGTCCGCCACGTTGACGAGGCCATAGGCAGTGCTGTCGACATCGCCGGCCAGTGGCATGCGCAGTGCCAGCGGCGCGCCGGGGCTTCCGGTCTGAAGCCTGACGAGCTGATGCGGTACCGCCATGATGCCGATGCTGCCGTCGAGCGGCCGAACCGATTGCCCCGGAAACCAGTACAATTGCTGTTCGCGTCGCAAGCCGGCGATCTCGAGCATCGCGCCGCTGCGTTTGCCGTCAACTTTGGACTTGCTGTCGAGAAACATGTCAGCCTTGCGACTGCTGCCAAGCAGCGGTCCAAGGCGCTGCACGAGCGGGTCGTTCAGAATGAGGTGGTCGACGGTGCCGACTACAAATGCGAGGCTTGCAGGCTGACCGGCGATCGTGACCTGCAATGGCTCATCGAGCATGATCTCGAGTGCCGGCGGCTCCAGGGCATTTGCTCCGGCAGTATCCGTGCCGTGCCACAGCAGGAACAGTATCAGAAGGCGGGTGAAGACCATTCACTGTCTGCGCGGAAAAAGCAGATCTTTGGCATCAGGACTGCATTTTGGCCTGCTCATGCCGGGAATTATTTCCCAAACGCGGGAAAATTGAAAGAGAAGGATATCAGGCCTCGCGCTTCACGCCTTCCGGACGGCCGCGCAGCACGAGATCGGCGCGGGCGGCATCGTCTTCGGCGGTGAGGCGGGTGGTTTCGAGGGCATCGATCCCGCGCTGGGCGGCGGGGCGGGCGGCGATGCTGGCCTTCCAGCGCAGCAGGTTGGTGAGGCCTTCGGTGGGGATTCCCGACCATTTGGCGGTGCGGACCCAGCACCAGCTGGCGATATCGGCGATGCTGTAGTCGCCGGCGAGAAATTCGGATTCGCCGAGGCGGGCATCGAGGACTTCGAAAAGCCGGCGGCCTTCGCCCTGGTAGCGCGCGATGGCGGCGGGGATTTTTTCGGGGAAATGCCGGTAGAAGACATTGGCCTGGCCCATGATCGGGCCGATGCCGCTCATCTGGAACATCAGCCATTGCAGCACGCGGCTGCGCCCATGCGTGTCGAGCGGCATCAGCTTGCCGGTCTTTTCGGCGAGATGGATGAGGATGGCGCCCGATTCGAAGATCGCGAACCCGTCGTCGATGAGCAGCGGCACCCGGCCATTGGGGTTGAGGGCGACGAACTCGGGGGCCTTTTGCTCGCCCTTGAGGAGATCGACCTTGACCACCTCATAGGGAAGGGCGAGCTCTTCGAGCGCCACCGACACCTTGTAGCAGTTGGGCGTCGCCGCAGTGTGGAGGATGAGGCTCATGACCGGGCCACGGTAGCCTTTCAGGCCGGTGGGTGGAAGTGCTGGTGGATGGCCTGCGCCATGGCCTTGTTGATGCCGGGCGTGCGCTCGAGATCGGACAGGCTGGCGCCGCGGACGGCGCGGGCGGTGCCAAAGTGCATGAGAAGCGCCTTTTTTCGCGCCGGGCCGATGCCGGGAACATCATCGAGCGGGCTGGCGGTGAGCGCCTTGCTGCGCTTGTCGCGGTGGGCGCCGATGGCGAATCGGTGGGCTTCGTCGCGCAGGCGCTGGAGGAAGAACAGCACCGGGTTGTTCGGTGGCAGGGTGAGCTCGCGGCCCGAGGGGAGGTGGAAGGTCTCGCGGCCGGCGTTGCGGTCCGGACCCTTGGCGACGCCGACGATGGCGACATCGTCGATGCCGAGATCGGCGAGGCTTTCGATGACGCTGGAAAGCTGGCCCTTGCCGCCATCGATGAGCAGGAGATCGGGCCAGTTCTCGCGATCGTCGGGGTTTTCGCTCTGCAGCCGGGCGAAGCGGCGGTGGAGCATGGCGCGCATCATGCCGAAATCATCGCCGGGGGTGATGTCGGGCGCCTTCATGTTGAACTTGCGATACTGGCTCTTCATAAAGCCTTCGGGGCCGGCGACGACCATGGCGCCGAGCGCGTTGGTGCCCATGATGTGGCTGTTGTCGTAGATCTCGATGCGGCGCGGCGGGGCGTCGAGCTCGAACAGCTCGGCAAGCTCGGCGAGGAGGCGGCCCTGGGTGGTGGCTTCGGCGGCGCGGCGCTGCAGGGCTTCGCGGGCGTTGCGGCTGGCCTGCTCGACGAGCTTGCGGTTGGGGCCGCGCTGCGGGACCTTGAGGCTGACGCGGTGGCCGGCGGATTCGCACAGCGCCTCGGCCAGCAGCTCGGCCTCGGGCAGCGCGCGATCGAGCAGGATTTCGCGCGCCGGCGGGATTTCGGCGTAGAGCTGCGGGAGGAAGCTTTGCAGCACCTCGGCTTCGTCCAGCTCCTGGGTGTGGGCGGGGAACCAGGCGCGGTGGCCCCAGTTCTGGCCGCCGCGGATGAAGAAAACCTGGATGCACATGATGCCGTCCTGGGCGGCGATGGCGACGATGTCGGCATCGGTGAGGCTGCCCTCGGCGTTGATCGACTGCGACCCCTGGATGAAGGTGAGCGCCTTGAGCCGATCCCGCAGCACGGCGGCGATTTCGAAATCCTTGCTGGCTGCGGCGGCCTGCATGGCGGCGGCGAGCTTGGCCTGTGCTTCCACGGTCTTGCCGGCGAGGAAGGCCTTGGCGTCGGACACCTGCTCGGCATAGCTTTCGGGGCTGATGCGATCGACGCAGGGAGCCGAGCATCGGCGGATCTGGTGGAGCAGGCAGGGGCGACTGCGATTGTTGAAGAAGCTGTCGTTGCACGAGCGCAGCAGGAACACCTTCTGCAGCGCGTTGAGGGTGGCGCCCACGGCGCCGGCGCTGGCAAAGGGGCCGTAGAAGACGCCCTTGCCGACGCGCGCACCGCGATGCTTGGAGATGCGCGGGTAGGTGTGATCCTCGCGGAGGTAGATGAAGGGGAAGCTCTTGTCGTCGCGGAGGAGGACATTATAGGGCGGCCGCCAGCGCTTGATGAGCTGGGCTTCGAGCAGCAGCGCTTCGGATTCGGTGTTGGTGGTGACGATCACCATGTCGCGGGTCTGGCTGACCATGCGCTGGAGGCGGCGCGGCAGGCGGGCGACCTGGGTGTAGTTGCCGACGCGGTTTTTCAGCGCGCGCGCCTTGCCGACATAGAGCACGCTGCCGGCGGCATCGATCATGCGATAGACGCCGGGGCGGGCGGGCAGGGTGCGCAGGACGTTGCGGATCGCCTCCACGCCGCGATCGAGATCGGGCGTGTCGATGCCCTTGACGGCGAAGGTGGCGCTGTCTTCCGAGAATCGATCGACTGTCATATCGGGGGTTTAGGCGCGTCCTGTCGATCCAGAAAGAGGTGTACATGATGCTGCCCAAGATCGTGTGGAGCTTGAGCAGCCTTGCTGTTGCGGCGTTGCTCGCATTGGCCGGCTGCGCCACGTCGCCGCCGGTGGCAGTGGTGCCGGCTTCGGTGGCGGTTGTCAGCAGGGCGCCGGTGATCCTGGTGTCGGTCGATGGCATGCGGCCCGATTATCTGGGGCGGGGCAACACGCCGGTGCTCGATGCGCTGGCGGCGCGGGGAGCGAGTGCTTCGATGCGGCCGAGCTTTCCGTCGCTCACCTTTCTCAACCATTATACGATCGTGACCGGGTTGCGGCCCGATCGCCATGGCATTGTGAACAACACGATGGAGGACCCGGCGATTCGCGGCGTGCGCTTCGGCATGTCCAACCGCGATGCGGTGGAGGACAGCCGCTGGTGGGACCAGGCCGAGCCGATCTGGGTGACCGCCGAGAAGGCCGGGCTGGCGACGGCGACGATGTTCTGGCCGGGATCGGAGACCGCGGTGCGCGGCGTGCGGCCGCGGCAGTGGATGCGCTTCGATGGCGCGATGCCCGAGGCGAAGCGGGTGGACCAGCTGCTGGCGTGGCTCGACCAGCCGGCGCGGCCGGCGTTCCTGACGCTGTATTTCGACTCGGTGGACCATGACGGGCATGAATTCGGCCCGGCCGCAGCCGAGACGGCGAAGGCAGTGGCGGCGGTGGATGCGCAGATCGGCCGGGTGATCGAGGGGCTGCGGGTGCGGGGCATCGCCGCCAACCTCGTGGTGGTGGCGGACCATGGCATGGCGGCGGTGACGCCCGAGCGGACGATCCGGCTCGATACGCTGCTGCCGGCGGGCAGTTTTCGACTGGTGACGGGGGGTGCGGTGGCGGGGCTGCATGCGGTGGAAGGCCGGGCGGCCGCACTGGAGGCGGCATTGCTGCGGCCGCATCCGCATATGCGCTGCTGGCGGCGCGAGGCGATTCCGGCGGCGCTGCATTATGGCCGCAACCCGCGCGTGCCGCCCTATGTGTGTGCGGCGGAGAGCGGCTGGATGATCGGCACCGAGGCGCCGCGGACCGACCGCAGGCTGGGCGGGATGCATGGTTATGACCCGGCCGACCCGGCGATGGCGGCGATGTTCGTGGCAGCGGGGCCGGGCATCGAGAGCGGGGTGCGGCTGCCGGCGTTCGACAATGTCGATGTGCATCCTTTGCTGCTGGGCCTGCTCGGATTGCCGCAGCGCGACACTGACGGCAGCCTTGAAACGCTGGGGGCGGCGTTGCGCGGGGGAGGCGGAGCCGCTAACGCGCCTGAATGAGCGAACCTGAACGACGCGGCGAGACCGCGATCATCACCGGCGGCGCCAAGCGGATCGGCGAGGCCTTTGTACGGGCGCTGGCCGAAGACGGCTGGGATGTGGTGATCCATTGCAACAGCTCGCGCGACGACGCGGATGCGTTGGCGGACGAGCTTCGCGGGCAGGGGACCGGCGTGGCGGTGGTGGCGGCCGATCTCGCCGACCCGGCGGCGGCGGCAGCGATCGTGGCGGCGGCGGCGGGGCTGGCGCCGCTCGGGCTGCTGGTGAATTGTGCGTCGCGCTTTGTCTATGACCGGTTGGAGGACTTTTCGGCCGACGATTTCGACACGCACATGGCGATCAACCTGCGGGCACCGGCCCTTCTGGTGCAGGCCTTTGCGCGGGCGCTCGACCCGGCGCGCGGGCAGGAGGGCGGGCCGGACGCGGCGCTGGTGGTGAACCTGCTCGATGCCAAGCTGGCGAGCCTCAACCCCGACCATTTCACCTACACGCTGGCGAAGATCGGACTGGAGGGGATGACCGAGATGGTGGCGCGCAGCCTGGCGCCGGCGATTCGCGCTTGTGCCATTGCGCCGGCGGTGACTTTGGTGTGGGGGCCGCACAGCCGCGAGGATTTCGAGGCGGTGCATGGCATGAACCCGCTGCGGCGCGGTGTCGCGGTGGAGGAACTGGTGGCGGCGCTGCGGTTCATCATTGCCACGCCGACCTACAATGCCCAGACGATCGTGCTCGACGGCGGGCAGAGGTTTCTCGGCCTGCAACGCGATGTGTCCTTCATGGTGAACCGATGACGATGATGATCGACGAGATGCCGCTGGTGGCGCTTGCCGCCATCGACGGGCTGGTGCCCGAGGCGCTGCGGCCGCGGAGCCGCAAGATCATGATCGAGGGGCTCGAACTCGAGCTCGACATCGGGTTTCATGCGGCCGAGATCGGGGTGCCGCAGCGGCTTTTGATCACCATCGAGGTGTGGGTGACGGCGAGCGCTTTTGCCAGCCATGACGTTGTGAGCGACGCCTGGGACTATCATGTGCTGCGCGATGCGGTGACGGCGCTGGCCCATGCACGGCGGTTCAACCTGCAGGAGACGCTGGCGCAGGCGATCTACGATCTGGTGGCAGCGCGGCAGGGCGTGCTGGCGCTGCGGGTGAGCACGCGCAAGCCCGATGTGTACCCGGATTGTGAAGCGGCCGGGGTGGAGATCGCCAGTTTTGCCACGGTGCCGACGCGCGGCTGATCGCGGCGCAAGCGCTGTTTCAGGGCCGGGTGCATGGCCCGAGGCTGGCGATGGCGCTGGCCCAGGCGGCGGCAAGCGCGGGATCGCTGCCGCCGGCGCTAGCGGGCAGGCGGCCGGGCAGCGCGCAGGCGAGGCGATACCAGAGCAGCGTCTCCGGCGCGACCGAAGTTGCTGATTCATCGATGATGTCCGAACTTGCGACCTGGATCTGGCGGCGCTGGCCGGGGCGATCGAGCACCACCATGGTGAGCGGCTTTCCTCCCTTTGTGGTGAGGAAGAACTGGCTCTCGGCTTCGCCCGGCACGGTGCCGGGGACGCGGAAGCCGTTGGAGACTCCGGTGACGATGGGCACGGTGCCGCTCACTGCCTGGGTGGCGATGGCACGGACAGTGGCTTCGAGCGGCGCGCTCCAGGGTTGCATCGACGGGCCGGGCATCAGGACAGTCTTGCCCTCGGCGTCGGGGGGCTGCAACCAGGCCAGCACCTGCTGGCCGCGCTGATCGGGTGCGCGGCCGCGCTCAGGCTGCGGGACATCGTGGAGCCAGACGAGCTCGGGCGGCACGGCGGCGGTTGCAGTGAGCGCGCCATCGACGCGCGCGGTGAGCAATTGCCGGGCCATGCCGGGCGCCAGGCCGGCGGCGTCACTCGGGTTGATGCGCTGGCTGCGGGTGATGGTGGCGCGCACGATCACGGGTGCAGCCAGCGTGAGATCGGCGAGCGTGACGTAGGTCGGCGGCGCGGCGCCCGGCGCTGGCTGGGCGGTGGCGCTTGTCGCACCGAGCAGGGCGAGAGCCACGGAAGCTGCACGAAAAACGGGGGACACACAGGACATGAGCCCGGTTCTAGGCGTGGCCGGCGCGTGCCGCAACCTCGGGTGATTGCGGGCCTGATGAACGGCCGGGAACCAAAAGGCTTCATCGCTTGTGTCGATCTTGAAACATAATTGCCGCGATAAAGCGGTTGCGGGCTGCGCAGCGATGGAGTTAAGACTGCGCTGAGGGATGCCGGGGAGGGACGGGAAGCCACAGCTTCCGGCATTGATCATATCATGGGTCAGGGAGATCGGCATCAGTCATGGCATATGCTGACCAGGGAATGAGCAAGAACCGCATGATGGCCTTCGGGGCTGTCGCCTTGCTACACGTGTTTTTGGGATATGCGTTCATCACGGGGCTTGCGCTAAAGGCGGTCAAGGCGATCGTCCAGCCGCTCGAAACAGTGAACGTCAAGGAAGAGGCACCACCACCGGATGAGCCGCCGCCACCACCACCGGTCGAGCTCGAGATTCCGCCGTTCGTGCCGCCTCCGGAGGTGACGATCCAGTCGGATTCGCCGCCGCCTGTGACAATCCAGACGCAGAGCACGGTCCAGCAGGTGGCACCGCCGGTGTTCGCACCGCCGGCTCCGCCCGCGCCGCCGGCTCCTGCGCCGACAGTGGCGCCGACACGGGCTACGGATCGTGGCCGCGGCAATACCATCGGCGAGGATGATTATCCGGATGCTTCGCTGCGTGCGGGTGAAGAGGGCGTGACCCGTGTGCGGTTCGTCGTCGGGACCGATGGCAAGGTTGGAAGTTGCGAAGTGGTCGCTTCGAGCGGCTCGGCGCGACTGGATGATGCGACGTGCAAGATCATCATCCGGCGGTTCCGTTACAACCCGGCAACCAGCAATGGGGCGCCGGTGACGGAAACGAAAACCGTTCCAATCCGTTGGCAGATCCGGGACAGGCGTTAAGGGGTTGAGGGCGGCGGCAATCGCCGTCCTCGCAGAGTTGAACAACAAAAACATCCAGTTCGAGGGAAATTCAGCATGGAAACCGTCGCAGTAGAAAACCCATATGGCCTGGCAGCAGCGCTCGAGCAGGGCGGCATCATCGCCCAATCGGTGTTCGGCATTCTCGTGTTCATGTCGCTGGCCAGCTGGTTCATCATCATCACCAAGTATCTCGACCAGCGGAAGGTGCTGACCGAAGCCAACGACCTCGAGAAGAAGTTCTGGACCGCGCCCGACCTCAAGACCGGCGCCTCCAAGCTCGACAAGAGTTCGCCGTTTCGCCAGATCGTCGATGACGGCCTGCGCGCTGCCGATCACCATGAAGGTCGCCTGACCGATAAGATCGACCAGCACGAGTGGGTGACGATGGCGCTCAACCGTTCGAATGCCGGCATTTCGGGCAAGCTGCAGAGCGGCCTGTCGTTCCTCGCCTCGGTCGGTTCGACCTCGCCGTTCATCGGTCTGTTCGGCACCGTGGTCGGCATCTATCGCGCACTGATCAACATCGGCCTCGCCGGCCAGGCGTCGATCGACAAGGTTGCAGGCCCGGTGGGTGAAGCACTGATTATGACCGCACTCGGCCTCGCGGTCGCCGTGCCGGCCGTGCTCGGCTACAACTGGCTGATCAAGCGTAACAAGACCGTAACCGAGAAGCTCAACAACTTCATGTCGGACGTGCATGGTGCCCTGGTTTCCGGTGCACGCGTGGCCCCAGCGGTGTCGGCTGCCCCCGTGGTTGCCCCCAAGCCGGTGGTCAAGTAAGCGCCGGTCGGTAGAGAAAGGGTCAGCCCATGTCCATGAGTGTTGGCGATCCATCGGCGGACGCCGAAGACGGTCCGATGACCGAGATCAACACGACGCCGCTCGTCGACGTCATGCTGGTTCTGCTCATCATCTTCCTCATCACGGTGCCGGTGGCGATCCAGGTCGTCCCGCTCACGCTCCCCAAGGTGTCCAACATTCCGACGTCGACAAAGCCGGAGAATGTGAACATCTCGGTCGATGCAAACTGCGACACCTATTGGGGGCAGACCCTGGTGGAATCGAAGCAGGAACTGCTCGACCGGGGCGTGAAGGCGCTCAAGGACGATATTGCCCGCCAGGAAGCGCTTGGCGGCAAGATCGAACTGCCCGAGGTGCATATCCGCGGTGACAGCAACATGGAGTATCGGTGCGTTGGCGGCGTGGTGTTCACCATGCAGCGTGCCGGCTTCCTGAAGATCGCGTTCGTTTCAGAGCCCTCCGCGGGTTTCGTGCCGACGCGCTAGACTGATGGTTTCGGGAGCGGCCGGTGCCGCTCCCGATGCCGAATTGCACGATTACAGGAGACGTTTCGATGTCAATGGCAGTGGGTGATGGCGGCCACGACGGCGCCATGGTGGACATGAATACCACGCCGCTTATCGACGTGATGCTCGTGCTTCTCATCATGTTCATCATCACCATCCCGATCCAGACGCACGCGGTGAAGCTCGATCTGCCGGCGCCGAACAATGAGCCGAGCAATGTCGACCCGGTGTTCAATCAGGTGGACATCGACTTCCTCTCGAACATTTACTGGAACAAGCAGGAAGTCGATCTTGCGACGCTGCGCACCTACATGCGCCAGGCCGCTGCGTTGCCGACCGAGCCGGAGCTGCGGCTTCGTCCGGAAGCGCTGGCCAAGTATGAAGTGGTCGATTCCGTGATGGCCGAGGCCCAGCAGGCCGGTATCACCAAGATGGGCTTTGTGGGCAACGAGGCCTACGCGAACTGAGAACAGCCTCCGGGCTGGACAATCGAGCGGCGTCCTTCGGGGCGCCGCTTTTTTGTGTGGTCAGGCCATTGGTCCTGAGTTGGTGTGGCAAGAAGTGGCTCTCCGGCATGAACCGGCAGCGTACGATGCTGGCGCACATTCGGTCTGGAGCTTTGATCTTCCGCCCCAACGAGCGCAGGTGCAGCGGTGGCCTTCGGCGGCTGCGGCCTGAGGCCCCGGCCGCCGAAGGCCATCCTTCAGGCTGCCGCGGCGGCGGCGTCGAACTGGAGGCGGGCGAGCTTGGCATAGAGGCCGCCGGCATTGATGAGCGCTTCATGCGTGCCCTCGGCGACGATGAGGCCCTTGTCCATGACGATGATGCGGTCTGCCCCCCGCACGGTGGCGAGACGGTGGGCGATGACGAGCGTGGTGCGGCCCTGCATCAGGCTTTCGAGCGCGTGCTGGACGAGGCGCTCGGACTCGCTGTCGAGCGCGCTGGTTGCTTCGTCGAGGAGGAGGATCGGGGCATCGCGGAGGATGGCGCGGGCGATGGCGATGCGCTGGCGCTGGCCGCCCGAGAGGCGCACCCCGGCCTCGCCGAGATAGGTGTTCAGGCCATCGGGGAGGTCTTTCAGGAACAGATCGGCATGGGCGGCTTCGGCAGCAGCCCAGACTTCGGCCTCCGAGGCTTCGGGGCGGCCGTATCGGATGTTTTCGAGCGCACTGGCGGCAAAGATGACGGTATCCTGCGGCACCACAGCGATGCGGCTGCGGATCGCCTCCGGGTCGGCGGCGGTGAGGGGCACGCCATCGAGGCGGATTTCGCCGCTGGTGGGATCGTAGAAGCGCTGGACGAGCTGGAAAAGCGTCGACTTGCCGGCGCCCGACGGGCCGACGATGGCGACATTCTCGCCGGCAGCGACGTGCAGATTGAAGCTGGAGAGAGCGTTGGTATCCGGCCTCGAGGCGTAGTGGAAACCGACGCCGTTGAATTCTAGGGCACCCCGCGCGGGGACGGGCAGCGCCATGGGGTTGGCGGGGGCGCGGATGCTCGGGCGGGCGGCGAGTAGCTCCTCCATCCGCGACGAGGCGCCGGCAGCGCGCATGAAATCGCCATAGACTTCGGTTAGGGTGCCAAACGCCGAGGCGACGATGATGGCGGCGAACACGAAGGCGGTGATGGTGCCGCCCGAGAGGGTGCCCGAGATGACATCAAGGGCACCCTGCCAGAGCACCAGCGTGATGGCGCCGAAGATGAGGAAGATGACGAGTGCGGTCATGCCTGAGCGGAGCATGATGCGGCGGCGGGCGGTGTCGAAGGCGCTTTCCACCGAGGCGCCGAAGCGGGTGCTTTCGCGCTTCTCCTGGGTGAAGGCCTGGACGATGCGGATGGCGCCGAGGATCTCCGAGATCATGGTGCCGATGCCGGCAATCCGGTCCTGGCTGGCCTTGGACATGGCGCGCACACGGCGGCCGACGAAGACGATGGGGAGGATGGTGATGGGGATGACGAGGAGCATCAGCCCGGTGAGCTTGGGGCTTTGTACCGCCATGTAGACGAGGCCGCCGAAGCCCATGAAGGTGTTGCGGAGCGCCAGCGAGGCCGAGGTGCCGACGACCTGCTCGATGACCGCGGTGTCCGAGGTAAGGCGCGAGGCGATTTCGGCGGGGCGGTTTTCTTCGAAGAACACCGGATCGAGGGTCAGGAGATGGGCGTGGACGGCGCGGCGCATGTCGGCGACGACGCGCTCGCCGATCCAGCTGACGAAGTAGAAGCGCACGGCCGTGGCGAACCCGAGCACGCTGACGATGGCGAGCATGGCGAAGAAGAAGGGGGTGATGCTGGCGGGATCGGAGCCCTGGCTGAAGCCCTTGTCGACGATCGTCTTGAGGCCCTGGGGGATGGCGAGGGTGGCGCCGGCGGCGACGATGAGGGCGACGAGCGCGCACGCCAGTTGCACCGGATAGGCCTGCACGAAGCGCCAGATGAGGCGAAGGCGGGAGAGCTTGCGCTCCGAGGGCGGTGGCAGGTCGGGCTTGGTCATGTGCGCTGATAGCAGGCGGGAGGGCTTGTCTCAATGTGGCGTATCAGGCCATGCTGCACTGCGAAAAGTGGTTTGAGCGGCATCGGCTTTGTGGCAAGAAACTGACGAGCCGGCGAAGCGACCGGCGCTGGTGGACGAACATCATGCTTTATACCGCCTATGAGATGCAGCGTGCCTGGCTGGCCGGCGTCGGGCAGATGGCCCAGACGAGTTCCAGATGGTTGCTGAGCCCGGCCAACCCCATGTCGTACATCGCATCGAGCCCGATCATCGCGCGTGGGCTTGAGGTCTTTGCGCATGCGGCTGCGCCGCGTGGCAAGCCGGACTTCGGGCTGAACGAGACGCTGGTCGGCGGCGTTTCGGTGCCGGTGACCGAGGAGATCGTGCTGCGCAAGCCGTTCGGGCAGCTGAAGCATTTCGTGCGCGATTCCGGCCATCCGGCGATGGCGGGGCGGCGCGACCCCAAGCTGCTGATCGTGGCGCCGATGAGCGGCCATTATGCGACGCTGCTGCGCGGCACGGTGGAGCGGATGCTGCCCGACCATGAGGTCTATATCACCGATTGGCGCGATGCCCGGTCGGTGCCGGTGTCGGACGGGCGCTTCGATCTCAATGATTATGTGGATTATGTGATCGGTTATCTCGAGCATCTGGGGCCGGGGGCGCACATGCTCGCGGTGTGCCAGCCGGCGGTGCCGTGCTTTGCCGCGGTGGCGCATATGAGCCGCCATGCCAATCCGGCGGTGCCGCTGACGCTGACGATGATGGGCGGGCCGATCGACACGCGCAAGGCGCCGACGTCGGTCGATGATCTGGCGACCGAGCGGCCGTTTGCCTGGTTCGAGCAGAATGTGATCGCGACCGTGCCGCAAGGCTATCCGGGTGCGGGGCGCAAGGTCTATCCGGGCTTTCTGCAGCTTTCGGGGTTCCTGTCGATGAACCTGGCCAACCACATGAAATCGCACTGGGAGATGTTCAAGCATCTGGTGGCGGGCGACCAGGAAAGTGCGGACGGGACCAAGGCGTTCTACGACGAGTATCGCTCGGTGTGCGACATGACGGCCGAATTCTACCTGCAGACGATCGACTATGTGTTCCAGCGGCAGGCGCTGGCGACGGGGCAGTTCTGGCACCGTGGCGAGCTGGTGGACCCGGCCGCTATCGACCGCACGGCGCTGCTGGCGATCGAAGGCGAGCGCGACGATATCTCGGGGATCGGGCAGACGAGGGCAGCGCTGACGCTGGCGACCGGGCTCGACGAGGCGAAGAAGGCCTATCATCTGGCCGAGGGGGCGGGGCATTACGGCATCTTCAATGGCCGGCGCTGGCGCGACAGCATTGCGCCGGTGGTGGAGCGGTTCATTCGCGCGCATGATCCGGCCGAGTTGACGGCGCTGCCGGCGCATGTCGATGTGCCCGAGCATGTGGAGCTGGATGTGGTGCCGGGGGTCGAGGTGGCCTGAGGCCAGGTGATCGCCGGCGGTTCTATCGTGCCCGTCATTGCCATTCGCTCCAGAGATAGAGATCTGTGATGAGCTGGATGGCTGAAAACCTGTCGCCGGGCTTGAGTTCGGGGATCATCAACGTCGCTGTGATGGTGTCTCTCGCCTTCAGCGATATGGCACGCCGCATGAGTTTCGGGGCCTGGAATTCATCCCAGCCAAGCTTGTTTTCCTCGGCAGAATAGTTGCCGTCGATCTCCAGCCGACACACGCTGCCCCATCGAAAATGCCTGTCGATCGAAACAACAGTGAAGGATGGTGCGTCATCCATTCGCATGCTCTTCAACGTGAAATGCGGACATCAGCCAAGCCTTGGTCGCTGGCCGGGCCGGCGTTCGTCCGCGCTTTTCCAGGCGATGCGGGCTGTGGCCAGCACGAAGAGCATGAAACCGATCTGGCTGAGCAAGTAGGAATTGGTGGCGCGGGTGAGGAACTCGCCCGGTGGTGCGTCATGTGCCGTCTTGGCGAGATTGTGGATCACGTTTGTGACGATGAGGAGGATCGTGGCTGGTATCCCGATCTTCGGACGAAGGAACAGGAGTGCGGCGACGAGTGGATCGAGAATGGTGAGGCTTGTCCAATAGGCAGCGCTTGGCCAGGCAACGCCGCCATAATCCCACAGGAGGCCATGCTGGAGGAGCGTGCGGGCGTGGTTTGCTCCGCCTGTGAGCAGGCAGGCTGCCCAGATCGAGCGGACAATGGTGCTGCCTCGGTCCGGACGCGCCTTCGGTCCAGGGGCGCTCACTTCGTGATCGGCATGCCCGGTGGCGCCGGGAAACCGTGTGGGGCCACCGCGGCGCCGGGCGTGCCATCGGTGATCGCAGTGTAGAGGCTGGTGCCGAGCGGGCTGTAGGTGATCGCTTCGATGATGATGGTCGAGCCGAGGATGGCGACGAGGCCCCAGGTCCAGGCGGGATGGATGCTGCCGGAGCGGCGCTGGTCGGCGATGATGCCGGCGACGGGAAAGGCAAGGACACCGAGCAAGGTTGCCTCGAAGGCGAGGGGCGAGAGCAGCGGCAGGGGAATGAGCCGGCCGATCGCCGGGCCCATGAGGATTGCCATGCCGCTGAAGTGCAGGCGGCGGTGCCAGCCGGTGTGACGCCGCAGCACGATTGCGGCGGTGGAGAGGGCAGCGAAGGTGAAGAGGGTAAGGGGATCGAAGACGAGGAACTGCAGCGGCGTGAAGAAGAAGGGCACCTGGCCGCGCTGGACGATCGCCACGGTGACCATGCAGCCGAGCACGAGCATGGCGGGGATCCACAGGGCAGCGAGCCAGCCGAGTCGGCGATGGAGGGCGATGCTGCCGGTGGTGGCGAGCACGGACTGGGCGAGATAAAGGCCGACCCAGCCCATGAAGACAATGGCATGGGCATGGACGAGCGGCGGCGATGCGAAGCTCGACCGGCCCAGTGCCACCTGGGTCGAGAAGCCGAGGATGATGAGCGCGGTCATCACATAGGCCGACCAGCGGAAGAAGCGGTTGTCGGTGGCGACAGCGATGCTTTGGTGTGAGGCCAGTGTCGCCATGCGCATTCTCCCCCGCCGCGAGCGGAGGATACCGCGCGCCAGTTGTGCGGGCAAGGCTGTCCACCTTCGGCGGCGGTGCTGTCGCCGGGGGTGGCCGCCCGAGGCTGGGTTGCGGCTTTGTGGCAAGCTGTCAGGATGAACTGGACTGAAAATGCGTCCCGGAAATGTGGCCATCGGCACGGGTTTAAAAGGACATGCGAACAGGCATTTCGATCTGCAATTCCGGATGCTCGAAATGCAGCGGGCTTCGTGGCGAATAATAGCGATGCGACCGATTCGGCATAACGCCGTTGTGAGGTCATCGCTCCTGTTTGCATGAAGGTATCTGTTTCAGTGATAGAGCTATTGCTCGGCTTTCTGGTGCTCTCCATCGTCGCATCGTTCATGTGTTCGTTGTGGGAGGCGGTGCTGCTGAGCATTTCGCCATCCTACATGCAGCTGCAGCTGAACGAAGGCACCCGGATCGGGAAGCGCATGGCAGAGTTCAAGGACAATATCGACAAGCCGCTGGCAGCGATATTGTCGCTCAATACCATCGCGCACACGGCGGGTGCCATCGGCGTCGGGGCACAGGCGACGAAGATCTGGGGCGATACCAACCCGGTGATCACCGGGGCGATCGTGCCGATCCTGATGACATTGGCGATTTTGCTGGTGTCGGAGATTCTGCCCAAGACGATGGGTGCCAACAATTGGCGGGCCCTGGCACCGTTCACGGTACGGTGTCTCGATGTGCTGGTGAAGCTGCTTGCCCCGCTGATATGGCTTTGCCAGCTGGTGACGCGCGTGTTCAACAAGGGCAAGAAGAACAACATCTTCACACGGTCCGACTTCCTTGCGATGGCGCAGATCGGAACCGAGGAAGGCGCGCTCGACGAGCGCGAGTCCGCGTTCATCAACAGCCTGATGAACTTCAGGAAAGTTCGGGCACGCGACGTGATGACGCCGCGCACGGTGGTGGTGAGCGCGCCCGGCCACGCGACGTTCCGGGAGTTGTATGACATGCAGGACGAGCTGATCTTCTCGCGGATACCGGTTCGCGGCACGGATACGGCGGAATTGCTGGGCTATGTTCTGAAAGATGAAGTTCTGGAACATATCGTTGACGGGGAAGAACAGCGCCAGCTGTCGAGCATCTTGCGACCGATCATGTCGGTGCTGGAATCGAAGAGCATCCTGGCGCTGTTTGATGATCTGATGAAATCGCGGGAGCACATCGCAAATGTGCTGGACGAATATGGTTCGACCGTCGGTATCGTGACGATGGAGGATATTGTCGAAACCTTGCTCGGCGCAGAGATCATGGACGAAAGCGACCGGATTGCGGACATGCAGGTTCTGGCGAGGCGCAAGTATACGGCGCGGGTCGGCAGTGCGGGATCGCGATCGAGTTCTGCACGGAAAGACAGCGAACAGGAATAATTCGGGGCGCGGTGCCCCGGCAGCCCGGGACAGTTCAGCCCAGCGCCGCTTCCTTCTCTGCGAGCTCCAGCCAGCGTTCTTCGGCGGCGGCCAGATCGGCGCGAACCTTTTCGAGCTCGGCGTTGATGGTGGCGAAGCGCTTGGGGTCGCGGGTGTAGAGTGCCGGGTCGGCGAGGGTGACTTCGTGGCGGGCGATGGCTGCCGTGAGCGTCTCGATCGTTTTCGGGAGTTCGGCCAGGGCGCGGGCATCGTTGTAGCTGAGCTTGGCGGGGCTGCGCTTTGCGGTGACGGCGGTGTTGGGGTTTTTGGAGGCGGGTTTGCGGGCTTCGCGGCCAAGAGCTTTCAATTCGGCGGCCTTGGCCTTGCGAGCTTCGGCCCAGTCCGACCAGCCGCCGACGACGGTTTCGGAATTGCCTTCGCCGTCGAGGCTGACGACCATGGTGACGACGCGATCGAGAAAGGCGCGGTCGTGGCTGACGAGGAGGACGGTGCCGGCGTAATCGTCGAGCACTTCTTCGAGCAGGTCGAGCGTTTCCATGTCGAGATCGTTGGTCGGCTCGTCGAGCACCAGCAGGTTGGAGGGGGTGGCGAATTCGCGCGCCAGCAGCAACCGCGAGCGCTCGCCGCCCGAGAAGCCATCGACGGGTGCATCGAGAACACCGGGATCGAACAGGAAGTCCTTGAGATAGCCCGCCACATGCTTGCGAACGCCATTGACTTCGATCCATTCGCCGCCATCGGCGAGAACGTCGCGCACTGTCTTGGGAGTGCCGTCCTCGGCGTCGAGACGTTGACGGCGCTGGTCGATGATCGTGGGGTTGAGCACCTTGGCGCGCTTGATCTGGCCACTGTCGGGTTCGAGCTGGCCGAGGAGGAGCTTGATGAGAGTCGATTTGCCCGCACCATTGGGGCCGATGATGCCGATCCGGTCCTTGTGGCGGACGCGCAAGGAGAGGTCGTTGATGATGGTGCGTGTGCCGAAGGTCTTGGTCACATGCGCGGCGTCGATCAGCACCTTGGTCTTGGTGTCGTCGGCGGTGGTGGCGAGCTTGGAGACGGCATCGCCGGTGGTCATCGCCTGGCGGACGGCGCGCAGTTCGATGAGTTTTGCGAGGCGGCCTTCGTTGCGGCTGCGGCGCGCGGTGACGCCGCGGAGCAGCCAATGCTCCTCCTGGCGCAGCCGCGCATCGAGGCGCGAGGCGGTTTTCGCTTCCTCGGCGGCCACCCGGTCCGACCAGGCATCGAAGCCGCCGAAGCCGACTTCGGCGCGCCGCAGCGCGCCGCGATCGAGCCAGAGGCAGTTCCTGGTGAGGCGGGTGAGGAAGGTGCGATCATGGCTGATGGTGACGAAGGCGCCGCGATAGCGCTCGACCCAGGATTCGAGCCATTCGATGGCGTTGATGTCGAGATGGTTGGTCGGCTCGTCGAGCAGCAGCAGGCCGGGCTCGGAGGCGAGGGCGCGCACAAGCCCGGCGCGGCGGCGTTCGCCGCCCGATGCGGTGGCGGCTTCCATGTCGAGGTTGACGCCGAGGCGCGACGCAATGGCATCGAGCTTGTGGTCCTCGGGCGCGTCCGTGCCGGCGCGGGCAAAATCGCCGAGGGTGGTGAAGCCGGTCATTGCCGGTTCCTGTTCCAGCCGGATGATGGAAAGGGCAGGGGATACGGCACGGCGGCCTTCGTCGAGATCGAGCTCGCCGGCGATGAGTTTCATCAGCGTGGTCTTGCCTGCACCGTTGCGGCCGATGAGGGCGAGGGCATCGCGGGCATCGAGGGTGAGATCGAGGCCGCGGAACAGCCAGCCGGTGCCTGTGCGCAAGCCGGCGTTTTCTAGGGTAAGGATCGGATCAGCCATGCGCGCCCAAGTGGCGGTTTGACGGGCGCTTCGCAAGCGTCGTGACCGATTGCAGCGGATATGCGGCAATGTTCATGGACTATTCAGTGCCTTTGCGGCATCCCGGTCAGGAGATGAGGTTGATAGTCTGATGATCGCAAAGCACAGTTTGAAGGTGCTCGCACTTTCATTGCTCCTGCTGCTTCCGGCCGTGCCGTCTGCGGCGGGCGGTGTGGAACGTCGTGTGCGGGATCTGGTTGAGGCTGGCGAGATTGTATCGTTTGACATGGTGAAGGCGCGCGTGGCCAGCCAGGTGCGGGGGACCTATGTTGGTGTGGAATTCGATGAGCCGACTTTGACATACCGGCTGAGGTTTCTGGTCGATGGCGAGGTCGTCAACGTCGAAGTGGATGCGCGGACCGGCCAGCGCAAGCGGCAAACCCGCAGTTATTGAGGATTTTCGATGCGTGTGCTGATTGTCGAGGACGAGCCGAACTTGCAGCGGCAGCTGCGGGATGCGCTCGAGGGTGCCGGCTATGCCGTTGATGCGGCTAGCGATGGCGAGGACGGGCATTTTCTGGGCGCGACCGAAAGCTATGATGCCGTGGTGCTCGACCTGGGGCTTCCGGAGATCGACGGACTGACGGTGCTCGAGCGCTGGCGTGGTGAAGGCCATGCGATGCCGGTGCTGGTGCTGACGGCACGCGACCGCTGGAGCGACAAGGTGGCAGGGCTCGATGCCGGGGCCGATGACTATCTGGCAAAGCCGTTCCAGACCGAAGAGCTGGTCGCCCGGCTGCGGGCGCTGATCCGCCGGGCAGCTGGCCAGGCAAGCTCCGAGCTGAGCGCGGGCCCGGTGCGGCTCGATGCGCGATCGGGTCGGGTGACGCTGGAAGGCGAACCCGTGAAGATGACGGCGCAGGAGTTCAAGCTGCTCTCCTATCTGATGCACCACAAGGGCAAGGTTGTGAGCCGCACCGAGCTGATCGAACATATCTATGACCAGGATTTCGACCGCGATTCGAACACGATCGAAGTGTTCATCACCAGGATTCGCAAGAAGCTGGGCGCAGACCTGATCAGCACGACGCGTGGCCTTGGCTACAGCCTCAACGACAGCTGAGCCTGCCGCCGAGGGGGTGACAGCCGAGCCGCCGCTGAGGCCGGCACGCTTCTGGCTTTCCGGATCACTGCGACTGCGGATGATTGCGCTGGCGGCGGCGTGGATCCTTCCGCTTCTGGGCTTGGGCGGCTTTGTGCTCGACAGGGTGCTGGTGAACGCCATCACCCAGAATTTTGATGGGCAGCTGGACTTTGCGCTGACGGCCATGGTCTCGGCAGCCGACATCGATGAGCAGGGCGATGTGCGGTTTTTGCGACCGCTGGGGGACCAGAGGTTCTTCGAACCGTATTCGGGGCTTTACTGGCAGGTTTCGGCGCCGGTGCGCGAGCCGTTCCGGTCAAGGTCGTTGTGGGACCGGATCCTGGAGGCTGCACCTGCCGATGATTGCCGCGAGCCGTGCCGCTATGCGAGCCGGCGCTTTCCGGGTGAGTCGCTTCGCGTGGTGGGGCGGCATCTGAAGCTGCCGGGATCTTCGACGGTGTTCTACTTCCAGGTGGCGCAATCGACGCGCGACCTCGACCTGCAGATCGGCCAGCTGCGGGCGTTCCTGTTCTGGTTTCTGGCGTTGCTTGCCCTGGGGCTGCTGGCGCTTTCGGCGCTGCAATCGACCTATGGGCTTTCGCCGCTGCGGCGGGTGAGCCAGGCGATCGTCGCGATCCGCAGCGGCACGGCGAGCCGCGTGCAGGAGAATTTTCCGGTCGAGATTGCGCCTTTGGTGAGCGAAATCAATGAACTGCTGGAGCATGGCGAGCGACAGGCGGAGGCAGCGCAGCGCCATGCCGGCAATTTGGCGCATGCGTTGAAGACGCCGATGAGCGTGCTGGTGGGCGCGGCGCATGGCCGTCAGGACCCGCTGGCGGACACGGTCGAAGCGCAGGTGAACATCATGCGCCGGCATGTCGACCACCAGCTGGCGCGGGCACGAGCGATGGGGCGGCGTGGCGAATCGAGTGCGCGCACGCCGGTGTGGCCGAGCTTGCAGGCAATCGTGCGGACGGTGGGGCGGATCAATGCGATACGCGGCGTGACGATCGACATGGCCGGCGACAAGGGGGCCGTGTTCCGGGGTGAGCGGCAGGACCTGGAGGAGATGCTCGGCAACCTCATCGACAATGCCGCCTTGCACGGTGGTGGCCGGGTTTTCGTGACGGTGGAGGCCGGTGACGGCTTTCTGGACATTCTGATCGAGGATGACGGGCGCGGCATCGCGCCTGCGGACCGCGAGCGCATTTTTGCGCGTGGCGAGCGGCTGGATACCGACAAGCCGGGCACCGGGCTCGGGCTGGCGATCGTGCGCGATGTGGCCGAGATCTATGGCGGGCAGGTGATGCTCGACGAAAGCGAGGACCTTGGTGGCCTGCTGGTCCGGCTGAGGCTGCCTGCGGCGGTGGCAGCCGGATTGGCCTAGCTTGTTGCCGCGCTCGCTTGGTGGTGGCGGATCACCTCGTCGATGACGAATCGCAGGAATTTCTCCGAGAATTCAGGGTCGAGACGCGCTGATTCGGCGAGGGCGCGCAACCTTGCGACCTGCTCGGCCTCGCGACCCGGATCGGCCGGGGGCATACCGGTCTCGGCCTTGTAGCGGCCGACGGCCTGGGTGATCTTGAACCGCTCGGCGAGCATGAAAATGAGGGCAGCATCGATGTTGTCGATGCTTTCCCGGTATCTTTTGAGGGTTTCGTCGGCCACGCAGTGCTCCGATTGGTTGCTGGCCATCACTTTTGCGGCGGATGCGCGCGGACGCAAGCGGCAGACTTGCACGCGCCTCGCCTTGGGGTAAGGAAGATCGCGTGACTGCCAAGGTTCTTTCGCTTCGCCCGCGGGGCACGCCCTCGCTTTCCGGCCTGATGGTGCTGGCAGGCCCGGGTCTGACCGCGGTCAACCATGTCATCATCGACCGGATGCAATCGCCGGTGGCGCTGATTCCCGAGCTTGCCGGGCATTTGATTGCCGGTGGCGGCAAGCGGCTGCGGCCGATGCTGACGCTTGGTTGTGCGGCCTTGCTCGATTATGGCGGCACGCGCCACCACAAGCTCGCGGCGGCCGTGGAGTTCATCCATACCGCGACGCTGCTGCACGACGATGTTGTCGATGCCTCGGGGCTGCGGCGCGGCAAGGCGACTGCCAACCGGCTCTGGGGCAACCCGGCGAGCGTGCTGGTGGGGGATTTCCTGTTCAGCCGCGCGTTCGAGCTGATGGTGGAGGATGGCTCGCTGCGGGTGCTGAAGATCCTGAGTTCGGCGTCGGCGATCATTGCCGAGGGCGAGGTGGCGCAGTTGACCGCACAGCGCGAGGTGGAAACCAGCGAGGATCGGTATCTGGAGATCATCACCGCCAAGACGGCGGCGTTGTTCTCGGCAGCGTGCCAGATTTCCGGCGTGGTCGCCGAGCGCGGGCCGGATGTGGAAAATGCGCTCGAATCCTATGGCCGCAATCTCGGGATCGCCTTCCAGCTGGTCGATGATGCGATCGATTTCGTGTCCGACGCCGACACCATGGGCAAGGATGTGGGCGATGATTTCCGCGATGGCAAGGTGACGTTGCCGATCATCCTCGCCTATGCGCGCGGCTCGGAGGATGAACGCCAGTTCTGGCGCGACGCGATGCGCGGCAAGCGTGTGGGGCCGGAAGATCTGATCGAGGCGCAGCGGCTGCTGGGCACGAGCAATGCCATTTCCGACACGATGGCGCGCGCCCGCCATTATGGCGCGCGGGCCATGGATGCGCTTTCGGGTTTCCCCAATGGGCCGGCGCGGCGGGCGCTGACGGAAACAGTGGAATTTGCCATCGCGCGGGCGTATTGAGCCGATCATGCCTGACGCCCGCCTCTACCAGCGCCCCAAGAGCGCCATGCAAAGTGGCCGGGCGCGCACGGGGGAATGGCTGCTGGAATGGGAGCGCGACGAGCCGCAGCGCCCCGATCCGCTGACGGGCTGGGCGGGATCGGGGGACACCGAGACGCAGATCCAGCTTCGGTTTCCGTCCCGCGAGGCGGCCCTTGCCTATGCGGTTGCGCAGGGCCTGACGGTAGAAATCTTGCCGCTAGGGCCCAGACATTTGAAATTGCAGGCATATTCCGACAATTTCAGATAGGGTTCAGCACCCGTAGCTCAGCCGGATAGAGCACGTGCCTTCTAAGCTCGGGGTCGCAGGTTCAAGTCCTGCCGGGTGCGCCAACTACCATGCCGGAGACTGTCGATCGCCACGGGCAAGGGCAGGGTAGCCTTGACGGGCGCGCTGCCGCCGAACGCTTGCCCGTGGGATCAACGGGTGCCGCGTCGCAGATCGTGCAGGCGGAACGTCATGGTGCTTCCAGCTCGGCGATGATTTTGTCGGGCGTGAACGGGAAGCTGCGAAGGCGAACCCCGCAAGCATCATGGATAGCGTTGCCGATCGCCCCGGCTGCGCCGCAAATGCCGAGTTCGCCGACCCCCTTGGCTTGCAGCGGACTGGCGGCCGGATCGCGCTCGTCCACCAGCACCACGTCGAGGTGCGGCACGTCGAGGCTGACGGGGATGTGGTATTCGGCCAGGTCGGGATTGACGATATGGCCGTGGCGCTTGTCGAAGATATTTTCTTCGGTGAGCGCACTGCCAATGCCCCATACCATCCCGCCCATGCACTGCGAGATGGCGGTCTTCTCGTTGAGAACGCGGCCGCAAACGAACGCGCCGGTGAAGCGCCGGACGCGCACCTCTCCGCTATAGGCGTTGACCGCGACTTCGGTGAAGAAGGCGCCGTACATCGCCGACGAGAACGAGTCCGATATCGCGCCGTCCTTGAAATGCCCGACCTCCTCGATCTCGTCGCCCTTGAGCAGATCGGGAAGGGCGATGCTTTGGCCGCGCACGGTGGCGAAGCCATCCTTCAGGGTGAGCTCTTCGTCGGTGCAGTCGAGCCGCTTCGCCAGGCGCTCGCGAATGCCCTCGCAGGCGAGGAACACGGCCGAGCCTGTCGACGGCGCACCCCAGCTGCCGCCGGAGCCTGACCCTGGCGGAAAGGATGAATCCCCGAGCCGCACAAGGACGTCCTTGATGTCCAGCCCGAGCATCTCGGCGGCGATCTGGCCGAGGATGGTGTAGGTGCCGGTGCCGATGTCAGTCATGTCGCTTGCGACGGCAGCAGTGCCATCCGGGTAGAGCGTCACGCGCGCTTCGGCTTCGTTCAAATTGTGGACCCGTGTGGCTGTCGCCATGCCTGTGCCGATCCACCACTCGCCTTCGCGGGTGTGGCATGGCCGACGCGGCCCGACGTCCCATCCGAACCGCTCGGCGCCGGTCTTCAGGCACTCGGCGAGCGGGCGCGAGCTGTAGGGGATGTCCTTGGCGGGGTGGCGATCGGGAATGTTGCGCAGCCGCAATTCGACCGGATCGATACCGATGATGACGGCAAGTTCGTCCATCGCACCTTCGAGCGCCTGCATGCCGACCGCTTCACCGGGCGCCCGGACCGATCCTGCGGTCAACAGGTTCAACCGCGCCACGTCGATCCGGAGGGTGCGGTTCTCGCCCGGATAGAGGTATTCGCTCGCTTGGGTGACAGGCTCGGCGAAACTCTCGCCCGGCAGGTTCGAAACGCGCCCTTCGTGCCCGAAGCCGGTGAGGCGGCCTTCGGAGTCGGCCGCCAGGCGCAGTCGTTGCGTGGTTTCCGATCGCCGCATCACGGACTGGAAGACTTGCTGGCGCGAGAGCACGACGCGAACCGGCCGCCCCAGCTCGATGGCGGCGACCGAGGCAGCGGCCACATCGGCGCTGATGCCGAGCTTGGAGCCGAAGCCGCCGCCGACATAGGGCGAGAGCAGGCGCACATTCTCGGGCGCCAGCCCCATGGAATCGGCAAGCTCCTTCACATTGTACTTGAGCATCTGCAGGCTGGCGTGGACCGTCAGCGTGGTGCCGTCCCATTGCGCGATGCTGGCGTGCGGCTCCATCGGAGCGCTGTTGTGGCATTCGGTCGTGTAGGTCACGTCGACTGCATGCGCGGCTTCGCTTATCGCCCGGTCGAGATTGCCCTGGATCGTCGGCTCGCCGGAGGTCTCGGTGGGCAGCGCGCGGGCATGCTGGTCGATCACGGCATCATCGTCTTCCCGGTATGTGATCTGCAATCGCTTCGCCGCTTCCCGCGCCTGCTCGAATGTTTCTGCGACGACCAATGCGATCGGCTGGCCCCGGTAGGCGACTTGCCGCACCTTGCGAACGGGCGACTCGCCGGCACCGCCTTGCGCCGCCCGCGCCGTCATCCGGTCGTTCGAGATGACCGCGATCACGCCCGGCATGTTCAAAACCGACGCTTCGTCGATCGCGGTGACCTCCCCCTTGGCGATGGTGGCGGTCACCAGCACGCCTTCGGCACAGTTGTCTATGGCGTACTCGGCCGCGTAGAGCGCGCTCCCCGTGACCTTTGCCGGTCCGTCAAGCCGGTCGAGCGGCTTGCCGATCACGCCTTGCACCATGGCATCGAGGCGGTTGCGATCGTCCGGCTGATCCATGCTGAGGGTGCGGGTCATGTGGCGTCTCCGGTGGCTTCGCGCAGCACGGCCTTCAGGATTCGCCGCGCCATCGGGATCTTGAAATCATTGGCACCCTGGCCGGTGGCACCCTCCAACAGGCGATCGGCCGCGGCATCGAACAGCGCGTCGGACGGGGCCTGGCCGGTGAGCAGGTCATCTATGCGGGTGTCGTGCCATGGCTTGTGTGCCAGCGCGCCGAACGCCAGCGATGCCGATGCGATGGCACCGCGGTCCATCCGCACCACCGCCGCGATGGAGACGAGCGCGAAGGCATAGGACGATCGGTCCCGCACCTTGCGGTAGATGTGCTTTCCGCCCGGCGGCGCCGGCAGCATGACCGCGGTGATGACTTCGCCCGGTTCGAGGATGTTGTCGCGTTCGGGGGCGTCACCCGGAAGCCGATGGAATGCGCGAACGGGCACGCTGCGTGCCTGTCCGTCTCGACCCGCGATCTCGACGGTGGCATCGAGCGCGCAAAGGGCAACGGCCATGTCACCCGGATAGGTCGCGATGCAGGCATCGCTGGCGCCGAGGATCGCGTGGATGCGGTTGAAGCCGCCGATGGCCGAGCAGCCGCTGCCGGGGGCGCGCTTGTTGCAGGGCATGTCAGTATTGTAGAAATAGTAGCAGCGGGTACGCTGGCACAGGTTGCCGGCGGTGGTTGCCATGTTGCGCAACTGGAAGGTGGCGCCGGCAAGGATCGCCCGCGCCAGGACCGGGTAATCGCGCCGGATCCGCTCGTCGGCAGCGCAGGCGCTGTTGGAGACGAGTGCTCCGATCCGCAGGCCATCGCCATGGGTTTCGATGCCGCCGAGCGGCAGGCGGTTGATATCGACGAGAGCGTCGGGCGTTTCCACTTCAAGCTTCATCAGGTCGAGCAGATTTGTCCCGCCTGCGATCGGGCGCGCGCCATCGCCGGCCAGCCGGGCGGCGTGGTCGAGATCGGTGGCGCGGCTGTATGCGAATGGTCTCATTGCTCGCGCTCCATCACGTCGACGATGGCATCCACGATGTTCGAATAGGCGCCGCAGCGGCAGAGGTTACCGCTCATCCGCTCGCGGATTTCCTCGCGTGTCAGCCGGACCGCACCGGACAGGTCCTCGCTCACGAAGCTCGGCCAGTTGCTGGCCGCTTCGGCGAGCATGGCCTTGGCCGAACAGATCTGCCCCGGGGTGCAATAGCCGCACTGGTAACCGTCGTGCCTGACGAATGCTGCCTGGATCGGATCGAGATTGTCGGGGGTGCCGAGCCCTTCGATTGTGGTAATGCTTTCGCCATCATGCATGATCGCGAGCGTGAGACATGCGTTGATGCGCTGGCCATTCACCAGCACGGTGCAGGCGCCGCACTGGCCGTGATCGCAGCCTTTCTTCGTTCCCGTGAGATTGCAATCGCGGCGCAGGAAATCGAGCAGAGTGGTGCGGGGGTCTCCCGCGAAATCATGATCATGGCCGTTTATCGTCAGAGGCATCGGGCTCTCCCTTGCTTCGGGAACAACGGGGCCGCCGGCAATTCGATCCACCTGCACCGCCAAACATGCCGCAACGCGGGTGTGGGTTCCATTTGGCCGGCTATGGGAAATTTCGCCCGAGGTTCATTGCCGGGTGATCGAAATTCGATCGGTCATCGCTACAAAGCCTTTGCCGCAATGCCGGTGGTTCGCGCCCTGCGCGCCTGATCCGGCCGCTGAGCAGCACCATTGTCTCAGGTCGCGGAGCCATCCTTGCTTTCGTATCGCTCGCGCTCATAGGGCTCCAGCCCGGAGTCCGGCGCAGCTTCGGGGAGGGCGTCGCCGGTGCGGCCACGCGCCGGGTTCGCTTCCGCCGGGCCGTCCGGCATTTCAGGCTCCTCACCAGCCGACGGTCCTGCATATTGCGGCACCATGCTCGGGCTCGGAGCTTCGTTCTGCCCGTGCGTCAGGCTGTGACCCATTTTGGCGCCAACCTCGCGCTGATCGGCCGCTGCCGCGGCGGCGTCCTCAACGGCCTTGCGGTCGGCTTTTGCGGGTTCATGGTCCATGTCAAGGTCCTTCCGACCGCGCGGGGCGGCGTGTTTCACTTGAAGCCAAAGCCTGGCGGGCTGACTGGTTCCCGCAGTGGCGGCTTCTTGCCACCCGGCGCTGGCTCAGCGCTTCGTGGCGAACCAGATGACGTGCATGGCGCCCTTGCCATTCTCGCGCGCCCGGACGCGTACCGTCTCGACCGCAAAGCCTGCGCGTTGCAGCTGCCGCGCGAACGCGGGGTCGGACGACGCCGACCAGACAGCGAGCACGCCGCCGGGGCGCAGTGCCTTGCGCGCATCGGCCAGCCCCTGATTGCCATAGAGCCCGTTGTTGGCGGGGCGCGTGAGACCGTCCGGCCCGTTGTCGACGTCGAGCAGGATCGCATCGAACGTCGCTGTCGCCCGCCCGATCGTGGCAGCGACATCGCCCATTTCGACCGTCACGCGCGGATCGTCCAGACACCCGTCGGTGACCGCCGCCATCGGCCCGCGCGCCCAGGCGATGATGCCCGGCACCAGCTCGACGACGGTCACGCGCGCGTCCGCCCCCAGCCGACCGAGCACGGCGCGCAGCGTGAAGCCCATGCCATAGCCGCCGATGAGCAGATGCGCCGCCGGTCGGCCCGCGAGCCGATCGCATGCCATGGTGCCGAGCGCGACCTCGGAGCCGTGCATCCGTGTGCTCATCAGCTCGTTGCGCTCGAGCACGATCATGAAATCGCCGCCGCGCCGGAACAGCCGCAACGGTGGGCCGCCCGGCACATCGGCCACGTCGATGAGTTCACGCGGCGTCATCGGCTGGCGCCCGCCGGATGTCGCATGATCCGTCCTCCTGCTAATCCGCATGTCAGAAGCGGCGCCGGGCTACAAGCCAAAGGCCTTCTGCCGACCGAACTGGTGATCAGCGGCGCCAGCGGCGGTATGCGACGGTTGCGAGGACCAGCAGGCTGCCCAGCACGGCGGCGATGGCGGGCAGTGCAGCGCGGAGGCGGGGCATGAGGAGATCGGCACGCGCGTTGGCCTGGATCTGATCGGGGGCGCTGTAGCCCGGTGGCATCGGCAGCACCCGGTCGGTGGCGGCGTAGCGGGCGTAATCGGCTTGCATGGCGGTGAAGCGCTGCGGCTCGTCAGCGGCGCGATCGGTGGTTTCGCCCGGGTCGGCAACGATGTCGTAGAGGTGCCAGGCGCCATCGCCATAGGGGGGGAGGTTGCGGACCAGCTTCCAGGCGCCCTTGAAGAGCACGGCATTTCCCGAAAGCTCATAGCCGATCGGCAGGTCGTCCGGATGCACGGCGTCGCTGGCGCCGGTGAGCAGCGGTGCCAGGCTGCGGCCATTGATGGCCTCCTGCACCGGCTGGGGTGCGACACCGGCGAGATCGAGCAGGGTTGGGGTGATGTCGGTGACCATCGAGAAGCCGTGCGCGATGTGGCCGGCGGCGATGGCAGGATTGCCGGGCCAGGCGATGATGAGCGGCACGCGGAGCCCGCCTTCCGACGCGCTGAACTTGTAGCCGCGCAAGGGCGCTGCGGCGGCGCTGGCGAAGCTGGTGCCGATGGCGGTGAGGCTGCCGGGGCGGCCCTGCTGGTCGGCTGCCAGGTCGTAGTAATAGTCGGCGATCCAGCGGTTGAAGCGAGGCCCGAGGTTGAGGGGGTCGGTGGCTTCGGGGCCGTTGTCGGAGAGGAAGACGAAGATGGTGTTCTCGTACTGGCCGCTCGTCTTCAGGTGGGTGACGAGGCGGCCGATCTCGCGGTCCATGGCGGTGGCCATGCCGGCATAGGCTGCCATGGCACCGGCGCGTTGCGCCTGTTGGGCGGGGGTCAGGGACGCCCAGTCGTCGGTGGTGTCCATCGTGACCATGGCGATGCCGGGGGGGACGAGGCCTTGCGCGATCGTGCGCTGGCGGCGTTCTTCGCGGAGCACGCCCCAGCCGGCGGTGTAGCGGCGCTGGTAGCGGGCAATGTCGGCGGCGGGGGCCTGCACCGGGATATGGTTGGCGAGGAAGTTGACCGAGGCGAGGAAGGGACGGCTGCTGCCGCTGCCGGAATCGATGTAGGCGATGGTCTTGTCGACAAGGAAGGTGGAGGAATAGCCGCCGAGTTTTGCGGGCTTGCCGTCCTCGGTCCAGTCGGCTGCATCGTAAAGCAGCAAGTTGGGCTTGTTCTCGAAATTGTCGGCACCCGATTGGCTGAGGGCGAAGGCGCGGTCGTAGCCGTGCGCGCGGGGAAGGGTTTCGGGTGTTTTGCCGAGATGCCATTTGCCAGTGAAATAGGTGCGGTAACCCGCTGCTTTGAGATGGCTGGCGATGGTGGTGACGCGGCTGTTCAGCACCGTTTCATAGCCCGGCTTGCCGCGGTGCTGGGGCGGGATCGTTTCGGGCATGTTGCCGAGGCCGGCGCGGTGGTGGCGTACGCCGGTCTGCAGCATGGCGCGGGTGGGCGAGCATGAGCCGGCCACGTGGAAGTTGGAGAAGCGCACGCCGCGCGCTGCCAGCGCATCGATGTTGGGGGTGGCGATCTCGCTGCCATAGGCGCCGACATCGCTGAAGCCCCAATCATCGGCGAGCAGGATGACGATGTTGGGTGGGGCTGCCGCGGCTGGCGTCGCGATGAGCAGGGCGGCCAGCAGCGCGCGCATCAGAAGGATTTGGTGGCGGAAAGTGCGCCGAGGCGGCCGGTGATGGCGTGGAACTCGGCGATGGTCTCCTCGATGATCTGCGCGACAGGCTTCACCTCGTCGATGAGACCGGCGGACTGGCCGGCGAGGCCGACCGCGGCTTCCATGTCCCCGCCGAAATAGAGATCGAGGATGCGTGCGAAGGTATCGGGCGGCATCAGCCCGGCTTCGTGGATGGCGGTGGTGCGTGCGGTTTTCAGTGCCCGAATACAGGGGCTTGCGCGTTTGTTGAGGACGAAGGTTCCGGTCTCGCGCGCATCGAGGATCGCCTGCTTGTAATTGGCGTGGACCGGGCTTTCGGCGGCCGAGACGAAGCGGGTACCCATCTGCACGGCTTCGGCCCCCAGCGCGAAGGCGGCAGCCATGCCCTTGCCATCGGCGATGCCGCCGGCGGCGATGAGCGGCACATCGGTGATGCGGCGGATGGCTTGGAGCAGGACGAGGGTGGAGACTTCCTCGGGGTTCTTGAAGCCGCCGCCTTCGGCACCTTCGACGACAAGGCCGTCGACGCCGGCCTCGACCGATTTGCGTGCGGCATCGACAGTGGGAACGGCGTGATAGACGATGATCCCGGCGGCCTTGAGGGGGGCCAGGAATTTGGCGGGGCTGCCGGCGGAGGTGGTGACGAACTTGACGCCGCTTTCGCAGATGAAGCGCAGCATCGCTTCGTCTTTCAGGAATAATATCGGCAGGTTGACGCCGAAGGGAGCGGAGGTGAGATCCTTCATCCTGAGGATTTCGGCCTGGCAGTTGGCGGTCTCGCCCGAGCTGGTTTCGATGATGCCGAGGCCGCCGGCGTTGCAGACGGCGGAGGCGAGCTGGCTGCGCGCGATCCAGCCCATGGGGGCCTGGACGATGGGATAGCGGGCGCCGGTGTGGGCGAGAATGCGGTTGCTCATGAAAGGTCCCTCACGTCGATGGCCGTCGATCCTGCCGGGAGGCTGAGCATGAGTCCATCGGTGCCGACGGTGATGGGGCCGTTGAAGCGGCTTGCCGCATCCCCCAGAAAAGCCTTGTGAAAAATGCGAGCCGGGATCGGCGGGACGATATGGGTGAGGACGAGGGCGCGGACGCCGGCGGCAGCGGCAACCTCGGCGGCGTCTTCGGGCGAGCTGTGATAATCGAGGATATCGCGCATGATCTGCGCGGTGTTGGGCCGGCCGCGATCGGCGAGGGCGTTGGTGAGGATGGCGACAAGCTTTGGCTGCAAGGCTTCGTGGATGAGCAGGTCTGCACCGCGCGCGGCCGTGGCGACCCGGGCGGACTTTGCGGTGTCGCCGCTGATAACGAGGCTGCGGCCCTTGTAGGTGAAGCGATAGCCGATAGCGGGGTGGACGGGGCTGTGGTCGACGGCGAAGGCGGTGATGGTCAGACCATCTTTTTCAAGGACATTTCGGGGTGCTGAAGGGACAGCGAAGGGTCGCGCAAGGGCGCCGGCGCCCGCTGGAGGGGCGATTTTGGGGCCGTGATGGGCGGTCCGGTAGCCATTGTCGGCCGTGTAGGCGAAGTTGAAGCCCTGGACGATGCGTTCGACCCCGGCGGGGCCATGGACCGGCAGCGGGCTGGTAGCGGCACGGCCGACCCAGCGCTGCAGCAGGAGCGGGCCGAGGCCATCGAAATGGTCCGAATGGAAATGGGTGAGGAACAGCGCGTCGATTCCGCCGGCGGGGACGCCGAGGGTGGCGAGGCTGCGGGCACTGCCTTCGCCGGCATCGACGAGGATCTGCTGGCGGCCGGCGATGACGAGGGTGCAGGGGCCGGCGCGCGACGGATCGGGGAGCGGCGATCCGGTGCCGCAGAGGATGACGTGAAGACCATCGGGCAGGGTGGCGGTGATATCACGGCCGATACGGTCGGCCGCGATGCGGGCGAGCAGCAGGGTGGTGAGAGGCACTTGCAGCGCCCATGCGGTGCCGGCGGCCAGCAAGAATGCGGCGGCGACGGCGATTGCGGCTCTTTTCCCCATCGGCGAAACCATAGGCCAGGTAATGGCATTATCAATGCCAAATCTTGCGCATCACGCGAAATGGTGTCAGACCTGTTAAAAATAGGGGAGAGTGGAATGTGACAGGCCATGCGGATCATCATCGGGTTGCTGGGGGCGTTCAACCTGGCGATCGGGTTGGCGTTCATGTTCGCGCCGGCGGCGCCGGCGGCGGCGTTCTTCATCGAGCCGTTCGGGGTACAGGGGCTGGCGACGATCCGGGCGGATTTTCCGGGCTTCTTCATCG
Organism: Polymorphobacter multimanifer; assembly: GCF_014205635.1. Lineage (GTDB taxonomy): Bacteria > Pseudomonadota > Alphaproteobacteria > Sphingomonadales > Sphingomonadaceae > Sandarakinorhabdus > Sandarakinorhabdus multimanifer. The sequence goes on from NZ_JACIIV010000019.1 coordinate 52,858, forward strand.
GGGCGGCGGTGTTTGCGCTGCTGGGGGCATGGCGCGCCGAGGCGGCGCCGCTGAACGTGCCGCTGCTGATGCTGGCCATTGCGTTTCTCGGGCGGTGCGTGAGCCTGGGTGTGGACGGGATGGCGCCGACCGCGGTGCAGCCGATGGTGGTGGAGGCGGTGATGATGGGGCTGTTGCTGCTGGCGCGGCGGGCCTTTGCCAAATGAAGGGGTGGGTGAAGGGGCTTGGCGCCGCGGTGCTCGTCGCCGGAGTGGGGCTCTGGGCCTCGGCGGACTGGCTCAAGCTGCACGCGCCGGGGCTGCTGGCGGGGCCGATTGCGCCCAACCGGCCGGTGGTGTGGGCGGCGGGGCCGGAAGCCGCTCCTGCGGCTGCGCGGCCGGCGAACATCATCCTGATCGTGGCGGATGACCTTGGCTGGAACGACATCAGCCTGACCGGCGAGGGGGTGGCGGGGACGGCGACGCCGAACATCGACCGGGTGGGGCTGGAAGGGGTGCAGTTCGACAATGGCTATGCCGGCAACGCGACCTGTGCGCCATCACGCGCGGCCTTGCTGAGCGGGCGCTATGCGACGCGCTTCGGCTATGAGTTCACCCCGACCGACACGCGGCTGCCCGACTGGTTTCCGACCGGCTTGTTCCGGCCCGATGCGATGTTTGCGCGCAACATTGCCCATGCCGATGGCGACTGGGACCAGAAGCCGGTGTTCAACGAGGCGGAGGCCGCGAAGGCGGCACCGCCGGGGGACAAGGGGATGCCGTCCAGCGAGATCACCATTGCCGAGCAGTTGCAGGGGCGCGGCTACCATACGATCCACCTCGGCAAATGGCATCTGGGGGAAGCCAGGGGGATGCGGCCCGAGGACCAGGGGTTTGATGAAAGCCTCGGCTTCATCATCGGCGGGCAACTGTTCCTGCCCGAGAATGACCCCAATGTGGTCAATTCCAGACAGGACTTCGACCCGATCGACAAGTTCCTCTGGGCCAATCTGCCGTTCTCGGTGCAGTATAATGGCGGGCCGCGCTTCGCGCCCGACCGCTACATGACCGATTATCTGACCGAGCAGGCGCTGGCGGGCATCCGCGCCAATCGCAACCGGCCGTTCTTCATGTATCTGGCGTATAATGCGCCGCACACGCCGTTGCAGGCGCTGAAGGCGGATTATGATGCGCTGTCGGAGATCAAGGATCATCGGCTGCGAGTGTATGCGGCGATGGTGCGTGCACTCGATCGCGGCGTGGGGCGCGTGCTCGACGAATTGAAGCGGCAGGGGCTCGACGAGAATACGCTGGTGGTGTTCACCTCGGACAATGGCGGCGCGCATTATGTGGGGCTGCCCGACCTGAACAAGCCGTATCGCGGCTGGAAGGCGACCTTCTACGAGGGAGGGACCAAGGTGCCTTTCATGATGCGCTGGCCGGGGCGGATTGCGCCGGCGACGCGGGTGGCGGCGCCGGTGAGCCACTTCGACATCTACGCGACCGCCAGTGCCGTGGCGGGGGCGGCCTTGCCCGATGACCGGCCGGTGGATGGCGTGGATTTGCTGCCGCATGTGCTGGGCACGGCGACGGGCCGGCCGCACGAGACGCTGTTCTGGCGATCGGGGGATTACCGGGTGGTGCGGCATGGCGACTGGAAGCTGCAGACGCTGCTCGATCCGGCCGAGCCGCTGCTGTTCGACCTGGCCGCCGACCCGACTGAGCGGCGCAACCTGGCGGCAGCGCGCCCGGACAAGCTGGCGGAGCTGCAGGGCTTGCTGGCAGCGCATGATGCGCGGCAGAAGAAGCCGGGCTGGGCCTCGCTGGTGCGGGCACCGATTGCGATCGACCGGCCGCTGGGGACGTTGCCGGTGAAAGGAGAGGATTATGTTTACTGGTCCAATTGAGCACGCTGACGGGCCCCTTACAGATGGGAGGCGGCAGCGCAGCCATCGCAGCCGCGATGCCATCGTGCAGGCGATGCTGGCGCTGGTGGGCGAGGGGCATGTGGCGCCGAGTGCCGAGGATGTGGCGGCGCGGGCCGGGGTGGGGCTGCGCACGGTCTTCCGGCTTTTCAAGGACATGGAGAGCCTTTACGCCGAGATGACGCTGGCGGTGGCGCGGCGCTTCGAGGCGATGGCAGCGCCTTTTGCGAGCCGCGAATGGCGGGAGCAGCTGGCCGAGATGACCGAGCGGCGGCTGACGACCTATGAAATGCTGATGCCGTTCAAGCGAGCCGGCGACGCGCACCGCCATGCCTCGGCGACCTTGCAGGCGCACTATGCCAGCACGCTGGCGGTGATGCGCGCGCGGCTGCGGGGGCTGCTGCCGGCGGCGATTGCCGGGGACCCGCTGCGCTTCGAGGCGCTCGACCTGTGGTTGAGCTTCGATGCCTGGGAGCGGCTGCGCGGCGAGCAGGGCCTGGAGGCGGCGGCAGCGCGAGCCGTGGTGGAGGCGCAGATTGCGCGGCTGGCCGCCGATTGACGGGGCCAGGGGATTATGGCACGCTTAATGCCATAATATCGGGAGATGATCGATGCAGGTTTTGCGGACACCGGATGCGCGGTTCGACGGGCTCGATGGCTATGAATTTCCGCCGCACTATGCCGAGCTGACCGATGCCGCGACGGGCACGGCGCTGCGGGTGCACTTCCTCGACGAGGGCCCGCGCGATGCAGCCCCTGTTCTGCTGATGCACGGCGAGCCGAGCTGGAGCTATCTGTACCGGAAGTTCGTGGGACCGCTGGTGGCGGCGGGACACCGGGTGGTGGCGCCCGACCTGATCGGCTTCGGCAAATCCGACAAGCCGGCCGACCGCGAGGATTACACCTATGAGCGGCATGTGGCGTGGATGAGCGAATGGCTTGTCGGGCAGGACCTGACCGGCATCACGCTGTTTTGCCAGGATTGGGGTGGGCTGATCGGACTGCGGCTGGTGGCAGCGTTTCCCGACCGGTTTGCGCGGCTGGTGATCGCCAACACCGGGATGCCGGTCGGCACGGGGTTTTCCGAAGGCTTCAATGCCTGGCTGAAATTCTCGCAGGAGGTGCCGGAGTTTCCGACCGGGTTCATCGTCAATGGCGGCACGACGCGCGACCTGACCGCGGCGGAGATGGCGGCGTATGATGCGCCCTATCCCGACGAGAGCTTCAAGGAAGGGGCGCGGCAATTTCCCAAGCTGGTGCCGATCACACCCGAGCATGGCAGCGTGGCCGAGAACAAGGCGGCGTGGGAGGTGCTCGGCAAGTTCGACAAGCCGGTGCTGACCTGCTTTTCGGACAAGGATGCCGTGACTGCCGGCGGCGAGAAGGCGATCATCGACCGCTTTCCCGGGGCGAAGGGCCAGCCGCACACGATCATCAAGGGCGGCGGGCATTTCCTGCAGGAGGATGCGGCGCAAGAACTGACGGCGCTGATCATCGACTTCATCGCTGCCACGAAAGGCTGACGCCATGCGCGTGGACAATGCGGTGATGCCGACGCCCGAGCAGGCAGCGGCGTTTTTCGGGGCCGAGGACCAGGGGCCGCTGGTGATGGTCAATCTGCTGCGCTTTCGCGAGCATGCCGCTTATCCCGATGGCAGCGAGCCTGAGCTTTCGGGGCGCGACGCCTATTTGCGCTACGGGGCGGCGGTGGAAGCGTGCATCGGGCTGGTGGGGGGCCGGGCGCTGTTCTCGGGGCCGGTGACGGGGATGCTGCTCGGCGAGGTCGAGGCGCCCTGGGACATGGTGGCGCTGGTCTGGTATCCGAGCCCGAAGGCGATGCTGGAAATGGTGGGGCTGCCCGAATATCGCGGGATCGAGGTGCACCGGCTTGCCGGGCTCGAGGGGCAGCTCAACATTCGCACGGCACCGGGGCGGATGGCGCTGTGAGCCTGTCGTTCGACCTGTTCTGGTCGTTTCGTTCGCCCTATTCCTATCTGGTGACGCCGCGGATTGCCGAGCTGGTGCGTGACTTCGACGTGACGTGCAATGTGCGGATCGTCTATCCGATCGCGGTGCGGCAGGCGGACTTCTTCGCCAATGCCGATCCGCTGTGGGTGTTCTACCTGATGCGCGACACCTATCGGACCGCGGAATTTCTGGGGCTGCCGTATCGCTGGCCCAACCCCGATCCGGTGTATCGTGACCCGGCAACGGGGACCTATCCGGCCGAGCAGCCGCATATCCACCGGTTGAGCCACCTCGGCGTGGCGGCGGCGGAGCGGGGCAGGGGGCTGGCGTTCATTGAGGCGGTGAGCGCGCTGATCTGGAACGGGGCGACCGACAATTGGCATGAGGGCAGCCATCTGGCGGAGGCCGCGGCGCGCGCCGGGCTCGACCTGGCCGAGATGGATGCGGCGGTGGCGGCGGATACCGCACAGTTTGTGGCAGCGGTGGAGGCGAACCAGATCGACCAGCGCAAGGGCGGCCACTATGGGGTGCCGTTGATGGTGGTGGAGGGTGAGCCCTTCTTCGGGCAGGACCGGTTCGACCAGCTGGTGTGGCGGCTGGAGAAGAAGGGGATGGTGCGGCGCTGACCCTCAGAAGGGGATCTTCAGCGTCGCCTTGACCTGGCCGTCGCCGAGCCGGCCGCGCTGGGTGTCGATGTCGGCACTGGCGCCGTCGCCGAGATCGAGCTTGAGGCGCGGCGGCTGGGGCATCAGATCGGGCAAAGGCTGGACGCGGCGGCGATCGGGGTCGCGGGTGCCGGTGACGATGATCTCGTCGCCGGCGTCGGCCCTGGCCCCGGAGAGAGGCCTGGTGGCGCCGAGGTCGAAGTCGATATCGGGCAGGGCGCCTGGCTGCTGGGCGAGGATGAGAAACAGGCTCAGCACCACGCACTCCTGGTCAAGGCGCGCATGAAGCAGCGTTGGCCGGGAAAAAGCAACGATCCGGCTTTGCATCGCGCGGCAGGATCCTTGACCGTGGTTCAGCGGTTGTCCGGGCGCGGCTTGCGACTATGGTGCCGTTGCGTCGGCAGAACCGGCGTGTTGTGCGAGTGGAGTATGTTGCGTGATCGAGCAAAGCGGGCTTCGTGCCATGGTGGTGGTGCTGTTGCTGGCAGGCGTATCGGCCTGCGGCGGCGGTGATGAGAAGACCGGCACTGCCGATGTGGCAACGCCGGTAGCGGCGCCGGCAGCCGATGGCGCTCCCGAGCCGGCGGCAGGCGGATCGGCCAGTCTGTGGAATGGCGGCGCGGTTGGGCCGCTCGATGTGCAGGTGGCGCATCCCTCGGGTGTGGTGCTGCAGCTGACGTCGATCCAGTCGCGTGCCACCGAGACGGCGATCGGCATGCGGGTGATCAACGGCCGCGAGCGGGACGTGCAGCTCAACCGCTTCAACACCAATCGCAACGGCTATCTGGTGCTCGATGGTGGCGAGCGGCTGTATCTGTCCCCGCCGGTCAACAATGCACGGCTGGTGATCGAGCCCGGGCAGACGATGGAGGGCGAGCTGGTGTTTCTGGGGCGGCTGTCCCCAGTGGGGAATGCCACGCTGGTGTTGAACGAGAACCAGTCGATGTCGAACGAGCATACGACGACTCCGGGATTCAGGATCGACTTGCCGCTGGCGGCGGGGGCGGCGCAGTGACCGGTCGATGGCGGTGGCTGGCGCTCGCGCTGCTGGGCGGGGTGGCGGTTGCCGGCTGCGATGGCGGGATCGGCGGTGGTGAGGGTGCCAGGGTCGATGTGCAGCTGGCGCATCCGGGCGGTGTGGTGCTGCAGGTGCTGACGGTGCGGTCTTCGGGCGAGCGGACGCTCGTCGATGTGCTGGTGATGAACGGGCGCGAGCGCGATGTGCAGCTCGCTTCGGGGCGCGACACGGCCTACATCTTGAATGATGCCGGCGAGAAACTGCTGCTGGTGAAATCCTCGACCAATCCGACGCTGACGGTGGCACCCGGTCAGACGATGCAGGGGCAGCTGGTGTTTGAGGGCGGACTGCCGGGCTCGGGCAATGCAATGATGGTGCTCAACGGCCAGTCCGACGTGGGGAATGTGAATGCATCGAGCCCGCGCTTCGATGTGCCGCTGCCGACCGATGGCGTTCGCGGTGGGGGCGCTGTTCCGGAAGCTTCGGCGCTTTCGGGGATGCGCGCCAATCCGACATCGCGGATGGCTCCGGCGAGCGGGGGTGGATCGACGATGGCGGCGGGGCGCCAGGGCGGCAGCACGCTTCGCACGGTGGAGGCGCTGCGCAGCGAGCTGGGGGCGGTGGAGACCGAGCGCGGCACGGTGATTTCGCTTTCGGGCGATGTGACGTTCGACTTCGACAAGGCGACGATCCGGCCGGCGGCGCAGGCGACGCTGGAGCAGCTTGCCGAGCTCATCCAGGCCGGGGGGAGCGGGACGATCCGGATCGAGGGGCATACCGACTCGCGCGGGGACGATGATTACAACAAGCGATTGTCCGAAGCGCGGGCGGGTGCCGTGAAGAGCTTTTTGGTGGGCAAGGGCATCGACGCGGCGCGGCTGGAGACGATCGGGCTGGGTGAAGCACGGCCGGTGGCGCCCAATGCCGGCGCCGATGGCGGCGATGACGAGGCGGGGCGGCAGCGCAACCGGCGGGTGGAGGTGATCCTGCCCAAGGACGGCGTCAGCCCGGGGCAGCGGCCGGCAGGCGCGTGATGGTGCGGAAGCCGATATGGTCGGTGGGCATTTCGGGATCGCCGGGCTGGCGGGCGGCGGGGCGGTAGCGGAGGCAGAAATTGTTGGCGCAGAGCCAGCTGCCGCCCTTGATGACGCTGCTGCCGCCGGGCGCATCGGGCCGGTCCCAGGCGGTTTCGGTGAGCTCCCAGACGTTGCCGGCCATGTCGTGGAGGCCATAGCCATTGGGCTTGAAGCAGCCGGCGGGGGCGATGCTCTTGAAGCCGTCGTCGCCGGTGTCCTTGATCGGGAAGATGCCTTGCCAGTGGTTGGCGTGGGTGGCGGCGGCCTTGCGGTCGTTGCCCCAGCTGTAGTCGGCATTTGCCAGGCCACCGCGGGCGGCGTGTTCCCATTCGGCTTCGGTGGGGAGCGCGCGGCCCGCCCAGCGGGCATAGGCGCGGGCATCTTCGAGGGTGACCTGGACGACGGGTCTGGCCGGGTCGGCAGTGCTGCCGGCGCCGTGCGGGTGGCGCCATTGGGCCTGGGGGTCGAGCTGCCACCACTGGGTGAGATCATCGAGGTTCACGACGCGCGCCGGGTGGCTGAAGACGGCGCCGCCGCCGAGGCGCTCGGCCGTGGTGACATGGCCGGTCGCGGCGACGAAGGCGGCGAACTGGGCGTTGGTGACTTCGGTGGCGTCGATGCCGAAGGCGGCGACTTGCGCGGTGCGGATGGGCGCTTCCTCGGCGTGGAAGTTTTCGGAGCCCATGGTGACGGTGCCGCCGGGGATGGCGATGCTGCGGGGGGTGATGGCGGGGCAGCGGGGTGTGGGGACTTCAGGAGCCGAGCCGCAGGCGGCGAGCAGCAGCAGCGATGCCAGCAATGAGGTGCGAATCTTCACGGTTTGACTTTGGCACTTTTCTGGCAAGGATGCGCCCATGAGCGTGTTTCGGTGGCCCCTCGTCGGTGTGGCAAGTCTGGCGATGGCGCTGGCTGGCTGTGGCGGCGGTGATGGCGGGGGGGGAACGGGCGGCGGGACGCCAACTCCGACCCCGGCACCGACACCGACACCGACTCCGCCCCCTTCGGGGACGTGCAGCCTTGCGTCCCGCCAGGCCTGGGCGAATGCGGAGATCAGGGAGTTCTACCTGTTTCCCGAGCTGCTGCCGGCGAGTGTCGATGCCTCGGCGTTCGGGTCGGTCGGGGCGTATGTGGATGCGCTGACGGCGACGGCGCGGGCGGAAGGGAAGGACCGGTTCTTCACTTTCGTGACCTCGATTGCCGAGGAGAATGCGTTCTTTGCGACAGGCTCGACGGCGGCTTTTGGGATTCGCGTGATGACCGATGCGCCGGGACGGACTGTGATGGTGGCGGATGCCTTCGAGGGGGCGCCCGCACTTGCGGCGGGGATCGACCGGGGGACGGCCATCCTGGCAATCGGCACCAATGATGCGACGCTGCGGCCGGTGGCCGACATCATTGCCGCCGAGGGTGCGGCGGGGGTGAGTGCGGCCTTCGGGCCGGCAACGGTGGGGCTGAGCCGGGCGCTGCGGGTGCGCGATGTGGCGGGGGCCGAGCGGGTGGTGACGATCACCAAGGCCGAATTCAATATCGCGCCGATCTCGCCGCGGTTCGGGACGCGGATCATCGAGGCGGACGGGCAGCGGACCGGCTATATCAACATGCGGACCTTCATCGATCCGTCCGATCCGGCGCTTCGCAGCGCCTTTGCGACGATGAGGGCGCAGGGGGTGCGGCAGTTCATCATCGATCTGCGCTACAATGGCGGCGGGCTGCTGCGGATTGCCGAGCTGATGGGGGACTTGCTGGGGGAGAACCGGCTGCCGTCGGACGTGTTCAATGTCGAGACGTTCCGGCCATCCAAATCGTCGCTCAACGAGACGCGGCTGTTCCGCCGCCAGTTGCAATCGGTGGCGCCGCTGAAGATCGCCTTCATCGGCACCGGGGCGACGGCATCGGCGAGCGAACTGGTGATCAACGCCTTCACGCCCTATCTGGCCGCCAATAGCGCGCTCGTTGGAACCAACACCTTCGGCAAGCCGGTGGGGCAGATCGCGCGCGACCGGGCGGAGTGCGATGACCGGCTGCGGATCACGGCGTTTGCCAACCGCAACGCCGCCGGACGCGGCGACTATTTCAATGGCCTGGTGAGCGAGGTGGCGGCGAGCTGCAGTGCGACCGATGGCCTTTCGCTGCAGATGGGAGACCCGCGCGAGGCCTCGACGGCGCGGGCGCTCGATTTTCTGGCGGGGCGGATTTGCGCGCCGATCACCCTTGGACCGGCGACGGCGTCCCGATCGGCGGCGGCTGCGCCGGCGCTGGAGATGCTGGTGCCGGCCGAGCCGACAGTGGTTTCCCGCGAGGTGCCGGGGACGTTCTGAACGGGCTGCCTTGCGGCGTCGGGACGAAGCGAGATGAGCGGGTGAGCCCGACACCATGGCGGGGCCATGGTGTCATGGTTCCGTCATTCATAAATCATCAAAATCGACAAATTGTGTAAACCGCGTGTCATCGAGCCAGCCTAGCGCAGCTTCTGAACTGAAGAGGGGCAGGGGCGATGTGGTTGGGCGACAGGATGTTCTGGCGTTTGCTGGTGGGCGCCGCCGCTTTCGGCATTGCAGCGCCGGTGCTGGCGCAGGCAGTCCCCGAGGAAGGCGATGCGCTGTCTGACGACGAAATTCTGGTGTTGTCGCCGATCAAGGAAGCGCAGGCACTGGCTATCCAGGAGCAGCGCCGGGCGGACAATCTGGTTTCGGTGCTCGCTGCCGATTCCATCGGGCGGTTTCCCGACCAGAATGCGGCGGCGGCGCTCAGCCGGCTGCCGGCGATTGCCGTGCAGCGCGACCAGGGGCAGGAGCGCTACATTCAGGTGCGTGGCGCCCCGAATCGCTGGACGAGCGTGCTCGTCGATGGCGTGCCGATCATCGGCGTGGACGAAGGTGGTGCCAGCCGCGCGTTCCGTTTCGACGCCATTCCGAGCGTCATTCTTTCGAGCGTGACGGTCAACAAGTCTTTGACAGCAGATATTCCGGCCGAGGCCGTGGTGGCGCTGATCGACCTCAAGACCTTCTCGCCGATGGACCGCAAGGGCTTCGATGTTGCGGGCGACCTCGGCTATGGCTGGATGGAGCTTGGTGGCGGCCAGCAGCGCCAGGCGAGCTTGCGCGTTTCCTGGTCCAACGACAAATTCGGGGTCCTGCTGGCGGGATCGCATTATCTGCGCGACCAGATTACCGACAATCGGGAATTTGCCTATGGGCCCGACAATTTGCCGACGACGTTCGATTTTCGCAGTTACATCCTCACGCGCGAGAACAACGGGCTTTCGGCCGGGCTGGAATTTCGCCCCGCGGAGGGCCATCGGCTGTTCGTGAAAGGCATCTTCACCGAGTTCAACGATGACGAAGAGCGCAACCAGTATGTGTTCCAGAATTCGGGAGCCTTTTCGGGCACGCGAACAGCATCCAGCGGCGATCTGGTGGGCGTCTCGGTGCGCGGTACGCTTTCGGATTCGGATTATCGCAACCGCAATTATCTGCTGACCCTGGGCGGCGACCATGAGCTGGGAAGCGACTGGTCGGCGACGTGGCGCGGCAACTATACCAAGGTGATCAACACCAGCTACATCCCGCTTCTGCTGCAGAACCAGGCGCTCAATCCCTTCCTTCGTCCCAGCCTGACCTATGATCGCAGCAACCCCGATCTGCCGACGCTGTCGCTGTTCACCACGGTGCCGGGGCCTGGCACGCCGCCGACGCCGGCGCGGGTGCGGGGAACCCCTTTGCAGGCATTCAACCAGGCGGGTTTCGATTTCAATGTGGCGCTGCCGCTGTTCTCCAGCATCCGCTCCGAAAGCTACACTGCCAAGGCTGATGTGACCGGAACGCTGGGCGACGCGGTCCTGAAATTCGGTGCGCAATATGATGACCGGGATATCGACGGTAACGTCTTCAGCCAGATTACCCGCAACGTGGCGGGGCTCCCCGCTGCGGATTATCTGACGGACCGGCCATGGGAGACGGGCTTTCCCAGCGGCACCAGCTTCCGCTATGTCGACAACAAGCGGCTGCGGCGCGATCTGGAAGCTGCACTTGATGCCGCGATCCCTGGCGGGTTCGATCGTGAAGGCTTCATAAGCCCTACCGAGCGCTACGAGATCGGCGAGCAGCTGTTTGCGGCTTATGGCAGCGCAGCGTTCGAATTCGGGCGCGCCAAGGTTGTGGCTGGCGGGCGTATCGAGAATTTCGTGCAGGAGAGCAGCGGCTTCCTCCGCATCGGGACGACTTTCACGCCGCTGACGGTGCGCAACAGCTATTGGGACTTTTTTCCCAGCATCAACGCCAAGATCGATCTGACCGATGACCTTGTGTTGCGACTGGCGGGGCAACGCAGCGTTTCACGCCCGGGCTTCGGCCAGGTCCGGCCGGGCGCCGCGATTTCGGACACATCGACACCCGGCACGGTTGCTGGCGGCAATCCCAATCTGCGGCCTGAATATACCTGGGGGCTCGATACGGCGCTCGAATATTATATTCCGGGCGATGGACTGCTTTCGGCAAGCTTCTACTATCGCTGGGTGGACAATGTGCTGTTCGACAGTCGTACACGCGTGAACTCGGACATTTACGATTCAGGCGGCATCGACCGATCGAACTATGATCTGATTTCGACGCTCAACGGCAACAACGGCAAGCTGTACGGCCTCGAGCTTTCCTATCTCCAGCAGTTCGAATTCTTGCCCGGGGCGCTTTCGGGCTTTGGCTTCCAGGGGAATGTTTCGTTCATCGGCGGCGATTTCGATACGTTCGATCGTACCGGAGCCGGATTTCCCGGCACGTCCGACCGGATCGTCAACGCGTCGCTTTTCTATGAGAAATACGGTTTTTCCGGCCGTGTTTCCTACCAGTGGCGCTCCGATTGGGTCGATACGCTCGGCGGCTTCGGCGTGGGCGTGGGCGGCGACGAGCGGCGCGCCGGCTATGCAAACCTCGATGTGGCCTTGCGGTATCAGGTGACACCCAACATTGGCGTTTTCGTCGATGCGACCAACCTCACCGATGAGATCTATGTGGCGTATCAGGGCGCCCGCGATCGGCCGACCGAGGTGGAGCAGATCGGCCGACGCTTTCTGGCCGGCGTGCGCTTCAATTTCTGAGGAGAATGACGATGCGGAACCTGCTTTTGCTTCTGCTGGTATCGATGCCGCTGGTGCAGCCGGTGGCGGCGGTGGCGCGCGAGGCCGTGACGCCTCTGGCGGTGTTGGGAGAGGCGGTGCGTGAGGGGGACAAGGTTCGCCTGCGCTGGAGCGGATTGCGGGCGCCGGTGCAGATCAGCCGCCTGACGACAGCCGATGCACGGCGCGGAACCGTCGTTGCCGCTGCGGTGGGGAGCGATGCTCTTGTGGATGCGCCGGCAAACCCGCGACCCTATTTTCTGCTGCGCGGCGCCGATGGCCGCGAATTGCGGCTGGCCGAGCGGGTGCTGCCGCTTGAGGGCGGCATGAACTTCCGGGATCTCGGAGGCTATGTGACCATCGATGGGCGGCCGGTGAAATGGGGCAAGATCTACCGTTCGGCAGTGATGAGCGGACTGACAGCTGGCGACTACCGCTATCTTTCCGGGCTCGGCATTGGCGCTGTCTGTGACTTTCGCGCCAACGAAGAGCGGATGCGCGAGCCTGTCAACTGGCCGGCCAGCATGAACATGAAAGTGCTGACGCGCGAGTACAAGCTGGAGATGGCGCCGCTGATGGCGATGTTCGGTGGTGGTGATATCTCGGCTGAAAATACGCGCGCTGCGATGGCGAGCTTCTACACCGAAATGCCGGTGCAGTTTGGCGGTCAGTTCAAGGAGATGTTTGCCGAACTGGTTGAAGGCCGTGCCCCGCTGGCGTTCAACTGCTCGGCGGGCAAGGACCGGACCGGGCTGGCGGCGGTGCTCGTGCTCCTCTCGCTGGGTGTGCCGCGCGAGACGGCGATCGAAGATTATCTGCTGTCCAACCAGCATTACCGCCCCAAGCCGCCCGCGCCGGGGGGGAAGCCTGACCCAATGATGGCAATGTTTGCGCGGCTGCCGACCGATGTTTCACAAGCGCTGATCGGCGTGGAGCGTCGCTATATCGAAGCGAGCCTGGCCGCAATCGATGCGCGCGGTGGCCTGGACCGCTATCTGCGCGAAGACATGGGGCTTGGACCGGCGGAGCTGGCGCGGCTGCGGCAACTCTATCTGGCGCGCTAGGCGCGCCTTCTGGTGGGATCGGAATGCCGGTCTGGCGTCCTGTTATCGTGCGTTTGTTTGCGAAACCGGTGTCCATTCTTGCGAAACACACTCTAGGCGGCGGGGCGGCCCGGGATGGTGACCGGGCCGGCGGCGCGGATCTGGTTCCAGATGCGGGACCCGACCTTGTTCGCCTCGGCGATGAGGGCGGGTTCGTCCATCGTCAGCACCTTGTGATCGCGCATCAGGAAGCGACCATCGACCATCGACGAGACGATGTCCGACGGTTGGCCGTTGTGGACGAGGGCGGAGAGGAAGCGGCCGCTGGGCACGAGGTGGGCGGCCTGGGTGTCGACGACGATGAGATCGGCCTTTTTGCCCACCGCGATGCTGCCGGTCTGGTCGGCCATGCCCAGCGCGTTGGCACCGCCGAGCGTGGCATCCTCCCACATGTCTTCGGGTTGCGGGCGCACGCCGGGGAATTCTTCCGGAAAGCTGTTGGCGCGGTCGATGCGCTCGGTGAGGAGGGCGGTGCGGATGACCGAGAACAGGTCGTTGGTGTTGTTGTCGGTGCCATAGGCGATGCGGGCGCCGGCTGCGCGGAGCTTGTGGATGGGCGGGATGACGCCGCGGTTGGCGGCCATGCCGGCCTGGTGCGAGACGGTCATGCCGCTGTTGCCGATGAGGGCGATATCGGCGGCATCGACATAGCGGCAATGGGCGGCGAACAGCCGGGGGCCGAGGAAGCCGTGCGCGGCGAGGAAGGCCGGTGGGGTGAGGCCGTGCCAGCGCTTCATGAACTCGACTTCGGCGATGCTCTGCGAAAGATGGATGGTGTAGCTGAGGCCGTGCTTGTCGGCGAAGCTGCGCAGCGCCTGGAGGAGTTCGGGCGATGAGGTTTCGGCGAGGTTGGCGGCCGGGAGCACGCTGACGCGGCCGCCATCATGGCCGTGCCAGCGGCTGTGGAGCGCCATGATGCGCGCCAGCCCTTCCTCGCGGCGCGCTTGCGAGAAGATGGGCTGCACACTTGCGGCGAGGCCTTCGGGGGCCATGGGGCCGGCGACATTCTCACTGTCCCGCACCGCTTCGGCGAAGACCATGCGCAGGCCGGATGCCGCGAGGGCGGACGCGGCGGGGGCGATGCCGGTGACGTTTTCGACCAAGGTGGTGGTGCCGGTGCGGATGGCTTCGAGCGCGCCGATGCTGACCATCAGCGTGCGCTCTTCGGGGGAAAGCAGGCTGTTCGGGTTGAGGGCGAGTTTGGCGGAATTGGGAAAGCCGAAATCCTCGTTGAAGCCGCGGGCGAGTGTGGCGGAGAGATGGGCGTGGCAGTTGACGAGGCCGGGCATAAGCAGCTTGCCGCGACCATCGTAGCGCTCGGCCTGGGGGTAGGCGGCGAGCAGGGCCTCGGTGTCTCCGATGGCGGCGATGCGGCCGCCGATGACGGCGAGGGCGGCGTTTTCGCGGATGCGGTCGCCGAGGAGGATGCCGATGTTGGTGAAGAGGGTGGTGGGGGTGGCTTGCGCGCGGGCGCTGGCGAGTGGCGCGAGGGCGGCGGCGGCGAGGAGCGTGCGGCGGCTGAGGCCGGTGTGGTCGCTGGTCTTCATGGCATTATCCCCCTGCGCGGCGATGATGGCGCGCGGGGGGACGGTGTCAATCGCGGATCACTTGGCCTTCGGCGCGATCGGGGCCAGGAAATCGAGGATGGTGCGCCATTGGTGGGTCTTGAGCGCCGGGTCGGGGATGCCGTGGGTCTGGCCGGGGTAGGGCATGACCTGGAAGGGTTTGCCGGCTTTCTGGAGGGCGGCGATCATGCGGGCGCTGTTGTCGAAGACCACATTGTCGTCGGCGAGGCCGTGGATGATGAGCAGCGGGCGTTCGAGCTTGTCCGCATCGAGGGTGACGTCGGTGGCGGTGTAAGGGGCCTTGTCGATGCTCGGGTTGCCGAGATAGCGCTCGGTGTAGTGGGTGTCGTAAAGCGTCCAGTCGGTGACCGGGGCGCCGGCGATGCCGCGGGCGAAGGCCTGGGGGTGCTTCGTCATCAGCCGCAGCGTCATGAACCCGCCGTAGGACCAGCCATAGACGGCGACGCGGGCGGGATCGACGAAGGACTGTTTCTTGAGCCAGTCGAGCCCGGCGATCTGATCATCGACCTCGACCTTGCCGATGGCCTTGAACAGCGGATCGCGAAAGGCCGTGCCGCGGTGGGGCGTGCCGCGACCATCGACGCTGAACACGATCCAGCCTTGGCGGACGAGATATTGGTGGAGCATCGAGCCCCAGCGGCGGGTGACGCGCTGGCTGCCGGGGCCGGCATAGACTTCGAAGAACACGGGGGCCTTCTGCCCGCGCTTGAGGCCCTTGGGCTCCATGATGCTATAGTTGAGCTGGGTGCTGCCGTCGGCGCCGGTGAGGGTGCCGAATTCGGGGACGACATGATCGGCGGCGTAGGGGGCATAAGGCGTTTCGGCGAGCGGATTGGCGGCAATGGCGGTCGTGGTGCCGGTGGCGGTATCGACCAGATCGAGGCGCGGGGGCTGGATGGGGGACGACGAGTTGAGCAGCGCCATGCGGCCGGCCTTGTCGGCGACGGCCTCGGTCCAGTGGCCGGCGGGGGAGAGGCGGCGCGGAGCGGCGCTGCCATCGAGCGGGGCGGCATAGAGCGACTTTTCGAGCGGGCTTTCCATGAAGCCGGTGAAGATGATGCGGCCGGCGGCGGCATCGACGCCGAGCAGTTCGTCGACCGACCAGTCGCCGCTGGTGATCGGGGTGAGGGTGCTTCCGGACGCGCGGTAGAGGTGGCGGTGGCCGGTGTGCTCAGAGGCCCAGAGGATGTCGCGGCTGCCAGGAATGGCGTGGAGGGTATCGTGGAGGTCGATCCAGGTTTTTGATGTGCTGGTGAGGATGGGGGTGGTGGCGCCGGTCGTGAGGTTCACGTCGAGGAGTTCGAGGCGCGACTGGTCGCGGGGCTGGCGGATGATGACGAGGCGATCGGGCGCCAGCCATTTGACGCGGGCGAGGTAGATGTCGGCATCGGGGCCGAGATCAACGTTGACGGGGGGCTTTGCGCCGGTGGCGTCGTGGACGGCGAGGGTGATGCGGACGTTGGGGGTGCCGGCGAAGGGGTAGCGCTGTTCGGAGACGCGGGTGCTGTCGGCGCCGATGGCGGCGCGAACGGCGACGCGCACATCCTTTTCCTCGATGCGGGTGATCGCGATGCGGCTGTCGTCGGGGGACCACCAGTTGCCGGTACGGCGGCCCATCTCCTCGTCGGCGACGAACTCGGGGGTGCCGTGGCTGACGGTGCCGCCGCCGTCCTGTGTGACCTGGCGGGTGGTGTTGGTGCCGAGATCGAGGACGTGGAGGTTCTGGTCGAGGATGAAGCTGAGATAGCGGCCCCTGGGGCTGAGCTTGGGATCGAGCTCGGTGGCGGGGGTGTTGGTGAGTCGCCTTGGCTGATTCAGGGGGGGGGTGCCTGAAAGGGGCACCAGCCAGATATCGCCATCGAGGGGGACCAGGATCGACTGGCCGTCGCTGTTCCACTGATAGCCGACGATGCCGCGCTGGCCGCCGATGCGCAGGCGCTCGCGGCGCATCAGCTCGGCTTCGGAGAGTTTTGCCGGGGCGGGGGAGAGCGCCTCGGAATCGGCGAGGAGGCGCTCGGTGCCGGTGGCGGTGTCGCGCAGCCAGAGATCATAGCGGAGCGCGTCGGAGGCGCGGGGCTTGAGCCAGGCGATGTGCTTGCCATCGGGGGCGATGGTGAGGGCGCGCGGGGTGCTGCCGGCGAGTGCGGGGTTGGCGAAGACGCGTTCGAGGGTGAGCGGTGGGGCTTCGGCGGCCATGGTCGGGGTGCTCAGGAGGAGGGCGAGGGCGGCGCTGCGGATCATCGGCTTTGGTTGGCGGATTGCGGGGCTTTGCGCAAGCGGGCGGCGAAGGCTGCGGCAAGCAGCGACTTGATGAGCGCGCCGGGGAGGAAGGGGAGGACGCCGGCGGACAGGGCTTTCAGGGGGCCTATGATGGTGGCGAGCCAGCACCAGCCGGCGACGAGGATGAGGGCATGGGCGGCGAGCATGGTGGGGAAGCGTGGCCAGCGGCCGGCCAGGGCGGCGGCGAAGGGCATGGCGACGAGGAAGCCGAGCGTGGGGCCGCCGAGGCCGGACTTGCCTTCGGCGAGGACGGGAAGGCCGGCGGCGGCGAGTGCCAGCCAGCCGACGACGACGGCGGCGCCGAGCCGGGGGCCGAGCCAGACGCCGATGACGAGCACGGCGAGCGACTGCAGGCTGAGCGGGACAGGGCCGAGGGGGAAGCTGACCTGGCTGGCGAGGGCAAGCAAGGCAACAGCAGCGAGGAGGCAGGCAATGATACGCATCTGCGCCGAGTGGCAGGGGTTGGCGGGGGCGGCAAGGGCGTGCGAGGATGGAGGAAAGATTGGGGAGATGGGTGATGATCGAGATTCAGGTGCGGCGCGATGCGATCGGCGACGGCGTGGCGGTGGAGCGCGAGGTGGTGTTGGCCGAGGGTGAGACGCTGCTGGCGATCGAGCTGTTTTCGATGACGGCGAACAATGTGACCTATGCGGTGCATGGGGTGGATTTCCAGTATTGGAACTTCTGGCCGGCGCCCGAGGGCAGGGGGGTGGTGCCCGTGTGGGGGTTTGCGCGGGTGGTGGAGAGCCGCGCCGACGGCGTGGAGGTGGGGCAGCGATTTTATGGCTATTGGCCGATGGCGAGCCATGCGGTGGTGCGGCCCCGAACGCTATTGGGCAAAGTGTCGGCGCGCGGGTTCGATGATGTGAGCGAGCACCGGGCGAAGCTGGCGGCGGTCTATAACCGCTATGTGACCGCGGACGATGCGATGGGGAGCGAGGCGGTGCAGGCGCTGTTCCGGCCGTTGTTCACCACCGCGTTCGCGCTGGAGGCGATGCTGGCGGATGGGCCGGGGACGCTGGTGCTGGCGTCCGCTTCGAGCAAGACGGCGCTGGGGTTGGCCGCGCTGGCGAAGGCGCGCGGCGCGCGGGTGATCGGGCTGACTTCGGCGGCGAATGCCGGCTTCTGCGAGGCGACGGGCTATTTCGACCTCGTGCTGCCTTATGAGCAGAGCGGGACGCTGGACGGCGAGGCGGGGCCGGTGGCGCTGGTCGACATGGCGGGCAATGGCGTGGTGCGCGCTGCCGTGCACCGGGCGCTGGGGGTCCGGCTGGAGGCGAGCCATGTGGTGGGGGATACGCACTGGGATGTGCTGGCGGCCGATTTGCTGCCGGGGCCGCAGCCGCAATTCTTTTTTGCGCCGACGGTGATTGCCGAGCGGGTGCAGGAATGGGGGCCGGCAGGGTTCGAGGCGCGGCTGGCGGCGGCCTGGGCGCTGTTTGCCGGGTCGCTGGGCTGGCTGGCGGTGCGCGAGATTGCAGGGGCCGAGGCGGTGCTGCCGGCGTGGGGGGCACTTGTCAGGGGTGAGATTGATCCGCGGCAGGGGCTGGTCGCGAGGCTGTAGGGCCCTTTCTTGCGGGGGCGGGACCCCCACCCTGGCGCTTCGCGCCGGTCCCTCCCCGCAAGCGGGAGGGAGGGTGATACCAGATGGGGTTGCCGATCAGCGTGAGCTGACCGCGGCTGTCGCGGATGTGTGCGCGGATGGGGCCGGTGAGGTTTTCCGGCGGGGTGAAGTTCAGCGGGCCATCGGTGATGGGCAGGGTGGCGATGACCTTGGCTTGATGGATGAGCTCGGCGTTGCAGCCGTTGCAGTCGGTGACGGTGATGCGGAGCGGCGTGCCGGGGCTGGCGGTGCTGCCCATGGGGGCGGCACCTGCGGTCATGTCGAGCATTCGGGCTGGGCCGCCGATCTGGATGAAGGCGTGGCCGGCTTCGAGGCCTTTCAGAAGGGCGGCGGGGGTGCGGGCTTCGGCCCAGACGATGGTGGTGACATGGCCGATGGCGCGGGGATCGGGCGGGGCCAGGCTGGCGTCGTGATTGTCCGATCCGCCGATGGCGATAAGGCGTTTGCCCGTCGCGAGCTGGGCATCCCACCAGGGCAGGGCGGAGATGGGGGTTTCGACCAGCCCGCCGGCGGCAGCGATGGCGCTGCCGTTGACGGCTTCGACAAGGGTGGCACGTTCGGGGATGGGCTGGGTCCAGCCGCAGCCCATGCAGATTTCGCCCGAGGGGAGGGCGGGGTGGTTGATGCTCAGCAGGCCGGGGGGGAGCGTTTGTGGCCAGTCGCGGGCCATGAAGGGGGCGGGGGTGGTGCTGCCGAAGAGGTTGGCGTGGCCGTTGAAGGTGGTGATCTCCTGGCCCGGCAGCAGGATGAGGCTTGGGTATTCGGGCTGGAGGTGGGCGAGAGCCTGGAGCTGCGAGACGGTGTTGTGCTCGGTGAGGCTGATGAAATCGAGCCCGGCGGCGCGGGCGGCTTGCAGGCTGGCTTCGATGGGGCGAGCGCCATCGGAATGGGTGCTGTGGGCGTGGAGCTCGCCGCGCAGCCAGCCGGGGGCTGACGGAGCCGGGTTGACGACTGGTGGTGGCGGTGGTGGCGTGGCGGGGTCGCGTGAAAAGCCGATGGTGGCGGTCCAGCTTGCGGTGCTGCCGCTCCGCGCGTTGGGGATGCCGAGTGCCAGCGCCATGCGGCGGCCGGCGACGGGGCCGGGGGTGTAGGAGGGGGTGGCCTCGGCGAGGCCGATGCTGAAGCGCTGCTTGTTGCTCCCCGACCAGCCGCGCGGGCGGCCGTCTTCGAGCATGCCCAGGTCGATGGTGATGCCGGCCTCGGGGGTGCGGGTGAAGGTGACATCGACGCGGGTGACGCCGGGGGGCACGTCGAAGGCGTGGGTCTGGTAGCTTTGGTGGTCGGCGGCGGTGATGGTGCCGGTGAGCTGGATGTTTTGTGCTGCGGCGGCTGTGCCGAGCAGCATGGCGAGGAGGAGAGCGCGCATCGGTGAAAGCTAGCACTGGCCATGCGCGATGGCTTGCGGGAATTGCGCAGGCCGCTAGACCTTTGTCCGGACCATCGGGGAGAGGGTCGATGGTGGGGAGACGGTGATTGGCTGAGTTGGGGGGAGTGGCGCTCGATCCGAAGCGGGACCGGCTGGTGATCGTCGCTTCGGCGTTGGGGACGGTGTTCGAATGGTATGATTTCTTCATCTACGGCATTTTGGCGTCGCTCCTCGGCAAGCTGTTCTTCACCACCGGCAACCCCACCACCGAGCTGCTGTTTTCGCTCGGTGCCTTTGCCATCGGGTTTTTCTTCCGGCCGCTGGGGGCGGTGCTGTTCGGCTATTTCGGGGATCGGATCGGGCGGAAATACACGTTTCTGGTGACGATCTCGCTGATGGGGCTGGCAACCGCGGCGATCGGCGTGCTGCCGACCCAGGCGCAGGCGGGGATTGCGGCACCTTTGCTGCTGTTGCTGCTGCGGACGCTGCAGGGGCTGGCACTGGGCGGCGAGTATGGCGGGGCGGCGATTTACGTTGCCGAGCATGCGCCGGTGGACAAGCGCGGCCAGTATACGAGCTGGATCCAGGCGTCGGTGGCCGGCGGCTTCCTGCTGGCGATCGGCGTGGTGCTGGGGGCGCGGTCGATCATCCCCGAGGATGAGTTCGTGGCCTGGGGGTGGCGGGTGCCGTTCCTGCTGTCGTTGCTGCTGCTGGGGATTTCGTTGTGGATCCGGCTGAAGCTTTCGGAAAGCCCGGTGTTCAAGGCGATGAAGGAGGCGGGGACGACGTCGAAGAACCCGATCGTCGAGAGTTTTTCGGATCGCGCCAACATCGGCAATATCTTTGTGGCGTTGTTCGGCGTGGCGGCGGGGCTGACGGTGATTTATTACACCTCGCAGTTCGGCACGCTGTATTTTCTGCAAGGGACGGCGCGGATTCCCGAGACACAGGCGCTGGTGTTCATGGCGATCGGGGCGACATTGGCGGCGCCGCTTTATGTGGTGTTCGGCTGGGTGTCCGACCGGATCGGGCGCAAGAAACTGCTGCTGCTCGGCTATGCGCTGACGCTTGTGCTGATCTTCCCGCTGTTCCGGATGATGGGCGATGCGGCGAACCCGGCACTGGGCGAGGCGGTGGCGGCGAATCCGGTGACGATCGAGCTGCCGGCGTGCGATTACAGCGTGTTCGGCAAGCCCGGGACCGAGTGCGCGCAAGGGCTGGCGTTCCTCTCCAAGGGCGGGATCGACCATGAAAAGGAACCGGCCGATGGCGTGGCGCTGCGGGTGGGATCGGTGCGGGTCGAGGGCTTCGATGCGAACCGCTGGACGGCGGCGCTGGTGGCGGCGGGATACCCGGACAAGGCCGATCCGGCGCGGGTCAATGGCGTGGTTGTGGTGCTGGCGGTGGCGCTGATGGTGGGGCTTTCGGCGATGACCTATGGGCAGGTGGCGGCGATCCTCGTCGAGCTGTTTCCCGCAAAGGTCCGCTACACGTCGATGAGCATCCCCTATCATATCGGTACGGGCTATTTCGGCGGCTTCCTGCCGGTGATCTCGCAATATATCGTGGTGCGCACCGGCGATGCCTATGCGGGGCTCTGGTATACCTTTGGAGTGGTGCTGATGGCGCTCATCGTGAGTGCGATCTGGCTGCCAGAGACGCGCGGGCGGGACATAAGCGGATGACCAGGGGACCACTCGATGGCGTGAAGGTGCTCGATCTTTCGCAGATCGTGTCGGGGCCGATGGCGGCGGCGATGCTCGCCGACCAGGGGGCGGATGTGGTGAAGCTGGAGAGCCCGAACGGCGACCCGGTGCGGGGGATGGGGCCGCGCAAGGGCGATGTGTCGGCGATGTTCATCGCGGTCAACCGCGGCAAGCGCGGGGTGGTGGCCGATGTGAAGACGGCGGAAGGGGCAGCGCTGCTGGAAGCGCTGATCGGCTGGGCAGATGTGCTGGTGGAGAATTTCCGGCCGGGCACAATGGCGCGGCTGGGGTTTGGCTGGGCGCGGTGCAGCGCCATCAACCCGAGGCTGGTGATGGCCTCGATCACCGGGTTCGGGCCCGATGGGCCTTATGCCAACATCAGGGTCTATGATCCGGTGGTGCAGGCGGTGAGCGGGATTGCGGCGGCGCAGACCGACAAGGATGGCCGGCCTTCGCTGGTGAAGACGCTGATTGCCGACAAGGTGACGGCGCTGACGGCGGCGCAGGCGATCACGGCGGCGCTGTTCAGGCGTGAACGGACAGGCGTGGGCGAGCATGTGCAGATTTCGATGCTCGATGCGGCACTTGCGTTCAATTGGCCGGAAGCGATGTGGAACTTGAGCTTTCTGGACGATGCGCCGCCCGAAATGCCCGCCTATGGTGCGATGACGCGGCTGTGGCAGGCGGCGGATGGCCAGGTGGCGATCGGCGCGATGCAGACGGTGGAGTTTGTGGCGCTGGTGCGATCGCTGGGGCTGGATGCGCTGGCGGAGGATGCGCGCTTCCTGACGGCGGGTGGCCGGATTCGGCATGCGAAGGACTGGACGGGGGCGGTGGGCGAGGCGCTGGCGGCGCGCAAGCTGGAGACGCTGATGGAGGGGTTCGTGCGCGAGGGGGCGGTGGGCGGCCGGGTGAATGGGCTGGAGGCGGTGCTCGATGACCCCCAGGTGCGCCACAACGGGGCGCTGACCGACTTTGCCCAGGGGGCCGCGGGGCGGGTGCGGGGTGCGCTGGGTGCGGCGCGCTTTGCCGGCGGCAGCGGGCCGGGGCCGCGGGCGGCGCCGTCGCTCGGGGAGCATGATGCCGAGGTGCGGGCGATGGTGGGACTTTGAACCATTTGGGCTGCGACAGTTTTGACCTTTCGGCAATCGTGCCGTTGATGCGGATGAGGAACCTTCCCATATTGCAGGTCGAGCGGGCTTGATGGCCCGGAGGAGTTTGTGATGACTGATCCGAAGATGACCCCCGATACCGAACGCCAGACGCTGCCGGTGCTGCCGCTGCGCGATATCGTGGTGTTTCCGCAGATGATCGTGCCGCTGTTCGTGGGGCGCGAGAAATCGGTGGCGGCGCTGGAAGCGGCGATGGACGCCGACAAGACGGTGTTCCTGCTGAGCCAGAAGAACCCGGCGGACGAAGATCCGGGTGCCGAAGAGCTGTTCGACGTCGGCACGGTGGCGACGGTGCTGCAGCTGCTGAAGTTGCCCGACGGCACGGTGAAGGTGCTGGTCGAGGGCCAGGCGCGAGCGACGCTCGACCGGCTGTCGGAGGCCGGTGGCTATCTGGAGGCCGAGGTCTCGTCGCGGCTCGATGCGCCGGGTGCGCCCAACGAGGTGGAGGCGCTGCTGCGCTCGGCCGCCAAGCAGTTCGAGAGCTATGTGAAGCTCAACCGCAAGACTGCCCCCGAGATTGCCTCGCAGATCGGGCAGATCGACGATGCGGCGCGCTTCTCGGACACTGTGGCGGCGAACCTTGGCCTGAAGATTGCCGAGAAGCAGGCGCTGCTTGCCGAGCCCGAGGTCACGAAGCGGCTGGAGGCCGTGCTGGGGCATATGGAAGGCGAGATGGGCGTGCTGCAGGTGGAGAAGAAGATCCGCAGCCGCGTGAAGCGCCAGATGGAGAAGACCCAGCGCGAATATTATCTCAACGAGCAGATGAAGGCGATCCAGCGCGAGCTTGGCGAGGGCGAGGAGGACAAGGACGAGGCGACCGAGCTCGAGGACAAGATCGCCGCGACCAAGCTTTCGAAGGAAGCGCGCGAGAAGGCACTGGCCGAGCTGAAGAAGTTCAAGGCGATGGCACCGCAATCGGCCGAAGCCACGGTGGTCCGCAACTATCTCGATGTGATGCTCGGGCTGCCCTGGGGCAAGAAGACCAAGGTGAAGAAGGACATCGTGGCGGCGCAGAAGGTGCTCGATGACGATCATTATGGCCTGGAGAAGGTGAAGGACCGGATCATCGAGTATCTGGCGGTGCAGGCGCGCACGCAGAAGCTCAAGGGGCCGATCCTGTGCCTCGTGGGCCCGCCGGGTGTGGGCAAGACCTCGCTCGGGCGCTCGATCGCCAAGGCGACGGGGCGGACGTTCATCCGGCAATCCTTGGGTGGCGTGCGCGACGAGGCCGAGATTCGCGGGCACCGGCGGACGTACATCGGCTCGATGCCGGGCAAGATCGTGCAGAATTTGAAGAAGGCCGGGACGAGCAATCCGCTGTTCCTGCTCGACGAGATCGACAAGCTGGGCCAGGATTTCCGTGGCGATCCGTCGTCAGCACTTCTGGAGGTGCTCGATCCGGAGCAGAACAAGGCGTTCAACGACCATTATCTGGAGGTCGATTACGATCTTTCGGACGTGATGTTCGTGACGACGGCGAACAGCCTCAACATGCCGCAGCCGCTGCTCGACCGCATGGAGATCATCCAGCTCTCGGGCTATACCGAGGACGAGAAGGTGGAGATTGCCAAGCGGCACCTGCTGGAGAAGCAGTATGAGGCGCATGGGCTGAAGGCACATGAGTTTTCGGTGACCGACGCGGCGCTGCGCGACCTCATTCGCTACTATACCCGCGAGGCGGGGGTGCGGACGCTGGAGCGCGAGCTGGCCAAGCTGGCGCGCAAGTCGTTGCGGCGGATCCTCGAAGGCAAGTCGACTTCGGTGGTGGTGGATGCCGACAATCTGGGCGAATTTGCCGGCGTTCGAAAGTTCCGCTTCGGTGTGGGCGAAACCGAGGACCAGATCGGTGCCGTGACGGGCCTCGCCTGGACCGAGGTGGGTGGCGAGCTGCTGACGATCGAGGCGGTGACGGTGCCGGGCAAGGGGGTGGTGAAGACCACTGGCAAGCTCGGCGATGTGATGACCGAATCGATTTCGGCCGCACTCAGCTTTGTGCGGGCACGCTCGACGCACTTCGGTATCAAGCCTTCGGTGTTCGAGAAGAAGGACATCCATGTCCATGTGCCCGAAGGCGCCACGCCCAAGGACGGGCCTTCGGCGGGCATCGCGATGGTGACCGCCATCGTCTCGACGCTGACCGGCGTGCCGATCCGGCGTGATGTGGCGATGACTGGCGAAGTGACGCTGCGCGGGCGGGTGCTGCCGATCGGTGGTCTGAAGGAGAAGCTGCTGGCGGCTCTGCGTGGTGGCATCACCACCGTGCTGATCCCGGCCGAGAACGAAAAGGACCTGGCGGAGATCCCCGCCAATGTGAAGGAGGGGCTGACGATCATCCCTGTAGCGCATGTCGACGAGGTGCTGGCGCTGGCGCTTTCGCTGCCGTTGGCCCCGATCGAATGGACCGAGGCCGATGAACTGGCGGCACAACCGCCCGCGGCGGTGCCGGGTGTTGCCGTCCGGCACTGAGGCTGGCGAAAGGGCTGGAGAAGCCTGGCGCTCTGTGCAATCCTGACCTCTTGGGCATGGCCTGGGGGGTCAGGGGTCCGGGGGGACGGGATGAACAAGCAGGAATTGGCCGGCATGGTTGCCGAGCAGTTGGCAATGCCGCGTGATGCAACGCTCGCGGTGATCGACACGATGCTGGACACAGTGACTGCCGCCCTGGCGCGGGGCGAGGATGTGCGGCTGGTGGGGTTCGGGAATTTCGTCGTGGCGGCGCGCAAGGCCTCGTCGGGGCGCAACCCGCGCACCGGCGAGCCGATGGACCTGCCGGCGTGCAGATCGCCGAAGTTTCGGGTCGGGCGGAATTTGAAGGTCGCCTGCAACAACGTCGATTAGGCATTGCTGGTTGGCACAGGGTTCCCCGGATCTGGCGTCAGAGCGGGAAGGGCATCCGGTCGAGATCGGGAGGCACCCAGTGGCGGCGGGCCTCGGGGGTGAACAGCGTTTCGTGGCGCCAATGGGCGAGCAGCCAGTCGGACCGGCCACAAGGGCCGGCGAGCAGCCGGTCGAGGACCATTGGCAGCGCCGCGTGCGGCTGTGCTGCCAGGGCGGCGGCCGCGGCGGCAAGCGAAGCCCGGGTGATGGTTTCGTGATAGCCGCTGGTATCGGTGTTCCGGTTGCCGCAGGCGAGGTTGTAGCGCTGGATGACAGGGGCCATGGCGGCGGCGTTGAAGCCGGGGCGATGGCGGAGCAGCCAGAGGGCCGCGGCGAAATGCGCGGCATGCGTCCATTCGGTGGCGGGCAGCGAACAATCAACGAGGCCAGCGGCGATGCGCTCGATCTGCAGGTCGTCGAGGACGTGTGGGGCGTGCATGGCCGGGGCATGATGCAGCCGGGCGAGGCTGGTGAGCAAGAGGGCTTTACTTGGGCCCGCGGCTCGCCTAATCAGCGCGCCTTGCCCGGCAGCGGGTGGCCCGGGCAAATGCCCCGGCCAACAGCTTCGGGGGCGCGTAGCTCAGCGGTAGAGCACTGCCTTCACACGGCAGGGGTCACAGGTTCAAACCCTGTCGCGCCCACCATAAGATCAACGCCTCAGGCAGAGCCATCTGGTGCAGTTCGCACAGCGTGGCCCCCAAGGCCGCGCCCGCGTTGCGTTAACGGGGGAGGTCTCCACGATCATCCTCGGCCCCTCCTGGTGAGCCAGCAAAAGGTCGCTTGCGATGGCGACTGGCAACAAGTGCCATGGCAATGCAGGCTGTAACGGGGCCCAGCCAGTCTGCGATCTGGTCGATCGTTTCCCAGACACGCGGGTCGAAGACAGCGTGCCATGGCATGTTCGCTCGAAGCCCATCGCCGAAATTCTCGATCCAACGATACTCGGCCTGTGCCACCTCTCGACCGATAAAATATCCTGACGGTAAAGCGGCCGCCGCCCACCAGTTCCTGGTCAGCCATCCTATTAGCGCCAGTATCCCGAGTGCCACCAATGTATGCTCGACAAGGCCCATTTCCATAACTCCGGTGCAGCAAGCTCTATAGTCGGTTCGGTTGCCTGCCACGCCCGCAGACCGCCACGATCCTGCCGATGGGACCCGTTTTTTTGGCAGGTTTGAAGTCCTCATGTGGCCCTGGCGTGTTAGAGAGGGCAGCCATGTGAGGACAGACACCATGACCGACGACAATTTTCGCCCGCGCCGGACGATGCATCATCAGGCGCGAAGCATCGGCAACAGGAAGCTGAAGCCGGCAACGATGATGATGGGCCATGGCTATGATCCGCGGTTGTCGGAGGGCTCGCTCAAGCCGCCGATCTTTCTCACCTCGACCTTTGTTTTCGAGAGTGCTGCCGACGGGAAGCGCTTTTTCGAAGGGGTGACCGGTGTGCGGCCGGGCGGCGCCGAGGGGCTGGTCTACGGGCGTTTCAATGGCCCCGACCAGGAGATTCTGGAGGACCGGCTTGCCTTGTGGGAAGATGCCGAGGAAGCGCTGACCTTTTCGAGCGGCATGTCGGCGATCGCGACGACGTTCCTCGCACTGGTGCGGCCGGGCGATGTCATCGTCCATTCGGCGCCGCTCTATGCCGCGACCGAGACGCTGATCAATCGCATCCTCGGCAAGCTGGGGGTGACGTGGCTCGATTTTCCGGCCGGGGCGACGCAACCCGAGATCGAGGCGGTGATCGCGGCGGCGAAGGAAAAGGGCCGTATTGCGGCGATCTATCTCGAAAGCCCTGCGAACCCGACCAATGCGCTTGTCGATGTGGAAGCGGTTCATGCGGCACGAAAGGCCGTGATGGGGGACGAGGAGCTGCCACCCATCGTTATCGACAATACCTTTCTGGGGCCGTTGTGGTCGCAGCCGCTTGCGCAGGGTGCCGATGTGACGATCTATTCGCTGACCAAATATGTCGGCGGCCATTCGGACCTGGTGGCAGGTGTGTCAACGGCGGTCGGATTCCAGGCCAGTGTGGCGGTGTAAAAGCAGGCCATTTTCGGTGCGGCCCGGTTGTTTGCAAAAAGGCCCCCGATCGGGGGCCTTTTTGCAAATCGGCTTTGGCGACGGGGGCAGGCTTAGGTAATTTCGCCCGTATCAGGGTCGACGGCGGTGGCCTGGTTTTGCTCCGCCCCGGCTTTGCTGGCGGCGGCGCGGCGGCGGCCGGCGGATTCTTTGAGGCGATAGCTGTCGCCGTTCATGGTGAGGATGCTGACGTGGTGGGTGAGCCTGTCCAGCAGCGCGCCGGTCAGCCGTTCGGACCCTAACACCTGTGTCCAGTCCTCGAACGGCAGGTTCGATGTCACGATCGTCGAGCCGCGTTCATAGCGCTGGGAGAAGGTCTCGAACAGCAGCTCGGCGCCGGTCGGTGACAGCGGGACGTAACCGAGTTCGTCGATGATCAGCAGTTTGACAGATGCCAGGTCGCGCTGGAGCTTGAGCAGCCGGCGTTCGTCGCGGGCTTCGAGCAACTGGCTGACCAGCGCGGCGGCGGTGGTGA